>NZ_JACYUP010000002.1:0-918681 GCF_014841795.1 Sphingomonas sp. CFBP 13733
AAACAGGCAATATATCGGAACCGATATCATGTATAATCTGATCAATCACGTTCCGAAGCGGGGAGAACCTCCTCCGGCTCATATGCTTTTCCGGGACGCGGCGGGTTCCAAAGACACCGCCTTCCTCGATAGGCAATTTTTTGATCTTGTTGGTTGCCGGAAGGAAGGCAGCTAAAACAGCGTCACTTTCCTATTAGCCCCCGAAAGCGGACGGTCCGCTCACCACCAGCTTCGGCCGTTCCGAACGTCGCGACTTGGTGGAAACCGGACTGACCGGTTTGGAGCGACGAGCCGAGGTAAGCCGACTTTCATTCAGGAGCACATAGTCGGCAGTTCCGCGGCTCATGGCGGTCGTAGAACCAGCTTCGGACGCTTCCTGATTGCCGCCCGTCAGCTTTGCGAGGATCTCGGCAGCCGCCACTCAATTGGAATGGCTTCGGCTGGGACGATGCTGCCTTTGCAGACGGATGGTTCGCGCGGCAGCTCTCGCCAGAAACGGACATTCAGCGGTTGCTTGTGGCAGCGGCAAATGCACCGAGACAATTGCGAGGTTGCGTAATAGGAACTCCGTCGCAGGATAGCTTGCGGCGGGGGGATCGGTGTCATCTGAACAGATTAATATCGGGACGAAGTCAATTGCGCTGACAAAGGCAGTCATCGGATCTAACTTCCGGATGAAGACCGTGCTCACCTTGGACCCCTTCGACTATGTCGATCTATGGCTCCGAAGAGAGAAGAAGGAAGAGGCGCAACATTACTGGAGGCAGGCGAGAAACTTCCATTGCGCGGCGCAGGGGTTGCCGATCGAGTCATCGCCTCTGGTCCTGTACTACTGCTTTATGAACGCCGCGAAGGCGCTTCTCGCCTCCAAGTCGATCGCGTTCAATCCTTATCACGGTGTGTCCGGCAACAGGATGCGCGGGCCGAACAGCAAAACCGTCCTCAGCAATGAGGGGATCAAGATTAAGCAGAACGGCATCGTGCCTGCGATGGCCTCCTACTTCGCGGAAATCGAAGCTGCCCGCGTCCACAGCCTCGAGGACATACTGTACAACGTCGTGTGCGTGCATCGCACCTGCTGTCTGAGCTATTCCAACAAGCCAGAGCGGTTCATCCCGCTCAGACGGGCGATCTTCAAGCGGGACACGGCATCTGGACAGGTTTCGCTCCATGCCGAGATTGGTGATGGCATCAACTGGAGCATCTACAGGAGGCGCCTGCCGCCAGAAGTCGCGGAGGTTGTCGGAGGCCCGCCCGCCATCGTGTCGACCCGCACAATCCACTGGGCTGCGGCCGGCCGTCCGACCGACGCAGAACTCGCCTCGCTGAGTGATCTGAATGCGGAGATCCGCCGGGTCATCCACTACATCAACGGTTCGCACACCCTGTGGTACCTAAAGACGACCGGCGCGAGCACAATCGATCGAAGCCCGATCACGTTGATGCTGATCGCCATGCACCGATTGAGCGAAATTTGCCGTTACACTCCTTCGCAGCTCAGATCGTATCTTGACGGACCGAAGAATTGGCTGCTCAGCGAGTTCATAGCCATGTCGCCGTCCCAGTTTCTAGACGAAATAGCCTGTGAGATGACGGGGCATCAGATCATGATCCCCAACGTCAGGGTACCGAACTGAGAGGTTTCATCATGAAGATATACATCGCTTGCGGCTTGACTCATGTACCGCGTGACGTCTTCGCCGACTATACTTCATACTTGCACGGGCTGGCTGCCAAGCTGCGCAGTAGTTTGAGCGTGACGAGCGTGCGCTACGCCCTAGTCGACAGCGACCCCCAACTCGCCCTGAAGCCGGCGGGTGACCAGGCAGGACTTTGCTATGACTGGGATCGCAGGATGGTCGAAGATGCTGACCTTGTCGTGGCGGACGCGAGCTTCCCGTCCACCGGCCTAGGCATCGAGCTGCAGATCGCGGAGGCTGCGGGAATTCCAGTCGTCATGCTCATCGGCGATCTCGGCATCAACCGCGTCAGGGAGGTCCAGTACCGCAATCCGGATGACAGCCAGCACGAACTCCAGATCGGACGAGGCATCGTCTCATTGATGGCGCTTGGCCTGCCGGCGATTCGCAAGACGGTCCAATACACTAGTTTTGACGAGGCGATTGCCCGGGCTGCAGACGCCGTCGCAATGCAGGTCCAACAGTGATCTCGGGTTGCGACGATGTTGGCGATCATCCCCAAGATCCCCATATCAGACCCCGGGCATTTGCTTCGGAACGCAAATCGCGAACGGCTGGGTGCCCGACGGCGCGGTGCTCGATCAGATCGACGACATGCTCGGTGACGCCATGTCCGTCGCCCGTGTCCGTATGCCGATTGGCTAGAGCGCCGATGAATCCTACGCATGCGGCGAGCCGATACGGACGCGCTGGCACGCGGCGATGCCCAGCGTGCGCATATGTGTGGCCTGCCAAGCGGCCCGCGATCACGCATCCGCCGTCGCCTTCTTCGGCATCAATCAGCCGGGCAGCTAGGACAGCTAACTGCGCTAGCAATGGACCTGATCCCGGATACGGCAGTCGCCGCCTTCCGGCACAGATGCTGCCTGATCAGCCCCATACCTGCGCGGTTTCGGCGTCGTAGAACTCGACCTCCAGCGCCCACTTGTCTTGGCGCAAACCCTTCAACCAGTTTGCGCGCGCGATGATGTCTTGGTTCCACACCTCCAATTGATCGCCGTAGAGGCCGACATACAGCTTCTTGAACCTGCCACGGCCAATGCGGGTGAGTATGTGGTCGTCGTTCGCCGCCAGCGAATGACCGAAGATAAACCAGCAATGCGGTCCCTTGGTCACATTGGCGGTGAACTGCTTCAGACCCTGATAGAGATAGGCGTTGTGCCGGATTTTAGCCTTCTTCTGGGCGCTGGTACCCTCAGCCACGAACAGTGGGAACTTGTTTGCGACCAGCGCAGCGCGGGCTTGGTCAATCAGGGGCACGCCCTTGCGCACCCATGTGTACTTGAGCAGGTCCTTGCCAGAATCGAACAGGTGTAGCGCCCCGTGCAGGAACATGACGCTGGCACTGTGAGCGTTCGTCTCACCCTGCCAGACGACATATTCCGCGGCCGGCTCGTCTTCGTCGTTCCCGAAGCCGTCGTTCTTGGCGAGATTGACGGCCGCGCCGAAGAACGGGTCCTCGTGCATCAGGGTCCAGTACAGGAGCAAGTCGTAGTTCAGCGTGAAGACGCAGCCCGCCCTTTCACCCGACAGGAAGTGGGACAGGAACCGGCGGCAGGCGTCAAACTTCTCGTCGGGGATTTCGGACGGAATGGGCGGGTGGTTGCCGGCAATGGTTTGAACCAGAATCTCCTTCAGCATCGCCGCGTGATCGAGCATCTTCTGCGGCGCCGCCCCGCCATCGGCCACATAGGCGGGCAAGATGGTCGCCGAACTTTCAAGTGTGCGGATCACCGCCTCGAAATCCTTGGTCCCCAAGGCCGCGAAAACCTGCTCCAATTCGGGCACGGCCGAGAAGTCGGCTTGATCGTATAGCGACCCATAGTGGAATATATCGGCCCGACACGCTATGCTGAAGCCGTTGCCTAGCAGCAGGTGCCGCTTGCTGAACTGCTCACTGTCTGCGATCGCCTCGTCGAACTTCATCAATTCGCTTCACTCCTCGAGTCCGCAAGTTCCAAGCTCGACCTGCTGTCACTCTCAACAGCACTCAATGGGCTATCGCGCTTGGCGAATGGTCAGTTGCGTCAGAAACTGCCATGCAAAAACTGAGTGGCGAACGACGGGCTATAGTCGACTGCTACCGGTGCTTTGCGCTATTCAGGATTGTTCCGCTCAGCGGGACGGCCGGATCAAGCCGCCTCCTCGTCGCCCAGATCCCGATGCTGGGCGGCTTCCATTTCGGCCACGTCCTCGGTGAAGTCGAGAATGATCTGAATCGGTTTCTCGCCCGATCGTTCGTCGTTGAAGTGATCGACGTCCTGTTTGATCTGGAAGCAGTCGCCGACGATCGACTGGCGGCGCTGAGCGAAGGATTTCTCCAGAAAGTCGCGTGGCGCGGTGTCGATATCGGCCCACAGACTTAATTGCTGGCCTCCAATCCACGTCCGCACCGAATGCTTCGTGCGATATTTTCGCCCTTTGGCATCTATCCGCTTCTCCTGGCGCAGGCTATCTGCCAGTGCGTCGCGGCAAAGTTTCGCGACATCGCGCGGGCCGGGCCGGAACAGGCCCTCGTCGATCGCCCATGCCGCAACCTCGTCGAGAGATACCGGGTCAGGGTTCACCGTCGCCCTAAAACGTTCGAAGATCGCCTGCATCTGTTCGCTGTATTTCGCCATTCGGATTGTCCTACAAATGGGCCTCGGCCGGATTGCCCCAGCCATCGGCGACCGCGTTCTTAAGCAGGTGCCGGCGAACCGGGACCTGATATTTGCGCAGATAGTCGTAGCGCTTCATCCGCTTTTGCAGTTGCCCGACCACGATTGCCGGATGGACGGACATGAGTGCTGCAAAGCCGAGTACATCGCGCTCCGAAAAATACGGGTGCTTGCGGGCGTAGAAGGAGGCCATCTTCGTGACCGGCACGCAGAATTCGGCAGCTTGCGCATTGGCAATGGCCTCCTCGTCCGTTTCTCCCTTTCCGTCGCCAATATTGTCGCCAACAAGATGGTCGACCATTCCAATTGACTGTTTGCCATGCCCGCGCAGCACATGCTCGATCTCATGGCGCAGTACGAACCAGAAATTGTCGAGCCGGTCATAGAGCGTCGACATGCCGATCACCGGAGACGCGTCGTCGAGCCATGTGCAGACACCGTCGATCTTCGCATTGGGTAGAACCTCGACCACCACAAAACGGACTCCGGCGCTGGCCAGCAGTCCAGGGACTGCCGCGACCGCTTCGGGATCAACCATCAGAGACCTGAGCTTGGGGAGAAGTTCTTCGAGCTTGTCCGCCGCATAGGCCTCGACCGTGGTCTGTCGGGCAAGCTGGCGCGCGCGGAACACCCAGGCCAGCTGGTGAGGCGGCGTCTCGTCATAATGGGTCCGTTTGGCGGCGAAGGCGATGTCGCCCGGTCCCGCATCGGGATCGTTTGCGACCTCGAAGAAGCGGTCCATCTGGAGTTGAAGGAGTGACGCCTCGCCGTCCTGAATCCAGCCACGTCTAATCATGTCACGCACGGGGAAGTGCGTCTGCAGGTCCGCGCGGGTGCGGACCGCCGGATCCGGCTCCTTGGCGTTCTGAAGGTCGTAGCGCCCTTGCAGGTTCAGAAAGAATTGAGGCGCCGTGCCGAACGCATCACCGAGAAGCCGCGCCATATCGGGTGTAATCCCGCGCTTGCCGGACAGCAATGGATTAAGTTGTTGCTCGGTCTGCCCGAGGATGAAGGCCAAGTCGCGTTGCGACCAGCCGCGTGCCTCAAGCTCCAACTTTATGAACATGCCCGGCGGATCAATTGCCACCTGATTACCGCTCGCCATCACGCCGCCCCCCGCAGTCGCTCTTCCATTTTCTTCACGATCGCAGTCATGGCACTATTCTTTTCTATGAATGTCACGACCATCGCCCACTGGGGCGACAGCATCACCAGGTGCTCCGCCGTTTCCGAGCGATGTTGCAACTCAAGGCTCTTCCAGGCTTTCACGGTTTCCAAATCCGGCGCTGCTCGCAGAACGCACAGGCGATGGCGCGCGGATTGGATGACAGCAACCGGCAACCGCGTATCAGCTGCGGCTGCCGTTTCGATCATCGCAAGGCGGTTATCTTCGAAATCGATGTCCATCTGATAGGCACCATAGTCGTGCGCCGCGATCTGTCAACGCAACTTAACGGAAGTAGTTAAGTCCGTCTTGGCGCTAGTGGCGTGATGGATCGTCAGAGGCCCAAGACTGTGAACGTCGCAGTTAGCCGGCGGCGCCGAGTAGCTAAGAAAAAGGCTGCGCTTTAGCGCGAGTGGACCGGCAACGAGCGTCGGTTGAGCTGTTTTCCAACCGTGGACAAGCAGTCGGCGATCGACCGAGGCGGGTGACCGGTTGCCAGCATTATACCCCTCGACCGTCATAGAAACGAAGGGCAACCCAGAGCCGTCGGTTTCCCGGAATCAGTCAATCAGCAGCCAGCCAGGTAACGCCAAAATCGGAAGGCTGAACGAACGTCCGGTTTGGGGCAGCGCCTCGGGCGCGTTGAATGGCCGGATGTGGGTCGTGGGAGCCACAGTCATGCCGGAGATGTGATAGTTGAAAGCACGAACTCAGCTCAAATTGACGTCTGATTGCGCCCACATCCGAACGTTAGAGGTACGACTGCGAAGCCATTCCATAAAAGCGACTTTTCATTCCGATCGCTTTAGTTCGCTGCCAAACCGACCCCCGGCAGCTGCTTCTCCCACTTGTCTTCTGTCGGCCAGCTACCTGCCGGTCCCTGCCAGTTGGTGGCATACATGGCAGTCGCCGGTACTTCCTCACCGTCTAGAGACGCGCTGCACCGTATTTGGGTGGCGGTGCTTCTTAGCCAGACCTTTAATTCACCATCGCCGAATGGCGTGAGCCAAGGCTCGCGGTATTTCTGTGAAAACCGCATCCTGCCGTTGCTGGCGTGAACTTGCTCTCCGTTCACTAGCAGGCGTTCTTGTCCCCACAGTGTCCAGCTGTACGCGTTATCCACCTCGACCATGGTGTTACCGATCTGGAATTCCCAGCGTTGACCAATAAGCCTCATTTTCCGTTCCTGCCCAACCAATGTCTTTGATGATGACGTTAATCTCACCACCATCATCGCCTAACGAGAAGTGAGGCGGAAACCGTTTTCTTTGCACTGCGCGTACCGGATCAATACGGCGAACCAAAGATGCCATAGTGGTCGACTTTGTCCAGAGCACGACATTCGTCAGTGGATGGCCGGGGTATCAGGCTGATTATTCGCGACGATGAACGAACGTCCAAAGTTGGGGAGCGGGAAGGGGTGGCTGAATTTCGACTTGTGGGTCGGCCTCGCCAGCCAACGGCCTACGAAGATGCTTTCCGCTTCATATCCAGCGTTCTTATGCCGGCGGCGAGAGCATCGTCGGTAGGAGAGACAAGGACATCGGGCACAAGGAGCGAGCGTGCGCGATCATGCACGTCGTAAACCGGCTCTGCTGAGTATTGCAGTTGAATGCCTGTACGGTCCAGGTGTAGCGGGAATACTCCGGCACCAAGGCGCATCATCGGCGTGCCAACAATGGAGGCGCGCCTGATCCCACGCATACCCATCGGAAAGCCCTCAGCCATGCTGGCACTCCAGCGGGTCGTGAGAACGACGACGGGCGCGGTGTAGGTGAAGGGACCGCGGGGGTCGACGACCTCGGTCCATGGATCGCTCAAATGGTCGCCGTCGCGTCGGCGCATTCGGGCGTACGGCTTTTCCATCGCGATGAAGCGTCCCATAATCGGCCGCGCAACTGCGGTATCGCCTCCGCCATTCTGGCGCACGTCGATGATTAATCCCGGCGCCTCACGGTATCGAAGCAGCGCAGCGTCGAATGCGTCGATCACCGCTTGGTCGGAGAAGCTGCGAATGACGATGTAGCCATAACCGTCCGGAAGCAGCCGGTTTTCAACGTCCGGCAGCCTGGGCATGTTCTTCAATGGCAGAAATACTGCTCGTTCGCCGCTTTTGGCGCTGCGCAGCGTGATCCGACGTGGTTGGCCGCGTCTTCCGGCGACCGCGATATTGAACGCAAAGGCAGTGGCGGCGGGATCAGGGTGGCTCAGACAACGCGGCATGGACGCTTCGGCTCGCGCAGCGACAGGTATGCCATCAACGCCGGTAATCGTATCACCGGCCACGATTCCTGCGTCTGCCGAAGCCGACCCGTCCCGAACGCTGGTCACGAGCGCGTTCCCGTTGCGGGGCTCTACCCAGAGGTCGTAGTAGGGCAGGCGGGCGGTGCCGTCGGCCGCGTCGCCCCGATGCGTATGCGCATCGTACAATTCGCCGAGCACGCGGTCGACGATGGTGGCGAAGTCATCGCGCGAGCCAGCGGCGAGCGCCTGTGGACGGTACAGCGCGCGCACGGCAGCCCAGTCGGTCTGCTTCTCGCCGAAGTAGCAATACCGCTCACCAAGCGTCCGCCACAGTTCATCAAAGTCCTCAGCATAGGTGACATCATGCGGCGGTTCGGCTGCCCCGACGCCGAACGGCCAGGTCTGGGCGGCAAGGAGGCCGGCGCTGGCCTTGAGCAGCGAGCGGCGGGTTGGAGCAGTGTGCATCGGTCAGACCTCCTTTGAGTGGAGCCAATGCTAGCCGTCGCGGGTGCGGCCGGATTGAACGTTATTGCTGTGCGTAGCGACGCGGCGACGCGCCGACGATGCGCTGGAATTGACGGGTCAGGTGGCTCTGGTCCGCATAGCCCATGTCCAGCGCCACCTGCGCGATCGGTTGCCCATCGAGCAGTCGCATCCTCGCTTCCGTGACTCGTCGCTGGTTGCGGTAAGCGAGCGGGCTGAGCCCGACCGCCTTCTTGAAGCTGCGCGTGAAGTGGAAGACGCTGAGGCCGCTCAGCCTGGCGAGATCGTGCAGGCCAAAGCCGTCTGCATAGTTCGCGTCGATGTACGCCTTCGCATCGATGATGCGAGCCGCGTGGACGGGCTGCGATTCGTTAGTGTCCGGAACGCCGCAACTTTCAACGGCGAGCGCCTGCACTAAGACAGCAAGCGCGCTCTCCTGTTCCATTCGTCCTGACAGATCGCAGCCTAAGGCAGCGTGGGCGGCAGAGACGGCCGCGAGTAAGGCGGGATCGTCGGACACGGGCATCTGAAACCGGAGGGCCCCACCGTGGCGACCGCGATCGAGATAGGGGCGGATCGTGTCCTCGCGAAGGTAGAGAACGTCGTACCGCAAGATGTCGGGGCCGATCGTCGCGTTGGCGTGCGCCTCGTCAGGGTGCAGTCGCAGAACGTTGCCGGTATCGACCCGGTTTGATGGTCCAGCCACGGTAAGCGTTTCTGCGCCCGCGACGACGGCTCCGACGACATACTCGCTATGGCTGTGTTCCGGGAAGCTGCGCTCGCGGTAGCAGACTGAGACCAACTCGACCCCGGGCATCAGCCGCGGTCTATAAAAGCGCACACTGTCGGACATCGAAGGTTCGCTCATGGATGTCTGATTACGGGCCGCTTCATATTCATGGAAGAGATTCCCTTGTTGATGTTCTGACGTCTCGTTCGGTGTCGATGACCTTCGAGCGGCGAGGCTGTATGGCAGGCGAGGACCTGTGAACAGAAATGGTACGCTGGTGGTACGATCCGACGAGGCTGGTGCGAAATCCACCTCCACCTCACGAAGTCCAGCTAACTTACCCGCCTGCGAAAGGGGGGCATCAGCCAGCCTGAACGAATGGTAGAAGTTGGGGAGCCGACCGAATGCACTGAGTGGCCGCTTGTGGGTCTGACCGGAAGCATGGGCAGGTACTCCCGCCCCGTAGCTGACGTTCTTAGCTAAGCTCCCTACAGCGGCTGGACCCTCCATTTGGCAGCAAGCATCGCCAACAAGAGATCGACGTAGTTCCAGCCCTCGGCGCGGGCGGCGATCGCTGAGAGGCAATCCTGATCTTCGCGCCCCGGGCGGCCCGGCCCCGTCATGTTGGGTTTCATGTTAAGGTCGAACAATTTGTACAAACCATGACGATCGGCCCGGCAATCGATCCGGATCGCGGTGCGCGCGTCAACGAGCGCGGCTGCTGAGATACAGCTGCCGATCATCGCCACGATGGCCGGATCGTGTAGTCGCTCGGGAGCGATTGCGATGCTGTTGGCGGTGACCGGAACGTCGCCGTTATACGGAGCTATTCCGGCGCGCTGATCGAAGCGGTACACGGGCGGCAAGGCCCAGTGCGTCGGTGCCCGCGAACCGTCCGGGCGCGGGGACGCGGGCGGCATGAGGGTGACGGTCATCTCGTCACCGCCGAGAAACTCCTCTACCATCAGCATGTCGCCGAAGGTGGCGGCTGCGATCAAGGCAGTCGCGGCGTCGCGCAGGTCGCCGAGGCTTTCCACCAGGGTGACGCCTTGGCTGCCACGTCCGCGCACCGGTTTGACGATCATCGGAAAGGACATGCCGCGCGACGCGCATGCGTGCTCGAGGTCGGCCAGCGCGCAGACGTTCTCCTTTGCCGTGCCGGACAAGAGAAACGATTGCGCTACCGGCAGACCAGCCTCGGCAAGGAGAACGTTGGTCTGGAACTTGTCGTCGAACGCCTGCATTGCCGTGGGAAGCTGCCCGACGATGTCGAAGTCTACCATTGCAGCCTCAAGCGGATGCCCTTCAAACAAGACCGTGTTCGCCCACAGGACCGATGCGCCGGCTGCGCCCGCGCTACGAATGCCCTCGGCCGTGTCCGGGAAGACCCAGTCGAGTGCCCTGGCAGGGTCTGGCGAGGAGGTGGGCGTGACCATATTCACCCCAGCCGTCTGCAAGGCGAAAGCAATGTCCGCGCCGCCATCTGAATATCCGCCCGGTTTTGCGTCCTTTCGCAGTCCGCCGATCAACGGTGGTGGAAGCGCTTGGTAGAGAAGGGCAACCGGCGCTGTCTTCATGAATAATCTCCTGCGCGCCGCGCCTTAGCTCGAAGCGGCGCGCGCATGAAAGGGGCATCGATTGCGGTCATGCGGCGGTGACCCCATACGCTTGGGCTTGATCCTGACGGTGGCGGCATTTGCGCTGGGGCAGCCTGATGGATCGGACCGGCTAACACGCGGCAATCCGCTCGACGATGGTCTTGATCGCATCGCGGTCGAGGGGGGCGCGATCGATCGAATTGTGAATGCCGATACCCTCGATCAGCGCGTCGAGTGCGCGCGCCGTGAGCGGGTCAAAGAAGCGCCCCAAGGACTCTCTGCTGCTGTCCATCCAGCGCTGCATAACCGCGCCGACCGGTGGGTGCCGGGCCGCGAAGGCGTAGAGTTCGTAGCTCAACAACAGGGTGCGGGGTTCCGCCCAGACCTGGTTCGCGATGATGTCGACGACCGCCGAACACGCCGCTGCCCTGTCGGTCGCAGCGTCCAGGCGGGCGCGGAAGGCCGCGGAGGATTTGGCGGCGAGTTGCAGGAAGGCTGCCGTCAGCAGGTCCTCCAGGGTCGCGAAATAATAGGTGACCGAACCGAGCGGCACGTGCGCCGCCTCGGCGATGCGGCGGTGGGTCGTTGCCGCGGTTCCGTGATCGGCAATGACCGCCAGTGTCGCATCGATGATGCGTTGCCGCCGTGCCGGATCGTTGCGCCGGGTCTGTTGAGTCATCGCCTCTTTACCTCGATCTTGGCATGTGTACATATGTACACAACATCGAAGGTAATTGGAAGGCAGCGGCTATGACGCACGATCGGGTGAGCAGGCGGGCGGTGATCGGTGGTGCTGCGGCGCTTGCGATCGCGGGAAATGCCGGCGTCGCGACCGCGCAGCGCCCGGCAATCTCGGCGCTTGGGCGCCGTGACGGTCGCTGGCTGAATGCGCCCAAGGCCTGGAAAGCCGCACCCGGCGGAGACCTGACGCTCGTCACCGACAAGGGCAGCGATTTCTGGCGCGAGACGCATTACGGCTTCACCCGGGACAGCGGTCATTTCCTCGGCTTCACCGCGCCTGCCGCGTTTACCGCCCAGCTGCGCATTCGCGGCCAGTATCAGAAACTCTACGATCAGGCCGGCATAATGGTGCGGGTCGACGAACGACGCTGGGTCAAGGCGGGGATCGAATTGTCCGACGGGCGCGCCATGCTGAGCAGCGTGCTGACCGATGGAAAGTCCGATTGGGCAACCGGCCCCTACGAGCATGACGCGCAGGATTTCTGGATGCGCGCGACCGTCGCCAAGGGCGTCCTGCGTTTGCAGGTCTCGGCGGACGGCAAGACCTGGCCGCTGGTCAGGCTCGCGCCTTTTCCGATCGCGTCCTCCTATCAGGTCGGGCCGATGGCCTGCACGCCCGAACGCGCGGGACTGGAAGTACTGTTCTCCGACCTCAGCATCACCGCGCCGCTCGGTAAGGACCTTCACGACTTGAGTTGATCATGATGACCCAGAAGGAACGGATGCTGGCGGGCGAGCTCTACATCGCCGACGACCCGGAACTCGTCGAGGATGCGGCGCGCGCCGCTGCGTGGTGCGATCGCTACAACCGCGCCGCGACCGCCACCGCGCAGGAGCGCCATGCACTTTTGGTAGAAGGTCTCGGGCACGCCGGATGCGGTGCGACGATCCGGCCGCCCTTCCACTGCGACTATGGCTTCAACATCGATCTGGGCGAGGGCGCGTTCCTCAATTTCGGATGCACGGTACTCGATGTCGTGTCAGTGCGGATCGGTGCGGGCACGCAAGTCGGTCCGGGTGTGCAAATTCTAACGGCCGATCATCCGCGCGATCCGGTCCAGCGTGACCGGATGCTTGAGTTCGGTCGGCCGGTCATCATCGGACGCAATGTCTGGATAGGCGGTGGTGCGCTGATCCTGCCCGGCATCACCGTCGGCGACAATGCGATCGTCGGCGCAGGCAGTGTCGTGACGCGCGATGTTCGCGCTGGTGCGACCGTGGCGGGAAATCCTGCTCGCCTGCTGAGATAGTGGCAGATCACTCAAATACGCCGGACTTCGGATGGACATGAATGAATGTCCGAAGTTCGGAAGGTCGAAAGCGGCCGCGAACGTCCGCAACTGGGTCTTGCCTGTCACCTGACCAAGGGTGATATTTAGGACGGGGCGGAGCTGAATAGCTGGAACCCATGCGTATGCGTCAGCCAAGCGGCTTTAGTTCACCCGCTATGGCCAGCAAAGCGCGCAACCCTGCGGGTAGCTGCCGTCGTCCGGAATAGTAGAGGTAGAAGCCGGGCCCCGTCGTTGCCCAATCGGTTAGCAGCAGACGCAAAGTTCCATCGGTGACATGCTTGGCAAACAGTTGCTCAAGCCCGAACGTCAGACCTGCACCGTTCAACGCCATCGCTAGCGTCGATCGGCTGTCATCGGCTGTCATCGCGCTTTTGATGGGCACGTCAAAGTCACCCTCCGGCCCCTCGAACTCCCAACGGTAGATACTGTCGTCACCGAGCCGAACCCCGAGGCAACGGTGGTGCTTCAACTCCTCCGGATGGGTTGGCGTGCCATGTTCGTCCAGATAGCACGGGGATGCCGCGACGACCCATCTAAGGTCGGCGGAAAGACGCTGCGCGATCATGTCTTCAGGAACGGTGCCACCATAGCGCACGCCTGCGTCGAACCCTTCACCGACGACATCGACGATACGGTTGCTAGAGACAAGGTCGACCTCGATATCGGGGTGGCGGCGAGACAGCTCGGCAAGCACGGGACCGAGAACTAGCGTTACCGCATCGACGACGGCGTTGATGCGGATCTTGCCGCCAGGAGTGGCACGAAGCTGATCGAGGCTTTCGAGTGCGGACCCGATGTCAGCAAATGAGCCGGAGACCGACTGCTCAAGCGCCTTACCAGCCGACGTCAGGGTAACGGAGCGGTTGGTCCGGTTGATCAGACGGACGCCCGCGCGCTCTTCAAAACCTTTAAGGGCGTGGCTGACCGCGGAGGCTGATACGCCAAGCTCCAAACCGGCCAGTCGGAAATTTCGGTGACGCGCGATCGCCAAAAAATAGGCAAGGTCCGTCAGGTTGGTACGGGTAACAAGCATATGCCATGCTGAACTTGATTCATCGTTGCATCAAGTAGCGCATGGGTAACTTGCCACGTTTGAAAGCGTTTAATGATCCTGAGCGGCGCTCGTTGGCGCGCCCAAGGAGGATCGCCGATGGCCAGTAAGACTTTCCAATTGTCACGAAGGGAGATGCTGATGAGCAGCGCCACGACTGCTGCAGTATCCACCATCGTGAGCGAAACGGCCGACGCCGCGCCGCCTATGAAAGCTGTGCCGACGTACAAGGTCGCCATGACGGTGAACGGCAAGCCTCACCGACTGACGCTCGATCCGCGTACGACCCTGCTCGATGCCCTGCGCGAACATCTGCACCTGACAGGCACCAAGAAGGGCTGCGATCACGGGCAGTGCGGTGCCTGCACGGTCATCGTCAATGGGGAGCGGATCAACGCCTGCCTCAGTCTCGCCGTCCAGCATGAAGGCGATGTTGTGACCACGATCGAGGGCCTTGGCACCCCGGAGCGTATGCATCCGATGCAGGCCGCCTTCGTGAAGCACGACGGGTACCAATGCGGCTACTGCACGCCGGGGCAGATCTGTTCTGCGGTCTCTGTGCTGGAGGAAATCAAGCGTGGCATTCCAAGCCATGCACAGGCCGATCTGATGGCAGCGCCGCAGCCGACCGGCGTCGAGCTGCGCGAACGGATGAGTGGCAACATCTGTCGCTGCGGCGCCTATTCCAACATTGCCGACGCAATGGCCGAAATTGCAGGAGTGCGCACGTGAGAAGCTTCACTTACGAGCGCGCCACGACGCCTGCCGAGGCGGCTAAAATGGTTGCGAGCACGCCCGGTGCGCGGTTCCTGGCGGGCGGAACAAACCTGCTCGACCTGATGAAGCTCGAAATCGAGACGCCCAACCATCTGGTCGACGTGCAGGACCTGAAGCTCGACCGGATTGAACCGACAGACAACGGTGGGCTGCGGGTTGGTGCGTTCGTCAGCAACACGGCGTTGGCGAGCGACGAGCGGGTGCGACGCGACTATGGAGTCCTCAGCCGCGCGATCGTCGCTGGCGCGTCAGGTCAGTTGCGGAACAAGGCGACGACCGCCGGAAATTTGCTTCAGCGGACGCGGTGCCCGTATTTCTACGACACCAACCAACCATGCAACAAGCGCAAGCCCGGGTCGGGCTGTGCCGCGATCGGTGGTTATTCGCGCCAGTTGGCCGTCATCGGATCGAGCGAGGCGTGTATCGCTACTTATCCAGGCGACATGGCGGTTGCTATGCGCGTGCTTGATGCCACCGTCGAGACCATGCATGCGGACGGGAAGACACGATCCATCCCGATCGCGAGCTTCTATACCCTGCCGGGAAACGCACCCGAGCGCGACAATGTGCTCGATCATGGCGAACTGATCACCGCGGTAACGTTGCCGCGTCCGGTCGGCGGTACGCACGTCTACCGTAAGGTCCGCGACCGGGCGTCCTACGCGTTTGCGCTCGTGTCGGTCGCCGCCATTGTCCAGCGTGACGGCAGCGGGCGCGCTGCGTTCGGCGGTGTCGCCCATCGTCCATGGCGGGTGGAGGCAGCGGAGGCAGCGATGTCGCGGGGCGCGGTCGAGATGGCCAAGGCGGTGTTCGCCGATGCGCGGCCGACCACTGACAACGCGTTCAAGATTCCGCTCGCTACGCGCACGCTCGCGGCAGTCCTTGCAGAGGTGAAGCCATGATCTTCGACAAACCCGCAGGCGCCAATCCGACCGATCGGATGAAGGTGCTCGGCAAGCCACTCGATCGCTACGAGGGGCATCTGAAGACAACCGGTACGGCGACCTATGCCTATGAATGGCAGGATGTCGCACCCGGCTTTGCCTATGGCTACATCCTCGGCGCCGCGATTGCCAAGGGCAGGATCATGACGATCGACAAGCGCGATGCTGAACGCGCGCCCGGGGTAGTCGGGGTCGTCACCTATCTGAATGCCGGTAAACCCGGGGTCGGCAAGTTCTACGTCCAGAAGATGCTCGCCGCGCCCGAAGTCGACCATTACCATCAACCGGTCGCCGTCGTCGTCGCCGAGAGCTTCGAACAGGCTCGGGCTGCCGCGGCGCTGGTCCGTGTCGACTATCAACGGACGGCTGGACAGTTTGATCTGGCAGCGCAGAACGGCAGCGCACCGGTCCCGCCGGAGGGCGAGTATGGCGGTCCCAACGAGAAGCAGATCGGCGACTTCGCCAAAGCGTTCGCCGCGGCGCCGGTTAAGGTCGACGAGACCTACACCGTGCCCGATCAGGCGCACGCGATGATGGAGCCGCATGCCTCGATAGCCAAATGGGACGGCGACCGTGTGACGTGCTGGACGTCGATCCAGCAGATGAACTGGGGAACGCGCGACCTCGGGTTGATCCTCGGTATCCCCAAGCAGAACGTTCACTTGATCTCGCCCTACATTGGTGGCGGCTTCGGCGGTAAGGGAACCGTCCAGATCGATCTCGCGCTAGCGGCGATCGCCGCGCGCGTGGTCAAGCGCCCGGTAAAAATCGCGCTGCAACGTCCGATCATGTTCAACACGACGATCCATCGGCCCAAGACGATCCAGCGAGTGCAGCTGGGGGCGGGCCGTGACGGGCGGCTGACGGCGATCGGTCACGACAGCCTGTCGGGCAACCTCGTCGGTGGGCGGACCGAGCCGACCGTCACTTCGACGCGGACGCTGTATGCGGGCGCGAACCGGCTGACGCGGATGCGGCTGGCGACGCTTGATCTCGCCGAAGGCAATGCGATGCGTGCGCCGGGCGAAGCGCCTGGGCTGATGGCGCTCGAGGTCGCGATGGACGAGTTGGCGGAAGAGCTGAAGATGGATCCGATCGAGCTTCGCGTCGTGAACGATACGCAGGTCGATCCGGAGAATCCGAACAAGCCTTTCTCGACCCGAGCTTTTGTCCGCTGCCTGCGCGAGGGCGCGGAGCGCTTCGGCTGGGACAGGCGCCAGAGCAAGCCCGGCACGGTCCGCGAGGGACGATGGCTGATCGGCATGGGCATGGCGGGCGCGATCCGTGGCGGCAAGATCGCCAAGGCCGGCGCACGGGCCCGGCTCGACCGGCACGGCGTGGTCACGATCGAGACCGACATGACGGACATCGGCACCGGCAGCTACACGGTCGTCCAGCAGACCGCGGCCGAGATGATGGGCGTCATGCCCGACCGGATCGTCGTCAAACTCGGAGACTCCACCTTCCCTGAAACGCCAGGGTCGGGCGGGCAGCAGGGCGCGCCTTCTGTGACAGCAGGTGTCTATGCGGCGTGCATGAAGCTGCGCGAGACGGTCGCGCAGCGGCTCGGCTTCAACACCGCCAACGTCGACTTTGCCGAGGGGCAAGTCCGCAGCGGTAACCGGTCGGTAAAGCTCGCTGACGCGGCGAAGGACGGCGATATTGTGGTCGAGGACCTGATGGAGTTCGCCAAGCTCGCCGATCAGTTCCAGCAGCAGACCTTCGGGGCGCATTTCGCTGAGGTCGCGGTCGACGCATACACTGGCGAGGTCCGGGTACGGCGTATGCTCGCGGTGTGCGCGGCGGGGCGAATCCTCAACGCAAAGACCGCACGAAGTCAGGTGATCGGTGGGATGGTGATGGGCGTCGGTGCGGCGCTGATGGAGGACATGGCGATCGACAAGCGCTTCGGTTTCTTCGTGAACCACGATCTCGCTGGCTACGAGGTGCCCGTGCATGCCGATATCCCGCATCTCGACGCCTTTTTCATCGACGAGGTCGATCCAACGATCTCGCCGGTAAAGGCCAAGGGCGTGGGCGAGCTGGGTCTGACCGGGGTCGCGCCAGCGGTCGCCAATGCGATCTACAACGCAACAGGCGTCCGCGTGCGCGAGTATCCGATCACGCTCGAGAAGCACCTCGACGCGCTGCCGGTGCTGACGTGATGCGCTTGCTGAAATTCGGCACGATCGTCGCCTTGCTGCTGCCCGTCAGCTTCGCTCAAGCCCAAAGAGGACCTCCCGACATGACCATCGCCCGCAAATCCGAGATGAAGACCGTCGACGGGCCGGAGGCGAATTTTACCGGCAAGGTTACGATCTCCGGGCGATTCCAACGCGACGACCCGTCGCGCGTCTCTGGCGCGATCGTCCATTTCGAGCCCGGCGCCCGGAGTGCCTGGCACACGCACCCCGCCGGCCAGACGCTGATCGTGACCGAGGGCATAGGCTGGACGCAAATCGCGGATGGCCCGAAGCTGGAGTTCACCGCGGGCGACATCCTGTGGTGCCCGGCAGACCGGAAGCACTGGCACGGCGCGACGGCGCATCAGGGCATGACGCATGTCGCCATCCAGGAGTCGGTCGACGGCTCGGCCGTGACCTGGATGAACAAGGTGACGGACGCCGAGTATCTCGCGCCGCTCGGAACCGAGTGAACAGTCGCACCCCCCCATCAAACGCGAGTATCTTCCATGACCAATCCCCATCGCTTTTCCGGCAAGGTCGCCTTCGTCACCGGCGCCGCCAGCGGCATCGGCCGCGCGACCGCCGTCGCCTTCGCAACCGAGGGCGCGCAGGTCGCGATCCTCGATCTGACCGAAAATGCCCTGTCCGAAACCGCGGACGCCGTCAGGAACGCCGGCGCACAGGTCCTGGTCCTTGCCTGCGACGTGTCGAAGCCGGACCAGGTCGAGGCGGCGATCGGGCGGGTGATCGAGACCTTCGGCAGTCTCGACATCGCCTTCAACAATGCCGGAGTCGAGAACAAGGCGGCGCCGGTCGCGGAGATCGACCTCGCCGAATGGGACCGGATTCTCGACATCAACCTGCGTGGCACGTTCGTCTGCATGAAGCACGAGCTTGCGCAGATGGTGCGTCAGGGTAGCGGCGTGATCGTCAACACGTCGTCGGGGGCTGGTGTCCGGGGGGTGGCGGGCGGATCGTCCTATGCCGCTTCCAAGCACGCGATCATCGGCCTGACGAAATCAGCCGCGCTCGACTATGCGAAGCAGAATATCCGCGTGAATGCGATCCTGCCGGGCAACATCGAGACGCCGATGATGGATCGCTTCACCAACGGTGACATCCAGAAAGCCATCGATCTCGAGCCGGTCGGTCGTCTGGGAAAGCCCGAGGAGATCGCCGACGCCGTGCTGTGGATGAGCGCGGATCTTGGCGGATTCGTCACCGGTGCCGCAATTTCCGTGGATGGCGGCTGGTCACTTTAACTGCCCAAGTAGAGGCAGACTCAAGACGGTGAGCGCGACAGCCGCTATCAATTCCTGTCTTGCGCCATTTGCTCTTAAATGGAGCGGCGTCGCGAACGGAAAATGAACGAACGGCTGAATCTGGAGTTCGCAAATACTGCCGCAAACGTCCGCTTCTGGGTCATTCTAACCCGCTAGTATCGCGCCGCTGCGCGATAAACGCGTCGATCTTCGTGCCATCCACCATGGCCGGATCTAAGAGATTGGCGGGCCCGCCTACAACCATCGTCCCCCCGGGGGGGGGGGGGGCTGTAGTCCGCCCGCAATTCGAGCGGCTGGCATTGCGATGAACGGGGTCGGGGAGGGCCGATCCTGCGACCCCATTAAACACGCTATTCCCCCCGCCTCGCCCGCGGTCTTTTCGTGTCGCAAAAGGTGCGATCAAACGGCCTGCGGAAACTGGCCCAGGTCCTAGGCCGCGTTGCGGTTTCGGGGGGGCTCATACGCCGGTGCAGTTTGGTGCAGATCGCGGCCTCGCAACGGGGGCGACGTGAATTAGCAGAATGGCACCGGATTTGCGCATCCTCCCCAGGATGCACGGGACGGCGCAAGCCGGCACGCTCACCCGCGGTCGCTGGATGTTGGGCTCGTTGGGTTCGGGGCCTCAGGGGCTGGGTGGAGCATCAAACTGCGCACGCCATAGGCGTTCCTTCTATATTTAGATCTTACAGGGCCTCTGTGTGACCGCTCGGCGGATTTGCACTATCAACAAAGGCGCGGACGCGCGCGAGGATGGCGCGCAACTCGGGGCTCTGGACCTCGGCGATCACGTCGTCGACCGTCGCGGTGTCCAGCTTCTTTTGGCGCGCAAGCTTCTCGGCAACAGCGCGGACGAACTCGCTCGGCTTGCGGAGCATGCGGCGAACGCACTCGCGCACCGTTGGCGGCTGTAGCAGGATGAAGGCGTTGGAGATCTGCTCGCTCTGTTGTTCGTCAGGCAGGGCGTCCTCGATCGGCACGCATCGCCGGATCCAGTCGAGGAAGCCGCACGCCTTCAGTCGATCGAGCGCCTCACCAACGGCGCTACGCGAACGGTGTATCTTGTCCGCGATCCACTGATAGGTCGGATCAAGCCGGCCGTCTTTACGGCCGCGCAGGCGAAGCAGACAGCGCAGCACTTCGAGGCCGATCGAGCCCAGGGCGCCGTTGCGCTTGCCCGGTAGCTTTGTCTCATGGTCAAACGCTTCGGCCGCGCGCATCCGCGCGTTGTGTTCGGTCTTCGGAAACGTGTTGTGCGTGCGCCAGAGGGACACCTCGGACCCACCGGCATTGTGGCTGTTGCGGCGCACTGGCGAGTTTGACCGTGCGCGGTCGCGGATGCCGGTTGTGACTTCGTTAAACGAGCGGGCGATGTTGCTCGTGCCGGAAGGAGCGCGGGCGGAAGTGGCGGCGGGCAGTGAATTCGACATCGTGTCGGCTCCCGAAGGAAGTCGATGGCAGGCATTCGGCCGTCACTTGCGACGTGGCGGCGGGTGCGGTTGCGTTGAGCCCGAAGGCTCGATGTCGAGGGTTTCCAGCTCCGGTGATTTTCCGGTGCAGCTCGCTTTTTGTTACGGGTTCCTGCGGGCTAGCGGGGGAGGGGCTCTCTTGTTCGCCGGGCAAGAACGTTGGAAATCCGAATGAAGGACTTCGTTCGTAATGCGGGGGTCACAGGTTCGAGTCCTGTAAGCGGCACCATACTACAGAAGCGCGGTTGAGCAGGGCGAATTTCAAGATTTGCTCGCGTTGCGCGCTGACTCGTAGGATAATGTTGCTCTGATGTTCTCACCGCAGCAATAGGCGGGGGATGGCATGGTCCAGACATCAGGCACCAGTAAGCGGACCGCATTTTCACGGTGGCTACGGACGGGCATGGTGCCATCGGCGCTAGGTCCTGACGGTCTCGAACTCAAATTCAATCCATGGCATGATCCGGCAGACGGCCGGTCTACATTTGCAGGCGCGGGGCGCTATGATGGACCGACCCAAACCGATACGACGAGCGCCAGAAACGATCGTGCGCGTTCTGGGAGCGGTCGCGCTCCAAGCCCAGGGGATAATCATACATCGCGGACCGCAAACCCGCCAAAGGCTGAAACGCCCCGCGCCCGATCGCTCACCGGCGACGACCCGAAATCGGTAGAACGCAGGTCGGCCAAGGTGCAGTCCACGCGGATCCCGGGAGCGCGGCCCGGTGGTCAGCCGAACTCCGTCGCCGAATTCTTTGATGGCGTCGGTCAGGGACTTTATGATGTTGGGGAAGGAACCGTGGCGGGAGTCCATGCTGCGCTAACACCAAATCCAGTAACGACTGTTCGCAACGCCGGCCGTGGCATCGCGGCCATGATCGACACCGCAATCACTGCTGAGGATACCCCGGCCCATATCCAGGCCTCCCGCGCGGCAAGCGCCGTTGCCAACGCCTCGGCGCGGGACATCGGTCGCGCCGCAGGAAAGGTTGCTGGGAACGTCGCGCTGGCGGTAGCGCCGGGGGCGGCGCTCTCCAAGGCTGCCGCATTGCGCCGACTCGCTATCGCGAGGCCGCGTATAACCTTTGACCCGCCGCAAATCGGCTGGGTCAAGGAGACGACCAAGTCAAAAAAGCCTTGGAAACCCTATAACGATTCGGCGCCCGGCGCGCGCGCCGGTCAGGCGTCAACGTTGATGCGGACGATGCCCAAAGGTTCTAAGTGGCCGGTGAAGTTTGACGGCATTCAGGGCGATTATATGGTCGACCGAAAATGGGCTGTCGTAAACAGGCCTCGTTCGCGGGCCCAGATTTTGCGGCAGTCGGAGGTATTAGCACAACACCGTCTGATCGGGACGTGGGAGGTCCCTACGCCTGTCGAGAAGACCAAGGCACTGAAACTGCTCAAGCAGATGAGCATCACGAACATCCACGTAAGGGTTGTGAAGCCATGATCGCTATGCAGGTTGCAGAAATTATCGCGGAGTATGCCGTGTTCCTCGAACTGACCGACGACGAGGAACTTAACCCTGACACCGCCGTGAAGATGATGGAAGCCTTAGCTAGCCATCTTCAAGAGATGGACAAGGGATTTCTCCGTGAGCTCGTGGATGCGTTTCCGATCATAGCGGAAGAATATAGTAGCGAGGCGCAAGAGGTGGTGCGCAACATATCTTATGGCTACTATCTTGAAGAGGCTCTTGCAGTTGACGACCCGGTCAAGCTGGCTACATTGGAAGCGTTGCGCGACGCGAGGGGCTGAGCGGCCGTCGCTGTGACCCATGAAACCTTCTAAATCCCACTTCGTAGCGCCGCGGTTGCGCGCGAAGGTCGTGAGGCTGTGGCGCGTTAGGTACAAGCGCAACTCGCGGCCCTTCGGCAGTCCAAGCTTCGTAAGCAAGGTGTCCCAGGCCCGGTCGACATCCTGCACCGCTCGCCCGTGGGAATTGACCAGCCAGCCGCGGCCGGCGCGGTCCCTCAATTTGATTTACGTGAGGTCGCGTATTCGGCCCATAGCCAGCGATCGAGCGTCGCGAGGACGGGCAGCAAAGCTCGATGCTTCTTGTTTTGTGTCCTGCCCTGCAGGTTCAGGTCGATCGTTCGTACACCTGGCCACCACTGCGGTCGGCCGCGTTGCCATCGCGGAGTAGTGACGTTAGGAGACAACATATCATCGCATATGAGGAAGTCTCTTGGCACGCTGGACGATGCGGACTGTGACACGATTATCGGGCGGGGCTGTGCCGCTTCGGCTGCGGCACACACTTGGCGCGATCGGCATGATGGCAGGGTCGCCAGTGGTTGCGCAGGCCGTCGAGGAGCCGGCGGAGCGGAACGAGATCGTCGTGCTCGGGACCCGGACATCGCGGGACGCGACGCTTTCCTCCGATCGTGCGACCGAAGTCATGTCGCAATCGAGCCGGTCACTCGAACAGGACATCCTGCGTGCGGCGGGCACGTACCGGTTGAGCGACGCGCTGGAATTGGTGAGCGGCAGCAGCCAGCAGAATAATCGCGGGGGCTTTGCCGATAATTTCGCGATCCGCGGCTTCCTGAGCACTGCCGATGGCGGCGGCGAATATTATACCGATGGCTTCATCGCCAATCGCGGCAGCGCCCCCGCGCGGGACCCCGCGACGATCGAGCGCATCGAGATCCTCAAGGGCCCTGCCGGCGCCGTCTTCGGCGATATCGATCCCGCCGGACGGGTCAATATGGTCAGCAAGACGCCGCGTTTTGCATCACAGGCGTCGGCTTCGCTGAACTATGGTTCGTTCGACACGCGCCGCATCGAACTCGACGCGACGGGGCCGCTGACCGGGACGCTCGCCGCGCGGATCGTGGTCGCGACCGAAGACAGCGACGGCTACCGCAATTTCGTAACGGTGAAGCGCCGCGTCGTGTCCCCGTCGCTGACCTTCCGGCCGAGCGACGCCGTACAGCTCACCTATCTCGCCCAGCATATCGTCTATGACGCGCCGTTCGACCGCGGTGTGGCGGCGGTCGATGGCGATCCGCTCGCGCTGCCGGCGTCGCGGTTCCTCGGCGAACCCTCGAACGGGTCGACGCGCGCACGCGACACCCGCCACCAGCTGACCGGCGAAGCGCGGCTGGGTGGGACATGGTCGCTCGTCGGCGGCGTCGCCTATCGGACTGGCACGTTGCGGGGCTTTTCGGCGGATCCGTCGCGCCTCGTGGACGGGCGCACGCTCTGGCGACAGCGCCGCGAACGGGGTTACGAAGTCGAGGATCTGTCCGCACGTTTCGAAGTGCGCGGCGAAGTGCAAGCCCTCGGGCTCCATCGTCCGAGCCTGGGCATCAAGGGCTACACGCTCGACTATCTCGAACTGCTGAACCGGCGAAATCCGACCGCAGACAATCCCTATGCGATCGACGTCTTCAACCCCGTCTATGGCGAGACACAGGCCTTGCCGCTCCTGGCCAGTATCGATCAGCGCGAAACGCGGCGCGTGGTGTCGCTCTACGCGCAGGACGCCTGGGCGGTGACCGATCGGCTCGATCTCGTCGGGGGCATACGTCTCGACGCGTACCGGCAGCAACTCGCGCGCAATCTCGTCAAGGCGACGACCGTGTCCAGGGGGCGCCCCGTCAATTTCCGCCTCGGCGCGCGCTATGCCGTCACCGACGCGCTCTCGGTCCACACCAACTGGGGTGAGTCGTTCCAGCTGAATTCCGGCAGTGGCGCGGGGGGTGTCGCGTTCGCCCCCGAACAGGGCCATGGCTACGAGGTCGGCGCGGCGGGACGGTGGCGCGGTATCGATGTCGGCCTGACCTGGTTCGATATCAAAAAGAGCAACGTCCTCACGACGGATCCGAACGACGCCAATTTCCTGGCGCCGGTGGGATCGCTGACGAGCCGCGGCGTCGAATTCGATGCATCGCTGCGGCTTGCCGCGCGGTGGCAGGCGGTGGTGAACTATGCCTGGACCCGGGCGCGCACCGACGATCGGTCGTTCGCCACGCCGCTGGCGCTGAACGTCCCCGATCATTCGGCGACGGCCTTCATCGTGCACCGCTTCGATCCCGGCACCGGCCGGGACTGGCAGATCAGCGGCGGTGTCGCCTATGTCGGCAAGCGGTCCGGCGCGACCGACGCCAGCGGGCTCATGCTGCCCGACTATGTGAAGGTGAAGGCTTCCGCCGACATTCCATTATCGGGTGCGCTGACGGTCCGCGCCGAAGTCGATAACCTGTTCGACGAGCGCTACGCGCAAAGCTCGTACAATTCGGTCTGGATCTATCCAGGCGCGCCACGCACCGTGCGCGCGTCGCTGCGAGCGGAATTCTGAATGGCGATAATGACGGACCAGACGCGCGCTGCCGCACCCGATCGCGATATCCCGCGCAGGCGACTGGAGAGCATCGACGCGGTGCGCGGGATCGTGATGATCCTGATGCTGCTTGACCATCTGCGCGAGACATGGCTTGTCCTTGTTCCCATGCCCGATCCGGTGGATGCGAACACGGTCATGCCGGCACTCGCGATCGCGCGCTTCGCCGCCAGCTTCTGCGCGCCGATCTTCGTCGCGCTGACCGGCCTTTCCGCCTATCTCTTCGGCGTCAGCCACACGCCGCGCGAAACCGCCGCCTTCCTGGCAAAGCGCGGGTTGCTGTTGATGGCGATCGACGTGCTGTACCTCTCACCACTTTATTGGGGGGTGGTGCCGCAGCCGACCTTCTGGCTGCAGGTGATCTGGTGCCTCGGCCTGTGCATGATCCTGCTCGCCGGGCTGATACGGCTCCCCCGGCCGGCACGGATCGCCCTGGGACTGGTGCTGGTGTGTGGCCACAATCTGCTCGATCCCGTTCGGCTGCACCAGGGGGACACGCTGTTTCCGGTCTGGGCGTTGCTGCACCAGCGTGACGTGATCGCCCTGCCGTTCGGGTTCCTTGCCAGGACGACCTATCCGATCCTTCCGTGGCTGGGGGTCATGCTGCTCGGTCACGCGATCGGGCCGTGGTTTGACCGCATGGCCGAATCCGCGCAGCGCAGGCGATATCTGACGGGCCTCGGCATCGGGATGATCGTCGGCTTCATCACGCTGCGCGCGTTCAACCTCTATGGCGACGCGCCCTGGCACGTGGTGGAAAACAGCCCGCTGCGGACGGTGATCAGCTTCCTGTCGATGACGAAATATCCACCGTCGCTCCTGTTCCTGCTGCCGACCCTGGGCGGCGGAGCGCTGCTGCTGGCGCAATGCGAGCGACTGGCGAGTTCACGGCTCGTGTCCGGTCTGGCCGTCTTCGGTGCCGCACCGATGTTCTTCTATCTGTTTCATCTCACCATGCTGCGCATCCTCTATCACGCAGCGCTGGCGTGGTGGGGGCCGACCGATGGTGCGGTCTTCATGGTCGATGGCTATGCCTGGGTGCTCATCTGGTACGTCGCCCTGATCATACCGTTTGCGCTTCCGACGATGTGGTTCTCACGGTTGAAGCAGCGTCGTCGGGATATTGCGTGGCTGCGGTTCTTCTGATGGCAGGTCCGAATCGGCGCGGTGACGACGCGATCACGCGGCTCCCGACGGGCATGCCGCAGCTCAGGCGGCGTGTCTGACGGCCATCGCGACGATATGTTCGATCACCTGTTCGGGGATCGGGTTGGCGACCTCCAACCCGAATCCCCCGAGATAGGACCACGCCACCCAGCCGGGATATTGGGCGAGCCCGGGTATGTCGAGCGAGAGAAACCGGCCGATCGTGACGCCATATTCGGACTGGATATTGAAACCCCGGGACGAGACATTCTGAACGATCGCCGCATGCTCGTCGCCGAAGCCGGTGACGATCGTCACGGGGAGGCTGATCGCACGACGCGTGCAATTGCGTCGATCGAGCAGATCGTGGCTGATGTCGCTGGCGAGGCGGCGGTAGGTCTTCATACGCCACATCTAGGCCATCAACCCTAATGCCGCGTTAAGCACGCGTCGCTCGCGTCAAAAGGCGGCAAACCCGTAATCCGCGTCTTCGTCGATACCAACCGGGGCGGGGGGGCTGGTGGTCGCCGATCGAGACGAGCGCAGGCGAGTGCCGCCCTGTAGGTCCGGTTGTTCGATCATCTGCCGAAATGCCCTGGCGCCACGCTGCGTGCCCTCGATGCGGAATTTCGCCGCCTGGCCCGACAGCGCTGCGACTTCGGCGGTCAGGTTGCGCGCCGCCGCGGAGGTCTGTTCGACCATCGCCGCATTCTGCTGCGTTGCCTGGTCCATCGCACCGACCGCCATGCTGACCTCGGTAATCGCGCTCGACTGAGCACGATTGTCGTCCGCGATCCCGGCGAGCAGCGTGTGCACGCCGCGCACATCCGTCGAGATCGCCGACAGCGCACCATCAACCCGCTGCACGCGTTCCACCGCGGTGCCGATATCGGCCTGCGTCGCGGTCAGCTGGTCGCGCGCGCGTCCGGCCTCCTCCTCGGCACGCATCGCCAGCGCGGACACGAGGTCGGCGACGACCGCAAACCCGCGACCCGCCTCGCCGGCACGCCCTGCCTCAACCGCGGCGTTCATCGCCAGCACGCGCGTCTGGAACGCGATCTTGTCGAGCCCTTCGATCACGCTGTCGATCCCGGTCGCGCTTTCGCTGACCCGGGTCATCGCCTGGACCGCCTCGTCCGCGATCCTGCGCCCGTCCGCCACGGTGGTGATCGCGCCGTCCGCCCGCTCGACGGTCTGGCCCGCGGCGACCGCGGTAGCCCTGAGGCGCTGATCCATCTGCGCGATCGCGGCGGCGGTCTGCTCGAGGCTGGCCGCGTTGCTTTCGGTGCGCCGGGCGAGATCCTCGCTGGCCTGCGCGATCTCCTGTGATCCGGTCCTGATCATCATCGCCCCTTGCGCGACCGATCCGATCAGCCCGCGCAGGCTCGCGAGCGCGCTGTTGAAGTTGCTTTTGAGCCCGGTGAAAGGCGCATGCAGATCCGCGACCACCTCGGCAGTCAGATCGCCCTGCGCCAGCGCGGTAAGGCCGGTGCCCAGGCTGTCGACGATCAGCGCGGCCTGTGCCTGTTTCGCGGCCTCGGCGGCCTGGAGCTGGTTGCGGAACGCCAGCATCGCCTTCGCCATGTCGCCCAGTTCATCGCCACGATCCGCGCCGGTCACCTCGGCCGCAAGATTGCCATCGCCGAGCGCGCGCATCGTGCCGGCAAGGATCACGATCGGCTGGACGACCCGGCGCTGTGCGACCATCACGAAGGCGAGCGTTCCGGCAATGCCGACCGCCAGCGTGATGGCGAGCAGGATCATCGCGATCGTGCCGAGCTGCTCCGCTTTCTCGGCGGACCGTGTCGAATTCGTCTCGATCGCATCCGACGCCGCGCCCATCGACACTTCCAGCACGCGGAATTGATCGAAGAACCCGGGCAGCATCGCACGCGCGGCGACCGGATCGCGGCCGACGCGATCGATGACCTGCGTCGCGATGCGGACATAGGCCTCCATCGGCGCCGCCAGCCTGGACGTTACCGCGGCGACTTCGGCATCGCCGGTGTACGCCGAATCCGCTGCGATCCCCTCGCGCAGGGCGATGAGATGCTCGCGGAAATCCTTCTGGATATCATCCGGCTTGATCGCGCTGCCGGGCTCCGCTGCCTGGAATGTCGCGAGCACGTCGCTGCGGATCGCGTCGTGCATCATGTCCGCGCCCTGGTGATTGGAAAGCAGCGTCGTCGCATCGGTCAGACGGTGCAGCGCGGCGCTCTGCATCCACGCCGCGCCGATGCCGGTCGCACCGCAGAGCAGCATCAGTCCGAACAGGACCACGCCCGCCATCCGGATCATACGGGTCAGCGACATCGCATCACGCGACCGGGACTTCGTCATCATCATGTTTTGCTGGCCTGTTCCGTACTGGGACACGTTTCGATTTCTATAATAGGCGGGAATGCAGTGCTCGGAGGTGGCGCGTGGATATTATGACGGTGCCTCGACTGGTCGGACCCGCCCTATTACTCTCCGCGGCCTGGACGTTACCTGCCTGGGGGCAGTCCGGCCCGCCAGAAGTCGTGCAAGACCCCCCGCCACGTGCCGTCGCGATCACGGGACGCTATGTCGTCGATCTCATGGGCAACGTCGCTGGCGGCGACGCGCGGGGCGCGCGGGTGCTCGACAATCTCGAGGTCACGGCCGATGGCGACCTCGACCGGCTGGCCGGCTGGCGCGGCGCGCGCGCGCATCTCCATGTGCTGAGCAATCAGGGGGGATCGATCAATGCGCTGGCGGGGACGGTGCAGGGCGTCGACAATATCGAGGTCGCTGACGGCCGCGTGAAGCTGTACGAGGCGTGGGTCGAGCAGGATCTTGCGGGTGGTCGCGTCGCGCTGCTCGTCGGGCTGTCCGATCTGAACGTCGACTTCTACCAGAATGACTCCGCGGGCATGCTGGTCGCGCCGGCGTTCGGCATCGGCTCGGAACTGGCGGCGACGGGGCCCAACGGGCCCTCGATCTTCCCCTCGACCGCGCTGACGATGCGACTGAAGACGTCGATCGGCACATCCGGCTATTTCCATGCCGCCGTCGTGAATGCGCGGGCAGGGGTGTTGGGCGATACGACGGGGATCGACCTCGGAATGCACGATGGCGCGCTTCTGATCGCGGAGGCGGGGACACGCGCCAACGGCAAGCTGGCGTTCGGTGCGTGGCGCTACACACGGCAGCAGGACGACATGCGAGCGTGCGACGGCAACGGAAATCCGGTCAAACGGACGGCTAACGGCGCCTATTTGCTGGTCGATCAGCGGCTGGTCGGTGACGACGGCCGGGGCATCGATCTGTTCCTGCGCGCGGGCATATCGGACGGGAAGACGACGCCGTTTCGCGGCGGTTTTCAAACCGGGCTGCTCGCACGCGGCCTCGTTCCCGGACGGCCCGACGGGCAATTCTCGATCGGCGTCGCGCAGGGCCTGTTATCGCAGGCTCTGCGTCAGACGGTGCGCGATGCCGGCGATCACGCCGACGCCGCGGAGACGGGGATCGAGATCACCTATCAGGATCGGGCGGCGCCCTTCCTCGCGGTCCAGCCCGACGTGCAATATGTTCGCCGCGCCTATGCCGGCGCAGGTCGGCGTTCGTGGTCGGGCTGCGGCTGATAGCCGAATTTTCACGTCGCTGACGGTCAGCCTCATCGCGGCTCCTGCGGATCCCCGGGGACTGGCGTTGCCGTGAGCAACGGCCAGCCGCGTCCGATCCGCGCACCCGGCTCAGGCGGCCTGTGACTGAAGCGCGTGCATGCGAGAGACGAAGGGAAGCGTTTCGACGAACGGCACGGGGCGACTGAAATAATAGCCCTGCGCGCTGTCGCACTTCTCTGCGACCAGGATATTCAGCTGATCGAGCGTCTCGACCCCCTCGGCGGTCGACAGGATCCCGAGGCTCCCGCAGAGCCCCGTCACCGCACGCACGATCGCCAGGCTGTCGCTGTTGGTGCCGAGATCGCGGACGAACGACTGATCGATCTTGACCCGGTCGAACGGGAAATTGCGGATATGGCTGAGCGACGAATAGCCCGTGCCGAAATCGTCGAGCGAGATGAGTACGCCGAGTTGCTTGATGTCACGCAACTGCCTGAGGACGCTTGCCGTGTCGTCGAGCATCGCGCTTTCGGTGATTTCCAGTTCGAGGCGGCGCGGATCGAGGCCGCTGACACGCAGCGCGTGTGCGACGACCGCCGGCAGCGTCCCCGACTTGAACTGCAACGCCGAGAGATTGACCGCAATCTTGACGCTGTCCGGCCAGCATGCCGCATCCCGGCAGGCGCGGGTCAGGACGAATTCGCCGACCGCGCCGATCAGCCCGATTTCCTCGCACACGCTGATGAATTCGTTCGGGGGGATGATGCCGCGCTCGGGATGATACCAGCGTGCGAGTGCCTCAAAGCCGACCACCGCATGCGTGCCGATCGCGACCTGCGGCTGGTAGTGAACCTCGAACTCTTCCGACTTCAGTGCACGGCGCAGTTCGATCTCGAGCTCGCGCCGGCGGGTTGCGAAGACGTGCATGTCGGGCGTGTAGAAACAATAATTGCCGCGCCCGCCCGCCTTGGCGCTGTACAGCGCGAGATCGGCATTGCGGAGCATCACGTTGGGGTCGAGTGCGTCGACCTCGACCATGGTGACGCCGATGCTCGCGCCGATCTGGATATGGTGACCACCAATCTCGAAGGGTTGCGTCAGTGCCTCGATGATCCGGCGGCACAGTTGCTCGATCGCATGGTCCGAGGTGACATGCTGGACGAGGACCGAAAATTCGTCGCCGCCCAGCCGGGTCACGACGTCATGATGGCGAACCAGCGTGACCAGTCGCGATGCCACCGCGACGAGCAGCGCGTCGCCGACCGGATGGCCGAGCGTGTCGTTGACGAGCTTGAACCGGTCGAGGTCGAGACACAGCATCGCGCAGCGATCACCGCTTCGGGCGTTGCGCATCATCTCGTCGAGCCGTTCGCGCAGCATGGTACGGTTGGGAAGATCGGTCAGGGCATCGTGCCGCGCCAGATGCGCGAGGCGCGCGGACGCGTTGCGCGCTTCGGTGACGTCGGCAACGGTATCGAGAAAGCCGCCATCGACCAGCCGGGTGCGCTCGATCGTGATGGTCCGTCCATCTGGCCAGCGTTGTTCGATCCTAGCGCCATAGGCGGAGGCCGCGCCGTCATATTCCTCGACCAGTCGGCGATGCTCGTCGGCCGTGCTGACCGACAGGCAGGGACTGTTGCTCAGCAGCTGGTCGAGCGACAGGCCGGGAACGGCATGATCGAGCCCGTATATGTCGAGGAACCGCTGATTGGTCAGCACCAGCCGCCGGGACGCATCGAACAGCGCGAGCCCCTGGTTCATGTTGTCGAGCGCGGCCTTGAACCGCAGGTTCTGAAGTGCGCTTTCCGCCAGCGCGACCTCCAGCTCCTGCGCCATCAGGCGGTTCGCGCGATCCGATCGCCGCCGATCGACATCGGTTTCGTCATAGGTCGCCGACACCAGCGCGAGCAGGCGATCGGTGTCGATCCCGCCGTCGGGCTGTCGCGCGCGTTCCGCCTGGCGTGCCGCGATCCGGTGGAGCACCGGCGGCTCGGTAGTGATCGGGGGCGGGGGCTTCACGCACATTCCCCGATCAGCGTGATCGTCATCGTCTGATTGTGGAGGCACGGCACCGCGGTCTGATTTTGCGGCGCGATCTCGCCATAGGAATAGAAGCCCGCCAGCGCGATGTCCGGGCCGAGCGCGGCGGCGACCGCGGCGATTTCCTCTTCGGTACGCTGGCCCATCAGCAGCCGCCGCCCGACACAACTGATCGCGAGGCACGCAGAGGGTGACGTTCCCCATGCGGCGGTCTGGTCGAGCGCATGGTGCGCCGCGGTCGACGCGCCGTTGATCAGCTCGTCGAACATCCCGCGCATCAGCCGTGCCTTCCACCCCTGCGGCATGTCGCCGGCAAAGGTCAGCGTCCCGGCGTCACGGTCGATGGCGAGCAATGTGCGCACGACGCGAACATCGGGGTGGGCGGGATCCCAGATCTCGAGCGGATAGAGCAGCCCCGATGCAGGCAGATCCACCGCCTCCTCACCGAGATAGCGCTCGTACAGCGCGAGAGCCGGCTCATGGTCGAGTCCGCGCAGTGTCGATCCCGCCGCATCGTTGATCGTGCGTACGGGGCCGAACGGCTGCCAGCCGCCCGCGCTGCCATGCGCGAACCGGACATGGTCGCCGTAGAAGCCGATGGCGGCGACGACGTCTGCGTGGTGTTCGCCGCGTGCCAGGATCCGCGTGTCCGCAAACCGCGCGCCATCGCCTGCCAGCCCGCCGCTCAGCGCGACGCGATCGCCGATCACCGTGCGCAGACCGGCGACGAGGGCGCTGCCATTGACGTTCAGGCCGTTCGACAGGACGAATATCCCCGACAGTTCGTCGCCCGCGAGTTCCTTGCCAAGCGCGGCACCGGCCGAAAACGACAGGTCGGACGACGGCAGCGGCTGGACCGCGAGCCGCAGCTCGGTCCGGTCGAATCCCATGCCCAGGATGACGACCCCGTCGTCGTCGAGCCGATCACCTTCGACCATCGTCCCCGAACTGCAGCCAACGATCATCGCGGTGTCGTAGCGGTGCGCGAGACGGTCGATGAGCGTGCGATCGGCAAGGCGGTCGGTCGGGCCGAACACGATCACCAGATCGGGGGCCGCTGGGAACATCGCCGATTCGCTGTTCGCGTTGATTTGCTTCGACCACATGAGCGCCGTCCCGGAAATGGCAGTGAACGCTGCTTGTGCCGGTGGACTGGTTTCCGGCCTGTTGCCGGCGACCTAAGGGAAACCCCTTAGTCAGCGCGTCGATTCCTCCACCCCGGAGCTGACGGATCGCACATGAACGGCCAAGCCCATTGAGAACGAAACAGGAACAGGATAGAAGTGCCGTCATCGAGTCGGCAGGAGGATCAGGTGATGGACAGGGACGATGACGGGGTTGAAACGACGCGTGAAACATTCGGCAGGTGGCTGCTGAAACAGCGCGATCGCGGCGACTGGATCGATCCGGTCGCGGATGCGGCACGCGCCGATCGTCAGTTTCCGAAGGACGGCGACCCGGAAGCCGTCCGCAAGCGCCTGCGCGAGATGTCGGCGGATGGCCATGCGTTCGCGGCGATCGACGATGCCGAACTGGACTGGATGGTGCAGTAATGGGCGCGCGACTTCGCCTGGCGCTGGTGCCGGCAGATCCGCGGCAGGCGTTGCGCCAGCTGGCCGACGAGCGCGGAGAGAGCCTTTCCGCTTTGTCGCGCATGATCGACCGGTCGCCCGGCTATCTGGCGCGCTTCATCAGCGAGGGGCGTCCGGCGGCCCTGACCAGCGACAATCACCAGCGGCTCTGCACGTATCTCGGCGCGGGGGAGTTCGGGCTCGGGATTCGCGACATCTGGGTTCCACGCACGTGACGCGGCGCTGCATCGGGCGCCGTGCGTGACCAATGTCCGATCCTGCAAAACCGCCCACGCGTGCGCGGCTGATCTACACCGCGCTGTGCGTGCTCGACCAGACGATCGACGATTGCTGTCCGCACCCGGTGAAGCCAAATCCGGGGTTGCGGCTGGCGCTGGCCTTGCTGCATTTCTGGGGTGAGGGCGACCGGTCGCCGTTCGACCAGTTCTGGCGGGTGGTCACCGCGGCACCCAATGCGATCACGCGGACGCCGGACACGCGGGCGACCTATGCCCGGACCTATCTCAGCGCGATCTGCCGGCAGGTCGGGATGCCGCTCAGCGTCGATATGCTGATCGGCCTGCGCAAGGCGCGCGGCCTGCCGACCTATGAACGGCCGCCCGCCGATTGCCTGTGCCCGGTGATGGCAGAAGCGTCACAAGACGACGGCGGCGACCCGATAAAGGCCGCTGGACGATCGCGCGATCGTGATGCTGCCGTTGGAAAAGGACGGCAGGGCGCGTGACGGGGCGCCGTCTGTCTCGATCCGGGATTCGCGGACGACATGAGGCTTGTCCGCCGCGGCCATATTTGAGACGCTCGTCGCAGAGCTTACTGCTCCAAGACGGTAAGAGCTCGGCATCCCGCCCGCGACATCGACGGTGTCACACGGAGCGGGCGGGATGCTTCACACATTATCAACTAGTTGATCCTAATCAAGCACTCGAGGCTCTCGCCTCCAGTGACGAGTACCCTCAGCGCCCCGCCATGATCTTTCACACGGACATGCGGGGCGCTTTTCTCGTCTTTGGCCAGGGCACGGATTCCATGCCGAAGCGGACAGCCGGGCGGGTCTGGCAAACGCTCCATGACTCCGGCGAGCATATACTCCCAGAGCGGCGGTTCCCGACCCGCGCTATCGATCCTGGCCGGCGAGCAATTCGCCGAGTTGTTCCAATTGCTCCGGCAATCCTGCCGCCGAGCCCTGCAGTGCCTCGTCGAGCGCCTCCCGGGACGGATAGAATTCGCGAAACGTCAGCAGCGTCTGCGTATCGCGGTCCTCGAAGGTCACCGTCGTGATCGCGCCCTCTTCGCCTTCGTCATTGGTCCAGACGATGCGGTCGTTCGGTACCACCTCGATATACCGGCCGTAGAAGGTCATGATATCGGAGCCGCCGGCGCTGAACCCCAGCCGGTATGTGCCGCCGGTGCGGACGTCGAGGTCGCAAGAGACCAGCGAAATCCCGGCGGCGGACTTCGGTACCCACCATCGCTGGAAGAGATCGGCCTGGCTCCACGCCCCATAGACGGTGCTGCGCGGTGCATCGAATATCCGCGTTACGACGAGTTCGCGATCGCCGCAGCGCTCGACCGCATCGCTACCCTGGCTGTTCATCGTTTTCCTCCTGCTTCAGGTCACCGATCACATTCTCCAATGCGGCAAAGCGGGCCTCGCAAAGCTGCCGGTGCGCCTCGATCCACATCGCCCCCGCGGCGAGGCCGCGCACGCCATCGCCAATTTGGCGTAGGTTTATCACCGGACATCTCGGTCCCCAGCGTGAAAAATGCGCCAGCTATATGCGCGCTATATGCCATTCCCCGGAATCGATCTCGAATTGCTACGATCGATGCGCCTAATCGCACATCCCTGAAGGCATCGTCGTGTGACGAGCGCCGTTCAAGGGGTGCATCAATGAAGTTCCGTCATGCGGCCATGGTCGTCGCGATCCTCGCTCTTCCCGTCACCGCGCAGGCGCAATCGACACCCGGCGACAAGGCCGAGGCCGCTGCAGACACCGCTCCCCCGGCAACGCTGACGGTCAGCGGTTCGGCGGCGATCGCCTCCGACTATCGGTTTCGCGGCGTGTCCCAGTCCGACCGGGAAATGGCCGTCCAGGGCGGCATCACGGTGTCGCACGCAAACGGTCTCTATGCCGGCGTCTGGGGATCGAACCTTGCCGGCTGGGGGACGTTCGGCGGCGCCAATATGGAGCTCGATCTGATCGGGGGCTACAAGGTGAAGCTGGCCGACAATGCGACGCTCGACGCCGGGCTGACCTGGTACATGTATCCGGGTGGCGCGGACAACACCGACTTTGCCGAGCCCTATGCCAAGCTCAGCGGCACCGCCGGCCCCGCAACGCTGACCGCGGGCGTCGCCTATGCGCCCAAACAGCAGGCGATCGGCAAATGGTATGCGACCGGCGCCGATGCCGCGGCGGGCCTCTATACGAGTCCGGGCGACAAGGACGACAATCTGTACCTGTGGGGCGACGGCGCGCTTGCGCTGGCCGGTACGCCGATCACCGCCAAGGCGCATGTCGGGCATAGCTGGGGGCAGGACGGGCTAGGCCCCAACGCGACCGCGGTCGCGCCGACCGGCGAATATTGGGACTGGTCGCTCGGCGCGGATGCGACCTGGCACAACCTCACCTTCAACGTGTCGTACATCGACACCGACATTTCGGGCGCCGAGGCGATCTATCTGCGCCCCAGTTTCAGCAAGGGACAGGACGGCAGCGGCAATATCGCCGGCGGCACCATCGTCGCGTCGCTGACCGCGGCCTTTTGAGGAGAGATGGTGATGGACGACCTGCTCTGGATCCTCGTCATGGTCGGGCTGGTGGCGGCGACGCTCGCTTATGCCCGGCTCTGCGACAACGCATGAGGACGCACGCATGACGCTCGACCTCTGGCTCGCGGCGCTGACCGCGCTTGGCCTTCTCGTCTACCTGGTGGCGGTCCTGATCCGCCCCGAACGCTTCTGAAGGAGGCGGACACCATGACATTCCAGGGCTGGATCCTGATCCTCGGCTTCGTCGCCATCCTGCTCGCGCTGACCAAACCGATCGGCGCGTGGCTTTTCACCCTGTACGAGGGGCGGCGCACGCCGCTTCACGTCGTGCTCGGTCCGGTCGAGCGCGGCTTCTATGCGCTCGCGGGCATCGACCCGCATGCCGAGCAGGGGTGGCGGCGGTATGCGCTGCACATGCTGCTGTTCAACGTTATGTTGATGGCGTTTACCTATGCCGTGCTGCGCTTGCAGGGCGTGCTGCCGGGCAACCCGCAGGGGCTGGCGGGGCTGTCGCCGCATCTCGCGTTCAACACCGCGATCAGCTTCACCACCAACACCAACTGGCAGAGCTATGGCGGGGAATCGACGATGTCGAACCTCAGCCAGATGCTGGGGCTGACGATCCACAATTTCCTGAGCGCGGCGACCGGGATCGCGCTGGCGTTCGCGCTGTTCCGCGGCTTCGCGCGGCGCGAGTCCAAGGCGATCGGCAATTTCTGGGCGGATATGACGCGCGTCACGCTCTATATCCTGCTGCCGATCTCGATCGTCTACGCGCTGTTCCTGATTGCGAGCGGCGTGCCGCAGACGATGGCGGGCGTGGTCGACGTGCAGACGCTGGAGGGCGCGAAACAGTCGCTGCTGCTCGGCCCGGTCGCGAGCCAGGAGGCGATCAAGATGCTCGGCACCAATGGTGGCGGTTTCTTCAACGCGAACTCCGCGCATCCGTTCGAGAACCCGACCGCGCTGACCAACCTCGTCCAGATGCTGTCGATCTTCCTGATCGGCTTCGGGCTGACCTGGACGTTCGGCAAGGCGGTCGGCAACACCAAGCAGGGCTGGGCGATCCTGTCGGCGATGGTGATCCTGTTCCTCGCGGGCGTCACCGTTACCTATTGGCAGGAAGCCGCGGGCAACCCGGTGCTCCAGCATCTCGGCGTTGCGGGCGGCAACATGGAGGGCAAGGAAGTCCGCTTCGGGATCGCCGCGTCGGCCTTGTTCTCGGTCGTGACCACCGCGGCATCGTGCGGCGCGGTCAACAGCATGCACGACAGCTTCACCGCGCTCGGTGGGATGATCCCGCTGTTCAACATGCAGCTTGGCGAGGTCGTGATCGGCGGCGTCGGCGCAGGGATTTACGGCTTCCTGCTGTTCGCGATCCTCGCGGTGTTCGTCGCTGGGCTGATGGTCGGGCGCACACCCGAATATGTCGGCAAGAAGATCGAAAGCCGCGAAGTGAAATTGGCGGTGCTGGCGATCGCGGTGCTGCCGTTGATGATCCTCGGGCTGACCGCGCTGTCATCGGTGTTGCAGCAGGGGCTGGCGGGGCCGCTCAACAAGGGGCCGCATGGCTTCTCGGAGATTCTCTACGCCTTCACCAGCGCGGTCGCCAACAACGGCTCCGCCTTTGCGGGTCTGACCGCCAACACGCCCTATTACAACGGGCTGCTGGGCGTCGCGATGTGGGTCGGGCGGTTCTTCATCATCGTGCCGATGCTCGCCATCGCCGGGAGCCTGGCCGCGAAGAAGTACACGCCCGAAAGCGCGGGTTCGTTCCCGACGACGGGCGGGCTGTGGGTGGGGCTGCTGGTCGGCATCATCCTGATCCTGGGTGGTCTCACCTTCCTGCCGGGCCTCGCGCTCGGTCCCATCGCCGATCATCTTGCGATGATCAGCGGCACATTGTCCTGATCGGGGGCCACCATGGCAAAGACCCAGACAAAAAGCCTGTTCACGGCCGACCTCGTCGTCCCCGCGATCAAGGCCTCGTTCTTCAAGCTCAACCCCAGGGAGCTGATCCGCAATCCGGTGATGTTCGTCACCGCCGTGGTCGCGGCGTTGATGACCGTCCTGCTCGTGGTCGGGCAGGATAGCCTGTCGATTGGCTTCAAGCTCCAGCTCGTCATCTGGCTGTGGCTGACCGTGTTGTTCGGCACGTTTGCCGAAGCGCTCGCCGAGGGGCGCGGCAAGGCGCAGGCGGCGTCGTTGCGCGCGACCAAGGCGGAACTGACCGCCAAGCGGCTGAAAGGGGACGGGCGCGAGTTCGACGCGGTGCCCGCCAGCCAGCTCAAGGTCGGCGACATCGTGCTGGTCGAGACCAACGACCTGATCCCGTCCGACGGTGACGTCGTTTCGGGGGTCGCCTCGGTCAACGAGGCGGCGATCACCGGCGAAAGCGCGCCGGTGATCCGCGAGGCCGGCGGCGACCGCTCGGCGGTGACCGCGGGCACGCGCGTCATCTCGGACGAGATCCGCGTCAAGGTGACGGTCGAACCCGGCAAGGGTTTCCTCGACCGGATGATCGCGCTGGTCGAAGGCGCCGAGCGGCAGAAGACGCCGAACGAGATCGCACTGACGCTGCTGCTCGTCGGGCTGACGATCATCTTCCTGATCGCGGTCGGCACCGTCCCGGGCTTCGCGTCCTATGCCCGCGGGTCGATCCCGGTGGCGATGCTGGCGGCGTTGCTGATCACGCTGATCCCGACGACGATCGCGGCGTTGCTGTCGGCGATCGGCATTGCGGGGATGGACCGGCTGGTGCGCTTCAACGTGCTCGCCAAGTCGGGACGCGCGGTCGAGGCGGCAGGCGACATCGACGTCCTATTGCTCGACAAGACCGGTACGATCACGATCGGCGACCGGCAGGCGAGCGAGTTTCGCGCGGTGTCGGGCACCAGTCCGCAGCAGCTCGCCGAGGCCGCGCTGATCGCCAGCCTTGCCGACGAAACGCCGGAAGGCCGATCGATCGTGCTGCTCGCGCGGCAGACGTTCAACGTTGCGACTACCACGCTCCCTACCGGGGCCGAGATCATCCCGTTCACCGCGCAGACCCGCATTTCGGGGGTGAAGATGGCCGACACCTTGATCCAGAAGGGCGCGGTGGATTCGATCCTGCGCGCCAATGCCGGATCGGGCGAAACCGCAGCCGCAACCGAACTCCGCCGGATCACCGACGAGATCGCCCGCGCCGGTGGCACGCCGCTGGCGGTGGCGCAGGACGGGCGCCTGCTCGGCGCGATCTTCCTCAAGGACGTGGTCAAGGCCGGCATCCGCGAACGGTTCGGGGAGCTGCGCGCGATGGGGATCCGCACGGTGATGATCACCGGCGACAATCCGCTCACCGCCGCAGCGATCGCGGCCGAAGCGGGCGTGGACGATTTCCTCGCCCAGGCGACGCCCGAGGACAAGCTCGAGCTGATCCGCAAGGAACAGACCGGCGGCAGGCTGGTCGCGATGTGCGGCGACGGCACCAATGACGCGCCCGCGCTCGCGCAGGCCGATGTTGGCGTCGCGATGAACACCGGCACGCAGGCGGCGCGCGAGGCGGGCAACATGGTCGATCTCGACAGCGATCCGACCAAGCTGATCGAGGTCGTCGGCCTCGGCAAGCAGTTGCTGATGACGCGCGGGGCGCTGACGACCTTCTCGGTCGCCAACGACGTCGCGAAATATTTCGCGATCATCCCGGCGATGTTCGTCGTGCTCTATCCGGGGCTTGGCGTGCTCAACGTGATGCGGCTGGGCAGTCCCGAAAGCGCGATCCTGTCGGCGATCATCTTCAACGCGGTCATCATCCCGTGCCTCGTCCCGCTGGCGCTGCGCGGCGTCGCCTACAGGCCGATGGCAGCCGGACCGCTGCTCGCGCGCAACCTCGCGGTGTACGGCCTGGGTGGCCTGGTCGCACCGTTCATCGGCATCAAGCTCATCGACCTTGTGGTCGGTGGCCTCGGTCTCGCATAAGGAAAGACAGACATGGGCAAGGATTTCACCTCCGCGCTGCGGCCGGCGATCGTCATGACGATCCTGTTCGCGCTCCTTCTCGGGCTCGTCTACCCGCTCGCCATGACCGGAATCGGGCAGGCGATCTTCCCGAACCAGTCGAACGGCAGCCTGGTGCGGGACGCCCGCGGCATCGTCATCGGCTCTACCGTGGTGGGACAGGCGTTCACGACCGACCGCTATTTCCAGACGCGGCCATCGGCGGCCGGCAAGGGCTATGACGGTCTGGCGTCGTCGGGGTCGAACCTCGGCCCGGCGAGCCAGGCGCTGGTCGATCGCGTGAAACCCGACATCGCGAAACGCCGAGCCGAGGGCGTGTCGGGTCCGATGCCCGCGGATCTGGTCACCGCCAGCGGTTCGGGGCTCGACCCCGACCTGTCGCCCGCCGCCGCGCTGGCGCAGGCGCCACGCATCGCGCGTGTTCGCGGCGTGCCGGTCGAGCGGGTTCGCGCGTTGGTCACGGATGCGACGGATGCGTCCATCCTCGGCGAGCCGCACGTCAACGTGCTGGCGCTCAACCGCGCGCTCGACGGCCTGTCGGCCTCGGGCGCGCCCGCGCGCTGATGCCGGTATCGGGCGACGGCAGACCTGATCCCGACGCCCTCCTGCGCGCCGCCGCGCAGGAGGGCAGGGGGCGTTTCAAGGTGTTCCTCGGCGCCGCGCCCGGAGTCGGTAAGACGTTCGAGATGCTGTCCGAGGGCGCGGCGCGCCGGCGCGACTGCGTCGACGTCGTCGTCGGCGTGGTGGAAACGCACGGCCGGGCGGAAACCCAGGCGCTGACCCGCGGGCACGAGATCATTCCGAGGCGGGCGGTCGCCTATGAAGGCCGCACGCTGGAGGAGATGGATCTGGATGCGATCCTCGCGCGCGCGCCGCGCCTCGTCCTCGTCGACGAGCTCGCACACACCAACGCGCCGGGCAGTCGACACCCCAAACGCTATCAGGACGTCGAGGAACTGCTGGTCGCGGGGATCGACGTCTATTCGACCGTCAACATCCAGCACGTCGAGAGCCTGAACGACATCGTCGCCAGTTTCACCCGCGTCCGCGTGCGCGAGACGGTGCCCGACAGCGTGCTGGAAATGGCCGAGATCGAGGTCGTCGACATCCCGCCCGACGAGCTGATCGAGCGACTGCGCGCCGGCAAGGTGTATCTGCCGCACGAGGCGACGCGGGCGCTGTCGCACTTCTTCTCCAAATCCAACCTTTCCGCTTTGCGCGAACTCGCGCTGCGGCGCGCGGCACAGGCGGTCGACGCGCGGATGCTCGACGACGTCCGCGCATTGGGTCTCGGCGGCACCTGGGCGGGCAGCGACCGGATCGTCGTCGCGATCAACGAATTGCCCGGTGCCGACACGCTCGTGCGCGCCGCCAAGCGCGTCGCCGACGGGCTTCGGGGCCCCTGGACCGCGCTCTTCATCGAAACCCCGCGCGTCGCGAATTTCTCCGATGCCCAGCATCAGCGCGTTGCCGCGGCGATGACGCTGGCGACGCAGCTCGGTGCAGCCGTCGCGACGGTGCCCGCGACCGATGTCGTGGCGGGTATTCAGGGCTTTCTCGCCGATGCCCGCGCGACGCAGCTGGTCATGGGAAAGTCGCACCGGTCGCGGTGGTTCGAGTTTCTGCACGGTTCGGTCGTCGACCGGGTGATCCGCGATACCCCGGGCGTCACCGTCCATGTGCTGCCCGTGGCTGCAGACCCACGCGGTCGGGACCGTGGTCGCCGCCGGCCGGCGCGGTGGGGTACGCCCGCCGGCTATGTGGTTACGACCGCACTCGTCGCGAGCGTCACGGGCGTCGCCAGCGCCCTGTTCCACATCCTCGATCTCGGCAACGTCGCGCTGTTGTACCTGTTGCCGGTCATGGCTGCGGCCAGCCTCTATGGCCTGCGCACCGGGCTTTATGCGGGGATCGCCTCCAGCCTTGCCTACAATTTCTTCTTCCTGCCGCCGGTCGGTACGCTGAGCATCAGCAATCCCGAAAATCTGGTCTCTGTCGTCGTCCTGCTCGCCATCGCGGTCGCGACGAGCCAGCTGACCTCACGTGTCCGGGCGCAGGCGGATCTGGCCGCGGCGAGTGCGCGGACCAACGCGACTCTTGCCGGGTTCCTGCGCCAGATCACGAGCGTCAACGACATCGACGTCGCGGCGCAGATGATCTGCGACGACGTCCGCGGACTGCTCGACGTACAGGTGGTCCTGCTGGTGCCCGGGATCGGCAAGAACCTGGAGATCCTGGCGGCCAGCGATGCCGGCTATCATCTCGGCACGATGGATACCGCCGCGGCGACCTGGGCGCTCGACACGGGCATGGCGGCCGGGAAAGGATCGGGCACGCTTGCGGCATCGGAGTGGCTGTTCCAGCCGCTGAAGGCCGGGGGCCGCGTGCTCGGCGTGCTCGGCGTGGCCAAGGATAGCGCGGCCGACCCGGTCCGCGCCGACCAGCTGCCGCTGCTCAGCAGCCTGCTCGATCAGTCCGCGTTGGTACTCGAGCGGTTGCGGCTCGAGGTCGAGATGCGCGATGTCGAGACGGTGCGGACGCGCGACCGGTTGCGCGCGGCGCTGCTGTCCTCGGTGAGCCATGACCTGCGCACGCCGCTTACCGCGGTCATTGCCGCGGCGGACCAGCTCGAGCATGGCGCGACGCCCGACCTGATCGCGACGATCAAGGCCGAGGCGGCGCGGCTCAACCGCTTCGTCGCCAATCTGCTCGACATGGCACGGGTCGAGGCGGGCGCATTGAAGCTCAACGTGGAACCGACCGACCTCAGCGATGCGGTGACGGGCGCGGCGCACGATGCACGGCGCGCGCTGGAGGGCCATGCGGTCCGGCTCGATGTCCCGCCCGACCTGCCTTTGGTCTACACCGACCCGCAGCTGCTCCATCATTGCCTGCTCAACCTGCTCGACAATGCCGGGCGCTACGGCGATCCCGGGACCGAGATCGTGATCGAGGGGCGGCACCGGTTCGGTGAACTTCGCCTAGCCGTCATGGATCACGGACCCGGCCTGCCGCCGGGCAAGGAAACCGAAGTGTTCGAGACGTTCCGCCGCCTCGAAGGGTCCGATCGCGCGGTGGGTGGAACGGGGCTCGGCCTCGCGATCGTCAAGGCGTTCGCCGAGGCGATGGACATGACGGTCGAGGCCGGGAACCGCGACGATGGTAGCGGAGCCGCCTTCGCGCTGATCTTCCCCCGCGCGCTCATCGTCCGCGATCTCAAACCCGAAAGCATCGCCTGAATGCCCGCAAAGATTCTCGTGGTGGACGACGAAGCCGCGATCCGCCGCCTGCTGCGCAACACGCTCACTCGCGCGGGCTATGCCGTGGTCGAGGCCGAGGACGGGCGGCAGGCGCTGCAGCAGGCGGCGGTCGAGCATCCGAGCGCAGTTCTGCTCGACCTCGGCCTGCCCGACCGCGATGGGTTGAGCCTAATCCCGCTGCTGCGGACGCATGGCGATGCGGTGATTCTGGTCGTGTCGGCGCGCGATGCGGTCGACGAGAAGGTCACGGCACTCGACCTGGGGGCGGATGATTTCATCACCAAACCGTTCGACAGCGAGGAACTGCTCGCCCGCCTGCGGGTGGCGTTGCGTCATCATGGACTGTCCGAAACCACGCCCAAGATCGTGCGCACCGGTGACGTCAGTATCGATCTCGATCGTCGGGTCGTGTTCCGCGGCGCGGAGGAACTGCATCTCACTCGCAAGGAGCACGACGTGCTCGCGGTGCTCGCCCGGCACATCGGCCGAGTGGTCACGCATCAGCGCGTGCTCGCCGCGGCATGGGGCGGGGAGGAGGATCCGCGCGTGGAATATCTCCGCATCGTCATCCGCAACCTGCGGCAGAAGCTGGAGCACCCGGGACCAGTCGGCAGCGTGATCGCCAACGAACTGGGCGTCGGCTACCGCCTGCGTGCCGACGCGTAGAGAGGTCCTTGCGGATGTCTCGATTGACATAGCATCGACGGGCACCGCGACTTGGATGCCTGACCGATGCCGGTGTCCTCGTCAGGCGGCCGTGCTGACGGGCGTTTCCGAAATGAGCGACAGATACAGGTTCGCGAGTTCATAATGACGGGCGCAGGCACTTGGATCTTCGGTGGCGGCGGCCATTGCAATTTCCTGCTCGGCTCGCCGTTCGAAATAACACCGATCTGCGTCCGTCATCGTCAAGCCCCTCGCGTAGCATCGCCCGCGTGTGTTCCGCCGCCGGCGATTGCCAGCCATGCCGCGTCCTAGGCGCGCGACTGGATCGCGACAAGACCTATTGTTCGCCATATGTTCTTTGGCTAAGGACCCTCAATCCGTGGCGAAGCCCGTATGTGTCGGTCGGACTCCGGAGGGCTCGTGCAGTACAGTTCTGGGTGCGCGTCCGTTGACGAATGGATACATGCCAAATCGGGCTGAACTATAGCCGTTTGGGATGTTCATGAAAAGTAAATAGAAATTGTTCTCAGATGCATCCATGGCTTATGATTTCTCCATGACCGATCTATCCTATCCAGTCGGTGATGATACCCAGCGTGTGGTGCTGCAACTCCAGAACGCGATACTCAAGAGGATTGCACGGGGCGAGAGTCTGGACGCCACCTGTCGGTCGTTATGCGAGCAGGTCGAGCAGCTGGTGCCCGGCGTGATCTGTTCGGTCCTGACGGTCGACCGCGCAGGCAGGATGCATCCGCTGGCCGGCCCCAGTCTTCCGGAGTCGTATTCGCAGGCGATCGATGGCGCCGCGATCGGGCCGCTGGCGGGGTCGTGCGGCACCGCCGCGTATCTCGGTATCGACATCAGCGTCGCGGATATCGCGACCGATCCGCGCTGGGCCGATTTCAAGCATCTGGTGGCGCCGCTCGGTCTGCGCGGCTGCTGGTCGAGTCCGATATCGAATCCGGACGGCGTTATCGTGGCGACCTTTGCTTTCTACTACCGCGAAGCGCGGGGGCCGACGGCGTTCGAACGCGTGCTCGTCGAACATTGCCTGCATCTCTGCCTGATCGCCATCGACCGCCATAATCGCGTCGTCGAACATGAGCGGCGCGCCTTTACCGACACACTGACCGAGCTGCCCAACCGGGCCGCCTTCAATGCGGCATTGGCCGATATCCGGGAACGGGCGGTCGAGCGCTGGGCGCTGTTCGTGCTCGATCTCGACAATCTGAAGGTGATCAACGACACGTTCGGGCATCCGGCCGGCGATGCTGTCCTGCGGATCGTCGGTCAGCGGATCGCGGCGGCGGGGGAGCCCGGGCGGACCTTTCGGGTCGGGGGTGACGAATTCGCGCTGATCCTGGAGTCGGCGGACGACCTGGCCGAACCCGATGCGATCGCGCAGCGGATTCTCGATGCGCTGGGCCGACCCGCCGATTGCGGCGGACAGATCGTCGTGCCGCGCGCGACCATCGGCGGCGCGGTCTATATCGCGGGTGATCCCGTGACCGACCCTGTGCGCCAGAACGCCGATTTCGCGCTGTACCATGCAAAGGACACCGCGCGCGGCAGCTTCGTGATGTATTCGGCCGCGCTGGGTTCGAGCATGACGCGGCGCCTGCACGCGATCCGCGATGTCAGCGCAGCACTCTGCGACGGACGGATCGAGGCCTATTACCAGCCGATCTTCCGGCTCGACACGCGTGAGATCGTCGGTCTGGAAGCGCTGTGCCGGATGCGCATCGGCGACCGGATCATTTCCGCCGCTGCGTTTCACGAAGCCACCAGCGATGCGCGGGTTTCGACCGCGCTGACCGAGCGGATGATGGGGCTTGTCGCCGCCGACATCCGGACCTGGCTCGATCTGGGTCTCGCGGTCCAGCATGTCGGGATCAACGTCTCGTCGGAGGATTTGAGCGGCGGGGCCATTGCGCGCGTCCTCGCATCGGCGTTCGAACGCCATGACGTCTCGCTAGAGCATGTCATCCTGGAGGTCACCGAGACCGTGTATATGGGCCGAGGCGACCAGGCGATCCAAGAGGCGATCCGCGCACTCCGCGACCGCGGCATCCGCGTCGCGCTCGACGATTTCGGCACCGGTTTTGCGTCGCTCACGCATCTCCTGACGGTGCCCGTCGACGTGATCAAGATCGACAAGACGTTCGTCGACCATCTCGAACCCGACAGTGTCAGCGCGACGATCGTCGAAGGGCTGATCCGCGTCGCCAAGAAAATGGGCATCCGGATCGTCGCGGAGGGGATCGAGTCGGATCAGCAGATCGCGCAGCTTCGCGCGATCGGCTGCGTGCTTGGCCAGGGATTCGTATTCTCCCCGGCGGTCGACCGGGATGCGACGACCGCGCTCCTGGCGATGCACGGGCAGCGCGAGGCGCGGCGTGTCGGCAGCGGCGGGATGGCACGGGCCTCGTGAGGATGCGGCCGGCCTAGTACCGGCGGTACCGCGAGATCCGGGCGCTGCGCTGCGCTCGCAGCCCGGCTTTACTGATAGCGGAGCGTCCTTTCGAACCCTTCATTGGTCTTGGCCATCTTGGCGATCTTGCGCAGCTGGCTACGGACATGGCGCTGGAACCGGATATCGTCATAGATGCCGGTCGCGGTATAATCGTCCTGCGCGATCAGGTCCTTGAGCCGTTTTGCAAAACCGGTCTGATCCGCGGTGCAGTCCGGCAACTGCAGCGCCCGGCAGGCCCATTCCTCGGCAGCCGCCTTGTCATAATCGTCCTGCGCCTCGTAGCCGCGCCGGTCCGCCATTGCCTGGTCAAGCTTCGCCGCGGCAAGCCGTCGCTCGAGCCAGGTTTTGACCAGGGTCCCGTCCCACGCCGCGCTTTTGGTATTCGCCGGATCATTCATCGTTCGCTCCAATGCTTTCCGGCATATGCGCAAATCGGGGGCGTTCAAGCGCGTTTGCGGGCGCCGCTCTGCGTAACGGGGTGATGCCCGGGTCGGTGCAGGATCGAGCGGCGCGCAGGAATGGAGCGCATTGACGGTGTCATCCGTTGACGAAGCCGATCAGACGATCGCTCCAACCGACAGGATCCCTTATGCTTCGTTCCCTTCTGATAGGCCTGGTGGCCGGCCAGCGTGCGATGACGCCGCTTGCTGCACTGGCCGGCGCCGCACAGCGCGGCACACTCCCCGAGGACACCGCCGGGGCGCGTCTGATGGCGGTGCCGCTGATCACCGCCGGGGGCGTGGCGATGGCTGCGGCCGAAATGGCCGGTGACAAGATGAAGACCGCGCCCGATCGTACGGTATTCCTCGGCCTGCTCGCGCGCACGATCACGGGCGGCTTCGCCGGTGCGGCGCTCGCCCCGCCAAGGCGTCAGCTGACGGGCGCAGCGCTCGGGATCGGTGCGGCGATCCTGTCGTCCTATGGTGGCCTCGCCGCCCGCAAATGGGCGATGGAACGCTGGGGGCAGACGAGCACCGGGTTCGTCGAGGACGCGATCCTGATGTCCGCGGCGACCGCGATCGTTCACGCCAGGCCGGCGCACGCCTGACGCCGGATCGCCGTCAGCGGCGGCCGCCACGCCTCCGCTGACGGCACGATCTCCGACTAGATCTGGCTATTCTAATACTTCGCTTCGTCACAATACATCAGATATCGATCTATTGCCTCCGGCTCCACCTTCTCGCGCACTAACAACAGTGATAAGCGCGGGATATTACGGGGGGATCTATGATTCGAGCAATCATTCTGGCTGCGGCATTTGCGGCGACGGTTCCAGCAGGGGCTTCGGCGAAGGATGATCCGAACACGCTGACGCACGGCATGGTGCAGATGAACCTGAAGGTCGGCACCACGACGCAGGCACAGATCATCGAGGCGTTTGGCGGGCCCAATATTACCACCATCGATGGTTCCGGACAGGAAATGTGGGTCTATGACCGCCATGCCACGGTGTCTTACGACAAGACATCGGGGTTTTCGATCGGCCTGTTCGGCGGCGGTGGTGGCGGCGGCGCCGCGGGGCTTGGCGGGCTGGGGTTCAGCAACAAGAAGTCGCGGTCGAGCCAGTCGTCGCGCGCCATGACACTCGTGATCAAGTTCGACGCGAACAAGGTCGTCAGCGATTTTCAAAGTCGCAGCAGTTCGTTCTAAGGGGGAATATCAATGAAGAAGTTTTTCGTAGCGCTCGCCATGGCGGGTGCATGCCTCGACGCGTCTGTCGTCCTTGCAAAAAAGCCGGTCGTCATGTCGTCGCTCGAACTCCAGCAACTGCAGGGTCGGGATATCGAGGCGAGCAAGGATCAGGTGTTCGGCGCCGTCATGTCGGTGCTGCAGGATTCGGGATATCGTATCCAGGCCGCCGACAAGGACACCGGACTGATCACCGGTATCGCGTCGACCAAGGGCAAGATGTCGTACAGCTTGTGGACCGGTTTCGGTAAATCGAAGAAGACGCCGATCGTCTCGGCCTTTATCGAGCAGACCAGCCCGTCGACGACGCATGTGCGGCTGAGCTTCGTCATGGGGAAAGTCAAATCGACCGTCTATGGCTCGGGGGCGCAGGACGAAGAGCCGATCTACGACGTGTCCGTTTATCAGACGGCGTTCGAGCAGATCAACCAGACCGTGTTCATCCGCCAGACGATGAAATCCCCGGCCGCGACGGTGGCGTCGCCGGGTGCGCCGATCGCCGCGACGCCTGTCGCCACCACGGTCGCGCCCGCCGCGCCGTCCGCCCCCAAGTGACGATCGGTCAGGCGGGCGGCACGCCGCCCGCCTGACCATGGTTGGGGGTGATTACCGTTTGGCCTCGGCGCGCGGCCCGATGCCGCGCTGGGTGGTTCGACGCTTATAGCAGGGTGCGGCCCGTAGGTGCGGCGGTGCGGGTCGGAAAGACGGGGCCGCGCACCGTCATCCGGCTGGCCGGATAGGGGCGCTGCAGTGCGACGACGTCGTCGTAGCGACCGGCGAGCCAGAGCGCGTGATCGTCCGGATGCAGGATGGTGATCATCGCCTTGGGGTGGATCGGCGCGACCAGTTCGTTCGCGTCGCAGGTGACCATCGCGAAATAGCGCTGCTCGCCGATCTGGCGCCAGAATCCGGCGATCGCAAACACGTCCTGGTCGATGACGTCGAACCACATCTCGCCCTTGATCGGCTTTTTCCCGTCGCCGCGATCAACGGGGTCGGGCGTCCATTCGCAGAATTCGGTGAGCGGGATCAGGCACCGGTTTTCGGGGTTCGCCGCAAGCGCTTTCCACTGCGGCAGCGCGAGGTTGCGGACGTTGGTCATCGGCCATGGCGCCTGCCCGGCGGTCACGTCCCACTGCATGACATCGAGCCCGCGGGCCCCGTCCTGTTCGCGGATCACATAGGCGCGGCTTTTGGGATAGAGCTCGGTCGGATTGAACCGGTTATCCATCGGCCTTGGCGTCAGCCAGCCCGCGCCAAAGACTTGGGTCAGGGTTTCGGGCTCGCCCTCGAACCGCGCGCGATTACACATGGGGTGCCGATGCGATGGGACCGGCCGTCGCGCAAGCCCGCGGAAAGGAGCAACGGCCGGTCATGGCCGGCGCTCCGCCGTCTCCGGCGCTGGCTTCGGCTTCACGTAGCGGTCCAGCCAGTCCGTCATCTGCCACAGCGTCTCTTCGGTCGACTCCAGCGCGCGATAGCCGTGCGGCTCGTTCGGCAGGACGACGTAGCGCACGGTCGCACCATTGCCCTTGAGCGCAGCGTACATGCGTTCGGACTGGATCGGGAAGGTCCCGCTATTGTCGTCCGCGCCGCCGTGGATCAGCAGGATCGGCGCCTTGATCCGGTCGGCATAGGTGAACGGGCTCATCTCGGTATAGGTCGGCGTCGCCTGCCAATAGGTCCGCTGTTCCGCCTGGAACCCGAACGGCGTCAGCGTGCGGTTATACGCGCCCGACCGGGCGATGCCTGCGCGGAAGAGATCGGTATGCGCCAGCAGATTGGCGGTCATGAACGCGCCATAGCTGTGCCCGCCGACCGCCATGCGGGTCCGGTCGGCGACCCCGAGCTTGACGACGGCATCGACCGCCGCCTGCGCATCCTGCTGGAGCTGCTTGACGTAGGTGTCGTTCGCCTCCGTGCCGCCTTCGCCTATGATCGGCATCGCCGGATTGTCGAGGATCGCATAGCCCTGGGTCAGCAGGAACAGATGGCTGATGCCGCGTGGGCGCACGAAGCGATTGCCCTGATCGACGGTCTGCCCGGCGACCTTCGCATCGGTGAATTCGGCGGGGTACGCCCAGAGCAAGGTCGGCAGCGGCCCGTCGCGCTTCGCATCATAGCCCGCGGGCAGGTAGAGCGACCCGGACAGTGCAAGCCCGTCGGCGCGGGGATAGGTGATCGTGCGCTGCGTCACGCCGGCGAACACCGGGGCAGGATCCGCGAACGCGGTGACCGGCTTGGCGCTGCCGCCCCTGACGCTGCGCACGACGTAATTGGGGGCGAGCTTTGCGCTTTCGCGGCGCGTGAGGATGCGCTGCCCGGTATCGTCGAGCATCGCGACGACGGTTTCGTAATAGGGCGGCTTGGCGGACCATAGCCGCGTCTGTTCGCCGCCTGTAAGCGGCAGCGTCGCAAGGAAGGGGAAGGCGCCCGCCTTGGAAGCACCGTCGCCGGTGACGTAGACGGCCTTATGGTCCGGGGTGAAGCGCATCACCGGTTTGCCCGCGGCGTTCGATTCGACGACCGGCCGACCCGGGTCGCCATATTGGTCCTGGTAATTGCGGGTCAGCAGCGTCCGCGCTTGGCCCGGTCGCGCCGGTGCGACCGCAAGCCGGTGTTCGGTCCGCGACCGCCATTTACGGTCGACGACCAGCGCGAAGCCGTCATCGCCCCAGAAGGTCGTCGCATAGCGCGCCGGGGTCATCGCCAGATCGACCGGCACCGCTTCGAACGGTGCCGCCTGCATCTTGACCACGTCGTGGAAGGCGACCTTCGCACGCGGATTGCCGCCGTCGAGCGCCTCGGCCCAGACGAGCGTGGCGGGGGCGTCGGATCGCCACATCGCCTCGCGCGGACCCTTGACGGTGGCGTCAAAGTCGACCGGAAGATCGTCGGCAAGCGGGCGATCGACCAGCGTCCGTACCGGCTGGCCATCGATCGTCGCGACGGCGATCTCGGTCGGGAAATAGCGCGCGGGCAGCAGATAGGAATAGGGGCGCTTGAGCCGTTCGGTCAGCAGATACCGGCCGTCGGGCGAGACGCTGAACTCGGTGATGAGCCCGGGCGCCCCGATCGGCCGGGTGGCGCCCGACAGCGCGATCCGGACGAGCTGGCCCGTGAAATAATGATCGAACAGGGCCTCGTCCTGCGCATCGCCGAGCAAATCTTCATAGGTTCGCGCCGCCGACGATCGGCCCGCGCTTTCCTGGACGACGGGCCCCTTCGGCGTGTCGCCGGCGACGGGCGCGGGGCCGCGGTTCGCGGGGACGGTGTAGGCGATCAGCGCCGTGCTGTCGGGCATCCAGGTGAACGGCGTGCCGAACGTGCCGTTCAGGCCCTTGGCCACCATGCGCGCGTTGCCGTCACGCTCGGCGATCCACAGCGAGAGGCCGTCGGGCTGCTGTGCATAGAAGGCGAGGCGGGTGCCGTCGGGCGACCAGTCGGGTGCGGCAAAGCGCAGTCCGGCAGGCAGCGCGACATTAATGGTCTTGCCGCTCGCCAGATCCTTGAACTGCAGCGCGTTCAACCACTGCACGCGGACCTCGGCCTGACCATTGGTCGCGGGATCGATGCGATAGCCACCAAGCCGCAGGATCGGTTTGGACAGATTGGCGATCGACGGAAGATTCTCGCGACCGAGGATCGCGAGCGTCCGGTGGTCGGGGCTGACCGAAACGCCTGGGGTGGGCGGCGTCTCCAATGCCCGTGCGATCCCATCGGGCGCTCGGTGATAGGGCGTGCCCGGCGTCTGCGCGCTGGCGCCGGAGACGACCTCGCTGGTCGTGACGAGGAGGAGAGCGATCAAACAGGCACTGGCGCGCATTCATAACCCCTTGTTCTGATATGTCAGGGGTGTGGCATGTCGGGCGTGCCGGCACCAGCGGGCCCGGCCTGCGTGGCAGCTGGGACCTCAGAATTCGCGGATGATGCGCAGGCCGATGCGCGGTCGAAATGGACCCGACACGGCCCGTTCGGCGCCCGCACCGATCTGCGCCGAGACCTTCCGCCCGATCGCGCGGTGCAGCTGTGGCATCAAGAGCCAATGGCCGCTCGCCCCCGTCTGCCGGTTCACCTCGAACCCGAGCACGGTGCCGTCATCGACATCCCAGAATGTCGAGTGATTGACGATCAGCCCGGTGCCCTTCGTGCTCCTGAGCGTCACGTCGCCCGCGCCGATCATTGTCATCGTGCTCAACCGTTCGCCGAAGCGGTTGCCGAGCAGATAGACCAGGCTGCTCGACCACCCCCCGTCGCGGCGATTGTGGAGCCCGAGATACTGGACGCCGTGGATGCTGCGTCCGCCGCGAAACGTGCCGAACGTCCCCTGCAGCCCCATCTTAAGATCGGTCAGCCGGCCATTGGTGAACGGCAGCTCGAGTTCGACTGCAAAGCCGTCGGCGACCGCATATTCGACCTCGGGCGCCCATTCGACATGGCGCGACGGTCCGCTGAGATTGACCTGGGCGAGCGTGTTGGTCTCGAGCTCGCCGCGCCGCGCGCCGAGTGGCCGGACCATGTCGAAGATCATCGGTTCGGGGATGGCGGGGATCGCTGCGGATGTCGCCCCCGCGATCGCGGTCGCGCCCGGTACCGGCTGGGCCTCTGCCGATCGCGTCTGCGCGGCAGCGCCGGTGCTGGCGGCGAGGAGGGCGGGGGCGCAGAACGCTGCGAGGGAGAACGGGGCGCAGGGCCGCGCGCGGATGATCATGGTGACGGGTTCCGGTGGCTGGAGCATGAGGACATGCGCTCATCGCCGCGCCGACTTACGCCGACCTTACGCGGGCCCGCAGGTCGACTTCATGAAGCGCGAACAGCACCATCCCGATGGCGAGCGGGATCAGGAAATAGACCATCCGATAGGCGAGCAAGGCCGCGAACAGCGTCGCGCGGTCGATCTCGGGAAGGCTCGCCAGCATCACCGCTTCGAACACGCCCACGCCGCCCGGGGCATGGGTAATCAGTCCCGTCGTGATCGCCACTAGGTACCCGAGCAACAGGCCGGGAAGCAGGGCAAGCGACGCGCCGGGCAGCAGGACGACCAGCACCAGCGCCGCAAGGACGAGGTCGATGCTCGCCAGCATCATCTGGATCAGCGCCTGCCGCGTGCGAGGCACGGGGATCGAGCGGCCGAACGCGACGATCATCCGACCGCCACGCCGGTGGAGCAGGATCAGCACCACGCCCAGCAGGGCAAGGCTCGCCGCGCCGATCGCGGCGTGGACCGGGTAGGACATCGCAAGGCCGGCAATCGCCAGCTTGTCGGGACTGGTGACAAGCCCGATCCCGAGCAGCAGGAGCACCCCGGACCAGAAGGTCAGTCCGGTCAGCACCATGACATGGCCGACTTCGCCGATCGTCAGCCCTGCGGGCCGGTAGATCCGCAACCGTGCGGTTCCGCCAGTCAGCAGCGCGAACCCGAAATTGTGACTGAAGACATAGCTGGTGAACGAGGCGAGCGCCGCACGGGGATAGGCCACCCGTCGCCCGATGACCCGCAGCGCTATCACGTCATAGCCGGTCAGCACGCCGTAGCTGGTTGCGGTGATCCCGGCCGCGAGCAGCAGCCGGACCCAGCCGATCCGCGTCAGCGCGTCGCGGACGTCGGACCAGTCGACCCCGTCGAGCAGGCTTGCGAGTGCCGACAGGGCGATCGCGACGACGGCGAGCATCGCGGCAGCAGCGGCTGCCGTTCGCACCGACGACGATGACAGGAGACGTCGCCACCCTGACGGCGTCCGGGCGCTGCACTGTTCTGTCACGTCGCTCAGCCCGCGGCCAACCGGTTCCGCCGGAGTGCCGGCGCGGCACCCGGATCGGCGGTTGCCGACGCCGTATCCGTGCCCGACAGCGCACGATAGGCGTCGAGGACCATCGCCGACGCCGTGTCCCAGTCATAGGCCGCGCTTGCCGCGCGTGCTGCCCGGCCCATCGACGCACGCAAATCCGAGAACAGTGCGAGACGGCGAACCGCGGCGACCGCCGCATCGAGATCGTTCGCGGCGAAGAACATGCCCGTTTCCTTGCGCAGCAGGTTGCGTCCACTGGGGATGTCGACGCACACGCTCGGCAATCCCGATGCCATCGCTTCCAACGTTACGTTGCCAAAGGCTTCGGTAATGCTCGGATTGACGAAAATATCCGCGCTGGCGACTGCGCGGGCCAGCCTGTCGCCCGACAGGCTGCCGAGGAGGATCGCGTCCGGCAGGCGCTGCGTTAGCCAGTCCCGTTCGGGCCCGTCGCCGACGACCACCGCCCGGATCGTGGCGGCAGTTCCGCACGATTCTTCGGTACCCTTGCGAACCGCGTCGACGATGTCGGCGAACAGCGCCGGTCCCTTCTCGCGGACCAGCCGGCCGAAGAAGAGCAGGACGATGTCGGTGTCGGCGATGCCCATGTGCCGACGCCAGGCCAGATCGCGGTGGCGCGGGGAGAAGGCGTCGCGATCGACTCCGCGACCCCAGAGACGTGTTCGCTCGCCAAGCCCCTTGGCGGAAAACTCGGCGGCGATGGGAGGGGTGGGCACGAGGATCGCGTCGCTGCCGGTGTAGAACCGGTCGAGATGCCGTTCCACCATTGGCCGGATCAATCCCGCACCATAGAATTGCGCATAGGTCTCGAACCGCGTGTGCAAGCTGGCGACGACCGGGACGCCCATCGTCCGCGCCAGCCGCTGCGCGGCAACGCCGGTCCAGTCGGGGGCGGACAGGTGGACGATGTCGGGGCGGAAGCGTTCGACATCGCGCCGCACGCTCGCCGGCAATCCGAGCCCCAGCCGATACTCGCCGCGACCTGGAATCCGGACCGACGGGACCGACACCAATGTGCCTCTGGGAGCAAAGGCGGGGCGGGGCGATGTCGGTGAATAGACCCGGACGTCGACGCCGTCGCGCTCAAGATACCCAACAAGGCGGTTGAGCGCCTGGTTGGCGCCGTCGCGCAGATAGTTGTAGTTGCCCGAGAACAGGGCGACCCGGCGCGGCTGGTCGGGCGCCGCACGGACGCGGGACACGGCGGCGCGGGTCGCTGCAAGCCGTTCGAACGGGCCAAGGATATCGGACATGGAGACACTCTGATTTTTGCTGACGGCGCATCGCGCGACATCGATCGGGATCGAGGATCGGTCGGCCTATCCCGTCCGGCTTACGCCAGCCTTACAGGCGGCCATCGGCGCGGGCGGTGCGCTCCGGGCAGCCCGACCGGGGAGCGTCGATGCGGATCCTGATCGTCGAGGACCATGCCGATCTGGTCACGATGCTGATCCGGCTGCTCGGCGAGGCGGGCTATGCCGCGGACGCGACCGCGACGGCCGCCGATGCACGGCTGATCCTGTCCTATACGCGCTATGCCGCGGTCATCCTCGATCTCGGGCTGCCGGACGGCGATGGCCTGTCGGTCGTGCGCGAATTGCGTGACCGCGACGATCCCACGCCGGTCATCGCGCTGACCGCGCGGGCGAGCGTCGCACACCGCGTGACCGGGCTTGAGGCGGGGGCCGACGACTATCTCGCCAAGCCGTTCGCGCCCGAGGAACTGCTCGCGCGCATCCAGGCGCTGCTCCGGCGCAGCGGCACGATTGTCGACCGGACGATCGATTGCGGCAATGTCCGGTTCGATCCGGCAACGCGCGAGGTCACCGTTGCCAGCCGGCCGACCGTTTTGTCCGCGCGCGAACTGGAGGTGCTCGCCGGGCTGATCCGCCGCACGAGCCGGGTGGTGACTAAGCAGCATCTCGAACAATTGCTGTTCGGGCTCGCCGACGATCTCGGGTCGAATGCGGTCGAGGTCTATGTCCACCGGCTGCGGCGTCGCCTGGCGGAGTCGCAGGCGACCGCGGATATCGTTACGGTCCGAGGAGTCGGCTACATGATGCTGGAGCGGGACGCGTGACGCGGCCGCCACGGTCGCTGATGGCGCAGATCCTGCGCTGGCACGCGATCGCGGTGCTGATCACCGCCGTGGCGGTGGCCGGCGGGGTCTATCTGTTTCTCGACACGACGGCGGCGCGGATCCAGCATCAGACGGTCCACGTCCATGCCCAGGCCCTGCGCCAGGCGCTGTCGCAGGACGCGACCGGAAGGTTGCACCTGACCCAGGACGGGACCAGCGCCGCGGTGTTCGCGCCGGGTGCGGGCTTTGCATTCCGCATCGTTGATCCGCGTGGAACGGTGCTGTTCCGGTCGGACTCGCCGATCCTGGTGCCGCTCGCGGCTATCCCGCTGAGGGACGAGGAGCGCTTCTTCCGCCGGCAGTCGCGGCACGCCTTCTATGCCGGCGCCAGCAGTCCGGCGCGCGTCGGAAGCGCACGTGTCTGGATCGTCGTCCTGCAGAATCTGACCCACCCGGACTATATCCTCGACGACCTGCTCGCGCAGTTCCTGCTCTACGGTCTGGCGATCGTGACGCCGGTCCTGCTGGTTCTGCTGGCGATCGACGTGCTGATCATCCGGCGTGCGGTCTCGCCGGTACGGCGAGCCTCCGCATCGCTGCGGACGGACGATGCGCTGCCGCTCGATCTGCGTCTGCATGACGACCGGCTTCCGGCCGAGGTGCGTCCGCTCGCGCGCGCGGTCAATGCGCTGCTGGAGCGCCTGACGTCGAGCTACCGCATGCAGCGCGACTTCATCGCCGATGCGGCGCACGAACTGCGCACGCCGATCGCGGTGGCCAGGCTTCGGGTCGAGGAGGTCGAGGATGCTACGTTGCGGGCGACGCTGCGCAGCGATCTCGACACGCTCGGCCGCATTGTCGAGCAGGTGCTGGAGATCGCCGAGCTCGAAACCGTCGCGCTGGATACCGCGGCATCGGTCGATCTCGTCGCGATCGCGACCGACGGCGTGGCCTCGATCGCACCGCTGGCGATCCGCCAGGGCAAGTCGATCGCGCTGTCGACGGGGGCGGACAGCGTGATGGTCGCGGGCCATGCGGCCTGGATCGCCAAGGCGCTGGGCTGCCTGATCGAGAATGCGGTCAAGCATAGCGGGCCTGGCCGTCGGATCGACGTGACGATCGGGACAGACGGCACGCTGGCGGTCTGCGACGACGGCCCCGGCATCCCCGAGGCGGATCAGCCGTCGATCTTTCGCCGTTTCTGGAAACGCGATCGTGCCGCATCCGCCAGCAGCGGGCTGGGGCTGGCGATCGTCGCGCAGGTTGCGGAGGCGCACGCGACGCGGGTGGTGCTCGCGTCGCGGCCGGGGCGGACCCGGTTCGCGATCACCTTCCGCACCGCATTGATGCGCCGCTGATCGCGAGCCCATCTTCGCCACTGACGCGCTCTTATCGGGCATTGCACCATGGTCCACATAGCGGGCACGCGGTCGCAGAGGAGTTTGGTATGACGAGTATCGTGCAGGACCGTGGCCCCTTGGAGCCGGATGCGTCGATGCCAGGCCCGTCGGGCGGACACCATCTCGGTCGGGGGCTGACGTTCGTGATGGCCGCGGCGGCCGGCGTTGCCGTCGCCAATATCTATTACAACCAGCCCATGCTGGGGATCATCGAGCGCGACCTGCCCGGGGCCGCGACCAGCCTGGTGCCGACCGCGACCCAGCTTGGCTATGCCGCGGGGCTGTTCCTGCTGGTGCCGCTCGGCGACCTGGTCGAACGCCGGCGTCTGATCGTCGTGCAGTTCCTGGGGCTGGCCGCGGCCCTGATCCTCGCGGCGATCGCACCGAGCGCGGCGATGCTGATCGCCGCGTCGCTGCTCGTCGGGATATTCTCGACCGTCGCGCAACAGGTCGTGCCGTTTGCCGCGCATCTGGCAAGCCCGGAGCGACGCGGAGCAACGGTCGGGACGGTCATGGCGGGGCTGTTGTGCGGCATCCTGCTCAGCCGGACGCTGGCGGGGTTCGTCGCGACGCATGCCGGATGGCGGGCGATGTTCTGGCTGGGCGTGCCGATGGCGCTCGGCGCGGGGGTGGTGATGGCGATGCGGCTGCCGCGCAGCGTCCCGACCGCGGATCTCGGTTATGCAGGGCTGTTGCGGTCGCTCGGCGGTCTCTGGCGGGAGTTCGGCGCGCTGCGCAAGGCCGCCATCACGCAGGCGCTGCTGTTCGGCGCGTTCAGCGTGTTCTGGACGATCCTCGCGCTCCATCTGCAGAGTCCGCGCTTCGGTCTGGGGGCGGATATCGCGGGTCTGTTCGGGGTGGTCGGCGCGGTCGGCGTGCTTGCCGCGCCGGTCGCCGGGCGTATCGCCGACCGCCGCGGTCCCAGGCTGGTGATCCTGCTCGGGGCCGTGCTGACGCTGGCAAGCTGGGCGGTCTTTGCGCTGTGGAGTTCGATTCCGGGGCTGGTGGTCGGCGTGATCCTGCTCGATTTCGGTGTGCAGAGCGCGCTCGTCTCTAACCAGCATGTCGTTTACGCCCTGCGGCCCGAGGCCCGCGCCCGGCTCAACACGATCTTCATGGGGGCGATGTTCCTCGGCGGCGCGGCGGGATCGGCCGGCGCGACCTGGGCATGGCACATGGACGGCTGGGTCGCGGTCACCGGCCTGGGCGCGGCCTTGTCCGCCGCGGCGGTGCTGCTTCAGATCGTCGCGGCCAGACGCCGGCGCTGATCCGTCGAGGCGCCGCCGATTTCAGCCACTTGCGCCGATCGCCCCTGCGGGCAACAACCATGTTTGGTCCTGGGAGTTCGCCAATGCATCGTCGCACCTTCATCGCATCGCTGCCCGCGGCGGCGCTGCTTCCGACACTCGCGTCTGCGCAGCGCGGTACAGCCAGCACCGACCCCGCCCCCGGCCCGGGTCAGGGGGCAGCACCCGCGACGGATACCAATCCTACATTCTGGGCGCCCGGCGAGGAGCGCTTCCTGCGCCCCGACGTCCATGCCGGCGACCGGCCGATCGGCGCGAGCTTCGCGTCGCGCACCGCGGTCTATGGCCTCAACGGCGCGGCGGGGACCGCGCATCCGCTCGCGACGCAGGCCGGGATCGACATCCTGCGATCGGGTGGCTCCGCGGTCGATGCGGCGATCGCGATCAACGCGTGTCTCGGCTTCCTCGAGCCGACGTCGAGCGGGATCGGCGGGGATGCCTATGCGATGATCTGGGATCCCAAGGCCAAGGCGGTGGTCGGCCTCGCGGGCTCGGGCAAATCGCCGCGCGGCCTGAGCCTGGAAACGGTGCGGTCGCGCGCCAGGAACGGCGCGTTGCCGCCGCTCGGCGCGCTCAGCGTGTCGGTGCCGGGGACGGTCGACGCGTGGTGGACGATGCACCAGCGCTACGGGAAGCTGCCCTGGGCGGCGCTGTTCCAGCCCGCGATCGCGCTCGCCGAAGCGGGCGCGCCGGTGCCCGACATCATCGCTTATTATATCCGCCGTAGCCTCACAGCGTTCCGCCGTCCGGGAAACGGGCTCGAGGAGTCCGCCAACGCGCTGCGCACCTATGGGCTGGCGGACGGCAAGGGGCCGGCGGCGGGGGGCGTGTTCCGCAATCCCGACCTCGCACGCACCTATCGCGCGATCGCCAGCGGCGGGCGCGATGCGTTCTATGAGGGCGACATCGCGCAGAAGATCGAGCGCTATTTCAAGCGGATCGGCGGCTGGCTGTCGGCGGCGGACCTCGCCGCGCACCATTCGGAATGGATCGCGCCCAGCACGACCGACTATCGCGGCACGACCGTCCACGCGCTCGGCGCGAACACGCAGGGGCTGGCGACGCTACAGATGCTCAACATCCTCGAGCGGTTCGATCTGAAGGGCGCAGGCTTCCAGTCCGCGCTGTCGATTCACTTGCAGGCCGAGGCCAAGCGCCTCGCCTATGAGGATCGCGCGCGCTATTATGCCGATCCGCACTTCGCCAAGGTGCCGGTCGAGTGGCTGATCTCAAAGGACTATGCCGCACAGCGCGCCAAACTGATCCGCCCCGACCGATTGCTGACCCCGGTCTATCCAGGGCAGGCGCCAAGTCACGGCGACACCACCTATTTCAGCTGCGCGGACAAGGACGGCATGATGGTGTCGATGATCCAGTCCAACTTCCGCGGGATGGGATCGGGCCTCGTCGCGGATGGCCTCGGCTTCATGTTCCAGGATCGCGGGCAGCTGTTCAGTCTCAAGGACGGTCACCCCAACATCTATGCGCCGGGCAAGCGGCCGTTCCAGACGATCATCCCGGGCTTCGCGACGCGCAAGGGCACGCCGTGGATGAGCTTCGGGGTGATGGGCGGCGACATGCAGCCGCAGGGGCAGACGCAGATCATCGTCAACCGCGTCGACTATGGGCTCGAAATCCAGTCGGCGGGGGATTCGCCGCGGTGGCATCACGAGGGATCGTCGCAATCGATGGGCGAGGATACGCCCGGGCTCGGGCCCACCGGGCTGCTCCGGCTTGAAACCGGGGTGCCGGTCGCGACGCGCAAGCGGCTGGCCGACATGGGGTGGACGATCGGCGATCCCGATGGCGGCTTCGGGCGCTACGAATGCGTCGAGCACCGGATGGACGGCGACACCCGGGTCTATGCCGCGGCGAGCGAAATGCGCGCCGATGGCTGCGCACTGGCCTATTGAGCAGGGCGGGGCTGGCCTAGCGGTCCAGCCCCAGTGCGACACGGTCGGCCGTCGCGGCGGCGAGTTCGGCGCGCGCGGAGGCGATGCGCGCCTGTGCGTCGATCAGGCGGACGCGCGCATCGGTCGCGGTCTCCTCGCGCTGGTTGACCAGGAAGAAGTCGCCCGATCCCAGCTCGAAGCGGCGGCGTTCGGCAACCGCGAGCCGGTCGGCAAGACTGCGTTCCTCCTCCGCGATCCCGGCAAGCCGTTCGGTCGCGCCGACCGCGATGACGATTCCCTCGACCTCGATCGCGATCTGGTCGCGCAGGAAGCGACTGCGCTGTGCCAGTGCGTCGATCTCGGCGCGGGCTTCGGCCACGCGCCCCTTGGCGGCGCGATTCTGAAGCGGGACGCTGAAGCGGAAGCCGACCGCCGCTTCGAGCGGCGTGCGGTTCGGTCCGCCAAGACCGACCGGGCCGACATCCTTGCCGACTTCACCGCGCAGGTCGAGCCGGGGCGACAGATCGTTTTCCGCCAGCATCAGCCGAGCGGTCGACTGGTCGATCCGGGTCAGGATCGCCCGGTAATCCGGCCGCGTGACCGCTGCCGCGCTCGATCCAGTCGGCGCGACGCCGGCAAGTGCGCTCGTGTCCGCGGGCAGCCGGTCGGGTGATACGAGCAGCGGTGCTCCCGCATCGTCGCGCAGATAGAGCGACAGTGCGTTGGCGGCGGTGGCGATATCCTGTTCGGCGCGCACGACGAGCGCGCGCCGGCGGACGAGGTTCTGGTCGTTTTCGGTCAACAGGATCTCGGGTCGTGCACCCAGCGTCACCAGCCGCCCGATCGCGCCGCGCCGCCGCTCCGCAAGGTCGAGCAGGTCGCGATAGGCACGCAGTCGCAACCCCGCGGCGACCCAGGCCTGATAGGCGTCGACCGCGCGGCGCTGGACGCCGATAGCGACCATCTGCGCCTCGAACCGCGCGACGTCGATGTCCGCGCCGGCGACGCTGCGCCGCGTTCGGCGTTCGTCGACCACGCGGTCGCGCAGCAAGGCGAACAGCGCGCCGACCTTCGCCTCGCCCAGCCGGTTGGTATAGGCCTGATCCTCATAGACCGGAAACGTGCCTCGCGACGCGCGGTAGCCACCATAGACATAGCCGCCATTGGTCGTCAGCGGCCGCGTCACGCGGCTCTCGACCACCGTGCCGTCATAATAGCCCGCGACGCGCGACTTGCCGTCGACGTCGAACACCGTGTCGAATGCGCCGTCCGCCGACAGCGATCGCCCCTCCGCCTGGCGGACGCGCGCGAGTGCCTCGACGATCTGCGGGGCCGACCGCGCGGAGGCACGCAGCACCTCGTCGAGTGTCAGTGGGGCGGGCTGCGCGATCGCTGCCACCGGGCATAGCAGCACTAGCACCGCAACGAGGAACCGGGTCACTTCTTGCCGCCCTCCTCGTCGGACGCCTTCGCATCCATTGCCTTGGCCTCGCCTTTTGCGGCTGCCGCCGGGCGCCGGCCGAATTCGAGCGGGAAGTCGTTGAGCTGGCGCCAGAGTTCATAGCCGACCAGCACCGTCTCGCCCTGCACCCAGCCGCGCACCTTGCCGCCGGGGCGGACGAATTCGCGCGCGGGCCAGGCAGGCTTGCCGGGCTGGGGCTCGACCAAGATGCGGAACAGCCCGTCGGGGGCGGCATTGGGATCGATCGTGCGGACGCGGCCGTCGAACATCCCCTGTGCAACCGATGGCCAGCCGCTGAACTGGATCGCGGGCCAGCCCTCGAATTCGAGGCGGACCGGGCGGCCGGGACGCAGCACCGGCACGTCGCGACCGTCGACGAACAGTTCGACCGCGCGCTCGACGCGCTCGGGGGCGATCACCGCGAGCACCGTGCCGGGCGACACCATCGATCCGCCAGTCGTGGCGTTGAGCTGCTGGACGCGACCGTCGCGGGGTGCGCGGACCATCTGGGCGGACTGGCGGTTGAGCTGGATGTCGATCCGGTTGAGCTTGGCGCGCGCCTCGGCCAGCTTGGCGCCTGCATCGGCGACCTTGATCTGGGTCTGCTCATAGTCGCGCCGCGCGGCCAGCCCCTCGGCGAAGAGCTGCGCAGTACGCGACACGTCGATCCCGGCGACCGCGCGGCTTTGCTGGACCGCGGCGATCTCCGCCTCGACCTGCGCCCGTTCGGCGCGCAGACGCGAAAGCAGGTCGGGGTCGAGATCGACGACGCGCGCGATCGGATCGCCGCGTTCGACATGCTGCCCGTCATGTACGTACCAGCGTTCGACGCGGCCCGGCACGAACGCCGTCACCTGCTGCTGCCGATCGTCGGGATCGAGCGCGACGACCTGGCCGGTGCCGTTGGCGGTCTGCACCCAGGGGACCAGCGCCATGATCGCGATCGCGACCGCGATGCCGATAAACAGCAGCCACGCGACCGTCACCGCGCTGCGCGGTGCCCGCATCTTCGCCAGTGTCGGGAAATGTGCGATGCGATCGGGACTATACGGCATCGTTCGACTCCGTATGCGCGTCAGCGATCAGCGCGGCATGGGTGGCGAAGCGTCGCTGGCGATGCGGTTCGAGCCGGAACCAGCCATCGAGGACGATGTCCTCGGGCCGGCCGGTACACAGCAGGGTGGTCGTCCCGGCCGCCTTCAGCCGGCGCAGCACGTCCGCCAGCCGCTCCGCGGGGATCAGGTCGCACAGCTGCGAGAGCATCAGCACGCGTGGTCGCACGAGCAGCGCGCTGGCCAGCTTGAGCGCGACGACCTCGCCGATCGCCAGCGGATAACCCGACGCGGCAAGCGGGGTGTCGAGCCCGTGCGGGAACTGCGCGACCCGTTCGCGCAGGCCCACGGCGTCGAGGACTTCGAGCATCCCGCCCGGGTCCGATCCAGCCGCCGCGGCAAGCGACAGATATTCGCGGATCGTGACCTCGACGATCGTCGGCCGGTCGAGCACCATCACCGCGGATCGCAACAGATACATGTCGAACGTCGCCATGTCGGCGCCACCGACCGTGACCAGCCCGCGCTCGGGCACGATGTGGCGCTTGAGCACCATCGCCAGCAGCCGTTCGGCCCCGCCATCCGCCAGCGTGACGAGCTGTTCGCCCGCCGCCAGCGAGAAGTCGAAGCGCGCACCCTCCACTTCGACGGCTTCGAGCCGGACGGCGCCATCGGCGGGCGCCTGTCCCGCGGTGGCGGCCGCCTGTTCCTGCGGTATCGCGAACAGCAGCGACAATTCCTCAGCGCTCGCGATCAGGTCGTAGAGCGTGTCGAGATACCAGCCGAGCTGCGACACACCGTAGAACACGCCGCTGAGGATCAGTTCGGCCGCGACGAGCTGTCCGATCGACAATTCGCCGCGCAGGATCAGATTGCCGCCAAGCGCAAGCAGCGCCGCGCTGGCAAAGGCATAGAGCAGCAGGAAGGCCACGGTCTGCGCGAAGCTGTAGCGGAAATAACGTTCGTGCCGGTCGACATAGGTTGCAGTGACGGCTTCGGACCGATCCATCGCGAAATCGAGATGGCGGCTCGATTTGTAGAAGCCGTTCGATCCACCCAGGCTTTCCAGCCAGCGGGCGGCCTCATGCTTGGCGTGACTGAGCGCGACCGCGGAGCGGATCGATCCGCGCGACCAGATCGTCCAGATCGCGAGCACCAGCAGGATCAGCAGCGCGTTGAACGCGAGGAAGAAGGGGTGGTAGAAACTCGTCACGACCAGTCCGACCGCGGACTGGAGGATGATCGTGAACGCCCCGATCACCAGGCTCGGCACCGCCTTCTGCACCACGACGAGATCGAAATATCGGTTGAACAGGTCGCCGCGATTCTGATCGGCGAAGAAGGGGTTCTGCGCGTGGACGGCGCGTTCGGTGATTTCGGCGACGACGCGCGCGAAGAAGCGCCGTTCGAACAGCGCCATGACCCAGAAGCGCATCGCGCTGAGCCCGGCCACGAACAGCAGCAGCACGAGCAACAGCCCGGCCAGCGTCCATAACGGTGCGGGCAGCGCGGTGTTGGCGACGCTGTTGATCAGCAGCTGCACCGAGATCGGCGTGGCGAGCGACAACAGGCTGATCGCGACGCCGTACACCATTGCGAGGCGGAGATAGGGCGTATCGGGTGCAACGATCTCGCCCAGCCAGCCGCGTGCTTCACGCCATCCGATTCGTTTGCCTGCCACCTGCGTCATCCAACTGCTCGAGTCCGCAATCAGAATTGCCGCACAGTGTTATTGATACAACTACGGGGCGGCTATATCATCGATAGGATAAACCTATGGTCCGACCGCGCGCAACAGGTCGGCGATCAAGTGATAGGCGGGAGCACGGCCCGCGCCGATGCGCCACAGCAGTCCGATCTCGCGATATTGTCGGCCATGGCTGAACGGCCGCACGATGACGTCGCCACCGTCGCGCACTTCCTGGCGGACATAGAGCTCGGGCAGCAAGGCCAGCCCCATGCCCATCCCGGCCATCTGCCGGATCGCGTCGAGACTGGTGCCCTCATAATCATTGAGCACGACCGCGCCGACTTCACCGGCGATCGCGGCGACCTGTTGGGCTAAGCGATAGTCCGCGACGAGCGTCAGCAGGTTCTGACCGCGCAGATCGGCCATCTCGATTCCAGCCTTGGGGGCCAGCGGATGGTCCGCCGCCATCGCCAGATACAGCGCCTCACGGAACAGGCGCTCGGTATGGAATCCGCGCCCCGCGACCGGGAGCTGTGCGAGGATCAGGTCATGGTCACCCGCCGCGAGTCCGGCGGTCAGCGCGGACGGCAGGCCTTCGCGGACATGGATGCGCAGCGTCGGATGGTCACGGTGCAGACGCGCTACGAAGGTCGGCAGCAGATAGGCGCCGAGCGTCGGCGATACGCCCAGCCGGATCGTCCCGACCAGCGCGTCCGCCGAAGCGACGCGTACCTCCTCCAGGTCCGCAAGGTCGAACAGGATCCGACGCGCGCGCTCGAGAAGCTCGCGGCCGAGCGGCGTCGGGATCGCAGGCCCGCCGCGTTCGAACAGTGGCGCGCCGAGAATCGTCTCGAGCGCGCGGATCTGTTGCGAGAGCGACGGCTGCGACACGCCCATCCGTTCGGCCGCGCGCGTGAAGCTGCCGTTTTCGGCAAGCGCGACGAAATAGCTGAGCTGGCGGATGGTGGTCCTGGGGCGATGCATGCGTCATCCTATCGCGCCCGAGCCTGCCTTGCGCACCTGTTATCGCGTCATCGCCCGGTGCGGCGATCAGGTCAGCCAGCCTCCGGTAAACCCGGCGCGCTGCAACCCGCGGCGGATATGCGGATTGCGGCGCATGGTCGTCCAGACGAGGCCGGTGCGCCAATTCTCCATCATGACCACGATCGCACCCTGGTCGATGCCCAGATAATCGTCGTCCACCCACCCTGAAGCGGGATCGACGCTGCCATGCTTGAGCGGCACCGACGTGGCCGTCAGCGTCGGGTTGAACGAATCGAGAAAGCCGTATTTGCCGTAGATGCGGGCGCCGTAGCGGGCGTGCATCGTCTCGATCGCGCGGCGCGACAATTCGGGTTCGAACGCGATCGATGCCGCTGCCGCGGTCGGGGCCAGCGTCCCGTCGTCCCGGTCGCCGACGCCGCGCGCCGCATAGCTGAAGAATTCGCGGCGGCGGCCACCGATGTCGATGGCGAAATCGCCGGGGCCGTCGCATGCGGTCAGCCCCCAGACATCGGGGCCATAGCCTACCCAGCCTTCGGGGTTGGCGATCGCATAGGCGCGCTGGGCGCGGACGGCGCGGCGGCTGTTCTCGAAATAATCGATGCCCTTCGCCGTCATGTAGCGGTCGCGAATGCCGCGGAAGTCGATCCAGCAATGGCTGTACTGATGGATGAACAGTGCGGGAAACTGGACGTGCGGCTCGCCGCCCCAGCGGTCGCCCCACTGCGCATCGAACCGGCTCGTCCACGCATCCCAGCTCTCTGCCGGTAGCGCGTGCGTCGGCGAGCCGAGCGCGAGGATATAGAGCAGCAGGCCTTCGTTGTAGATGTTCCAGTCATGCGGGATGAAGCCGCTTTCGGGATGCCAGCCCATCGCCATGAACGGCGCACGCGGGGTGATCCAGGTCCAGTCGATCGCGGCATAGAGCTGGTCCGCCAGCGCACGGATCCGGACGTCGCCCGGATGCTCGGTATCGAACCAGCTCTGGGCGAACAGCACGCCGCCGATCAGCAGCGCCGTGTCGATCGTCGACAGTTCAGCCCGCGCGAAGCGGTGACCCTTGGTCCTGCCGAGGAAATGGTAGAACAGGCCCTTGAAGCCGCTGTCGTCGCTACGGCTGTCGCCCTGCGGGGCGGCTGCGAAGAATTCGAGCGTGGCCAGGGTCCGCGCGCGCGCCTGGTCGCGCGTGATCCAGCCATTCTCGACCCCGATCGGATAGGCGGTGAGCGCGAAGCCGACCGCAGCGATCGACGCGAAGGACGGGGTCGGCCAACGATCGGGTGCAAGCCCCGTGACGGGATCAGTCGTGTCCCAGAAATAGCGGAAGCTGCGGTGATGGAGGTCCGCGAGCAACGCGCTCGGCATCGGCGTAGCGATGGTCCCGGGGCGGGGTAGGGCCGCGCTGGGGATGGGCGCACTGGGGCGGAACGGCGCGGCGCAACCGGCCATGAGTCCCGCCAGGCCGAGCGTGCTGTGGCCCAGCATCTGCCTGCGATCGATCATGATGTCCTTCGGGTCTGGTCTTCAAAAGGAGCGGGGGCGTGGCTGGGCCACGTCCCCCGGGGCAGGTCAGAAGGAGAAACCCGCCGACAATTTGACCGTGCGCGGTGCGTTGCCGCCCGTGCTGTAGGTCGACCGCCGACCGTAATTCGGATCGAGCGGGCTGTTGTTGAAATCGACGTAATTGCGGTCGTTCATCACGTTCAGGATATCGAGCCGCATGCGGATCTTGGTCTGATCGGAGATGAAGCCGAGCGGGACATATTTCGTGAACGCGAAATCGAGCTGTCGGCGACCCCAGAGATCGCCAAGGCCATCGGCCTCGCGCCCGACCAGCGTCCGCGAGAACGGATCCGAATTGTCGATGAACGCCTTGAGATAGATCGGCGATTCGATCTGGAACTTGGTCGAGATCGTCACCCCGATCGGCGTATCGACGCTGCCCGCAATGACGAACCGGTGGCGCGGCACGCCCGACGAGCGCAAGGTCGGATAATCGGAGAGCTGGGCGAAATCGAGCGAATAGGTTTCGCCGAACTGCCGGTTCTCGTCGGCCTGCGTGTAGGTGTAGGTTGCGTCGATGCTCCACGGCGAGGCCGCTGAATAGGTCTTGGTCAGCTTGAAATAGACCGCATCGGAATTGGTCTTCAGGCCATTGGTGCCGAGAATGATCGACCCGAAGCCGTTCGGCGAGAAGGAGAACGGCGACTGCGGCACGTCGGTCGGGTTGGCCGGATCGTTGAAGAAGAAGCTTCCATCGGGGCGGCGGTTGCCGAGCAGGAATGCAAACCCGTCATTGCTCTCGATATGCGTGAAGCCCAGCTCGAGTTCGACCGGCGAGAAGCGGCCGCGCAGACCAAGGCTGAACTGGTCCGAATAGGGCAGCTTCAGGTCGTTGTTCATCATGACGATCGCGCGGCCGCCGCCGCTCGCCGAGGTTGCCAGCTGCTGACGTCCGGCCTCGGTCAGATAGACCGGATCCCATGCGATACAGGTCTGGCTGGGTACACAGGGGTTGAGTGAATCATTGCCGATGAAGTTGAACGTGCGGACCTGATAGGCGCCCTGGCTGACCTCCTGCTGCAGGAAGTCGAACTGGTTGCGATCATAGGAGCGGCCATAGCCCCCGAACATCGAGAAGCGTCCGGCTTCGTCGAAGCGATAGGTGAATCCCAGACGCGGCTGCCAAGCGCCCTTGAACGCCTTCCGGTTGTTGCCCGTCGAGATATAGTCGTTGATGTCGTAGTCGGCGCCAATGAGGTTGCCGTAATTGGCGGGTGACACTGCTGCGACATTCTCTGCCGAGGTGGCATAATCGAGATAGGCCGGCGTCCGCTCATAATCCCAGCGCAGGCCAAGATTGAGCGTCAGGTGATCGGTGACGTCCCAATCATCCTGCGCATAGAAACCGATCTGGAAATTGTTCGACCGGACGTTGGGATTACCCGCCGCGACGGCGGCACCGAACTGGAGCTGGTAGGGCAGCGTGTCGTTGAAGGCGACGCCGGGAATCGCGTTGACGTCATAGGTATATTGCGGGTTGGTCAGATTCTGCTCGCGCGTGTTGAGCTTCACCCATTTCGCCTTGGCGCCGACCTTGATCGTGTGCCCCTGAAGACCGGTGAAGGTGAAATCGTCCTGGACGGTCCAGCCCTTCTGCCCCTTGGTCTGGAAGTTGCCACCGGCGCCGGCGCGAAGCAGATCGGTGCGCTGCGTGCCGCTGCCGATCCGCTGCGTCGCCTGGAAGAACTGCGTGATGCCGTCGGTCGCGGGCGTCGGCGAGAAGACCACATCCTCATACGAGACGCGCGCGTCGTTGATCCACGTATTGCCCGTATGCTGCCAGCGCAGCAGGCCGCGCTTGTCGACGACCTTGTTCAGCGTCGACGTGCTCGCGGCGTTGATGCCCGTCGCGTTCTGCAGCCCGGATTCGTTGCGATATTTGCCCGACAGCTCGATCAGATCATTGTCGGTCGGCACGATATCGATCTTGCCGAAGTACAGGTCTTCCTTGAACCGCTGCGCGAAGGTACCGAAATCGTCCCGATATTGTTCGGGGATCGACGCGACCGGATAGCCGTTCTCGGGTCGCACGTCGTACGGGCTGGTGATGCGCTTGCCTTCATAGGTGAAGAAGAAGTGCGCCTTGTCCTTAATGATCGGGCCGCCCAGGGCCGCGCCGAACTGCTTGTTGCTCGTGTCCACCTTCGGAATCGTGGTCGGGAAAATCTCGCTCGGGCGACGGTCGCGCAGCTTCTGGTTGGTGTAGTCGAAGAAGCCCTCGCCGTGGAATTCGTTCGTGCCCGACTTGGTCACCGCGGTGATCGCGACCGAGCTGACCTGGTCGAACTCCGCCTTGTAGTTGGACGACAGCACCTGATATTCGCCGATGCCGAGCTGCGGGAAGGGGTTGCCGGGCGACGAATCCTGGCCGGTGATGCCGTTCTTGAGGACGTAATCCTTCTGGCTGACGCCATCGACGAACACATTGACGGTGCGGCTGTCCTGGCCGCCGCCCTGAATGCGCGACGCGCCGCTGGCGTCCTCGATGAAGCGGACGCCCGGTGCGAGATCGGCGAAGGCAAGGAAGTTGCGGTTGTTCTGCGGCAGTTGCTCGATCAGGCGCTGCGTGATGTTGCTGCCGACCTGGCCGCCCGACAGCGAGCGGATCCGGTTGCCGGTGACGACGATCTCGTCGCCCGTGCCGCCGGCGGGGGTTGCCCCGGTGTCCGCCGTCGGATCGGGTTCGGCACCGGGCGTTGTCGGCTGAGCGGCGGGGGGCGTCGCGGCGCTCGACAGGTCGAGGTCGAGCCCGGCGCTCTGCCCGACGCGCAGCGTGAAGCTGTCGGAATTGCGCGTGCCGGTGCGCTGCTTGATCTCGAGGCGATAGGTGCCTGCGCGCAGCGACGCGAAGTTGTAGCCGCCAGCGGCGTCAGCGGGCACCGTGCGACGCAGGCCGGTCGCGACCTCGACCGCGGTGACCTCGACGACCGGATTGTCCGCCGGCGCGGTGATCGTGCCGCGTAACGACGCCTGGCCGACCTGGGCGGCTGCCGGCGCTGGGGCGAACAGCACCCCGCCGGACAGCGCCGTCAGCGAAAGCGCTGCCGCACGCAACATCATCTTGGTCATGGTCGTTCCCCTGTTCCCGATTGATCGGGTGTCTCGTTGTGGATTGTGGATAGAAATGCGTTGGGTCGTGCCGCGTCGGGCTGGCCGGTCGATTCGCGTATGACGACGACCGGGACGCGCTGCTCGGGCAGGCCATGGTCCTGCCCGGCAATTGCGCCTGCCAGCCGTGCGACGCCGCGCGCACCGAAGGCCGCGATGTCGATGCTCGCGGTGGTCAGCGACGGCGTGATGAGCCGGGCGAGCGGGATGTCGTCGAAACCGGCGATCGCAATCTGCTCCGGAACGGCAATCCCGGCCCGTTTCAGCGTCATCATCGCGCCGATCGCCATCATGTCGTTCGCGGCGAAGATCGCATCCGCGTCGCACCCCTCGTCGAGAAGGGTCGCGGCGGCGGCGATGCCCGAGGGTTCGTTGAAGTCCCCCTGCAGGATGCGCAGCGCGACGCCCGCACGCGCGCAGGCGTCGCGCGCGCCGCGACACCGTTCCTCCGCATCGATATTCCCCTCGGGGCCGGTGATATGGACCAGCCGGCGGCGGCCGGTCGCGATCAGATGCTCGACGATCGCGGCGGCGCCGGAGGCGTTGTCGATGCGCAGTTCGGCGCGGCCGGGCTGCCCCGGCGCACAGTTCAGCAGCACCGCGGGCATGTCGCGCGGCAGGTGCGCGAGCAGCTCGTCCGCCGCGACCTGAGGGGCCATGACCAGCAGCCCGTCGACCCGACCGCGCATCGCGTTCAGCGCCGCCACACCGCGCGCCGCGTCGCCGTGCATCCGCATCAGCATCAGGTACAGCCCGCGCTCCGACGCCTCGCGGTCCATGCCGCGCAGCAGTTCGGAGAAGAATTCGCCGTGAAGATCGGGGATCACCACGCCGATCATGCCCGAACGGGCCGAGCTCAGGTGTCGCGCCGCGGCATGCGGGACATAGCCGAGCCGCGTCGCGACCTCCTCGATATGCTTGCGCAATTCGGGGCGGACGCTGGCAAGCCCGTTCATCGCGCGCGACACGGTCGCCACCGACACCGCGGCCTCGCGGGCAATATCACGGATCGTGGCGTGCGACATGGCTGGTCAGGATCCCCTCTGGCGTCGGCCGTCGTTCGCGGCTGGAAATGTTGTTCTTGATGTAACCGGTTACATGATCCAGAAACGGGGATCAAGAACCTTGCAACGATCATCAGCCCGGTGGAGCCGGGCGGTCGAAACAGGCACGGACAAAGGGTTAGCGGATGACGGCGGCGACGATGGCACAACGGACGATTTCACGACGGGCGATGATCATGGGGGCGGGCGCCGTCACCGCCTGGGCAGCAAGCCCGGCGCGCGCGCTGCTGCAGCAGACGGCACAGGCGCGTGCCCTGCCTGCATCGGTCGAAGCCATCCTCGCGCGCATGACTGTCGTTGAGAAGGCCGGGCAGTTGACGCTGATGGCGGCGGCCTGGGCGGGGGGGGCGGCGACCGCGCTCAATCCCGCGGGCGGGTCGTCGAGTTTCGACGAACAGCTCGCGCAGGTCCGCGCCGGGCGACTGGGCGGGGTGTTCAACGGCAATGGTGCGGTGATGGCGCAGCGGATGCAGACCGCCGCGATGCGCCAGTCGCGGTTGGAGATCCCGCTGCTGTTCGCCGCCGACGTGATCCATGGGCTGCGCACGGTGTTTCCGGTCCCGCTGGCAGAGGCGGCAAGCTTCGACCCCGAACTTGCGCGGCGTACCGCCCGGGCCGCGGGGGCCGAGGCGGCGGCATCGGGGATCGACTGGACGTTCGCGCCGATGGTCGATGTCGCGCGCGACGCGCGCTGGGGCCGTGGTGTTGAGGGGGCGGGCGAGGATGTCCTGCTCGGCCGGATGATGGCGGCCGCGCGGGTCCGCGGGTTCCAAGGCGAGCGGGGACTGGCGGCGTCCGACGCGGTCGCGGCCTGCGCCAAGCATTTCGCGGCCTATGGCGCGGGCGAAGCCGGGCTCGAATACAACACGGTGGACGTGTCCGAGCGTACGCTCCGCGAGGTGTATTTTCCGCCGTTCCAGTCGGCCTTCGACGCCGGCGCTGCGACGACGATGGCGGCGTTCAACGAGATTTCGGGCGTCCCGGCGACCGCGAATGCGTGGCTGCTGACGCAGATCCTGCGCCGCGAATGGGGCTTTGGCGGGCTGGTCGTGTCAGACTATACCGGCGACGAAGAATTGATCGCGCACGGTTTTGCAGCGGATGCGCGCGAAGCGACCAAGCTCGCTTTCATGGCCGGCGTCGACATGAGCATGCAAAGCGGGTTCTATTTGGCGCATCTGCCGGCGCTCGTCGCGGCGGGCGAGGTGCCGATGGCGCGGCTCGACCAGGCGGTCCGCCGCGTCCTCGCGCTCAAGGTCGCGCTCGGACTGTTCGACGATCCGTTCCGGCGGATCGACCCGCGTCGCGAGAAGACGCGGATCCGGACGCGCGAGACGCTGGCGCTGGCCCGCGATGCGGGGGCGCGGTCGATCGTCCTGCTGAAGAATGAGGGCGCATTGCTGCCGCTGCCGCGACAGGGACGGCGGATCGCGCTGATCGGCCCGTTCGCGGCCGGGCAGCACGACCTGATCGGTCCGTGGAACGTATACGGCACCGACGCCGAAGCGGTCGATCTGGCGACCGGTATCCGGGCCGCAGTGGCCGATCCGGCGCAGGTCAGCGTGACGCCAGGGTCGGGGATCGACGATCCGCTCCCCGGCGGGATTGCCGCAGCCGTGGCCGCCGCACGCGCTGCCGATGTCGTCCTGCTGGCGGTCGGCGAGAGCCAGCGCATGTCGGGCGAGGCGCAGTCGCGGGCGTCGATCGTGATCCCCGCCGCGCAGATGGCACTGGCCGAGGCGGTGGCAGCGACCGGCACGCCGATCGTCGTGCTGCTGCGTACCGGCCGTGCACTGGTGCTCAGCGACGCGGTGCTCAAGGCGCCGGCGATCCTCGTCACCTGGTTTCTGGGGTCGCAGGACGGGCCGGCGATCGCCGACATCGTGTTCGGCAAGACTGGGCCGTCGGCGCGGCTGCCCGTTTCCTTCCCGCATGCCACGGGGCAGGAGCCCTATCATTATGATCACAAGAACACCGGGCGGCCCAACCCGCCGGGCCCGCTGCTCGAATACAAGGCGCGCTACCGCGAATTCGCCAATGCCGCGCTGTTCCCGTTCGGTCATGGCCTGACCTATGGCGCGATCGACTATGAGTCGATCGATCTCGGCGCTGCGCAGCTGTCGACCGATGGCGCGCTGACGGTGCGCGCGACGATCGGCAATAGCGGCACGCGCGCCGCCGAAGAGGTCGTGCAGCTCTATATCCGCGATCTCGCGGCCAGCGTGACGCGCCCAGTGCGCGAACTCAAAGCGTTTCGCCGTGTCGCGCTAAAACCGGGCGAGCGGCAGGTCGTGTCGTTCACGCTGCGTCGCGACGACCTGCTCTTCATCGGCCAGGATCTCGTGCCGACGGTCGAGCCGGGCCGCTTCTGCCTGTGGATCGCGCCGTCCGCACAGGCGGAGGGTGTATCCGGGGAGTTCCAACTCGTCTGACGATCATCGATGCGGTGAGGCCGCCCCTTGTGCGGGCGCGCGTGATCGGGAAAGGCAATGCGGGTGAAGCGGGTCGATCAGCATGGTGGTTCCCCGGCGGCGGCGGGACGCCTGCGCGCGCCGCTGATGCTGGCGCTGATGCTCGTCGCCGTTGCGGCATTCCGCATCCACACGGCACAGTATTCGTTGTGGTATGACGAGTTGGCGTCGCTCGAATTCGCGCGCGAGCCCGTGGCGCGGCTGTGGAGCAGCTGGATGCTGCGCGAGACGAACCCGCCGCTGTTCTACACGCTGCTGTCGGGCTGGATCGCGCTGGTCGGCCAGGATGATGTCGCGGTGCGGCTCCTGCCGATCGGTATCGGCATGGTGGGGATCGGCGCGGCCTATGGGCTAGGGCGAGCGGTCGGGGATGCGAAGGCCGGGCTGCTCGCCGCCGCGCTGCTGTCGCTCTCCGCGCTGGGCACGGATCTGAGCCAACAGCTGCGCGGCTATGCGCTCGCGCAGCTGGCGGTGCTGCTCGCCTGCACCGGGATGGTGCTCTATCTGCGTCGCCGGACGCTGGGTGGCCTAGTCCTCTACGGCATTGCGACGCTCATCGGCCTGTATACGCATACGACGGTCGCGCTGTTTGCCGGGTTGGCGGGGGTGGCAATGCTCTGGTTGCTGCGGAGTGACCGACGGGCACAGGCGCGGTGGCTGGCGACGAACGTCGCGGTGCTGGCCGGCTGGGGGTGGTGGGCGATGATCAGCGTCCGCCAGATGACGATGCCCGTGACCAATATCGCGTGGATCGCCACACCGTCCTGGCGCGACGCGGTCGCGATGACCGCACAGGTCTATCTGCCGCTCTTTCCCCATGAGACGGGGGTTGTGGGTATGCTGCTGCTGGCGGGCCTGTTCGCCGGGCTTGCAGCGTGTGCGGTACGCGCGGCGCGACCGGAAGTGCGGCTGCTCGCCGTCCTGACGATCGGTGCGCCGCTACTGCTGTTCGCGATCAGCCAGCGGGTGCCGATATTCCTGCCACGCACGCTGAGTTGGGCGAGCGGACCCGAGCTGGTGCTCGTCGCGCTCGGTGTGACCCGGATAAGGTCGGCCCCCGTCGCCCGTGCAAGCGGCGCCATCCTGCTCGGCCTGAGCGCCATCGGCCTGGCGAGCTGGCTGCCCAGCCGTGAGCGCGAGCACTGGCACCAGGCAGTCGCCCTGATCGGGAGCCATAAACCCGCGCTCGTCATCGTCGGCGACGATGCGGTCGCGCTGGCGCTTGATCGCTATCGCTCAAACGCGGAGCTCAAGGGCCCGAGACCGATCGTCGTTCAGTCGGCCTATCGTGAACGCTGGGCCGACGGGCTGTATTCGGGCACGCATTTGTCGCCCGCCGCCGCGCTTGCGGTGATTCGCGACCGGGGTTGCGCCGCGGTGGTCGAATGGGGACCCTTTCATCCGCCGATACTTGACGATCCGGCGGTGACCGCCCGACCGCTCACCCGTGACACCACCCCGGCGGTGACGCTGATCGATATCCCGCGGACGCGCCGAGCGTGTCGGCCTTGATCTGAAGCCCGTCCACGACCGCAGGACGCCACCTTTTTAAGAGGTGCCGAAGATAGCGACCGGGCTCAGCGGCGGCGTTTGACGAGGATCGCGCGCTCTCCGGTGATCGACGCCTTGAACCCGCCAAACCCGGCCTGCCGGATGGTGATCGCGGTACCGGGCCGGGGTTGCAGCGAGAGCGGTTCGATCGTTTCCCAGACCATGCCGTTCGCCAGTTGCAGCGCGAACCGCGCATAGCTCGCCGGCTTTGCCGTGGTGATCGTGGTCTGCACCTCCGTAACGCGTGTGACGCGATCCGCCTCACCGCCGCCGAGCGGGCTCTGACCGGCATCGGCGAGGCCGAATTGCTGGCGTTTGCGCTCGATAACCTTGCCGCGGTCGAGCGCAAGCAGGTCGCCTGCCTGGCGCGCGCGCGCAATCTGCCCGGCGGTCGTGTCGAAGCAGGCAAGCCGGGCTGCATCGGCCGATATGTCCCGGCACGCGGCCAGCGCATCCAATGTCTTCGAAGAGTCTTCTCTGGCCTGCGCGGCAACAGCCGGGGCGATCGGCAGCGCGCCGACGAGCAGCGCTGACAGGGCAACAGAGATGGCCGACAACATTCGCATATGATCGCCTTATGAGCTTTGGCTTGGCAGAACCCGGCCTCGGATTTCGCCATACGACACTATGTTGCGGTTATGTCACGGTGATGTCGCAAACGAAATGAGAAAAGGTCCGAATCGACGATAATTGTTGCAGCGCAATGGCGTGGCTGGATAGATCGTGACCAGAACCGGAAAAACCGGAGAAAAATGCACGGTGCAATCACCGGCGACAAAGGGGTATTTATGACATCTGCTGCTCGCGCCCATTTGCTTGCGACCACGTTGCTGATGGGGGCGACGACGTTCGCCACGCCAGCCCTCGCACAGGTCCAGAGGGACAATTCAGGGATCCGCGCCGGCGGCGCGACCGCGACTCAGTCGACCACGCCGGGCGCCAACGCCCAGGGCGAAGTCGGCATGACGACGTCGGAAGCCGCGCCGAGCACGGAGAACAGCCAGGGTGACATCGTCGTCACCGGCTCGCTGATCAAGAACCCCGCACTGATCGCCTCGTCGCCAGTGACCGTCATCGGCCAGGAGGAAATCAAGCTTCGCCAGTCGAACACCGCCGAAGACATTCTGCGCTCGCTGCCAGGTGCGACGCCGAGCATCGGTTCGGCCGTCAACAACGGCAATGGCGGCGCGTCCTATGTCGATCTTCGCGGCCTCGGCTCGTTCCGCAACGTCGTCCTGCTCGACGGCAACCGCATCGCACCATCGGGTCTGCTCGGTCGCGTCGATCTCAACAACATCCCGCTCGCACTGGTCGAGCGGGTCGACACGCTGACCGGCGGCGCCGCCACCACCTACGGCGCGGACGCCGTGTCGGGCGTCGTCAACTTCATCACGCGGTCGGACTTCTCGGGCATCGACGCTTCGGTCTCGAACCAGATCACCGAGCGTGGCGATGGCGCGTATTTCCGCGGCGACATCACGATCGGCGCCAATTTCGACGATGGCCGCGGTAACGCGGTCTTCTCGGTCGGCTACCAGCAGTCGGATCCCGTCTATCAGGGCGAGCGCGACTATTCGGTGCAGAATTACGACTCGTTCTCGGGCGCGAGCAGCGGCTCGGGCACGACGGTCCCATCGGTCTTCACGCTTGGCGGTCGTCGCCAGATCAACCCGGCCACGGGTTCGCTGACGACGGCGGTCATTCCGTTCAACTTCAACCCGTACAACATCTTCCAGACGCCGTTCGAGCGGTTCAACATGTATGGCGCCGGCCATTACGAAGTGTCGGACAGCGTCGAAATCTATACGCGCGGCCTGTTCTCGAAGAACACCGTCGACACGATCATCGCGCCGTCGGGTGTGTTCAACTCGTCGATCGTTGTTCCGTTGTCGAACCCCTATCTGCCGGCCGGTGCGCGGAACCAGTTCTGCGCCGCCGCCAGCATCACCCAGGCGCAGTGCGACCTCGCCGCAACCGCGACCAGCCCGACCGTGACCGTGGGCGGCGTGACGACCGCAAACCCGAACTTCCGCACGATCACGACAAACCTGTCGCGCCGGACGACCGAGGTCGGGCCGCGTATCTCGAACTTCCAGACGACGATCTTCGACTATCGTGCCGGCGTTAAGGTCGGGCTGACCGAGGGTATCAAGCTCGACGTCTCGGGCGGTTACGGTGAATCGGAGAATACGCAGACGCTGCAGGGCTATGTCCTGACGTCGCGCGTACGGTCCGCGGTCTATGCAACCAATACCACGAGCTGCCTTGGCGGTGCGCCCGGCGGTGCAGCGATCGACGCGGGAACCGGCTGCGTTCCGCTCAACGTCTTTGGTGCCGACGGTTCGATCACCCCGGATATGACCTCGTATATCACGGGTGAGAGCACGACGACCGTTCGTACCTCGCTGGCGCAGGCCCGCGCGGTTCTCAACGGTGATTTCGGCTTTGCCTCGCCGTTCGCAAGCGACTCGATCGGTTTCGCGGCCGGTGCGGAGTATCGCAAGTACCGTGCGTCGCAGCGTTCGGATACGCTGGCACAGACCGCTGGCGAACTCGGTGGCGCCGGTGGCGCCGCGCCGAACATCGACGGTGGCTATGAAGTCAGCGAAGGCTTTGGCGAGCTCATCGCACCGCTCGTCCAGGATCGTCCGTTCTTCCAGAGCCTGACGCTCGAAGCGGGCATCCGCTACTCGCACTACAAGGTCTTCGCGGCCAACTCGCCCTCGTATAACACGACCACCTACAAGGGCGGCGGCAGCTGGGAGCCTGTCACGGGCCTGAAGGTTCGCGGCAGCTATCAGCGTGCAGTCCGCGCACCGACGATCAGCGAGCTGTTCTCGCCGGTGAATACGGGTCTGACCAACCTGGCGACCGATCGTTGCGCCGGTGCAGCGCCGGTCAACGATGCCAATCTGCGCGCCGTCTGCCTTGCGCAGGGCGCACCGGCCTCGACCATCGGTCTCATTGCGGTTCCGACTGCGGGTCAGGCGAACATCACGTCCGGCGGTAACCTCGACCTGCGTCCGGAAAAGTCGGACAGCTACACGCTAGGCCTCGTCATCCAGCCGCAGCAGATCATTCCCGGCCTTTCGATCAACGTCGATTACTACAACATCAAGATCAAGGGCGCGATTTCGCAGTTCGCGCCGGGCGATATCATCTCCAACTGCTTCGACACCATCACCGCGGCGAGCGCCACCAGCCCGGCCTGCCTCGCGATCTCGCGAAACCCGGTCACGGGCGGCCTCGACGGCGATCCGGCAACCACGCGAGGTCTGCTGGCTGCAATCTCGAACCTCGGCACCGTCAAGACCGATGGTATCGATCTCGCGATCAACTATCGCACGCCGCTGACTCAGGGTGTCAAATTGGGCCTGTCTTTCCAGGGCAACTGGTCGAACTCTGCGACCTTCCAGGCTGCACCGGGCCTCATCAATCGTGAGTGCATCGGCTATTATTCGGTCAACTGCGGCGGCGCGGCCAGCGCTGCGGCTGGGGGCTCGGGCTCGATCCAGCCCGAATTCACCTGGAACACTCGTGCGACGTTCACCTTCGTCGACAACATCGACGTTTCGGTACTGTGGCGTCACATCGATAACGTCCAGCAGGAGCCGGACGATGTCGTCAACGGCAACGGGGCGGCGTTCAGTGGTACGCTCACCGGTGGCGCTCTCGCCGGCCAGTCTGCGGATTTCACGCGGATCCCATCCTACGACTATATCGACCTGTCGACCCGGATCGGCATTGCCGAGAATTTCGACCTGACCGTCACAGTACAGAATCTGTTTGACAAGCAGCCGCCGCTCGTCGGGTCGACGGTGGGTTCGACGAGCTTCAACAGCGGCAACACCTATCCGTCGACGTATGACGCACTGGGCCGCCGCTTTGCGATCGGTGCGAACCTGCATTTCTAGGGTCAGGCCATCTCGGTCTGGATTGGGGCGGTTCTTCGGAACCGCCCCTTTTTTTGTCCGGGCCCGACCGCGAAACTATCGGCTGCGCGTGGTGGCGGGACGAGCGCCTAGCCCAGCAGGGGCGCCGGGGGAGCAAGCGCGACGCCGGCGGTGCGTGCGACCGCCTCTGCCCAGATGACCACCTTGTCGATCTCGTCGGCGTGGAGTGCCGCGCCGGTCTCGTGCTCGCGTGCCCTGTCCGCCGCGCCATAGGTCTTGCCGTCCTTGGCATTGCGCGCAAAGGCAGGGCCGTCGAGCAGCGCCTGCACGGTCGCCGGATCGTCGGGCAGTGCATAGAAGCGTGCCAGGGCCGTCACCGCGGCGAAGGGGTTCGCGAGCAGGGTTTCGCTCTGCAACGTTCTGACGCGGTCCGGAAAGCGGGCCACCAGGCCAGCGAACAGATCGGCCTGCGCGATCCACCCTACCGCTGCCGCCTGCAGATCGGTCAGCCTAAAGATGTCCTCGGGCGTGAGGCCCAGATCGACGATGCCATCGGCGAGCTGCTTGGCGAGAAGCTCGCGCACCCAAAGCCGGCCCCACATGCCCTTTCGTGCGATCGACGTCAGATAGATGCGCAACGGCGCATAGAGCAGCACGGCGCGAGCCTGTTGCCGCATCGCCAGCATCGCCGGCGCGAGGGCGTTGACGACGTTGGAGGGCTTGATCACCACGGCCTCGCCGGGCTCGAAGGCGCGGCCAAGCAGTCTCAGCGTCGCATCGAGGACCTCACCGACGCGCGCGGGATGACCGCCGCGGTGACGCCAGCCGACGAGATCGTTGAGAATTACCGGCTCTTTCAGCGCGGTGGCGAAGCCCGGCATGTCGAGTGCCTGCGCCAGCATCGTCGAACAGCAATAGGCCGAGTGGAAAATGAAATGAACCGATGCAGCGGGCGGGGCGGCCGCGACGGCGTCGCGGCGTGGCACCACGATCGGCGTGGCCGACGACGGCAGATACTCGTCGGTGAGGAAGGTCGCCACGCCACGCTGCGCCCGGTCCGCCGCGATGAAATGCACCGCATCATGGTCCGGATCGTAACGATGGGCCAGCCAGCACGGATCGCCGATCTGTGCGCCGACGGACGTGGCGGATCCCCGGAAGGGGGCGGGCGGGCGGGTCGGACGGGTCATGGCATCGGGATCGCATATCATAGTCCCGACCGCCACCGATCTTGGTACGTCCGAATCGGCCAAAATTTCGTTGCGAAACTGAAAGGACCCGTCATGATGCGTACCGGCAATGCATTGCGGAGCGGCACGATGATGCGGACGACATGGTGTGGATCGGCGGTCCGATCGGGTCTTGCCGCGGCGTCGCTGATCGTGGCGGCGCCGTCCGCGCTCGCTGTGACAGCGGCCGGCGCGACGATGGCGCAGCGCGCTGAGGCGCCACCGGCCGCGACGCCGCCGGCCGAGCGTCGGATCTGCAAGCGATCGGCGCCGTCGGGATCGCTGATCGAGACGCGACGCGAATGCCACACCCGCGCGGAATGGGACCAGATCGCGCAGGCGGGACGTGCCGCTGGACAGGAAATGGTCGAACGTGCCGCACGTAGCGGTGCGCAATAACGGCGCCCCGGTGATGCGCCAGCAGCCGGGGCCGTCGCTTGAGATGTTGTTGCAAGCCGCCGAAACCGCGCAGCGTGCCGGCGACGGTGCGCGGGCCTGCGCCGTCTTTCACGACGTGCTCGGCATTGCGCCCGAACATCCTGTTGCGCTCAACGCGCTGGGCCTCGACGCGTTGGCGCGGGGCGATAGCATGGCAGTCGGCTATTTCGCGCGCGCGACGACGGCTGACCCTGCCGCGTCGCCGCTGTGGATGAACCTGGCGAGCGCCTATCGCGGGCTCGGCGACAGCGTGGGGGAACAGACCGCGCTCGAACGCGCACTTGCCCTCGACCAGCGCAATCTGATGGCGAACGTCCGGCTGGCCGAACTGCAGGACCGCGTCGGTAACACTGCGGCGGCGGCATTTCGCTGGGGTGGGGTGGCCACGATCGTTCAGTCGCTCCCCGAGCGGTCGCCGGCGTTAAGCCAGCTCCTCGTCCGTGCCTCGGATCGCATCGCGCAGCATACACGTGCGCTGTCCGATGCCATCGATACGGCGCTTGCACCGTTGCGGGAGGATGCGGCCGCGGACGACCGACGTCGCATCGACGTCTGTATCGATGCGATGCTCGGTCGTCGGGCGATCCATGCGCCGGTACCCCATGGGCTGCATTTTCCATTCCTGCCCGCCGACGAATTCTTCCCGCGGCGGCATTTTCCCTGGCTGGCCGCGTTCGAAGCGGCCACGCCGGCGATCCGCGCAGAGCTGGAAAACCTTCTTGCCGATGGGGCACCGGGCTTCGCGCCCTATGTCGCGATGACGCCGGGCACGCCGCCGAACCGGTGGACCCCGCTCGACGGGTCGGATCTGTGGTGCGCCCGATATCTGTGGCGGTATGGCGTGCGCGACGATGCGGTGTGCACGCGGTGCCCGCAAACCGCGGCGATGCTGGAGACGCTGCCGTTGGCGGACATTCCCGGCCGCGGGCCGTCCGCCTTCTTCTCGGTCCTCAAGCCCGGCACGCGGCTGCCGCCGCATACGGGGGTCAGCAATATCCGGTCCGTCGTGCATCTCCCCCTGATCGTTCCCGACCGATGCGGCTTTCGGGTCGGTGGCGAGACCCGAGCGTGGCGCGTCGGTGAGGCGTTCGTGTTTGACGACACGATCGAGCATGAGGCGTGGAACGACAGCGACGAGATTCGCGCCGTCCTGATCGTCGACGTCTGGAACCCGCATCTCACCGCGAGCGAAATCGCGATGATGCGGCGGATGTTCGGGACGCTCGGCGCGCAGCTGGGCATGGCGGGCGACGTGGTGGATTGAGCTTGCCCGCGCGAGGCTGCGGTGGTGAAATACTGGCTGGGAGACGAAACTATGCGGACGACGCTGTCATGGGCAAGCCGAGGGTCGTGGGTCATCGCGCTCGTTGGGGGTATGGTCGGCTTATCGGCCGTCGGGGCGCAAATCGCACCCGTCTCCACTGCATCTGGAGACGATCCCGCGCTGCAGGCGCTGCGGGAGAAGAACGCGCGGGTCCAGCTCGCCAATTATCCGCGCGGGGCGCTGCGCCGCGGTGAGCAGGGAACCGTCGGGATCAGCGTCACCGTCGATCGGCAGGGGCGGTTGCGCGAATGTGCGGTTTCGAAGAGCAGCGGCTTTGCGTCGCTCGACGAGGCGACGTGCGACTTCCTGTTCTCGCATGCGCAGATTGCGGCCTATGTCGCACCGGGCGGCGGCGGGCCGACGACCCGGCAGGAGGGGCAAGTCGTGTGGACGCTGCCTGCGGGTGTCCGACCCACGACCGCATCAGCAACCGCGGGGCCCTTGCCGGAGAAAAAGATCTGTCGTGCGCAGGCGAGGACGGGCTCGCTGGTCGCGAGCCAGCGCATCTGCCTGACCAAGGCGGAATGGCGACGCCAGTATGAACTGGCGCAGGACGAAACCCGCGAGATGCATACCCGTGCGATGCCGGGCGACTGATCGACACGCCGGCCGCGCTTAGCCGGTATCGACCACGGGACCATGATACCGGTCGATCGCGGCGAATATGTCGGTCAGCGCGTCGCGTTCGGTTGCGGTCAGTTCGGGACGCCAGATTTCGAACAGCAGGACGATCCGGGTCTGCGTCCCCCGGTTCCACGCCTCGTGCTCGAAAGAATCGTCGAATATCAGCATCCTGCCGTCGTGCCACGGCCGCGTCTCGGACCCGACGCGCAGCGTGCATCCGTCGGGCGCGATCAGGGGAAGGTGGCAGATCAGCCGCGTGTTGAGCATGCCGTGATGCGGGCGGATATGCGTGCCCGGGGTCAGCCGTGAGAAGATCGCCATCGGTGACCTGCCGGGAACGACGGGGATCGGCGCCAGCGACAGCGCGGCCATCGTGTTCGGGCACATCGTCGCATTGGGCTCGACCGGCACGCCACCACGCCAGAGGTGAAAGGCGCCCCAGCCCGGATCGTCAAGCAGCGGGTTTGCGGGCGGTGGTCGACCGGCCATCGTCTGCACATAGGGTGCAAAGCCCGGTCCGGCCGCGAGCACCGCGTCGAGTTCGGCTCGGATCGCGCCGGTCGCCGCTTCGATCGGGGCGACCCAGTCAAACTCGTCGCGCTCGAAATAGGCACGCTGCGCCAGGCCCGGGAAATAGAACATCGAGGGTTGCTGAAGATAGAGCTCGCTCCGGCCGAGCAGCAGGTCGAGCGCGTGGCGGATCCGGGGACTCGCCGCGGGCGGCATGTCCTTGAGGGCCGCGTCGAGATGCGCCGAGAAGCGGCCGGCGACTTCGGTCAGGAAGGCCTCGCCAACCCGGAGCAGGGGGACGAGCGCGGGGGCGATGGTCGCACCCGGCTGGGAGGCAACCGACAGCGCGGTGCGATAGAAGGACTCCGCCGCACGATCGTCCCCACGACGACGCTTGAGCGCTGCCATCGTCAGCAGTGCGCCGAGATGCCGGGGCTCGGTCGCGAGAAAGCGGACGAGCGCGTCGTCGGCCTCGTCGTCGCGCCCGAGCGCCTGCGCCGCCTGCGCGATCAGGAACCAGGGCGCGGGCATGCCCGGTGCGCCGTCGCGCAACAGCGACAATTTTTCATAGGCGACAGCGGCGTTGCCGTTGCGCAGCGCGGTCATGCCCTCACGGGCGAGCGAGTCGGCCTGTGGGCGGGTCAGGTGCATGACGCAGGCTAGCCTGCCATTGCACTGGATACAGCTAAAAACATCCGGATCGGACCCGCCCGTCTTTCAACCCGGTAATGCCGGTTCAGCGTGTCCAGAGATCGGTGGCGAGCCGGTCGAGATAGTCCGCGGCGCTGGCGGCGGCGGTGGGGGTGTAGAGGCTTGCGAGTGCGGCGGGGTCGAGCGCCTTGGCGGCGTCGAGCAGGCCGCGCCACGGGGTCGATGCGCCGGGCCAGCTTGGCACCAGGATCGCGGCGCCGAGTTCGGCCAGGCGTTCGCCTTTGCGCATCTGTTCGTCGAAATAGCGCCATTCGGGCGCGCAGACATAGGGGCGGCCGACGCGCGCGATTTCGTGGACGATGGTATCGCCACTGGAGGCGACGACGACGTCGGCCGCGGCGATGTGCGCGGTGATCGTCGAGACCCAGCCGCGCAGGTGGAGATTGCCGAAATCGGTCTCATGGCCTTCGCGCTGGACGGGGCCGAGCACCAGCCAGTCGGTCTCTGGCAGCGCGCGCGCGGCCATGGTCAGCGGCGCATAGGGCGTGCCTGCGCCGCCGCCGCCGGTCAGCACGACGACGATCTCGCGGTCGGGGGAGAGGCCGAGCATCGCCCGCGCCTCCGCCTTGCCCGGCACGCGGTCCTGCGCGGTGCACAGCCCGCCCGCATAGTGGGTCATGGCGCGAATCCAGTCGGGGGTCTCGGGCTGTTCGAGCGCTTCGTCAAAGGGCGCGAGCAGGCCGACACAGGCGCGATAGCCGGCGAGATGCGCAGCATCGCCGCGGTTGCCGTGCATCCGGATCCCGATCGCGGGGACGCTGGCGATGCGGGCCAGCAGCGCGATCTCGGCAGAGACGTCGACCACGAACAGCGCGGGATCGACCGCATCGAGATGGTCGAGGATCGTCCGCATCGTCGCGCGGATCGCCGCGTCGCCGATCGGTGCGCGGTGGAGGATGTCGGGGGTGGGTTGCGCGGCGAGGGCCGGCGGGGGGCTGTCGCTGGCCGCGCCCTCGTCGGGCAGGGGCACCAGCGTGACGGCGCGCGCGAACCCGTCAAACAGCGCGGGGCGTGCGGTCAGGATCGTGACGGCGCGCTCGGCGGGCAACGCGTCGATGATCGCCATCGCGCGATTGGCATGGCCCCGGCCCTGATGGCCGACATAGAAGGTGATCGGTTGAGGCATTATCGGGGGATACCCGCTCCGCGCCACGAAATCCCCCGTGAAATCCCCCGGGAAATCCCCCGGGAAATCGACGGTGGCCCCGTCGCCGCAAGCCGCCTAGTCTGTGCCGCATGAGCGATGATGACAGGTCCGAACCGACCAAGCTGACGCGGTCGAAGCAACGCTGGGCAAGCGAGGGCAAGTTCCTGACGGGAGCGACGGACCGCGCGGAGGGCGACCGCCTGCCACCGGGGCAGCACCTGGTCCGCGACTGGCCGGTGCTCGATCTCGGCCAGCAGCCTGATATCGCGCGCGAGCGGTGGCGGCTGACGATCGACGGGATGGTCGAGCGGCCGGTGACGCTCGACTGGGCAGGGTTCATGGCGCTGCCGCAGACTGCGGTCCGGTCGGACATTCACTGCGTCACGACCTGGTCGCGCTATGACAATGACTGGTCGGGCGTGGCGACGCGCGACCTGCTCGACCATGTCGGCCCGGTCGATGCGGCGGCGTTCCTGACGCTGCACGGCTATGACGGCTACACCACCAATGTCCCGCTGGCCGATTTCGCCGCGGCGGACGCGCTGCTCGTGCACAGCTGGCAGGGCAAGCCGCTGACCCGCGAGCATGGCGGCCCGGTCCGCCTCGTCATCCCGCATCTCTATTTCTGGAAAAGCGCGAAGTGGATTTCGCGGATCGCGTTCCTTGGCGCGGACAAGCCGGGCTTCTGGGAGGTCAATGGCTATCACAGGCGCGGTGATCCCTGGGCGGAGGAACGCTACAGCGAGGGCTAGAGCAAGGTCGCGCACGCCTCCTCGATCGCGGCATAGATCGCGTCGAGGTCGGCTTCGTCGATGCAATAGGGCGGCATGACGTAGACGGTGTTGCCGAGCGGCCGCAGCAACAGGTCGCGTGCGGTGAAGAAGCGCAGCAGTTTCGGGCCGAGATCCGACAGATAGCCGCGATCGCCGACCTGCAGGTCGACCGCGGCGATCGTGCCGAGGCGGCGCGGATTGGTCACGCCGGGCAGGCAGGCGATGCGGTCGAGATGCGCCGCCTGTCGTGCGCCGAGCGTCGCGATCCGGTCGTGCACAGGCTCGTCGCGCCAGATCGCGAGGTTCGCGTTGGCGGCGGCGCAGGCGATCGGGTTGGCGGTATAGCTCGAGGAGTGGAAAAACATCCGCGCGCGATCGTCGGACAGGTGCGCGTCGAAGATCTCCGCGGTCGCCATCGTCACCGCGAGCGGGACCGCGCCGCCGGTCAAGCCCTTGGACAGGCACAGGATGTCGGGTACGACGCCCGCCTGTTCGCAGGCGAGCAGCGTGCCGGTACGGCCCCAGCCGGTCATCACCTCGTCGGCGATGAACAGCACGGCGTGGCGGGCGCAGATCGCGCGCATCTCCGCGAGCACGTGCGGCGGATAGATCAGCATGCCGCCCGCGCCGAGCACCAGCGGTTCGACGATGAACGCGGCGGGCGTGGCGCGGCATGCTGCCTCGAGCGCGTCGAGCGTGGCCTGTTCGGCGCCGGGGTGCGGGAAGGGGATGGTGCCGACGTCGAACAGCAGCGGCGCATAGGCGCGGTTGTAAACGCCGCGTTCGCCAACCGACATCGTCCCGATCGTATCGCCGTGATAGCTGTGTTCGAGCACCAGGATCCGGTCGCGCGGTTCGTCGCGGTTGCGCCAGTAACCGAGCGCCATCTTCAGCGCGACCTCGACCGCGGTCGAACCGGAATCGGAGAAGAAGACGTGGCGCAGCGCTTCGGGCATGATCGCGACGAGGCCGTGCGCGAGCGTCTCGGCGGGCTCGTGCGTCCAGCCGGCGAAGATGATCTGGTCCATCCGCCCCGCCTCCTCGGCGATCGCGGCCATGATCCGGGGATGGCGGTGGCCGTGCGTCGTCACCCACCAGGACGAGATCGCGTCGACGATCCGCCGCCCGTCGCTGGTATGAAGTGCCGCCCCCTCGGTCCGGACGATGCGGGGGATCGGGTCGCCGAGACCATGCTGGGTGAAGGGATGCCAGATCGGCGACGTCATCGGAAATCCTCGAGCCGGAAACTGGCGGCGAAGGCGGCGCCGAGCGCGGCGGCGTCGAGTTGGGGGAGGATCGGCAGCCGGCCGAGATGCCGCACGTTGCCCAGCCGGACGATCGCCGCCTCGCTGTGCGGGACCGCATCGCCGACGAACGCGACGCCGAGGATCGGTACGTCGCGGCGGCGCAGCGCCTCGATCGACAACAGGCTGTGGTTGATCGTGCCGAGCGCGGTACGCGCGACGATCACGACGGGCAGCCGCCACTGCGCGAACAGGTCGGCAAAGACGCAGGTGTCGGTCAGCGGCACCATCACCCCGCCCGCCCCCTCGATCACCAGCGACCCCGGCAGTGCGGGGGGGACGAGCCGGTCGAGGTCGATCGTCACGCCGTCGATCGTCGCCGCGCGGTCGGGCGAGCAGGGCGTGGCCAGCCGGTAGGCCTCGGGGAGGATCCGCTCGCGCGCGAGGCCGGACAGCGCGGCGACGCGCGACGCATCGCTGCCACCGTCGAGCCCTGCCTGGACAGGTTTCCAATAGCTTGCGTCGAGCGCGCCCGCGAGCGCGGCGGCAAAGACGGTCTTGCCGACATCGGTGTCGGTGCCGGTAACGACGAGGCGGGTCATGACAGGGCCTTTTGCAACGCGTCGCCGAGCCCCGCAATCTGGGGTGCGGTAACGTTGAGCGTGAGCGAGATCCGCAGGCGCGACGTGCCCTTGGGCACGGTCGGCGGGCGGATCCCGCGGACGTCGAACCCGGCCGCTTGGACCGCCGCCGCGACGCGCATCGTCGTCGCATCGTCGCCGAGCACGAGCGGCAGGATCTGCGATCCGGTCGGCACGACGCCGTAGGGCGCGAGCACGGTTTCGGCGGTGGCGATGAGCGCACGCAGGGCGGTGCGGCGGTCGGGTTCGTCGACGAGGATCTGCAGGCTCGCGCGCGCGGCGCTCGCCATCAGCGGCGAGGGTGCGGTCGAGAAGATGAACGCGCGGGCCCGGTTGACGAGGAAGTCGCGGACAATTTCGGGGCCGCAGACCAGCGCGCCCTCGCACCCCATCGCCTTGCCGCAGGTGCGCAGCGTGACGATGTCGGGTCGTCCCTCCAGATGCCCGGCGAGGCCGCGGCCATCGTCGCCGAATACGCCGGTGGCATGCGCCTCGTCGATCAGCACGACGCCGTCATGCGCCTCGGCGAGCGCGACGAGCGCGTCGAGCGGCGCGCGGTCGCCGTCCATGCTGTAGAGGCTTTCGACCGCGATCCAGGGCCGCCCGGTGCCGCCCGCGCGGCGCCACTGCGCGATCGCATCGGCAAAGGCGGTGACGTCGTTATGCGCTGCCGAGACCGTCTCCGCGCGGCCGAGCCGCATCCCCTCATGCGCGCTCGCATGGATCAGCGCGTCGTGGACGACGAGGTCGCCGGTCTGCGGCAGCGTCGCGAACAGCGCGGCGTTGGCGGCGTACCCGGTCGAGAAGTACAACGCCGCCTCCGCCCCGAAGAACGCCGCCGCCTCGGCTTCGAGCAGGATATGTTCGGGATCATTGCCGCGGAGCAGCCGCGATCCGCCCGAACCGACCGCGACGCCGCGCGCCAGCGCGGCCGCGACGGCCGCGGCGATCCGCCCGCTCTGGCCGAGCGCGAGATAATCATTGGAGGCGAAATCAACCCCTTGCCGCGCGATCAGCGCGCGGCGGCGCGTTGCCGTGGCAAGCGCGGAGAGGTCGCGATGATGCTGGTCGAACGCGGACATCGCGGCAGCCTCTAGCGACAACGCCGCGCCAGCGCGAGCCGGTTGGCCGAAACACCCCGTCATAAACAGGGATCGTTCGGTCGGATCGGGCATTTCTCTCCTATGGTATAGCAGGATCGGCTTGGCTAACCACGATTGCATTCTCCATTCCGATCGAAGGTACCCTGCCCATGAAGCGCAAGACGCTGACCCAGTTCCTGATCGAACAGCAACGCGAGGCCGGCACGCTGCAGCCGCAGCTGCGCCTGCTGATCGAGGTCGTCGCGCGGTCGTGCAAGGCGATCAGCCATGCGATCGGCAAGGGGGCGCTGGGTGGCGTGCTCGGCAGCCTCGAGAGCGAGAACGTCCAGGGCGAGGTGCAGAAGAAGCTCGACGTGATCGCGAACGAGATGCTGCTCGAGGCGAACGAGTGGGGCGGGCATCTGGCGGCGATGGCGTCGGAGGAGATGGAGACGATCCACCTCGTCCCCAATCGCTATCCCAAGGGTGAATATCTGCTGCTGTTCGATCCGATCGACGGGTCGAGCAACATCGACGTCGATCTGTCGGTCGGCACGATCTTTTCGGTGCTGCGCGCGGCCGAGACCGCGTCGGGCGCCGATGTGTCCGAACAGGACTTCCTCCAGGCGGGGCAGACGCAAGTCGCGGCGGGCTATGCCGTTTATGGGCCGCAGACGATCCTGGTGCTGACGGTCGGCGCCGGCGTGCACGAGTTCACGCTCGACCGCGAGATCGGGTCGTGGGTGATGACCGACACCAATATCCGCATGCCCGGCGGCAAGCGCGAATTCGCGATCAACACGTCGAATGCGCGCCAATGGTCGCCCGAGGTGACGCGGTTCATCGACGAGCGGATCGCTGGCAAGGACGGGCCGATCGGCACCGATTACAACATGCGCTGGACCGGATCGATGGTCGCCGACGCGCACCGCATCCTCAAGCGCGGCGGCGTGTTCCTGTACCCACGCGACGTCCGCCAGCCCGGCAAGGTCGGCAAGCTGCGGCTGATGTACGAGGGCAATCCGATGGCGATGCTGATGGAGCAGGCAGGGGGTGCCGCCACCGACGGCGAGCAGCGCATCCTGTCGATCGAGCCGAGCAGCCTGCACCAGCGGATCGGCCTGATCATGGGCGATCCGGCAGAAGTCGAAGCGATAACCACCGCCTATCGGGAGTAGCGCGCATCGTCACCCGCCGGCGGTCGGGGGGTTGGGGCATGACGGACGAGGGCGCGCGTTGAAAAGGGGAGAAATTCGATGGAAGTCACCTCACAAAGACTCGCCGAACAGCGTGACGACCGGACGTCGTGGCGACGCCTGATCGACGATCATGACCGTATCGCCGAACGCTGCGCCGACCTCGTCGCGCTGTTGCAGCGGCGCGGGCATAATTGCGCGGCGGCGTCGCGCAAGCTGCTCGAGCTCGCGGTGCTGGTCGCGGATCATCTGGGCGTCGAGGACGAGGTGATCGACCTGACCGCGATCGCGACCGAGGCGGACTATTCGCCCGAGACGGTCGCGGTCATGGCCGCCGAACTCGACGCGCTGCGCCGCGAATGGCGGGTGTTCATCGCGCACTGGCTGCCGACGATCGAGCCCGCCGACTGGTATGAGTTCCGCGGCGAAGCCGAGGCGATGCTGAGCCGGCTGACGCATCAGGTGCAGCGCGAAAGCGCGCTGTTGTATGACGATGCCCTGCGCGCGGGGGTGATCGCGACCGGGCCGGTCGACCTGCAATAATCGCGGCGACAGGGTTCTTAACCCGGCGGCGATACCAAGGGCCATGATGCGCGTCCTGACCCTGTCCACGCTGTTTCCCGATGCGAGCCGGCCCAATTTCGGCGTCTTCGTTGAGCGGCAGACGCTGGGGCTCGCAGCGCATCCGGGGGTCGATCTGCGTGTCATCGCACCAATCGGCCTGCCGCCCGGGCCGCTGCGCCTGATGCCGCGTTTTGCGCCGCTCGCGCGGTTGCCGCTCGAGGAGACTTGGCGTGGGGTGGGCGTGCAGCGGCCGCGGTTCACGACGATCCCTGCGACCGGGGGGCGGTGGCATGCCGCGGCGCTGACGCGTGCGCTGATCCCGGTGCTCGACGCCTTGCGGCCAGATTTTCCGTTCGATGTCATTGATGCGTCTTTCTTCTTTCCCGACGGCGTCGCCGCGGTCGCGCTCGGGCGACGCTATGGTGTGCCCGTGTCGATCAAGGCGCGCGGGGCGGATATCCATCATTGGGGTCGTGCGGCCGGCACGCGGGCGCAGATCCGGCGTGCGGGCCGCGCGGCGGACGGGCTGCTCGCGGTCAGCGCGGCGATGCGGGCGGACATGATCGCGATGGGGATGCCGGCGGCACGGATCCGGGTGCATCATACCGGGGTCGACCAGGCGCGGTTCCGCCCGATCGACGCAGCGGCGCGCGCGGGCGAGGCGGCGCGGCTCGGCGTGACGGGGCCGCTGGTACTGTCGGTCGGGGCGCTGATCCCGCGCAAGGGGCATGACGTGGTGATCGCGGCGGTCGCGCGTCTGCCGGGCGTTTCGCTGAGGATCGCGGGCGAGGGGGGCGACCGGGCGCGGCTGGAGGCGCTGATCCGCACGCTGGGCGTGGGGGACAGGGTCCGGCTGCTCGGCAGCGTCGCGCATGAGGCGATTCCGCGGCTGGTCGCGACCGCCGATGTGATGGCGCTGGCCTCGGCGTCCGAAGGGCTGGCGAATGCATGGGTCGAGGCGCTCGCCTGCGGGACGCCGATCGTGATTACCGATGCGGGCGGCGCGGGCGAGGTTGTCACGTCGGACGAGGCGGGCCGGATCGTGCCGCGCGATGCGGCGGCGTTCGGTGCGGCGATCGCGGGGATCCTGGCGGCACCGCCGGCGAGAGAGGCGACGCGGCGTGTCGCGGCGCGCTTTACCTGGGAGGCCAATAGCGCCGCGCTGTTCGCGCATCTGGCGGGGCTGGTCGGGGGCGAGGCCTAGCGCGCGCCACCAGATGCCTGAAAAGCCTCAGCCTTCGAGCGGGTAGAGCGCGGCGGCGATCCAGCGGCCTTCGCCGCGAAGCACGGCCCAGGCGCGCGCGGCGGCGCGGCTGTCCATCGCCTCGATCCCGACGCCCTGCGCCTCGACCGCGCGGCGGAAGGCGGCGGCGGGCTGGCGCAGCTGCGATCCGGTGCCGAGCAGCAGGAATTCGGGCTTGGGCGACAGCGCGAGGACGCTGGCGACATCGTCCGCGCCCAAGGCCTCGAACGGCGGCGGGGTCCAGCCGTCGGCGCGCGACGGGGTGATCAGCAGCGCGGTGTAATAGCCGTCGTCGACCCGGAACCCGCCGTGACCGATCGCCGAGATCATCGGTCCGTCGGTCTTTTCCTTGTCCATTCTCACGCGCTTGTCCTCACGTGCCGGGCCCGCCGCGCATCAGCGGCCGGCCTTCGGACCCACGCGCTCGGCGTCGTCGCGGTCGCCCTTGCGGCCCTCCGGCTCGGCGCGCAGGCCGAGCGTGATGAGCAGCGACGACGACACGTAGATCGACGAATAGGTGCCGACGACGATGCCGAGGATCATCGCTGCGGTGAAGCCGCGCAGCACATGGCCGCCGAGGATCAGCATCGCGAAGAGCGCGAGCAGGATCGTGACCGAGGTCATGACGGTACGCGGCAGCGTCTCGTTCACCGACAGATCGATGATCTCGCGCATGTCCATTTTCCGGTAGCGGCGCATATTCTCGCGGATACGGTCGTCGATGACGATCTTGTCGTTGATCGAATAGGAGATGATCGTCAGCACCGCCGCGACGATGTTGAGATCGACCTCAAAATAATCCCGCATCAAAGCGAAAAAGCCGAGCGTCATCAACAGGTCGTGAACGATCGCGACGATCGTCGACACGCCGAACTGCCATTCGAAGCGGACCACTGCGAACAGGCCGATGCCGAGAATGGCCAGTGCCACCGCAAGCGCACCGTTGCGGATCAGCTCGTCCGAAACCTTGCCCGAAATCGTGTCGTATTTTGAGAAGGTTGCGCCCGGGAACTTGACGGCCAAGTCGTCGGACACCCTCTTCACGAGCGCGTTGGTTGCACCCTCGTCGTTCGTCTCGGGCAGCGGCAGGCGGATCGACAGCGTCCGGGGATCGCTGAAGGACTGGATCGACGCTTCGCCGAGTCCGAGCTGGTCGACCTCGGTCCTGACCGCCTCGATCGACGGCGGGGTGGCAAAATTCTCCTCGATCAGCACGCCGCCGACAAAGTCGACGCCCATGTTGAGGCCGCGGACCGCGACCAATCCGACCGCCAGAACGGACAGGAGGATGGTCAGCCCGAACGCCCATTTGCGGAGCGAGACGAACTTCAGGTTGGTGTTGTCGGGTACGAGTTTCAGCAGGCGCATGATGATGTCTCCCGCCTCAAATATTGATCGTGGTGGGGCGGTTCTTGCGCAGCCAGAGCGCCACGAGCATCCGCGTGAAGGTCACCGCGGTGAACACGCTGGTGCAGATGCCGATCAGCAGCACGACCGCAAAGCCCTTGACCGGGCCCGAGCCCAGCAGGAGCATGATCACCCCGGTGATCGCGTGCGTGACGTTGGCCTCGAAGATCGTGCGTGACGCCTCCTTATAGCCGAGCTCGACCGCCTGGACGATGTTGCGTCCGCGGCGGCGTTCCTCGCGAATACGCTCGTTGATCAGCACGTTGGCGTCGACCGCGGTGCCGATCGTCAGCACGAAGCCGGCGATGCCGGGCAGCGTCAGCGTCGCATTGAGCATCGCCATGACGGCGACGATCACGAGGATGTTGATGACCACCGCGAGGTTCGCATAAAGGCCGAACCGGCCATAGGTCACGAACATGAACACGATCACCGCGAGCGCCGCGACGATGCTGGCGAGCACGCCGGCGCGGATCGAATCCTTGCCGAGATCGGGGCTGACGGTGCTCTCGGCGATGATCTTCAGATTGATCGGCAGCTTGCCCGACCGCAGCGAGATGGCGAGCGAATTGGCCGATTCGACCGTGAAATTGCCCGAGATCGAGGCGCGGCCACCGAGGATCGGCTCGTTGATGTTGGGCGCGGAGATCACCGAATTGTCGAGGATGATCGCGAACGGCTTGTTCGTGTTCTCCTGCGTGACCTTGGCAAAACGTCGGCCACCGACCGCGTCGAAGGTGATCGCCACCTGCGGCGCGTTGGTCTGCGGCTCGAACTCCTGGCGGGCATCGGCGAGCTGATCGCCCGAGATGATCACCGATCGCTTGACCGCGATGAACGGAATACCCTGCGGATTGCCCGGATAGGGAAGGACCTGGCTGCCGACGGGGGCGATGCCCTTGACGAGATCGGCGGGGTTCGCGGTCTCGTCGACCAGCTTGAATTCGAGCTTTGCGGTCTTGCCGAGCAGGTTCTTGAGCGCCTGCGGATTCTGCAGGCCCGGCACCTGGACGACGATACGCGTCGCGCCCTGGCGGACGATCGTCGGCTCCTTGGTGCCGAGTTCGTCGATGCGGCGGCGGACGACTTCGGTCGCGTCCTTCATCGCGGTGTCGATCGCCTGCTGGAGCCCGGCCTCGGTCGGCTTGAGCACGAACCGGCTCGTATCGACGACGTTGATGTCCCATTCGCGCTGGCCGCTCATCCCGGCGCCACCGCCGGTGATCGAAAGCAGCCGCTCGCGCGCGGCATCGACCTGGCTCGGGTCGCGGAGCAGGAAGCTGAGCTGCCCGCCACGCACCGAAATATCGCCGATCGCGATCCGCGGCGTGCCGTTGCGCATCGTGCCCGCGATGCTGTCGCGCATCGCCTCGATCCGCGAATTGGCGAGATCGGCGGTGTCCGCCTCGAGCAGCAGATAGCTGCCGCCCGCCAGATCGAGACCCAGGTTGATCCGCTTATGCGGAATCGCCCCCCACTTGCTGGTCGTCGATTCGGAGAAGAAGCTCGGGATCGCAAGCGCGCAGAGCACGGCCAGCAGGCCGATGATCGACGCGACCTTCCAGCGGGGGAAATCCAACATCAGTCGTTCGCCGGCTTCGTGTTCGGGCTGGTGATGTCGGTGAGCGTCGCCTTGACGACGCGGACGCGCGTGTTGGGCGCGATCTCGACCTCGACGATCGCGTCCTCGACCTTGGTCACCTTGCCGATGATGCCGCCGGCGGTGACGACGCTGTCATTCTTCTTGACCGCCGCGACCGACGCCTGAAGCGCCTTCATCCGCTTTTGCTGCGGACGGATCATCAGGAAATAGAAGACGACGAAGACGAGGAAGAGCGGCGCAAGGCTCAGAAACGAGGCGATGCCGCCCGATGTCGCCGTCTCGCCGGCGGCCTGCGCATATGCTGGGGAAATGAACATGGAGTCCCGTTTTGGCTGGTGGGCAGGCGCCATACGCCCGCGCTCGCATGGGCGATGCCGCTATCACCGGTTGCCGCCCCGCGCAACCAATGTGCGCCGGTGAAGCGTGGCCGGGCCGCGATGAGACGGACGATTCTGGGCTTTGCCGCAATCGCGTGCTTGCATCGCGCGCAACATCCGCATAATGCGCGCCCTTCGGTCGGGGCGTAGCGCAGCCTGGTAGCGCATCACACTGGGGGTGTGGGGGTCGCAGGTTCGAATCCTGTCGCCCCGACCAGAAATTTTCCGGAGCCGGCCGCCAGAGGCGATGCCGCTCCCGGGCACGAAATGTCGTGCCATTCCAGATCCTGGTGTCAGCGTTTGCAGACAGGACCGGTGCGCGCCGCGACCTGGTCCGCGACGATCCGCATCGCGCCCTTGTCGGTCTCGCCGGTCATCGTCATCCGCGCGGTGAAGCCCGTCGCGCCATAGCTGCCCGCGCGGACGATCCGCATCGGCGGCCCCTTTTTCTGCGGACAGGTCATGACATGGTCGATCCGCCCGCCCGAGAACTGCGCGCGCTCGACCGTGCAGCGCGCCTCGGGCTTGGGCACGAACAGCGCGGCGACGCCCGACGAGGCCTGTTCGGGCGGCAGGCATTTGCGCTCGGTCTTCGATTTTCCGCGCATCATCCGCAGGATGAACCCCGGCGCACCCGGAATGACGAGCTCGACCGCGGTCGAGGTGATCGCCCAGGCGCCGGGCGGCAGCGCCTGCGCCGACGCGGCGGCGGGGAGCAGGAGAAGGGCGGACAGCAGGACGGGATGGTGCATAGGAGGGGCAGTCTGTAGCGCCGGCGGGGTGCTGGCAAGCGGTGTGCGAGGGGTTTCATGGGCGAGATCATCAATTTGCGGCGGGCGCGCAAAGCGCGGGCGCGGCGCGAGGCGGGGGTGGTGGCGGACGCGAACCGCGCGGCGTTCGGGCGGACCAAGGCGGAGCGCGCGCGGGATGCCGAGGAGCGGGCGCGGGGGGAGCGGGTGCTGGATGGGGCGCGGCTTGATGGGGAGGAAAGCTGAGGTTTGGGAGCGGGTTGCTGGGTGATCAGGGGGTGGGTTTGCTTGGCTCTGGATCCTGACTTTCGTCAGGATGACGGATGGGAGTGGGTGTTCGTCTTTTACCATTCGTGCCGCTGATCTTGCTTTTCGCTAACCTATATGGTTATATGGTTGCGGGCGAATCGGGGGAATCGGGGATGGAGATCGGTGGGCTGATCGAGGCGGTGATCGATCGTGAGGGCGGGTACGGCGACCACCCGGCGGATCGCGGGGGGGCGACGCGGTTCGGGATTACGCAGGCGGTGGCGCGGGCGCATGGGTTTGCGGGGGACATGCGGGTGTTTCCGCGGGCGACGGCGGTCGCAATCTATCGGCAGGCTTACTGGATTGACCCCGGATATGAGGGGGTTGGCCGGCTCGCGCCGGATATTGCGGGCGAATTGTTCGATACCGGGGTCAATATGGGGCCGGCGGTCGCGAGCGGGTTTCTGCAGCGGGCGCTCAACGCGCTCAATCGCGGGGCGAGCGATTATCCCGACCTCATCGTCGATGGCCGGATCGGGCCGGGGACGCTGGCGGCGCTGGCGGGGTTCCTCAAGCGACGCGGTGCGGGGGGCGAGGCGGTGCTGCTGAAGGCGATCGAGGCACTGCAGGGCGAACGCTATGTCGCGCTGGCGGAGCGGCGGCCGGCAAACGAGGCGTTTCTCTATGGCTGGCTCGCGAACCGGGCGTGAGGCGGAAAGCGCCACTTTTCCAGGGGGGTGTCATGACGAAAGGCGTTGAGGAGGGGGCGGAGCTGTCCGCCGATCCGTGGGTGACGCGGGCGCGGCCGGGGTTCCTGTATGTGATGTACGCGTTGCTGCTGGGGGCGATCCCGGTGGGGCTGCTCGCGGCGGTGCGGCCGGCGGCGGCGCAGGCGATCGCTGCGGGCGTGGGGGCGTATCTGGGGGCGATCCCCGAGCCGCTCTATGCGCTCTTCGGGACGGGGTATCTGGGGTATACCGCGGCGCGTGAGTGGGGGAAGCGGCGGTGAACGGGGCTGGTATCGGAGCGGCGCGCGTGGCGTTCGGGGCTCTGGATCCTGACTTTCGTCAGGATGACGTAAAGGGGGAAGGTAACCGGGAAGCCGACAGGGAAGACGAGCGGGAGGGTGAGGGGGTGGTGCAGGGGGTCGGTGCAGCGGACCGTTGCGTGGTCGAAAGCGCACCCTACATCGCGGTCATGAGTGCAAATGATCCCCACGCCATGCCGGTCTGGCACGGCACCACCATCCTTTCGGTCCGGCGCGGCGGCAAGGTCGTCGTGATCGGCGACGGCCAGGTCTCGATGGGCCAGACGGTCATGAAACCCAATGCGCGCAAGGTGCGACGGCTCGGCGACGGGTCGGTGATCGGCGGGTTCGCCGGCGCGACCGCGGATGCCTTCACGCTGTTCGAACGGCTCGAACGCAAGCTGGAGCAGCATCAGGGGCAGTTGCTCCGTGCCGCGGTCGAGCTTGCCAAGGACTGGCGGACCGACAAGTTTCTGCGCAACCTCGAGGCGATGATGATCGTCGCGGACAAGGACGTGACGCTGATCCTGACCGGCAATGGCGATGTGCTCGAGCCCGAGAACGGCGTCGCGGCGATCGGGTCGGGCGGCAACTATGCGCTCGCCGCGGCGCGCGCGCTGGTCGAATATGAGAGCGATGCCGAGGTGCTGTGCCGCAAGGCGATGGGAATCGCGTCCGAGCTGTGCGTGTACACCAATGACCGGCTGACCGTGGAGTCGATGGACTCGACCAGCTGAAGACCCGGAAGCCCCTCTCCTTCAGGGGAGGGGTTGGGGTGGGGGGCTTCATCAAGCGCTCCGCCCGCGGATAGTCCCCACCCCCAACCCCTCCCCTGAAGGGGAGGGGCGAAGAAGAGTGATCATGAACGACCAGCTTACCCCCAAGGCAATCGTCGCCGCGCTTGATGCGCATATCATCGGCCAGGCCGCCGCCAAGCGCGCGGTCGCGGTGGCGATGCGCAACCGGTGGCGGCGCCAGCAGCTCAGCGAGGATCTGCGCGACGAGGTGACGCCGAAGAACATCCTGATGATCGGGCCGACCGGCTGCGGCAAGACCGAGATCAGCCGGCGGCTGGCCAAGCTCGCCGATGCGCCGTTCGTCAAGGTCGAGGCGACCAAGTTCACCGAGGTCGGCTATGTCGGCCGCGACGTTGAGCAGATCGCGCGCGACCTGGTCGAGGAGGCGATCCGGCTGGAGAAGGAGCGCCGGCGGATCGCGGTGAAGGACAAGGCGGAGGAGGCGGCGATGGGCCGGCTGCTCGACGCGCTGGTCGGCAAGGATTCGAGCACCGCGACGCGCGAGAGCTTCAAGCAGCGGTTCCTCGACGGGCATCTGAACGCCGCCGAGGTCGAGATCGAGGTCGAGCAGACGCCGACGACGCCGTTCGAGATCCCCGGCGGCGCGCCGCAGATGATCAACATCGGCGAGATGATGAAGTCGCTGGGCGGCGGGCAGCAGTTGAAGCGCCGCAAGCTGACGGTGACCGCGGCGTGGGACAAGCTGGTCGAGGAAGAGGCGGACAAAAGGCTCGACCAGGACGAGGTGAGCCGCGTCGCGCTGGCGGATGCCGAAGCGAACGGGATCGTGTTCCTCGACGAGATCGACAAGATCGCGGTGTCGGACGGGCGCGGCGGATCGGTGAGCCGCGAGGGCGTGCAGCGCGACCTGTTGCCGCTGATCGAGGGGACGACGGTCGCGACCAAATACGGACCGATGAAGACGGACCATATCCTGTTCATCGCGAGCGGGGCGTTCCATGTCGCCAAGCCGAGTGATCTGCTGCCCGAATTGCAGGGGCGTCTGCCGATCCGGGTCGAGCTGAAGGGCCTGACCGAGGGGGATTTCGTCGCGATCCTGTCGGACACCAAGGCGTCGCTGCCGCTGCAGTACAAGGCGCTGATCGCCACGGAAGGCGTCGAGATCCGCTTCACCGAGGACGGCATCGCTGCGGTCGCGCGGATCGCCGCCGAAGTGAATGCCGAGGTCGAGAATATCGGCGCGCGGCGGTTGCAGACGGTGATGGAGAAGCTGCTCGAGGACGTCAGCTATAATGCCGAGGATCGCGGCGGGTCGAGCGTGGTGATCGATGGGGCGTATGTGGACAGCCAGCTGAAGGAAATTGCGCGGAATACGGATCTCAGCCGGTTCGTGCTTTAGTCCGGGGGTTTTCTTGGGGCGAGGCGCCCCCCGCGATCCGTTCGTGCTGAGCGTAGTCGAAGCAATGGGCGCAGGCCCTTCGACTTCGCTCAGGGCGAACGGGTGGGGGCGCAGGCCCTTCGACTTCGCTCAGGGCGAACGGGAGGGGGCGCAGGCCCTTCGACTTTGCTCAGGGCGAACGGGTGGGGGCGCAGGCCCTTCGTCTTCGGTCGGGGCTAACGGGTGAGGGCAGGCGCCCGGTCTCTTCCGTCAAACTGGGCTTGACCCAGGATCCAGAGTTACGGGCGGTGGCGCTTTTGGCTCTGGGCCCTGACTTTCGTCAGGATGACGCGGGGGGTGAGGTGGCGCGCGCACCACGGTCGTCAGCTTGGGGGAGGCGTGGGCCGCCGCGTGGCGGGCGCTACAGCACCACCGTCTGCGGGCGGGCGGCCTTCAGCGCGGCGAGGACCATGGTTTCCCAGATGGCGGGGTCGCCGGCGGCGGCCATGGTCTGGTCGGGTTCGCGCAAGGTGCGCAGGACCGCGAGCGCGTCGGGGAGATAGTCGGTCCAGGCGTCGTCGATCAGGCGCGATGCGGAGGCGGCGTCGCCGCCGGCGTTGGCGCTGATCCGCTGGCCCGCCAGGACGCGGGCGATGCGTTCGGCGATCGGGGTATTAGAGACGTCCATCAGTCTTCTCCTCGCAGGTCTGCCTATAGCAAACCCGCGAGGCAAAGACATGGGGCCTTAGCGTGCCGAGCTGGGGCCGGCGCCGCGGCCCTGGCCGCCGGGGCGACCGCCACCGGCCGGGCGACCACCGCCCTGGCCGCCGGGACGACCGCCGCCCTGGGGACGACCGCCGCCGCCGCCCTGGCCACCGCCACCCTGACCGCCACGGCTCGCGCCCGCATAGTTGCGGCCGGTGGTGCCGGTCGCGCGGGGCGCGTGGGTGGCGCGGGGACGTGCGGGATCGCGCGGACGGTCGATCCGGACCTCGGGATCGGCGCCCATCGTCTTGACGCGCGTCTGCTTGATCTGGTTCGACAGGTTGACGAAATCGTCGGGCAGCGGGCGGACCGTCACCTTCTGGCGGGTGATCCGCTCGATGTCGCGCAGATAGGCCTTCTCGTCATCCGCGCAGAACGCGACGGCGATGCCGCTGGCGCCCGCACGCGCGGTACGGCCGATGCGGTGGACATACTGCTCGGCGACGTTGGGCAGCTCGAAGTTGATGACGTGGCTGACGCCCGAGACGTCGATGCCGCGTGCAGCGATGTCGGTCGCGATCAGGACCTTGACCTTGCCCTGCTTGAATTCGCCCAGCGCGCGCTCGCGCTGGCCCTGGCTCTTGTTGCCGTGGATCGCGTTCGAGGCGATGCCGTTGCCCGCGAGCAGCTTCACGACGCGGTCGGCGCCGTGCTTGGTGCGCGTGAAGACGAGCGCGCGGTCGATCGCGGGATCGCCCAGCGTGATCGTCAGCAGTGCCTGCTTTTCCGACTGGTTGCAGAAGGTGACATACTGGTCGACGCGCTCCGCGGTGGTCGCGGCGGGCTTGACCGAGACGGTCTTCGGATCGAGCAGGAACTGCGAGGCGAGATCGCGGATCGCGGTCGGCATCGTCGCCGAGAAGAACAAAGTCTGGCGCTTCTTCGGGAGCATGCGGACGATCTTCTTGAGCGCGTGGATGAAGCCGAGGTCCATCATCTGGTCGGCTTCGTCGAGCACGAGGATCTCGATCATCGACAGGTTGCAGAAGCCCTGCTCGATCAGGTCGATCAGGCGGCCCGGCGTGGCGACGAGGATGTCGACGCCGCGGCTGAGGTCCTGGCGGTTCTTGTTGATGCTGGTGCCGCCGAACACGGTGGTCACCGACATCTTGCTGAACTGGCCATAGGCGCGTGCGCTGTCGGCGATCTGGCTGGCGAGTTCGCGCGTCGGCGCGAGGACGAGCATGCGGCAATGCGTCGGCAGGACGCGCTTCTGCGTCTCGGTCAGGCGCTGGATCGAGGGGAGCACGAACGCGGCGGTCTTGCCGGTGCCGGTCTGCGCGATGCCGAGCAGATCGCCGCCCTCGAGCAGGATCGGGATCGACTGGGCCTGGATCGGCGTCGGCTCGGTATAGCCCTTGGCTTCGAGCGCGCGGACGAGGGGCTCGGCGAGGCCGAGGTTGGAAAAGGACATGAATAGTCTCTCAAATGTGCCGGGCTCGCGAATCCACAGGAGGACGCGCGAGGGGCGTGGTGTTTTGACACCCCGCGTGAAAAGGGAAGCCCGTTAGAAACGACCGAGGCGGAGCCTGGACCTTGTTCAGGTCCGATCACGCTGCATGACACCTCGATGGCGGTCAGATGCGCGCGACCGGTCGAAAAGTCAAGAGTGGCCGGGTTGGGGCGGCTCTGGCCCCGTCCTCAGGCCCCGTCCTCAGCTGCGCGTCTGGGTCAGGTGGAGATAGCGTTCGTTGAATTCGGCGGCATCACGCAGCGCGCACCAGTCGACGACGCCGATCTGCCGCTTGCGCCGCGTGATCAGCCCGTCGGTCTCGAGCGCGCGGAGCACGCGGTTGACATGGACCGGGGTCAGGCCGAGCGCATCGCCCATCTGTTCCTGCGTCATCGGCAGTTCGTAGCTGCCGTCCGCGTCGCTGAGCGAGGAGGCGCGCAGCCGGGCGGAGAATTCGCAGAGCAGGTGCGCGAGCCGCATCTTGGCATTGCGGCGGCCGACATTGAGCAGCCATTCGCGGTGGATCGACGCCTCGACCAGCGCCTCGATCCACAAGGCGGTGGCGATCTTCGGCGAAACCGCGACGATCTCGCGCAGTGCGGGGATCGGGATCTCGGCGACGGTGATCCGGGTCAATGCCTGGACGTCGTGATCCGATTCCTCGAGGAACAGGTTCTGCAGATCGATGAAGTCGCCGGGCATCAGGATCGAGACGATCTCGCGCTCGCCATCGGGGGTGAGCTTCTGGCGATAGGCGAAGCCGTCGATCACGAACGCGCAGCGCAGCGGGCGTTGCCCCTCGCGCAGCATATAGGTCGACTGGTCGATCGTGCGCAGCTTGCACGGCAGCGCCGCGATCGCCACGCGATCCGCCGCACTCAGCTCGACCCGGGTCGCGAGCTTGGCAATCAGATGATCGGTGACGACGATGGGGTAATCCACATGCAGGCTCCGCTCGGGCGGGAGCATATCGAACTCTCAGTCGCCGGGTTAAGCATAGCTTGCCCCGAGGCGCCCTGCACTATCACAGGCGTTATAGTCTCGCTCAAACATAGGTTAGACGCGCATTTCGGAAATTGTCGGTTATTGTAAGAAAATGTCGGCTGCCGCGCGCTGCGCGGGTGACGCGGAACCGATCGTCGCGCAGGGGCGTAGACGCCTTGCGAGAAACAGGGGCGAACGATGGGCGCGGCAGCGCCGGTCGCCCCGGCCGTCGCGTCGAACGCACAGGATGTCGCTGATGCCGCGATACAGATTTCAGATCGCCCTGGGCGGCGAGGTGATCGAGGATCACGAGGGGATCGAGCTGGCGCATCGCGCGGCGGCGATCGAGCATGCGATCGTCGCGATGCGCGAGATGCTGGCGGAGGACATCCGCCAGGGCTGTGTCGACCTGACAATGCGGATCGAGATCATCGAGGGTTGCGGCGCGACGGTCCACGTCGCCGACTGTGCCGCGGCGATGGCGGCCGGGACGATGCCGGCCCGCCGCCGCGCGTGACGCGCGGCGGGCGGGCCGACGATCCTTACCAGTGGCCCTTACCAGTGGCCGGTGTTGGGCATCGACGCCCAGGGCTCGGCGGGGTCGAGCCGGCCGTCCTGCAACAGCTCGATCGAGATGTTGTCGGGGGTGCGGACGAACGCCATGTGGCCGTCGCGCGGCGGCCGGTTGATCGTCACGCCGGCGTCCTGGAGCCGCTGGCAGGTCTCGTAGATATTGTCGACGCGGTAGGCGAGATGGCCGAAATTGCGGCCTTCGCCATACTCTTCCGGATCCCAGTTGTGCGTCAGCTCGACCTCGGCGCTCTCGTCACCGGGAGCGGAGAGGAAGATCAGCGTGAAGCGACCCTGCTCGTTTTCGAGGCGGCGGGCCTCCTTCAGCCCGAGCAGCTCGAAGAACGCGATCGTCTTGGCCGGATCGGTGACCCGGATCATCGTGTGCAGATATTTCATGGACGGCCTTTTCGGGTTGGATCGCCGGTAGATAGGCGGCGCCCCGGCGGGGTTCCAGAGGGGCGGGTGGTGGTGGCCGGGGCATTCGTCGTGGAGGGTGTCGCCGTGTCCCTATCCTCCGTCCGTCATCCCCGCGGCGGCGGGGATCCAGAGGGGCGGGCGGGGGTGGCTGGGCCGTGAGGGTTGCCGGTCTGGGTTCCCGCCTTCGCGGGAATGACGTTTGGGCGGGCGCGGTTCTCCCAGCGGATCAGGGTTTGGGCGGGTCGAACTGGCGGAGCGCGGCGATGGCGTTGCGGGCGGTGGGGGTGTCGGGGGCGAGGCGCGCGGCTTCGGCCCAGGCGGCGCGGGCGCGGGTCTCGTCGCCGTCGCGCGCGGCGATGTTGCCCGCCTCGAGCTGGACCGAGGCGTCGTCGGGGGAGCGCTTGAGCGCCTCGGCGATGTCGCCGCGTGCGCGGGGCAGATTGCCCATCCGCCGCGCGAGCGTTGCGGACAGGAGCCACGCGAGCGGATCGTCGCCCGCGGTGGTCAGCGCGAGATCGATATCGGTGCGCGCGGAGGCGAGATCGTCCGCGGCGACGAGCGCGCGCGCATGATCGAGCCGTGCCTCGCCGAGCTGGAGCCCGGTCAGCGTCCCCGCGGTGAGCGCCGAATCGAGCGCGGTGCGCGCCTTGGTCGCGTCGCCCGCGGCGAGCCAGGCATTGCCGCCCTGCGCCCAATAGGTCGCGGCGCGATCGTCGTGCGCGAGCTGTGCGTCGCGCGCCGCGCTCTCGAATTCGGCGGCGGCGGCGGCCCAGTTCTTTTCCGCGGCAAAGGCGAGCCCGCCACAGTCGCGCGCCGCGGCGCCGCCGCCCGCCATCCGCCAGCGGCCCGCCTCGGCACGCGCGGCGACCGGATCGGTGGCGATCGTCGCGATGCAGCGCTGGAGCCGCGTGGCATCGTCGGCGGGGCCGGCGGCGGCGGGCCTGGCGACCGGTGCCGCGGTCGGCTTGGCGGCAGGCTTTGTGGCGGGGCTGGCGGCCTGGGACAGGAGCAGCGCGGGGGCGAGCAGCATCAGGATCATAAGCGGGCGATCACATCCTCGACCGCGCGGATGATCAGCGCGATGTCGGAATCGCGTGACAGGCGGTGATCGCCGTCCTTGACGAGCAGTGTCTGCACATCGGCTGAACGAAGCAGCTCGGCGAGCCGGGTGGTGCGCAGCCACGGCACCGCCTTGTCGCGCTGGCCCTGGATCAGGCGGACCGGGCAGCGGATCTCGATCCAGCCGAACATCAGCCGGTTCGCCTCGCCCGACGCCCAGAAGCCGCGGGTGTAGACGGTGGGTTCGGGGCCGTAGTCGTTGGCGCGTTCGAGCCGGCCCGCGCTGAGCAGCGTCAGCTTTTCCTCAGGGGTGAAGCCCCAGTCAGTGAAGTCGGGCGCGGGGGCGATGCCGACGAGCGCTGCGACCAGATCGGGGCGGGCCTTGGCGACGAGCAGCATCAGCCAGCCGCCGAGCGACGAGCCGACGAGCACCGCGGGGCCGTCCGCCAAGGCCTCGAGCATCGCGATCACGTCGTCGCGCCAGTCGACGAGCGTCTGATCCTCGAACGCGCCCTCGCTGCGGCCGCAGCCGCCATAGTCGAAGCGGAGATAGGCGCGGCCCTGCGATTTCGCCCAGGCCTCGAGCGTGACCGCCTTGGTGCCCGTCATGTCCGAGCCATAGCCCGACAGGAAGACGATCGTCGGGCCGGTGCCGGTCGTGTGGTGATAGGCGAGGCGGGGGCGGTCCGGCGCGGGGGTGGGGGTGTCGGTCATGCGCGGGGCTTTAGCCAAAGCGGGCGGACGGGGCTAGGTCAGGCTGGTGCGGAAGAACTGGTGAAGACCAGAGAACAAAATAGAACAGAACAAGCCATTCCCGAATACAAGATTCGGAAAATCGTTTCAAATGTGTTAAGCGACGAATCGGGTGCCCTAAGCTACCACACAAAGGGCACCCGAATGAAACCAGCAATGACTTGGCGGTCGGCTCGCTGGTTCCAAAACGGGGGATGGGTTCCCCAGCGTCGCGCTATGGAACCTAGACTGTTTTCCCATTTTGGCAAGAGCCGGTCGTTGTTTTAAGAACGATGGAGAACAGAAATGGCAAAGCGCGGATCCCCACCACTCACTCGCGAATTGGCGGCTCACATCAAGTTTCTGCTTAAACGCGGCGACTTATTGCAGCAGCAGATTGCGGCGCTCTTAGGTATCAATCAGGGGCGCATCAGCGATGTGAAGCATGGCAAGAGGCATCCTGACGTACCACCGGCGAAGGGCCCATTCCCCGCCTAACATCTAGGGCGTCAGAGTTTCGGCACTGACGCCCTTTTCATGCCGGCCTGAGCCCCCGGTAAAGCTTACGTGCAGGTAAGATTGGCTGAACCTTGGTGAGTTTATGTGCAGCTTTAGCGGGTGCAAAGGCGAGGCCAGCGCCTGTCCGTTCTCCCGCGTAGGCGGGAGTCCAGGGTGGCAGGGCTTGGTGCTGCTTGGCTCTGGATCCTGACTTTCGTCAGGATGACGGGGGGAGGTGGGCGGCGCTTTACCGCTGTCGGGATGTCTGGTGGGGAGGGCTGCACTTCACCACCGTCATCCTGGGCTTGACCCAGGATCCAGGATTACGGGGCGCAGCGCTGCTGGGCTCTGGATCCTGACTTTCGTCAGGATGACGGGTGGGGGTGGGCGGCGCTTCCCCGCCGTCCGGATGGCGAGTGGGGAGGGCGTCGCTTCCTCGCCGTCGGGAGGACGGGTGGGGGGCTGCACTCAACCGCCGTCATCCTGGGCTTGACCCAGGATCCAGGGTTACGGGGCGCAGCGCTGCTGGGCTCTGGGTCCTGACTTTCGTCAGGATGACGGGTGGGGGGAGGGCGGCGCTTACCGCCTTCGTCCTGGGCCCCCGCTTTCGCGGGGGGACGGGGTCAGATGATGAATTCTACCGTTTTCATCTGGGTCTGGTCGGCCGCCACCGCGCCGCGTTTGGCGACCATCTGGCGGTGGAGTTCGCGGACGGTGTCGCTGCCGCGGGTCTTGCAGAAGGCGGGGATGACCGCGTGGACGAGCGCGCCGAGGCCGCCGGCGATCATCGTCACGCCGAACCGGCTGGCGACGCCGAAATGCTCGGCATAGCTTTCGCCGACGGTGGCGGGATGGTCGAGGAAGAGGCGGCGGAACATCGGCGGGTCTCCGGACGGGGGATCGGGCTTATCCTATCAGCCGGCGAGGGATTCGACCATGGTCGCCGCGAGCAGGCTGAGCGTGTCGTCGCGCGCGCCCATCACGACGATGCGGTCGCCGGGGCGCGCCTCGGCGACCAGCAGCGCGGCGGCGTCGGCGCGGTCGGGGATGTGGCGGGCGTCGCGGCCCTCCGCGGCGATCCGGGCGACGATGTCGGCGCTCGTGACCTCGCGGGTGACGGTGCCGCCATAATAGGCAGGGTCAGGGAGGACGAGCAGGTCTTCGGGGGCCATGCGTTCGACGAAGGTGGCGACGAGTTCGCTGCCCATGACCTTCAGCGGACCATAGCCGTGCGGCTGGAACAGGATCAGCAGGCGGCCGGGAAAGGCGTGGAGCGTGTCGAGCGTGGCGGCGATCTTGTCGGGGTTGTGGCCGAAATCGTCGATCACCGCGACGCCGTTCGCTTCGCCGACGAGGTCGAAGCGGCGGCGCAGGCCGGTGAAGCTCGCGAGCGCCTTGACCGCGTCGGGCAGCGACACGTCGGCGGCCATCGCCGCGCCGATCGCGGCGAGCGCGTTCGAGACGTTGTGACGGCCGGGGACCGCGAGCTTCACGCGCGTGCGGACGCCGCGCGAGACGAGGTCGAAGGCTATCGCGAAGGGTTCGGGCTTCAGGTTTTCGGCGCGGAGGTCGGCGGAGGCGTCGATCGCGAAGGTGGTGACCTGGCCGCGCGGGAGGCGCGATGCGAGCGCGGCGGCGTCGGGGTCGTTGGCGTTGACCACTGCGGTCTCGGCCTTGGCGATGAAGGTGCCGAACAACTGGCGGAGTTCGTCGAGCGACTTGTGGTCGAGGCTGACATTGTTGAGCACGGCGATCCTGGGCGCGTAATGCGCGATCGAGCCGTCGCTTTCGTCGACTTCGCTGACGAAGCTGTCGCCCTCGCCGACTAAGGCACTCGCGAAGGGGGCGTCGGGGGTGGCGAAATTCTTCATCACCGCGCCGTTCATCACGGTCGGGTCGCGGCCGGTGGTGTGGAGGATCCAGCCGATCATGCCGGTGACGGTCGACTTGCCGCTGGTGCCCGCCACGCCGATCGGCAGGCGGCTGTCGTTGAACAGCGAGGCGAGCAGCTCGGCGCGGGTGGCGCGCGGGCAGCCGAGCGCGGCGGCGGCGATCATGTCGGGGACATTGGCCTCGATCGCGGCGGAGGCGACGACGTGCTGGTCCGGCGAGACGATGCCGCTGCCGTCCTGCGGGAAGAGCGCGACGCCCTTGTCAGCGAGGTCGTCGAACTTGGCGGGGACGCGGCCCTGGTCGAGATTGCGGTCCGAGCCTGCGACGGTCGCGCCGCGGCCCGCGAGGATCATCGCGAGCGGCATCATCCCCGACCCGCCGATGCCGATGAAGAAATAGGCGGGCTGGTCGGCGGCGGTCTGGTCGGAGGGGTTGGTGATATCCATGTGCTCGCGCTATCGGCGGTTGCGTAACGGGGCAAGACAGGACGAACCATGCGCATCGGTGTTCTCGCCGCGTCGAGCCGGACCAATCCTTCGGCGATCCCCGTGGTCACCGCCTATGCGGCACGCGCGTTTCCCGAGGTCGAGCTGGTGTTCCATCCGCAGTGCACCGCGACCGACGGGCATTTCGCGGGGTCGGATTTCGCGCGGGCGGCGGCGTTTCTGGAATACGCCAATGATCCGGCGTTCGAGGCGATCTGGTTCCTGCGCGGGGGCTATGGCGCGAACCGGATCCTGCAGATGGTGATGCCCGAGCTGGGGCGCGCGGCGCGGCACAAGACGTATCTAGGCTATTCGGATGTCGGGTTCCTGCTGGGGGCGCTGTACGCGCGGCGGATCGGGCGGGTGGCGCACGGGCCGATGGTCAGCGACATCAACCGGCATGACGGCGAGGCGACGGTGGCGCGGTCGCTCGGGTGGATGGCGCGGGGGGATCGTTCGGGACTCGAGCCGGGGCTCGGGGGACAGCCTTCGGCGGCGTTCAACCTGTCGATCCTGACGTCGCTGATCGGGACGCCGTGGCTGCCGGATCTGACCGATCACGTGCTGATCGTCGAGGAGGTGTCGGAGCCGATGTATGCGATCGACCGGATGCTGTTCAAGGTGGCCAATGCGACGCAGCTGAAGGGGATTGCCGGGCTCAGGCTCGGGGCGGTGACCGCGGTGCAGGCGAACGAGCCGGCCTGGGGGGAGACGCTGGATTACATGATGGTGCGGTGGGCGCGGGATATGGGGGTGCCGTATCTCGGGCGGGCCGAGGTGGGGCACACGCAGGCGAACCATGTGGTGCCGTTCGGGGTGGGGTGACGGGGGCGGATTGCTTCCACCCCGGCGGAGGCCGGGGTCCAGGTGGTGAGGTCGGCGTGACTGGGCGCGGTCCTTCATCAGCTGCGTTTCCCAACTGGGCCCCGGCCTTCGCCGGGGTGGAGTTTGGGGAGGGGCGCGGGGGTATTGCGGTGTGCTGGGGTTGCGGTGCGCGCTGCTTGGCTCTGGATCCTGACTTTCGTCAGGATGACGGGGGTGGTTCCCCGGCGGAGGCCGGGGTCCAGGTGGTGAGGTCGGTGTAACTGGGCTCGGTCCTTCATCAGCTGCGTTTCCCAACTGGGCCCCGGCCTTCGCCGGGGAACATGGGGGCGGTTCGTGGGGTGTCGGTGCGTGGCGGGTTGCCTATATCGGCTGGGCGACGGCATAAGCGCCGCTCTTCCATCACGAGAAAGTTCCTCATGTCTGCCATGTTCCGCATTACGCTTCCCGACGGCTCCGTCCGCGAGGTTGCGCCCGGGACTACGCCCGCGGACGTCGCCGCGGCGATCGGGCCGGGGCTTGCCAAGGCGGCGCTGGCGGCGCGGATCGATGGGCAGGTGCGGGACCTGAGCCGGCCGTTCGAGGGCGATACGCAGCTGGCGCTCGTCACCGCGCGCGACGAGGCGGATGCGCTCGAGCTGGTGCGGCATGACCTGGCGCATGTGATGGCGGAGGCCGTGCAGCACCTGTTCCCGGGCACGCAGATCACCTTCGGGCCGGCGACCGATGACGGCTTCTATTACGACTTCGCGCCAAAGGATCGCCCGTTCACCGACGAGGACCTGCCCGCGATCGAGGCCGAGATGCGCGCGATCATCGCGCGGAACGAGCCGTTCCTGCGCGAGGTCTGGAGCCGCCAGCAGCTGATCGACCGGTGGACCGAGCAGGGCGAGACGTTCAAGGCCGAATGGGCCGCCGAACTGCCCGAGGGCGAGGAGCTGACGATCTATCGCCAGGGCGAGTGGCTCGACATGTGCCGCGGGCCGCACATGGTCTCGACCGGCAAGCTCGATCCCGCGGCGTTCAAGCTGACGCGCGTGAGCGGTGCCTATTGGCGCGGTGACCAGAAGAACGCGATGCTCAGCCGCATCTACGGCACCGGCTGGCTCAACAAGAAGCAGCTCGACCAGCACCTGTTCCGGCTGGAGGAAGCCGCCAAGCGCGATCATCGGAAGATCGGGCAGGAGATGGACCTGTTCCACCTCCAGTCCGAGGCGCAGGGGTCGGTGTTCTGGCATCCCAATGGCTTCGTGCTGTGGCGCCAGCTGGAGGCGTATATGCGCCGGCGGCTCGATGCGGCGGACTATGCCGAGGTGAAGACGCCGCAGCTGATGGACGCCAAGCAGTGGGAACAGTCGGGCCACTGGGGCAAGTATCGCGAGAACATGTTCGTCGTGCCCGACGAGATTCCGAACGTCGAGGATGAGGGCGCGGTGCTCTCCGGCGAAGGCGACCTGATGGCGCTCAAGCCGATGAACTGCCCGGCGCACGTGCTGATCTTCAAGCAGGGGATCAAGTCGTATCGCGACCTGCCGATCCGGATGGCCGAGTTCGGCTGCTGCCACCGCAACGAGCCGCATGGCGCGCTGCACGGCATCATGCGCGTCCGCCAGTTCACGCAGGACGACGCGCATATCTTCGTCCGCGAGGATCAGCTGGTCGAGGAGGTGCGCAAGTTCTGCGAGCTGCTCGACAGCGTGTACAAGCATCTGGGCTTCGAGGATTATGCGGTGAAGCTCGCGCTGCGCCCCGAGAAGCGGTTCGGCGACGACGCGATGTGGGACAAGGCGGAGGCCGAGCTGCGCGAGGCGGTGATGCAGTCGACGCTGAGCGACACGATCAAGGCGAATTTCGAAGAGCTGCCGGGCGAGGGGGCGTTCTATGCGCCCAAGCTCGAATTCCACCTGACCGATGCGATCGGGCGGACGTGGCAGGTCGGCACGATCCAGTCGGACCGCGTGCTGCCCGAGCGACTCGACGCGTCGTACGTGGGTGCGGATGGCGAGCGGCACCGGCCGGTGATGCTCCACCGCGCGATTCTGGGCACGTTCGAGCGGTTCATCGGCATATTGATCGAGCATCATGCCGGGCGCTTCCCGCTCTGGCTGGCGCCGGTGCAGGTGGTGGTCGCGACGATCGTGTCGGATGCGGACGACTATGCGCACAGTGTCGTCGCCGCGCTGCGCAAGGCGGGGATTCGCGTCGAGACCGACCTGCGCAACGAGAAGATCAACTACAAGGTGCGCGAGCACAGCCTGGCCAAGGTGCCGGTGCTGTTCGTGGTCGGCAAGCGCGAGGCGGACGAGGCGACGGTCGCGATTCGCCGGCTGGGCAGCCAGGGGCAGGAGATGCTGTCGCTCGACGAGGCGGTGGCACGCCTTGCGATCGAGGCGCGCGCTCCCGATATGTGATGGACGAGGCCGGCTTTCCGCGCAGAGCTTTCTGCGCTATAAGCCGGCCCAAATACTTCGTCAGAAACAACAGGAGCAACCCCCATACGTCCTCCCACGATGCGCCGGCCCATGCAGACGCCCGCGATGAACGGCCCGCGATTCAACGAATTCATCCAGAGCCAGAAGGTCCGCGTGATCGATCACGAGGGCGAGAATCTGGGCGTGATGTACACGCGCGAAGCGATCGAGCAGGCGGCCGAGCATGGTCTGGACCTGGTTGAGGTCTCGCCCAACGCCGATCCGCCCGTCGCCAAGTTCCTCGATGTCGGCAAGTTCAAGTACGAGGCGCAGAAGAAGGCGAACCTCGCACGCAAGTCGCAGAAGACGCAGGAGATCAAGGAGATCAAGATGCGTCCGAACATCGACGACCATGATTACGACACGAAGATGAAGAAGGTGAACGACTTCATCGGCGAGGGCGACAAGGTCAAGATCACGCTGCGCTTCCGTGGCCGCGAGCTGAGCCATGGCCAGCTGGGCATGAACCTGTTGAAGCGCGTGCAGGACGACGTCGCGGAGATCGCCAAGATCGAGGCGTATCCACGCATGGAAGGCCGTCAGATGCTGATGGTGCTCGCGCCCAAGTAACGGCGCGACGACGCGGCCCGCGATGCGGGACGCGATACGACGATAGTGACCGGCCCATCGCCCCCTGTCCGGGGCGGTGGGCCGTTTGCGTTGGGGTGCAGGTCACCATGACCCTTTCCGTAGCGTCAACCGCCGCGGTCGAACCGCCCGTGCGCGATGCATCGATTTCGGGGCTATCACGCGGTGTTATTGCTCGGTGTTGCGGAAGTGCGACACAGCGACCGGAAAGTTACTTCCGCATACGGAAATCGGTGGACGCTGCATGAAAATTCCAATTACCTCCTGACCAAACCGGAAATTCGAAATAATTCGAAGCCGCCAGGAGAGATGCCCATGCGCATGACCGCATATCTGTTGTCTGCCGCCGCGACGATCGCGATCGCGGCGCCGGCCTTCGCACAGGATGTCCCGACGACGCAGCCCGAGGCGCAGACCGTACCCTCAAATACATCGGGTACCGCCGCCGCGTCGGTCGATGCGCAGCAGCAGCCGGTTGCCGAGAACGCGAATCCCCAGCCGATCAACGCAGGCGACATCGTCATCACCGCGACGCGCCGCTCCGAGCGGCTGTCGAACGTGCCGATCGCGGTGTCCGCGGTCGGCCAGGCCGCGCTGCAGAATTCGGGTGCGACCGACATCCGCCAGATGACGCAGCTCGCGCCGTCGCTGCTGATCTCGTCGACCGGCTCGGAGGCGAACGCCTCGGCGCGTATCCGCGGCATCGGCACGGTCGGCGACAATCCCGGCCTCGAAAGCTCGGTCGCGGTGTTCATCGACGGCGTCTATCGCAGCCGCACCGGCTCGGGTCTGAACGATCTGGGCGAAGTCGACCGGATCGAGGTGCTGCGCGGGCCGCAGGGGACGCTGGCCGGGCGCAACGCATCGGCGGGCACGATCAACATCCTGACCAAGCTGCCGTCCTACCAGTTCGGCGGGTACGGCGACGCGACCTATGGCAATTACAACAATATCCGCATCGCGGGCGGGCTGACCGGGCCGATCATCAAGGACAAGCTGGCGTTCCGGCTCGACGGCGTGTTCGGCAAGCGCGACGGCTATTATTACGACGTCATCAACCAGACCGATTATAACGACCGCAACCGCTATTTCGTGCGCGGGCAGCTGCTGTTCGAGCCGAGCAGCGACGTGTCGGTGCGGCTGATCGGCGATTACACGCGGCGCGACGAGAAATGCTGTGGTGCGGTCTATATCGACACGCGCGAGAAGATCGATCCGACGCCGGGCGTCGCGGGCGACTTTGCGATCAACCCCGCGGGCAACCGCATCCAGCAGGTCATGCAGAGCATGGGCGCGGTGTTCCCGAGCCAGGGCGACCCGTATAACCGCCGCATCGCCAACACGCTGGGCCGCGCCTATTCGAACATCACCAAGGATTATGGCGGCTCGGGCCAGATCGACGCGAATCTGGGCTTTGCGCAGCTGACCTCGATCACCGCGTATCGCGAGTACAAGTCGGGCGGCGCGGCCGACATCGACTACGGCAATCTCGACATCGGCTACCGCGCGGACGACGGCAACAGCTATCGCCAGTTCCACACCTTCAGCCAGGAAGTCCGGCTGAACGGGTCGCTGTTCGACGACAAGCTCGACTGGCTGGTCGGCGGCTATTATTCGAAGGAAGACCTGGTCGTCGCGGACAATCTGAAGTTCGGGACGCAATATGGCGCGTTCGCCGCGTGCCGGATCGTCGCGACGGTCAACCCGGCGGCGGCGCTGCGCAATCCGGCCAATCCGGGCTGCCTCAGCGCGACGGGACGTGCGGTCCTGTCGGGACAGGTTCCGGGCACGCAGCCCGCCTTCGGCGCGCTGACCGGTACCATCCTGAGCGGCATCGACCGGCTAAGCACGCTCAACAATCTGGGCGACCAGCGGTCCACCTATTATCAGGACAGCGAGAATTACGCGTTCTTCACGCACAACATCTTCAAGGTCACCGACAAGCTGTCGATCACCGGCGGGCTTCGCTACACGCATGAGGCCAAGGATTTCCACGCCGATTTCAACAACAACAACACCGTCTGCCCCGCGCAGCAGGCGGCGCTGAGCCCGCTGCTGGCGAGCGCGGCGGTGCCCGCCAGCCTGAAGACGCTGGTCGGCGGGATCGTCACGCTGACCTGCACGGGCAATTCGACCTCGGCGCTGAACGGGCTCGATCTGAACGACGGGTTCAAGGAAGGCGAGTTCAGCGGCACGGGGATCGTGTCGTACAAGCCGCGTACCGACACGCTGCTCTACGCGTCCTATTCGCGCGGCTACAAGGCGGGTGGCTACAATCTCGACCGGTCGGACCTGACCGCGAACGTCTTCTCGTCGCCGACCAATGCGAGCGCGAGCCGGCTGCGGTTCGATCCCGAGACGGTCAATTCCTATGAGCTGGGGCTGAAGTTCACCTCCGCGCAGTTCACCTTCAACGTCGCGGGCTTCCGCCAGGAGTTCAAGAACTTCCAGCTGAACACGTTCAACGGCACCAACTTCATCGTCCAGAACATCAGCTCGTGCGACACCAGCCTGAACGGCGCGGATCGCGATGCGAGCGCGGCGACGGGCGCGTGCACCGGCGACGTGAAATATGGCGTGCGGTCGCAGGGCGTCGAGCTCGAGGCGGGGCTGTTCCCGGTCCGCGACGTCGCGGTGTCGCTCGGCTACACCTATGTCGACACGACCTTCAAGAACAACCTGGTCGGGTCGGAGACGGGCGAGGCGCTCGACCCCGCGCTGTTCCTGCTGTCGGGCAACACGCTGTCGAACGCGCCCAAGCATACGGTCACTGCGTCGGGGACGTGGACGCCCGAGCTGGGGTCGTCGGGGATCACCGGGCTGTTCTACATCGATGGCCGCATGACCAGCGACTATAATACCGGGTCGGACCTGTTCACCGAGAAGGCGCAGGACGGCTTCTTCCTGATGAACGCGAGGATCGGCATCCGTGGGCCGGCGCAGAAATGGGCGGTCGAATTGTGGGCGCAGAACCTGCTCGACACCGATTACCAGCAGGTCGGGTTCAACGCGCCGTTCCAGGGTGCGGGCAATCTCGACCAGGTGAAGGCGTTTGGCGGGGTGGGGAACCAGATCTTCACCTCGTACCTCGCCGAGCCGCGGACCTATGGGCTGACGGTGCGGACGCGGTTCTGAGCGTTCAACGTCGCTAGGGAAGGCCGGTCCGCTCGGGAGAGCGGGCCGGCCTTTTTCGTTTGTGTCGAGGCTTCGTTCACGTCCGTCATCCTGACGAAAGTCAGGATCCAGGATAACTCAGCGGGACGTTCGTGGCTCTGGATCCTGACTTTCGTCAGGATGACGGGAGGCGTCAGGCGGCGAGGTCGAGTTCCTTGCCGGCGGCGGCCGCGAGCAGGCGGCGTTCGAGTGTCTTCAGCCGGGCGGGGGCGGTGATGCGGTCGCCGGTGAGGTCGGTGATGTAAAAGGTGTCGACCGCGCGTTCGCCATAGGTGGCGACATGCGCGGAGTGGATCGTCACCTTCGACTGGAAGAGCGCCTGGGCGAGCCGGTTGAGCAAGGCGGGGCCGTCGCGGGCGTTGACCTCGACCACGGTGAAGCGGTTCGAGGCGCGGTTGTCGATCATCGCGTTGGGGACGATGTCGAACGCCTCGGCGCGCGCGCGCGGGAGCGGCTTGGCGACGAGGCGGTCGGCGAGCTTGCCGCGGTTGGCGAGCGCATCCTCGATCGCGGTCTTCAGCCGGGCGAGCTGTTCGCTGCCGTCGAACGGGCGGCCGAACGGGTCCTGGACGAGGAAATTGTCGACCGCCATGCCGTCGCGCGTGGTGTGGATCCGCGCGTCGATGATGTTGCCGCCCGCGACATGGATCGCGCCGGCGATGCGGTAGAAGAGGCCGGGATGATCCGCGGCGTAGATCGTCACGAGCGTGGCGCCGCGGCCGGGATAGACATGCGCGTCGATCGCGAGCTGCGCGTCGCCGGTGCCGGCGAGGAAGCGGGCATTGTGGACGAGCACATCCTCGGGCTCGGCGATCCAATAGGCCTCGGGCATGCGGCGGACGAACGCGGCGAATTCGGCCTCGCTCCAGCCGAGATCGGCGTGGAGCGTCTCGTGCTTGGCGGCGATGCGTTCGGCGCGGCCCTTCTGCTTGTGGCCGAGGCGGAGCACCTCCTCGGCGGCTTCATAGAGGTCGCCGAGCAGTTGCCGCTTCCAGCCGTTCCAGACGCCGGGGCCGACCGCGCGGATATCGACGATGGTGAGGACGAGCAGGAGGCGGAGTCGCTCGGGGCTCTGCACCACGTCGCAGAAATCGAGGATCGTCTTGAAGTCCGACAGGTCGCGCTTGAACGCGGTCGCGGACATCAGCAGATGCCAGCGGACGAGCCAGGCGACGGTTTCGGTCTCGGCCGGTGACAGGCCGAAGCGCGGGCAGAGGCGTTGCGCGACTTCGGCGCCGAGGATCGAATGATCGCCGCCGCGGCCCTTGGCGATGTCGTGGAGCAGCACCGCGACATAGAGGACGCGGCGCGAGACGATCTGGCGGAAGATCGCGCTGGCGAGCGGATGGTCGTCCTTCAGCGCGCCATTCTCGATCCGCGCGAGCAGGCCGAGCGCGCGGATCGTGTGTTCGTCGACGGTGTAGTGATGATACATGTCGAACTGCATCTGCGCGACGACGCGGCCGAAATCGGGCACGAAGCGGCCGAACACGCCGGTCTCGTTCATCCAGCGCAGGACGAGTTCGGGATCGCGCGGCGAGCTGAGGACGTCGAGGAACAGCGCGTTGGCGGTGGGGTCGTCGCGGATGTCGTCGACGAGCTTCACGTCGCGGGCGGCCGCGCGCATCGCGAGCGGGTGGATCTCGAGCGTGTTGCGGTCGGCGAGCTGGAAGATCTCGATCAGCCGGACCGGACTTGCGCGGAAGAAGTCGTCGTCGGGCAGGGCGAGCCGACCGCGGTCGAGGACGAAGCCGTTGAGGCGGCGCGGGCTGCGGCGGATCGTCGGCAGGCCGAAGCGGCGGCCGCGCGCGGCGAACTTCTCGTCGAGATGCGCGAGGAAGACACCGGTCAGGTCGCCGACGGTCTTCGCCTGGAGAAAGTAGAAGTGCATGAAGCGCTCGACCTTCGGCTTGCCCGGGCGGTCGGAGAAGCGCATCCGGTCGGCGATCTCGCGCTGGACGTCGAAGGTCAGCCGGTCCTCGGCGCGACCGGTGATGCTGTGGAGGTGGCAGCGCACCGCCTGGAAGAAATTGTCGGCGCGGTGGAAGAGGCGATATTCGGCCTTGGTGAACAGCCCGACATCGACGAGCTGTGCCGCGCGCTGGACGTCGTAGATATACTTGCCGATCCAGAACAGCGCGTGGAGATCGCGCAGGCCGCCCTTGCCCTCCTTGACGTTGGGCTCGACGACATAGCGCGTGTCGCCCATCTTGCGGTGGCGCAGGTCGCGCTCGACGAGCTTGTCGGCGATGAACGCGCGCGCGGTATCCGCCTGGACCTCGACCTTGAAGCGGCGCGACGCCTCTTCGTAGAGATCCATGTCGCCGGTGACGTAGCGTGCTTCCAGCAAAGCGGTGCGGACGGTGATGTCGGCCTTGGCCTGGCGGATCATCTCGTCGAGCGAGCGGCTGGACTGGCCGAGTTTCAGCCCGAGATCCCAGAGCGTGTAGAGCATCGATTCGATGATGCGTTCGACCCGCGGGGTCTGTTTGCCCGGCGTGAGGAAGCCGATATCGACATCCGAATGCGGCGCCATCTCGCCGCGGCCATAGCCGCCGACCGCGATCAGCGTCAGCCGGTCGTCGGGGGTGGGCGCGGCCGCAGGGTGCAGCCGGGTGGTGGTGAAGTCGAAGAGCAGGCGGAGCAGCTGGTCGATCAGATAGGCCTGCGCGCTCGACACCTCAAGCCCGCGGCTGGGATGTTCGGCGAGCCGCTTGGCGACCTCGACCCGGCCCGCGTCGAGCGCGGCCTTGAGCAGGATCGTCGCCTGGCGGCCGAGCGCGACCGGATCGGTCTCGTCCAGCGCGGCGATGGTGTCGGCGACCGCGCGGCGATCGATGATCGCGCGGCGGTTGGGCAGGTGATCGAAGCGGCCGGTCATGCGGGACCAGATAGGGCGCGCGGCGCCATTCGTCATCTTGATTGCGGGAATCCTTCCCGAACCCTAGGTCTTCGCGCGGGTTTGGCGAAAGGAAGACGATGAGCGAAGCGTTGCGCGTGGGACTGGCGGGCCTGGGAACCGTGGGGGGCGGCGTCATCCGGCTGCTCGACGCGAACCGCGAGCTGATCGCCAGACGGGCCGGGCGCGCGATCGAGGTCGTCGCGGTGTCGGCGCGCGACCGCTACAAGGATCGCGGCGTCGATCTGACGCGGTTCGCCTGGGTCGACGATACGACCGCGCTGGCGCAGCAGGCGGACGTCGATGTCGTCGTCGAGCTGATCGGCGGATCGGACGGCCCCGCGCTGACGCTCGCGCGCTCGACGCTGAATGCGGGCAAGTCGTTCGTCACCGCGAACAAGGCGATGCTCGCGCATCACGGCTATGAGCTGGCGACCGCGGCGGAGGCGGCGCGTGTCGCGCTGAAGTTCGAGGCGGCGGTCGCGGGCGGGATCCCGGTCATCAAGGGCCTGCGCGAGGGCGCGGCGGCGAACGCGATCGGGCGGGTCTACGGCATCCTCAACGGGACGTGCAATTTCATCCTGAGCAAGATGGAGGCAGAGGGGCGCGATTTCGCCGAGATCCTCGCCGAGGCGCAGGCGCTGGGCTTTGCCGAGGCGGATCCGAGCTTCGACATCGACGGGGTGGATGCGGCGCACAAGCTGTCGATCCTCGCCTCGATCGCGTTCGGGACGCGGCCGGCGTTCGACACGGTGGCGGCCAGCGGCATCCGGCATCTGCTGGGCGCGGACATCGCCGAGGCGGCGGCCTTGGGCTACCGCGTGCGGCTGCTCGGGCTGGCGGAGGACGGGCCGGACGGGCTGTTCCAGCGCGTGCATGCGCATCTGGTGCCGGTCGACCATCCGCTCGCGCATGTCACGGGGTCTTTGAACGCGGTCGTCGCGGAGGGCAATTTCGTCGGGCGGCTGCTGTTCCAGGGTGCGGGCGCGGGCGACGGGCCGACCGCGAGCGCGGTGGTCGCGGACCTGATCGACATCGCGCGCGGCGAATATGGCCCGCCCTATGCGATGCCGGCGGCGTCGCTGGTCGCGGCGGCGACCGCCGACAGCGGCGAGCGGCGCGGGCGCGCCTATCTGCGCTTCACGGTCGCGGACCGGGTCGGCGTGCTGGCCGAGATCGCCGCGGCGATGCGCGACGCGGGCGTCTCGATCGAGAGCCTGATCCAGCGCGGCGCGATGGCGGACGGCAGCGTGCTCGTCGCGATCGTGACTCATGAGGGGCCGGAACGCTCGGTCGCGCAGGCGCTGGAGAAATTGCGGGGGTCGCAGAGTCTGGTGGGGCAGCCGTTGTGGATGCATATTCTGGGGTGATTTTGGGGGTGGGGTGATGGTGACGGGCGACGGGCCTGCCGCCGGATGCCCTACCGATTGCCGTCATCCTGACGACGGTCAGGATCCAGGGTGGCGGAGGGCTGCACTGTGTGGCTCTGGATCCTGACTTTCGTCAGGATGACGGGGTTGGGTGGGGATGACGGCCCCTCCCTTTCGTCATCCTGGGCTTGACCCAGGATCCAGAGTTGCGGGGCGCTGCGCTGTTTGGCTCTGGGTCCTGACGTTCGTCAGAATGACGGGGTTGGGTGGGGATGACGGCCCCTCCGTTTCGTCATCCTGGGCTTGACCCAGGATCCAGAGTTGCGGGGCGCCTTGCTGCTTGGCTCTGGGTCCTGGCTTTCGTCAGGATGACGGGGCGGGTTACGGCCGCGCGGGGGCCGGGGGGGCGGGGTCCGACAGGTCGATGGCGATGCGGCCGGTCTTGTCGGGTTTCTTGGCGAAGGCGCTTTTGGCGAGCGCGACGGCGCCGGCGACGAGCGGGGCGATCGGGGGGCCGAAGCCGGACTGGCAGCCGCTCTGGGTCGCGGCGCAGGGCGTGCCCTCGAGCGACAGCGCGCGGATCGCGGTCATGTTCGGGTTGGCGGCGACGGGGCGGTCGGGCGGGCCCCAGTCGGGGAGCGGCAGGCGCGGGCCCGATTGGGTGCCGGGCGCGCAGACGGTAATCGTCTTGTCGCCCTCCTTCACCACCGGACAGTCGGGGGGATTGAGGATCGACCAGCTCTTCTCGGTCGGGGCGGACGATACCTGTGTGGCGGCGGGCTTGGCCGCAGGTGTAGCGCCGGCCTGTGCGAGCGCGAGCAGGGTGACGAGAATCATCGACGGCGCCTCAACGGTTTGCGGTGATCATGGGCATCGCCCGAGCATGGACCCGATCGGGGCGTCTTGCCACTCTGCTGATGGCGGGGGCGTGATGGCGCGGGGGTCAGGGTGCGGGTTTGCGGAGGCCGCCGGCGGTGACGCCCGCCGCGCCGACGCCGACCGACACGCCGGCCATGCCGCCGCCGACCTGGAACGGGCCCATGTCCTGGACCGGGGTGCGCGCGTTGAGCAGCCGGACGCGTTCCGCGGCGAGGCTTTCGTGGCGCGGATCGCCGGGATCGTGCTCGACGAACGGCACGCGGAACCGATCCGCCTGGCGAAGGCCGCAGACGGTGATGTCGGTCGAAGCGGGATCGACGACGCAGCGGGGTTCGGCGGCGAGTCGCTCGCTGGCCTTGGCGAGCAGCGGGTCCTGAGCAAGAGCCAGAAGCAAGGCGAACATGACCTGTCCCCGATACGCGATGGGCCGATACGAAGCTCGTCGCGAGGGTGACGCACGCGCAGGCGAGCCGCAAGCGTCAGTCGGTCGGATCCCGATCTATCCTGGCGACGCCGAGCCGGGGGATCTCGATCGCGGGGCAGCGGTCCATGACGACCTGAAGCCCGGCGGCTTCGGCGCGGGCGGCGGCAGCCTCGTTGATGACGCCGAGCTGCATCCAGACCGCTTTCGCGCCGATCGCGATCGCCTGGTCGACGGCCTCGCCCGCGGCGGCGGAGTTGCGGAAGATGTCGACGATGTCGATTTCATCGCCGAGCTGGGAGAGTTCGCGGAAGACGAATTCGCCGTGGATGTGCTCGCCGGTGATCTGCGGGTTGACCGGGATGACGCGGTAACCGTGCGCCTGCATCCGCGCCATCACGCCGTAGGAGGGGCGGTCGGGGCGGTCGGAGGCGCCGACCAGCGCGATCGTCCGCGCGTTTTCGAGCAGCGCCTTGATATCGGAATCGGCGGTAAGAGGCATCGCGGCGTCCTCTTCGGGGAGCACCCGTCCGGGTCTGTACATAGACCGGTCGGGTGGCTGGAATCCTGGTCCGCTCGTGCCGTAGCTCTACGCGCCATGCACGACCGGTAACAGCACAACGGCGCGGGCCCCAAAACGTTTCACATTTTTCCAATCCATGCGACGACCTGAGCGGCGAGGGCGGCGAAGATCACGTCGTCGGGCTCGGCCGCGGGGGGCGTTCCCGCGTCGGAGGCGGTGCGGATCGACAGCGTCAGCGGCACGCGGCCGAGGAACGCGATGCCGAGTTCGCGCGCGGCCGCCTCGGCGCCGCCGTTGCCGAACGGATCCGAGCTTTCGCCGCAATGCGGGCAGACATAGCCGGCCATGTTCTCGACCAGCCCGATGATCGGGATGCCCGCCTTTTCGAACAGGTCGATCGCGCGGCGGGCGTCGATCAGCGCGAGATCCTGCGGGGTCGAGACGATGATCGCGCCCGCGGGGCGGTATTTCTGGACCATCGTCAGCTGGACGTCGCCGGTGCCGGGGGGAAGATCGAGCACGAGCGTGTCGGTCGCGCCCCAGTCCGCCTCGACCAGCTGGCCGAGCGCGCCCGCCGCCATCGGCCCGCGCCAGGCGAGCGCGCGACCGGGATCGACGAGCTGGCCCATCGACAGGAGCGGCACGCCGTAGGGGGTGGGGACCGGGTCGAGCACCTTGTCCTTCGCGGTCGGGCGGGTGCCCTCGACCCCCATCAGCCGCGGCTGCGACGGGCCGTAAATGTCCGCGTCGACGAGCCCGACGCGGCGCCCCGCCCTGGACAGCGCGATGGCGAGGTTGGCGGACAGCGTCGACTTGCCGACCCCGCCCTTGCCGCTGGCGACCGCGATCAGCCGGCGGGTGGTGCGTTCGGCGGTCATGACCACGCGCACCTCGCCGACGCCCGGCGCGGTCGCGGCCATCTTCACCGTCGCCTCGAGCGCGTCGCGCGCCTTCGGGTCGAGGCCGGTCGCGTCGACCACCACGCCGAGCCGCGTTCCTTCGAGTCGCACCGTGGCGCGCGTGCCCGCCACTGCGGCAATCGCCGCCTTTACCGCTTCAATGTCGATCATCGCCGCCAGATAGGCCCGTGGCGGGCGCTTGGCACTGTTTTTCCGCGATGGCACACCTATAAAGGTTGGATGACGATCTTTACGCGCTGGCTCCGGCGTCCCCCCATTCTCGCCGTCGAAACGCCAAAGGGCCCCTGGGGCGGCTCGGGTGACGACAATGCCGGCGAGGGCGGCGGCCCCCGCAATCCCTGGGCGCTGCCCCCCGGCGGTCGCAAGCCGAACGGCAAGCCGAGCGCGCTCGACGAATTCCTGAAAAAGGCGCGGGTCTCGGGTGGCGGTGGCGGCGGCGGCAGCAGCGGCGGCGGGTTCGGCGGCCTGCCGACGGGCGCCAATGCACGCGCGCTTTGGGCGATCGCGGCGGGGGTGATCGTGGTCCTGTGGCTGCTGTTCACCTCGTTCCACCAGATCGGGCCGCAGCAGCGCGGCGTGGTGACCTATTTCGGCAAATATGCCGGCACGCTCGACCCGGGCATCCGCCTTACTCCGCCCGCGCCGATCGCGAGCGTCGAGGTGGTCGACGTGCAGAATATCCGCACCGACAATTTCCCCGTTGGCGACGGCGAGAATCTGACGCTGACCGGCGACCAGAATATCATCGACCTGGCCTATTCGGTGCGCTGGGACATCGCCGATCCGCGCGATTACGTGTTCCAGCTCGCCGAGCCGAACACCACGGTACGCGCCGCGGCCGAGAGCGCGATGCGCGCGGTGGTCGCGACGACGACGCTGGAGCAGGCGATCGGCACGGGCCGCACGGTGATCGAGCAGCGCGTTGCCGAGCTGACCCAGCAGATCCTGAACGACTACAAGTCGGGCGTCCGCATCCAGGGCGTCGCGATCAAGCAGGCCGCCGCGCCCGCGCAGATCGTCGAGGACTTCAACGCGGTGACCGCGGCGCAGCAGGAGGCGATCGCCAACCTCAACCAGTCGCGCTCCTATGCGCAGCAGGTCGTGGCGCGCGCGCAGGGCGAGGCCGCATCGTTCGACAAGGTCTATGAGCAATATCGCCTCGCCCCCGAGGTGACGCGTCGACGGATGTATTACGAGACCATGGAAGCGGTATTGGCCAAGAGCGACAAGACGATCGTCGAGACTCCGGGCGGCGTCGTCCCCTATCTGCCGTTGCGCAACGGCAAGCGGCTCGCCGATCCGGAGGTCGCGCCGCGCGCCGCCCAGCCGGCGACGCCCGCGCCGGCTGCCGCCGCCGCCGCCGCCCAGCCGGGAGCCGCCCAGTGAACGGCCTGACCTGGCGTAACCCGCTGATCGCGGGCGCGATCGCGCTGGTGCTCGTTATCCTTGCCGCGGCGAGCTTTGCGATCGTGCCGGAAACGCAGCAGGCGGTGATCCTGCGGTTCGGCCAGCCGATCCGGACGGTCAACGCCTATGCGCCCGGCCAGCCCCTCGGCCAGACCGGCGCGGGGCTGATCGCGCGCGTGCCGTTCATCGACCGCATCGTGTGGATCGACAAGCGCGTGCAGGACATCGAGCTCGACAACACGCTGGTGCTGTCGACCGACCAGCTGCGGCTCGAGGTCGATGCGTACGCGCGCTACCGCGTCGTCGACCCGCGCAAGATGCGCAACGCGGTCGGCAGCGAGGAACGCATCCCCGACCAGCTGCGTCCGATCCTGGGGTCGGCGCTGCGCAACGAGCTGGGCAAGCGGCGCTTCGTCGAACTGCTCAGCCCCGAGCGGTCCGAGCTGATGGACAATATCCAGACCGGGCTGCAGCGCGTCGCGAGCCAGTATGGCGTCGAGATCGTCGACGTGCGGATCAAGCAGGCGAACCTGCCCGTCGGCCTGCCGCTCGAAAGCGCGCTCAAGCGCATGTCGAGCGCACGCCAGCAGGAGGCGATCACGATCCGCGCCGAGGGCCAGAAGCAGGCGCAGATCGTGCGTGCGCAGGCGGATGCCGATTCGGCGAAGATCTATGCCGAGAGCTTTGGCAAGGATGCCGACTTCTACGACTTCTACCGGGCGATGCAGTCCTACCGGCACACGTTCGGGGCAGATGGCGGTCCGGCACCCGAAGGATCGACGTCGATAATTCTTTCGCCGAACAACAGCTATCTGCGGGAATTCGAGGGCCGCGGGCGTTAAAGCCCGTGAGCTTGCTCTGAACACCCGTTCATATTCAAGCGTCGTTCAGCCGTAATCGGCGATGAAACCCCGGTTTCGGACGATGAAACGAGAGGACAATATCCAGTGCGTTACGCCTACGCCATTACCAGCGCTCTACTGCTCGGCGGCGCGACCGCGACGCTCGCGCTCCAGCCCGGCACCGCTTCGGGGACCGGCCAGGTCGCCCAGAACGAACCCGGTGCGATCCAGGCGGTCGTGCCCAAGCCCGGCGCGCCGATGAGCTTTGCCGACATGGTCGCGCGGCTCCAGCCCGCGGTCGTGAACATCTCGACCAAGCAGACGATCGTCCAGAAGCAGCAGGCCAACCCGTTCGCGGGCACGCCGTTCGGCGAGCTGTTCGGCGGCATGGGCGGCGGTCCGCAGGGTGGCCCGCCGGTCAAGCGCGAAGGCGCGTCGCTCGGCTCGGGCTTCCTGATCTCGGCGGACGGCTATGTCGTCACCAACAACCACGTGATCTCGCCGGGCGCGCAGGGCGCGACGGTCGATTCGATCACGGTGACGCTGAGCAACAAGAAGGAATATGTCGCCAAGGTCATCGGCAAGGACCAGGAATCGGACCTGGCGCTGCTGAAGATCGACGCGCCCAACCTGCCCTTCGTCAAGTTCGGCGATTCGAACGGCGCGCGCGTCGGCGACTGGGTCGTCGCGATCGGCGAGCCGTTCGGGCTGGGCGGCACGGTGACCGCAGGGATCATCTCGGCGATCAACCGCGTCACCGGGCAGGGCGGCGCGTATGACCGCTTCATCCAGACCGACGCGTCGATCAACCAGGGCAATTCGGGCGGGCCGATGTTCGACCTGAACGGCAATGTGATCGGCGTGAATTCGCAGATCTTCAGCCAGTCGGGCGGCAATATCGGCATCGGCTTCGCGATCCCCGCGGCGACCGCCAAGCCGATCATCGCCACCTTCATGAAGGGTGGCACGATCGAGCGCGGCTATATCGGCGTGACGCTCGGCCGTGGCGGCACGATCGACGAGGATACCGCGGCGGCGCTCGGCATCGCCAAGAACCAGGGCGAGCTGATCAACGACGTCACCGCGGGCGGGCCCGCGGCGCGCGCCGGCGTGCGCGCGGGCGACGTGGTGACCAAGGTCAACGGCCAGGTCGTCACGGTCGACCAGTCGCTGTCCTATCTCGTGTCGAACGTGAAGCCGGGTCAGACCGCGCGGCTCGATATCCTGCGCAACGGCAAGCCGACGAGCGCGAACGTGGTCGTCGTGCCGCGACCGAGCGCGGACAAGCTGGCGGCGACTCTGGGCGGCGACGCGCAGGGCTTCGGCACCGACGACGGCGATGACGATGATGCGGCGACCGGCGCGGCACCCACCGCGGGTGCAGCGCTCGGGATCGGCGTCCAGCCGCTGACCCCGGCGATCGCGCAGGCGGTCGGCGTCGAGGCGGGCACGCAGGGCGTGGTGATCGCGGCGGTCGCGCAGACGAGCGATGCATTCGGCAAGCTGAAGCGCGGCGACGTGATCATCTCGGTCAACGGCACGCCGGTGCGCAGTGCAACCGAGCTGCAGGGCGCGGTCACGACGGCGAAGGCCGCCGGGCGTCCGCAGGTGCTGTTGCAGGTCAAGCGCGGGCGCGGGCCGGCGCAGTTCCTGCCGGTCAAGATCAAGTAATCCACCCGACACTCGCGTGTCCCGAAGGACCGTCGCTCACCCGAGCGGCGGTCCTTTTTCTTTGCGGGGCGCGGGGTTAGGATCGGGATCGACAGCGAGGACATAGCAGCATGGGCGACGGCATCTTCATCGGCGCGAGCGCGGACGGTACGCGGCAGACGCTCGAGCTCAGACGCGCGAACCGGCACGGGCTGATCGCGGGCGCGACGGGGACGGGCAAGACCGTGACCGTGCAGGGGATCATCGAGGGGTTTTCGGCAAACGGCGTGCCGTGTTTCGTCGCGGACGTGAAGGGCGACCTGTCGGGGCTCGCGATGGCGGGGTCGCCGACCGCGAAGACGCATGCGATCTTTGCGGAGCGCGCCAAGGCGATCGGCGATGACGGCTGGGCCTATGCGGACACGCCGGTGCAGTTCTGGGACCTGTTCGGCGAGCAGGGGCATCCGATCCGCACGACGATCAGCGAGATGGGGCCGGTGCTGCTCGCGCGGCTGCTCGATCTCAACGCGGTGCAGGAGGGGGTGCTGACGATCGCCTTCCATGTCGCGGACACGGAAGGGCTGCTGCTGATCGACCTCGACGATCTGCAGGCGATGCTGAGCGAGTGCGCGGGGCGGGCCGACGAGCTGACGACGACCTATGGCAACGTGTCGAAACAGTCGATCGGCGCGATCCAGCGTGCGTTGCTCCAGTTGCGCAGCCAGGGTGCGGAGCATTTCTTTGGCGAGCCGGCGCTCGAATTGCGTGATTTCATCGGCGTCGACGACCGGGGGCGGGGGCTGGTCAACATCCTTGCCGCGGACAAGCTGATGGCGAGCCCGAAGCTCTATTCGACGTTCCTGCTGTGGCTGATGAGCGAGCTGTTCGAACAGCTTCCCGAGATCGGCGATCCCGACAAGCCGGTGCTGTGCTTCTTCTTCGACGAGGCGCATCTGCTGTTCGATGCCGCGCCCAAGGCGCTGCTCGACACGATCGCGCAGGTCGTGCGGCTGATCCGGTCGAAGGGCGTGGGGGTGTATTTCATCACGCAGAACCCGATCGACATTCCCGAGACGATCGCGGGGCAGCTCGGCAACCGGGTGCAGCATGCGCTGCGCGCGTTCACGCCGCGCGACCAGGCGGCGGTGCGTTCGGCGGCGGAGACGTTCCGGGCGAATCCGGGGGTCGATGTCGCGACCGCCATCACCGAGCTGAAGGTGGGCGAGGCGCTGGTGTCGCTGTTGCAGGCGGACGGGTCGCCGACGCCGGTCGCGCGCACGCTGATCAAGCCGCCGGTGTCGCGGGTCGCGCCGATCACGCCCGCCGAGCGCGCGGTGATGATCGAGACGGATGCGATCGGGGCGAAATACGACACTTTGGTCGATCGCGAGTCGGCGGAGGAGCTGCTCGCGGCGAAGACCGAGGCGGCGAGCGCGGCGGCGGCCGAGGCGAAGGCGACGACCGCGGCGGAGAAGGCGGCGGTGGCGCAGGCGAAGCTCGACGCGAAGGCGGCGCGCGAGGCGCGGGCGGCGGAGCGCGAGGCGGATCGGGTGGAGCGCGCGGCCGAGCGCGAGGCGGCGGATTCGCCCTGGGCGAAGATGGCGTCGTCCGCGACGCGGGCGGCGAGCTCGTCGATCGGGCGGCAGGTGGCGAACGAGATCGGGAAACAGGTGTTCGGGACGACCAGCCGGAGCCGGTCGCGGTCGCGCGGCGGGGCGTCGGGGGGTGGTCTTAAGGGGAGCGTGCTGCGCGGGGTGCTGGGGGGGTTGTTTCGGGGGTGATCGGGGTGGGGTGCGGTTCCTGCGCTTCCGCTCCCGCGCATACCACCCCGGCGGGGGCCGGGGCCCAGTTGGGGAGGTCGCTGTAACGGAGCGCCGTCCTGCATCATTGCCGGCCCCTAACTGGGCCCCGGCCTTCGCCGGGGTGGGGGCGCTCTTGGGGGACTGGCAGCTCTTTCCTCCATGGTCACCCGCGAAGGCGGTGCCCAGACTGGGTCCCCGCCTTCGCGGGGACACAAGGCGGGAGCGGCGGCGTGTGATCTCCCGCATACCACCCCGGCGGAGGCCGGGGCCCAGTTGGGGAGGTCGCTGTAACGCAGCGCCGTCCTGCATCACTGGCGTTCCCCAACTGGGCCCCGGTCTTCGCCGGGGTGGTGGAGGGGGTGGGGTGCTGTGGTATAGGGCGGCATCGGCACGGGCCGGGCGTTGGCCGGGCCGGTGCACCACGTCTTGCAAAGGTACCCGATCATGTCGCTCGATTTCGAATCCACCACCGACTGGGCCGCGATCGGTGAGGAAAGCCTCGATGCGGCGATCGAGTTGCGGCGCGCGATCCATGCGGATCCCGAGGTGGGGCTGCACTGCCCGCGCACCTCGGACAAGGTGAAGGCGGCGCTGGCCGGGCTGCCGCTGGAGATCCGCGAGGGGACGTCCACGACCGGGTTCGTCGCGATCCTGCGCGGCGGGCGGGGTGGCGGCACCGCGGGGGGCAATGGGCGGACCGTGCTGCTCCGCGGCGACATGGATGCGTTGCCGATGCAGGAGGAGACCGGGCTGCCGTTCGCGTCGAAGGTCGACGGGGCGATGCATGCGTGCGGGCATGATTCGCATACCGCGATGCTGGTCGGGGCGGCCAAGGCGCTGTGCGCGCGGCGGGACGATCTGCCGGGCACCGTCGTATTCATGTTCCAGCCGGGCGAGGAGGGGCATCACGGCGCGCGGCACATGATCGCCGACGGGCTGCTCGATGCGCCATTGCCCGAGGCGGGGTTCGCGCTGCACATCTCGCCCAACATGCCGATGGGGCATGTCGTCAGCCGCGCGGGCACGCTGATGGCGTCGACCGACACGCTGCGCGCGACGATCACCGGGCGCGGCGGGCATGCGGCGATGCCGCACGACTGCCTCGATCCGCTGCCGATCGCGTGCGAGATCGTCACCGCGCTGCAGACCTATGTCGCGCGGCAGGTGGCGGTGACCGATCCGGCGGTGCTGTCGATCACCAAGCTGAATGCGGGGAGCGCGCACAACGTCATCCCGTCGAGCGTCGAGATGCTGGGGACGATGCGGACCTTGTCCGAGCGCACGCGCGAACAGCTGCGCACGGCGTTCGTCCGGATGGTCGAGGGGATCGCCGCGGCGCACGGCGCGGTGGGGACGCCGACGATCGAGCAGGGTTATCCCGTCACCGTGAACGATCCGCGCGCGACCGAGCTGATCAAGGCGGTGGCGACGACGATCGGCGGCGAGGGCGCGTATCAGGTGATGCCGCCGATGATGGGGGCGGAGGATTTCTCCTACGTGCTGCAGAAGCTGCCCGGCGCGATGGCGTTCATCGGCGCGGCGCCCGAGGGGAGCGACCCGCGGACCAATCCGCCGCTGCACAATACGAAGATGACGATCGACGAGCGGGTGATGGCGCACGGCATCGCGGTGCACTGCGCGGTGGCGGAGCGGTTTCTGGCGAACGGGTTCGATTGAGGCTGGGGGAGATCCCCCATTGCACCACCCCGGCGCAGGCCGGGGTCCAGGTGGGAGGTCGGCGCAACGGAGCGGTGTCCGACGTTATCACCGTCCCCCAACTGGGCCCCGGCCTTCGCCGGGGTGGTGGAGCGGGGGCGGTTACTTCTTGATCAGGCCGATCTCTACCAGGCGTTCGTAGAGATAGTCGTGCGCGGTGATCGGGGTGGGGTAGCGGTTGGGGTTTTCCGCTGTGATCGTCGCCGGCAGCGTCTGAATCAGGAAATCCGGCGCGGGATGCAGGAAGAACGGCATCGAGTAGCGCGAATGGCCGCGGCGCTCGGGCGGCGGGTTGACGACGCGGTGCGTGGTCGAGGGCAGGACGTGGTTGGTCAGCCGCTGGAGCATGTCGCCGACATTGACGACCATCGCGCCCTCGGGCGGCTTGATCGACAGCCAGCGGCCGTTCGCGCGGTCGAGCAGTTCGAGGCCGGCCTCTTCCGCACCGAGCAGCAGCGTGATGAGGTTGATGTCCTCATGCGCGCCGGCGCGGACGCCCTCGGCATCGGCGGGGATCGGCGGGTAGTGGAGCAGGCGCAGGACGCTGTTGCCGTCCTTGACCGCGGGGTCGAACCAGTCGGGCGCGAGCTTCAGGTGGCGCGCGATCGCGGAGAGCAGCTTGTCGCCCGCGGTGTCGAACGCCTTGAACAGGTCGAGGAAGACCGGCTTGAAACCCTCGGGACGGGTCGGCCAGACGTTCGGCGACATCTGCGCCTCGTAACGGTGGCCGGCGGGGAGTTCGCGGCCGACGTGCCAGAATTCCTTGAGGTCGACGACCTTGGCGTCCTTGGCGATCTCGGTCTTGAACGGGGTGTAACCGCGCGCGCCGCCGCCGCCGGGGGCGAAATAGCCGCGCTTCTCGTCCTCGGGCAGCTCGAACAGTGCCTTGGTCTCGGCCCAGGCCTGGTCGATCAATTCGGTCGGGATGCCGTGATCGGCGACGATCGCAAAACCGAAGCGTTCGAACGAGTTGCCGAGCGCGGCGGCAAAGCCATCGGGGTCGCGCGCCTGATCGGCAAGGCTGAGTGTGGGAACCTGGGCGGCGGGGCTGTCGAGCATGGAAGGATGTCCGGATAGGGGAGCGCCGATATAGCGACGCGGGCGCGCGGTGCCAATTGCCGGGCGGGATTTCGCGTGGTGGCGGGGCGATTTAGGCACCTCTCTTGCCGTCATCCCCGGGGAGGCGGGGATGACGGGCCTTGGGGGAGGGGCACTTGGTTTCGTCATCCCCGCGGAGGCGGGGATCCAGATGTTCGGACGTCGGTGATGGAGTCGTGGGGCTTGCCGGTATGGATCCCCGCCTTCGCGGGGATGACGGTTGGGGGGCGTTGCTGCCGGGGGATTGAGGGGCGTTGCTGCCGGGGGGTTGGGGGCGTTGCCGCCGGGGGATTGGGGGGCGTTGCTGTGGGGGGGATTGGGGGCGTGGCCTCCCGGGGGATTGAGCGCGTGGGATTCGTGCGCGTGGCGGGGTGGATAGCGGGTTTCGTAGGTAGCGATAACGCGGTAGGGCGCCGCATCATGACCGCAGAAACCCCAGTATCCGACGCGCCCGCGATGCGCGGCGCGCCGATCGGCTTTGTCGAGTTCGTGGCGCTGGTCGCAGCCCTCATGTCGCTGACCGCGCTGGGGATCGATTCGATGCTGCCCGCGCTGCCCGCGATCGGCGAGTCGCTGGGGATCGCGAGCGAGAACAGCCGGCAATATATCGTGACCGCGTTCGTCATCGGCTTCGGCGTCGCGCAGCTCGTCCACGGGCCGCTCGCCGACCGGTTCGGGCGCCGCACGGTGCTGCTCTGGTCGCTGGGGCTGTACGCGCTCGCCAATGTCGCCTGCGCGCTGGCGGGGAGCTTCACATTGCTGCTGATCGCGCGGGTCGCAGGCGGGGCGGTGATCGCCGCGGCGCGGGTCGCGACGATCGCGCTGGTGCGCGACTGTTATCACGGGCGGGCGATGGCGCGGGTGATGTCGATCGCGTTCATGGTGTTCATGATCGTGCCGATCCTGGCGCCGACCTTCGGCTGGAGCGTGCTGCAGTTCGGCGACTGGCGCGCGATCTTCTGGGTGATCGCAGGCCTGACGCTGGTCGTGCTCGCCTGGTTCTGGGTCCGGATGCCCGAGACGCTGGCGCCCGAGAACGTCCTGCCGATCACGCCGGCGCGGATCCTGTCCGACTGGCGGCAGACGCTCAGCGACCGGCTGTCGCTCGGCTATACGCTGGCGGCGACCGCGCTGATGGGGTCGCTGTACGGGTATCTAAACTCGATCCAGCAGATCATGGCGGACGTGTTCGCAAAGCCCGACCTGCTCGCGCTGATCTTCGCGGTCACCTCGGTGACGATGGCGGCGGCCAATCTGATGAATTCGCGGATCGTGATGAAGCTCGGCACGCGGCTGATCAGCCACTGCGCGCTGTCGGGGCTGATCCTGGTCTCGCTGGTGCATCTGGGCGCAATCGAGGCGAACTGGGAGTCGCTCACCAGCTTTGCGGTGTTCCAGGCGCTGACGCTCGGCTGTTTCGGGCTGGCGACGTCGAATTTCTCGGCGATGGCGATGGAGAATATGGGGCGGATCGCCGGCACCGCGTCGAGCGTGCAGGGGTTCGTCAGCGTCACCGCGGGCGCGGTGATCGGCGCGGTGATCGGCCAGGCGTTCGACGGGACGACGGTGCCGCTGGTGCTCGGCTTCCTGCTCGCGGGGCTCGCGGCGCTGGCAGTCGTCGCGCTGACGGAACGGGGCCGCCTGTTCCGGCCTGCGATCGTCGTCAAACCGGCCGAGTGACGGAACCGGGCACGCGTGCCCGCCGTTCCTTGACGCGAGACCGCACGACGCGGCCTGAGCAGGAGCGATAGCATGGGCGGACATCAGGTTCCCGGCATGGGCACGGGCGACGACGGGTATGACGAGGACGGCTATGACGAGAGCCAGCGCGCCGAGATCCTCGAGGCGACGCGCAGCGGCCCGGTCGACGGCGCGATCGTCACCGATCTGAGCCCCGATCTGGGCACGGACGACGACGAGGACGAGCCGATCGACGACATCGACATGGATTCGGAAGCGGTCGGCCAGACCGATTCGACCGTGACGATGGACGAGGATGATATCGACGAGGACGATGTGCAGGACGAGCTCGACGATGGCAGCATCGACGATGACGAGCTGGACGATGCCGACGACGTCGCGCTGAAGCCCTGACCCCTGCGATCCCCCGACGCGCGTGCGGCAGCGATCCCCGCGCGCGCGTCCCGCTTCGATGTAGGAGGCGCGCGTGCGTATCGTGATCGCAACCGGCGGCGTGATGCCGATCCTCCTGGGGTGCGGCCTTGGCGGCTGCTCGGATCCCAAGCAGCAGCAGCTCGACGTCACCGCGGCGGCGGCGCGCGCACAGCAGAACATCGCGCGCTATGCGGCGGACAGCCGCCCCGGCCGGCATCCCGTCGGCACCACCAAGATCGCGGCCGCGGCGCCCGAGACCCTGCCCGAAGCAGCGGCGGCGGTGGTGCGACGCTATTACCAGCGGATCGCGGCGCATGACTTTGTCGGGGCGCGCGCGCTCTGGTGTCGCGATGGCGAATCCTCGACGCTCGACCGGGCGGGCTTCGCTGGCCGCTTTGCGCGCTATGCCCGTTATGATGCCAGCGTCGCGGCGCCGGGCAGCGTCGACGCAGGGGCGGGCCAGCTGCACATCTCGGTGCCGGTACGCGTGACGGGGACGCTGAGCGACGGCACGCGATTTGCCGATGACGGGATGGTCCTGCTGCACCGCGTCAACGACGGGATCGAGACCGCGAGCGCCGAGGCACATCTCTGGCGGATCGAATCCACGTCGGTCGACCCGGTGATCCCGCCGCCGCGCGCACCCGCCATCAGCGCGCCTGGACGCCGCTAACCCGCTGAAACCGGGGTATCCGTAGCGTCTTGTCGCCGCCCGGGAAAAGCCACGAAGCCGCCATGATGGCCGCGGTTTCGCCCTTGTTCGTTCATCCGACCGTCAGAAACCGTTGCCATCTTGCCACAGCCGGCGAGTGTTCCCGAAATCGACGAACGGCAGTGCAACATTTTCGTCATCGACCTGTTTGGAGGGCCTGAGTGTCACGCGCCACGGGTTGTCCGGGGCGGCGGGACCCAGAACGAAACAAGAAGGTCATTCGAATATGCGTAAGCTTTCCATCGCAGTCGCCATCGCAGCAGCCGCCCTCGCCGCTCCGGCGTTCGCGCAGGACATGTCGGCTCCTGCCCCCACCGACAACAGCGCCGCCCCCGGCGAAGCCGCTGCACCGGACGGCTCGAAGGCCTTCGGGATCGAGCCGTATTTCGGCGTCATGGGCGGTTGGGAGCAGTTCGACAACGAAGCCGGCCACGGCATCCCGCAGGCGCTGAACGCCAACGGCACGCTGCGTCGCGGCTACAAGCCCTCGGGTTCGCTCGTTCAGGGCGTCCTGGGCGTCAACGTTCCGCTGGGCCCGGTCTTCGTCGGCGCAGAAGGTAACGTGATCAAGGGCATCGATGGCAACATCGACTGGCAGTATGGCGCAGCAGGCCGTTTCGGTTTCCGCGCTGGCGACAGCGGCCTGATCTACGGCAAGGTCGGCTACCAGTGGGTCAACTTCGACCATTTCTCGGGCCTGTCGAACACGGTTCCCAACACGAACCGCGACTATAGCGCGATCACCTACGGCATCGGCGCCGAAGTCGGTCCGCAGAGCATCGGCCTGAAGGGCATCACCGGCAACGCCGGCTTCCGCATCCGCGCCGAGGTCAACACCTTCGGCGACGCGCAAAGCTTCCGCCCGATGCTGGGTATCGTCACGCACTTCTGAGCCTTGGCTTAGGTACGTGAAATCGGGCGGGGTGCGAGCGATCGCACCCCGCCCTTTTTTGTGTCCGGCGCGGATCGGCCGGGCCGCGTCGAGAGGCGTCGGGCGGTGCCATGACGTCCTCCTGATGTTCCCGATGCGTTCTGGCGCATTTCCGACTCGCTTCGCCGCATGTGAGTCGACGCGCGAGTGACATCGACTCGTGGCCGCGTAGGCGCGAAAGGCGATGGAGTATGTGTTTGATTTTATGCGGTTGCTGAGCGGCAATCGCGGGACGGGTGGCGCCCGTCGTCGGAGCGGTCCGGGTCTCGCGCTACAGCTCCGCCTGGTGTTCTACGGCGTGCTGATCGGGCTGATGGTGCCGACCTTGCGCAAGATCGACTGGTCACCGCTCGTCCCGCCGGGCCTGAAGGTCGAATGGCCGACCGGGTTCGGCGTGACCTGGCCCGCGGGGCAGCTCCACGTGCCGGGCGGCTGGGGGCGGCTGCGCGATACCGCCACCGACGTCGCGCCGTCCGCTGCGGGTCTCGGCAGCGCGGCCGCGACTGCGGCGGCTGCTGCGGCGGGCGCGGCGGGTGGGCTGATCGTCGGGGCCGGGTCTGGCGCTGGGGCCGGCGCGGTGGGGGCGGGGAAGGCGGTGTCGGCGCGCTTCACGATCTGCGGCCGGGCCAAGCGGGTCAACTGCATGGTCGATGGCGACACCTTCTGGATGAACCGCACCAAGATCCGCATCGCCGATATCGACACCCCCGAAACCCACCCGCCGCGCTGCAAGGCCGAGGCACGCGCGGGCCACCGCGCGACGCTGCGGATGCAGGCGCTGCTCAATGCCGGGCCGTTCACGCTGACGCGGATCAAGCGCGACGTCGACAAATATGGGCGCAAGCTGCGGCTTGTGCAGCGCGACGGGCGATCGCTGGGCGACACGCTGGTCCGCGAGGGGCTGGCGCGGCGTTATGGCGGGGGGAAGCGGTCGCCCTGGTGCTGAGGGGGCTCTGGTCGTCGTAACGTGACGGCACTGGGTCCACGGCGGCGATCACGAAGTCGGTTCAGCCCGTTTGGGTTCCCGCCCTCGCAGAAATGACGACCCTTTCGGAATCAGGCGAGGCGTGCCGCACCGGCCGCCCGTCAGGCCGCGTTGCGGATCAGCAGGTCCTTGGCTGCCAGACGCTGATGCAGCGCGTCGGCGGACAGTTCGAAGCCGTTCGGCCAAGCCAGCGCGCCGCCTTCGATAAAGGCGCGGGCGAAATAGGCGGGGTCGGCGAGCGGGCGCGTCATGACCGTGGCGCGGGCTATGAGGTCCGCCGCGGACCAGTGCGCGGCGCTGCCGTCCGAAAAGACGAGGTCCAGCGTATCGTCGCCGGTAATGGCGAGGCGAACGAGGTTAATCACGAACGTCTGCACCGACATTGCCGCGGATATGGGCCACGTCGGCAAGTGCGGCAGCGATTAGAGCCGGATCGCCGTCTTCGAAGACCGCTTCGAGATAGGCGAGTATTGCGGCATCGCTGTCGAGATGCGCGGTTGGGCTCCAGCCGGTCGTTTTGATGCCCATCAGTCTGACTCTCCAAGCCTCGGCGATCATCGTCGCCTTGCCGGGGTTTGTCACCTGCCGTCTTCAGAACGAGGCCGGCATGGGCAAAGCCCATGCCGTCTGCCGGCGCTGATGGCGCCGCCGGCCGGTCGCGCCGCCGGGGCGGGGTTTAGCGGTGGCTAAACCCGCGCGCGGCGCGAGTTACTCCGCAGCCACGCCCGCCAGCGAGAACATGTCGCCGCCGTCGGCGAGGTCCTCGTTCGCGGCGGGGCCCTTCTTGGCGGTCTGGCGCTTGTCGAAGCTGTCCCAGACGTCGTTCCACTGGCCCTTGGTCGCGGCCTTCGAATATTCGGTGGCGCGCTGTTCGAAGAAGTTGGCGTGCTCGACGCCGTTGAGCATCGGGGCGAGCCAGGGGAGCGGGTGCTCGTCGATCATGTAGATCGGCTTCAGGCCGAGCTGAGTCATGCGCCAGTCGGCGATGAAGCGGATATACTTCTTGATCTCCTTGGGGGTCATGCCGTTGACCGGACCCATTTCGAAGGCGAGATCGATGAAATTGTCCTCGAGGCGGATCGTCGTCTGGCAGACGTCGGCGATGTCGTCCTTGACCGCCTTGGTCAGGCACTGACGCTCGGCGCAGAAGGTGTGGAACATCTTGATGATGCCCTCGCAGTGCAGGCTCTCGTCGCGGATCGACCAGGTGACGATCTGGCCCATGCCCTTCATCTTGTTGAAGCGCGGGAAGTTCATCAGCATCGCGAACGAGGCGAAGAGCTGGACGCCCTCGGTGAAGCCGCCGAACATCGCGAGCGTGCGCGCGATATCCTCGTCATTGTCGACGCCGAAGCTCTGCATGTAATCATGCTTGTCCTTCAGCTCGGCATATTCGAGGAAGGCGCCATATTCGCTCTCGGGCATGCCGATGGTGTCGAGCAGATGGCTGTAGGCGGCGATGTGCACCGTCTCCATGTTGCTGAACGCGGCCAGCATCATCTTGATCTCGGTCGGCTTGAACACGCGGCCGTACTTCTCGTGGTAGCAATCCTGCACCTCGACGTCCGCCTGGGTGAAGAAGCGGAAGATCTGCGTCAGCAGGTTGCGCTCGTGATCGCTGAGCTTCTGCGCCCAGTCGCGGCAATCCTCACCCAGGGGCACTTCCTCGGGGAGCCAGTGGAGCTGCTGCTGGCGCTTCCAGAATTCGAACGCCCAGGGGTATTCGAACGGCTTGTACTGCTTGCGGGCTTCGAGGAGGGACATGGGATACTCCGGGACAAATTTGGGAAATTGAGGAAACTGGTGAAGCTAGAAACGGCTTGAACTGGTGATGACGACGACGAGGAACAGCAGCGACGCGATCGGTGCGGCGATCATCAGCACGCGGCCGCGCTGGCGGATCTTGCCGATGTCGAGCACGCCGGGGTTCCAGCCGGGCGTCGGACCCCAGAAGGTCTCGCCGCGAAAGTCGCCCGACCAGGGATTATGGTCGAGCCGGCTCCAGTGACGGCCGAGGATCATGTTCGCGGCGCAAATGCCGACGACCGCGAGGATCAGGACGAGCGTGTTCACGATTCGAGCGTCCATTGCCACATCGCGCCCGCCGACAGCGCGAGCACGATCGCACCCGAGGTGAGCATGATGCCGATCATCCGGAAGGCATAGACCTGCTTGTCGCTGACATCGGGGCTGCGCAGCCGCAACAGCATCGCGACGCCGATGATCCCGAGCAGGGCCGCGACGACAAACATGATGGCGCTGCCATAGGTCATGCGACCAATGCCCGAGACGCGCGTTCTGCACCCGGACCCACCACAGGAGACGCAAAATGGTCGACGCAACCCAGATCAAGGAACACGCTGAAGTCATCGGCGCGGACGGCGTTCATGTCGGTACCGTCGATCATGTCGAGGGCGACCGCATCAAGCTGACCAAGAATGATTCGCCGCAGTCGCAGGACGGGCAGGGCGCCAAGCATCACTATATCTCGCTCGGCCTCGTCGCCGAGATCGAGGGTGACAAGGTCCGCCTGAGCGCGACCGGCGCGAACGCGCTGACGTTCGAAGAGAGCGAGTAACCGCGCGGCGCCCTCTCCCGAGCGGAGGGGGCGCGCCGAGTGCACGACAGGGGCGTTCCGGAGCGATCCGGGGCGCCCTTTTCGCGTCGGACGTACGCGGCTGCGGGCCGTGGCACAGGGCACCCGAATCGGGGTGGCGTCGGCCGGTGTCCGCCCGGCGGCAGAGTGCGATTTGCTGCGCATGTCGTCTCCGTCCTAGCTGGGCCCGGCGTCGCCGATGGGCGGCGCTGCGTGACGCCATTTATCTACATGATCGGGCCGGATATCGCTATGCACTTATTTCGATAAGAGCCGCGAATTATCCGACTTGCACCTAGGGATGGTGTGGTCCGGTCCGTTTCGACACCAGATACGGGATCGGGCGTCGGGGCGCGGTCGGGTGGTCAAGACCCCTGCGAGCCCGCGGAATTCCGCGGGTTTCGGGGCTGGACAGCCGCTGTCCGGGCCCCGAAACGACGCGATCAGGCAGCTGTGGGGTCGTCGTCGACCGGAGCCGCGCGACCGGCGGTCGGGAGCAGTGCGGCGAGTGCTGCGATCGCGTCGCCGGTGAAGTGCCGGACCGCGCCCTCGGGCCCGATCTGGAGTGCATGCTCGGGGGTCAGCGTCGCGGCGCGCTGATGTTCGGGATCGAGCGTGGTCCAGGTGCGGACCGCGGTCTCGAGGCTGGTCACCTCGGCGACGTCGGTGTCGCCGCGGGGTACGTTTTCGAGCGCGGCGCTCATCCGCCAGTCGATGTCGGGCGGCGTCGTGTCGCCCCAATAGGCTTCGGTCATCGTCATACCTCCATCATACGGGATCCAGATGGAAGCGCCCGGTGCCCGGCGGAGGTTCCGTGTTCAGCCGGCCTCGGTCCGCGCCGCGGCGGTGCGCAGCAGGACATAGCCGAGCGCACCCGAGGCGAGCGACGCGGCGAGCACCGCGAGCGACGCCATCTCGGTGCGCTGTGCATCGGGAAAGGCGAGATTGGCGATGAACAGCGAGATGGTGAAGCCGATCCCCGACAGCGCACCGATCGCGAGCACCATCCGCCAGGTGACCGCGTCGGGCAGTTCGGCGGCGCCCGCCTTGACCGCCAGCCACGTCGCGGTGACGAAGCCGAGCGGCTTGCCGAACGCGAGGCCTGCGAACACGCCGATCCCGAGCAGCGATCCCGCGGCGTCGGCGAGCAGGTCCGACGAGAAGTGGATCCGCACCGCGGACAGCGCGAACAGCGGCAGGACGACATAGGACACCCAGGGATTGAGCATCTGGACGAGACGTTCGGCGGGTTCGTCGGTCGCTTCGGTCATTTCCTGGATATAGCCGAGCTGTTGCTGCGCCTTGCGCTGGATCTCCTCGTTGTCCTCGGGGTCGCCCGACTCCGCCTCGTCGACCGCCTGCTTGAAGCGGTCGATCGGGGCCTGGACGCGCTCGGCGAAACGGCGCTCGGACAGCCGCGACTGGGTCGGCGACAACAGCCCGAGCATCACGCCGGCGATCGTCGCATGGATACCAGACGCATAGACGCCCGCCCAGACGATCAGCCCGAGCAGCACATAGGGGATGGGCGAGACGAGCTTCAGCCGCAGCAGCACGAAGATCGCGACATAGGCGACCGCCGCGACGACGAGCATCGGCAGGACCAGGGTGCCGGTATAGGCGACGGCGATGACGAGCAGGCCGCCGACATCGTCGATCGCGGCAAACGCCAGCAGCACCGCGCGGATCGACACGGGCAGCCGGGTCGCGAACATGCCGATGATCGCCAGCGCGAACGCGGTGTCGGAGGTGATGACGGTGCCCCAGCCGCTCGCCGCCTCGGTCCCGTAGTTGAAGGCGAGATAGACCGCGACGGGAACGAGGATCCCGCCGATCGCGCCGGCGAGCGGAAACATCGCGGTGCGCACGGTCGACAGCGCGCCCTTGGTGAATTCGCGCTTCACCTCCGCGCCGATGATCAGGAAGAACAGCGGCAACAGCGCCTCGTTCACCCAGTCGGCGAGCGGGTGCGCGGCGCGGAAGCTGCCGAGCCGGATTTCGAGCGTGCTGTCCCACATCGTCTGATAATCATGCGCGATCGGCAGGTTGGTGCAGACCAAAGCGACGATCGTGGCGATGAGCAGCGGCCCGCCGACGACCTGATCGGCGGCGAAGAACGGTGCGAGGCGGTGGAGGAAACCGGCGGCGGCGGGCGAATGATGCGCGCGCGCCGCCAGCTTGCCAGAGAGACGGGGGGTGAGGGCCATGATGTTCCAGGATCGCGTCGGCAGGACGCGCGTGCGGGTATAACGGTGCAGACCGCCTGTCGTATCCCTTGCCGTATCCCTTGCCGTATCCCTTGGGCGCGTGGGACACTTCTGGCGGCGGACCGACGCCGCCGGGGGTTGCGTCGCGCGTCACCTGCGGTATCGCCGCTGGCAGGAGGCCGCGCGCCATGACGACCATCGGAACCAAGATCGACGAGACGGGGACGCTGATCCGTGACGGCGGTGCGTTCTATCTCCGCCGCGACATGGGCGGGCGCTATGAGCTCGAGCTCCACCGCACGCCGGTCGACCTGGTCGAGAAGCGCGTCCGGCTGGTCGGCACGCTGGTCGGTGACGATCTGGTGAATGCGGACGGCGTCTCGCCCGTCTGAAAGCCGGCCCGGGGTGGATCGAGACCGCCCGGATGCTACACCCTCCCCGAATCAGGGGAGTAGTCCATGCATCGTCGTCGGTTTCTAACGAGTGCCGCTGCCGCGTCCGTCATCGGCGCGGTCCCGCTGAAGGGGGCCGCCGCGGCGGGATCGCGCGACGCGGCGCTGCGCACGATGCTCGACCGGTTCTTCTATGCGCGGCTCGACGATTCGCCCGAACAGGCGACGCGGCTGGGGCTCGACACGGGAACGCGCAGCGGGCTGAAGGCGCGGCTCGACGACCAGTCGGCGGCGGGACGTGCGCGCGAGCTGGCGCAGGCGACCAAGGAACTCGCCGAGCTGCGCGCGTTCGGGACGAGCGGGCTGTCGAGCGACGCCGCGCTCGATCACGAGATCGTGACCTATCAGCTGACGCGCGCGGTCGCGGGCGCGAAGCGGTTCACCTATGGCAGCAGCCTCGGGCGGTTCGCGCCCTATGTGCTGAGCCAGCTGACCGGGCCGTATCGCGACGTGCCCGATTTCCTCGATTCGCAGACGCGGGTGCGCGATGCGGGCGAGGCGGATGCCTATCTGCAGCGGCTGTCCGCGCTGCCCAAGGCGATCGACGACAGCAGCGAGCAGCAGCGCAGCGACGCGGCGCGCGGCGTGTTCGCCCCCGACTATATCCTCGACACGACGCTGAAACAGCTGGGCAGCGCGATGGAGGGCGCGGCCGCGCAGAGCGTGATGGTGACGAGCTTCGCCACCAAGCTGAAGGCCGCGGGTCTCCCCGACGACCGCGTCGCGCGCGCGACCGCGATCGTCGAGCGCGACGTCCGCCCCGCGCTCGAACGGCAGCGCGCGCTGGTCGCCGAGCTGCGCGCCAAGGCGGTGCACGATGCGGGGTGCTGGCGGCTGCCCGATGGCGACGCCTATTATGCCGCGGCGGCGGAGGCCGCGACGACGGTGGCGATGAGCGGGGACGAGATCCACCGGCTGGGCCTCGCGCAGGTCGCCGAGATCGGCGCGCGGATCGACGGCATCCTGAAGACGCAGGGGATGACGCAAGGGACCGTCGGCGAGCGGCTGGTGGCGCTCAACAAGCGACCCGACCAGCTTTACCCCAACACCGATGCGGGCCGCGACGCGCTGCTCGCGCATCTCAACCGGCAGATCGTCGCGATGCAGGCAAGGCTGCCCGAGGCGTTCGCCAGCCTGCCCAAGGCGCCGGTCGAGGTGCGCCGCGTGCCGCCGACGATCCAGGCGGGCGCGCCGGGCGGCTATTACCAGAACGCCTCGCTCGACGGGTCGCGACCGGCGATCTACTATATCAACCTGCGCGACACGTTCGACCGGCCCAAATTCGGGCTCGCCACGCTGACGCATCACGAGGCGGTGCCGGGGCATCATCTCCAGGTCAGCCTCGCGCTCGAGAGCGAGCAGATCCCGCTGATCCGCCGGCGCGGCTTCTTCAGCGGCTATTCGGAGGGCTGGGCGCTCTATGCCGAACAGCTCGCCGACGAGATGGGGATGTACGAGGGCGATCCGCTGGGGCAGGTCGGCTATCTGCAGTCGCTGCTGTTCCGCGCGACGCGGCTGGTGGTCGACAGCGGGATGCACGCGAAACGCTGGAGCCGCGAAAAGGCGACCGATTACCTGATCGCGACGACGGGGATCGCGCGGGGTCGCAGCCAGGGCGAGATCGACCGCTACACCGTGTGGCCCGGTCAGGCGTGCAGCTACAAGATCGGCCACACGGTGTGGACCCGCCTGCGCGACGAGGCGAAGGCGCGGCCGGGATATACGCCGAAGGGCTTCCATGCGGTGCTGCTGAAGGGGGCGATGCCGCTCGCGATCCTCGAACGCGTGGTGCGCCGGACGGGGGCGGGGGCTTAAGGCCCCCCAGTCCTAGAGCCCGCCCCCCCCCGCCGACGCGGCCGGACCGCGGTGACTTTTGCAAAAATTCCGCAGCGGAAACTTGTGCGTTGCCGGGGGGTTGTTGGGCGGGGGCTCTCGAACCGGACATGGTCCGGCGCGGCGCCCGGACTGGCCTGGAGAAATGTCGCGTGCGTCAAGAACCGTCATCACCCTCCGACGGGAGCGTCGTATCGACCGGCCTCGACCCGCTGAACTACATCCTCGACGGCGGCTATGCCTATAACCGCGTCCACCTGATCGAGGGCGAGCCGGGGTCGGGCAAGACGACGCTCGGGCTGCAGTTCCTGCTCGCCGGGCGCGATGCGGGCGAGCGGTGCCTGTACATCACGCTGTCCGAAAGCCGCGACGAGCTGCTCCATGTCGCCAAGACGCATGGCTGGGACATGACCGGGGTCGACATCTTCGAACTGGTGCCGCCCGAGCTCAGCCTCGATGTCGATCGCGAACAGTCGATCGTCTATTCCTCCGATCTCGAACTCGGCGAGACGGTCAACATGGTGATGGAGGCGGTCAGCAAGGTCGAGCCGACGCGGATCGTGTTCGACAGCCTGTCCGAGATCCGCCTGCTCGCACAGGGGCCGCTGCGGTTCCGCCGGCAGCTGCTCGCGCTCAAGCATTATTTCGCGCAGCGCGGCTGCACCGCGCTGTTCCTCGACGATCTGACGCAGACCGAGGACGATCTCAGCCTGCACAGCCTGGCGCACGGCGTCGTCCGGCTCGAACAGATCGCGCTGCCCTATGGATCCGAGCGGCGGCGGCTGCGCGTGTACAAGATGCGCGCACGCGCGTTTCGCGGTGGCTTCCACGACTTCGTGATCCGGCGCGGCGGGTTGCAGATCTTCCCGCGGCTGACCGCGGTCGCGCACCCCGATACGGGTTTTGTCGACCGGCTGGCGTCGAGCGGGATCGAGGAGCTCGACACGCTGTCGGGCGGCGGGCTCGACTACGGGACGACGACGCTGATCATCGGGCCGTCGGGGTCGGGCAAGACGACGCTGTCGCTGCAATATGTCTTCGCCGCGCTCGAACGCGGGGAAAAGGCGCTGTTCGTCAGCTTCGACGAGACCGAGCGCGTGTTCATGCGCCGCGCGGCGGGGATGGACCTCGACCTTAGCGACCATGTCGCGGCGGGGCGGCTGTGTTTCCGCCAGGTCGATCCGGGCGAATTGTCGCCGGGCGAGCTGACCGGGATTATCCGCGACCAGGTCGAGCGGGTCGGCGCGACGGTGGTCGTGCTCGATTCGCTGTCGGGCTATCAGCTCGCCATGCCCGAGGAGCAGCACATGCTGCTGCAGATGCACGAGGTCGTGACCTATCTGAACCAGCAGGGCGTGCTGGGGCTGCTCGTGCTGACGCAGACCGGGATGATCGGGACGATGCAGTCGCCGGTCGACCTGACCTATCTGGCGGATTCGGTGATGCTGCTCAGGTTCTTCGAGGCGGATGGCGCGATCCGGCGGGTGATGTCGTTCCTGAAACGCCGCATGGGTCCGCATGAGGGGACCTTGCGCGAGTTCCGGATCGACAGCGGCGGGATCCGCGTCGGGCCGCAGCTGACCGGGTTTCGCGGCGTGCTGACCGGGACACCCGAATATGGGGGCAGCGCCGCCCTGCTGACGAACCGTGACGAATCCTGACCGACCGGCGATGATGACCGACGATTTCCTGGTGGTCGCGCCGACCGGCCGCGACGCCGACGTGACCGCGCAGGTGCTGCGCTCTGCCGATATCGCCGCGGTGCCGGATGCCGACGGGACCGCGCTGTTCGCGGCGATCGCGGGGGGCACGCATGCCGGCGCGATCCTGACCGACGACGCGCTGTCGCGGCTCGACCAGGAGCGGCTGCTCGCGGCGATCGCGGCGCAGGCGCCCTGGTCCGACTTCCCGTTCATCCTGCTGAGCAAGCGCGGCGAACCGCGGCGCGGCGCGCGCGAGGTCGAGGCGGTCGCCAACGTCACGCTGCTCGAACGCCCGCTGCATCCTGCGTCGCTGGTCAGCGCGGCGCGGGCGGCGCTGCGCGCGCGGCAACGCCAGCGGCTGGCCGCGCGGCATTTCGAGGACCGCGAAAAGGCACGCGCCGAGCTGCGCGATCTGGCCGATACGCTGGAAGCGAAGGTCGAGGCGCGGACGCGCGAACTGGCGGCGGCCAACGACCGGCTGACCGCGGAGATCGCCGAGCGCGAGCGGGCCGAGGCGCGGCTGGTGCAGGCGCAGAAGATGGAGGCGATCGGCCAGCTGACCGGGGGCATCGCGCATGATTTCAACAATCTGCTGACCGCGGTGATCGGCTCGCTCGACCTGTTGCTACGGCGGACCGACGACGAGAAGATCCGGCGGCTGGCGAGCATGGCGTTGCAGGCGGGCGAGCGCGGCGCGACGCTGACCGCGCAGCTCCTGTCCTTTTCGCGGCGCCAGCATCTGTCGCCGGTGCCGGTCGAGCCCAACCAGGTCGTCGCGTCGATGGCGGATTTGCTCGCGCGGTCGATCGGCGCGGCGGTGACGGTCGAGCTCGACCTGGCGGACGATGTCTGGCGCGCGATGGTCGATCCGACGCAGCTCGAGGTCGTGCTGCTCAACCTGGCGATCAACGCGCGCGACGCGATGCCGTCGGGCGGGGTGGTGCGGATCGCGACGCGCAACCTGGCCGCGGTGCCCGACGCGCTGACCGCCGAGCTGAACCCGGGCGCCTATGTCGCGATCGAGGTCGCCGATACCGGTGCAGGGATGACGCCTGCGGTGCTGGCGCGCGCGTTCGAGCCGTTCTTCACCACCAAGGGGCAGGGCAAGGGCACGGGCCTGGGGCTCGCGCAGGTCTACGGCTTTGCCCGCCAGTCGGGTGGGACGGTCCGGATCGTCAGCGCGGAGAACGAGGGGACGGTGATCACCTTGTACCTGCCGCGGACGACCGAGGTCGCCGATCCGGTCGCGATCGAGCGGCTGGCCCAGGCGACCGGGTCGCGGCAGCGGATCCTGGTGGTCGACGACGACAATGACGTCCGCGGGGTCGCGGCGCAGATGATCGAGGAGATCGGCTATCAGGTGGTTGCGGCGGCGAGCGGGACCGAGGCGCTGACCGAATTCGGGCGCGCGTCGTTCGACCTGGTGCTGACCGATGTGGTGATGCCGGGCATGTCGGGCGTCGACCTGGCGCGGCGGATCCGCGCGGTCGCCCCCGCCATGCCGCTGCTGTTCGCGAGCGGCTATGCCGATGTCGCGACGTTCGGCGACGAGCTGGCGGCGGAGACGGTGCTGAAGAAACCCTATCGCATCGGCGAGGTCGCGGCGCGGATCGGCGACGCACTGTCGGCGGAGTCGGCGCAGTAGCGCAGGTGACGGACATTGCAGCGTTTCGCGGCGGCGGTGCGGTGTATAGGATGGGGTAAGGCCCGTGCGTGTAGGGTGATCAGGGACGCAGGATTTCGGACCCGGGGTGGGGGCAAGGTGGGGCAGCGTGACTGAGCGGCATGGATTCCTGGGCGACGGACCGCTCGCGGCGCTGATCGCGGCGTTCGACTGGTCGGCGACCCCGCTCGGCCCGATCGAGGGCTGGCCGCCGCATCTGCGGACCGTGGTGTCGATCCTGTTGCGCGCGCCGGTGCCGATGGCGCTGCTGTGGGGCGAGGAGGGGATCCTGCTCTACAATGCGCGCTATGCGACGATCGCGCAGGACAAGCATCCCGCGATCCTCGGCATGCCGGTGCGCGAGGCCTGGACGGAGGCGGCGGCGTTCAACGACGGCGTGGTGCGCGCCGGGATGGCCGGCAAGACGCGGAGCTATGCGCGGCAGGAGCTGACGCTGTACCGCCACGGCGAGCCCGAGACGGTGTTCCTCGACCTCAATTATTCGCCCGTGCTCGATGCGGACGGGGTGCCCGCGGGCGTGCTGGCGGTGGTGATCGAGACGACCGACGCGGTGCTCGCCGAGCGCAGCCTGCGCTGGGAGACGCACAGCCTCGAGACGCTGAACGTCACCGGTGCGGCGCTGGTCGCCGAGCTCGAGCTCGAGCCGCTGATCCAGATGGTCACCGATGCGGGGGTCAAGCTGACCGGGGCGGAGTTCGGGGCGTATTTCCACAATCTGATGGACGAGACCGGCGAGCGGCTGCACCTGTTCACGCTGGCCGGGGCGGAGCGGGCGGCGTTCGAGAAGCTCGGGCGGCCGCGCGCGACCGCGGTGTTCGGACCGACCTTCCGCAACGAGGGCGTGATCCGCTCGGACGATATCCGCACCGACCCGCGCTACGGGAAGAGCGCGCCGCATTACGGGATGCCGCGCGGGCATCTGCCGGTGCGGAGCTATCTGTCGGTGCCGGTCACGTCGCGCACCGGGGTGGTGCTGGGCGGGCTGTTGTTCGGCCATTCCGAGCCCGGGCGTTTCGGCGAACGGCACGAGCGGCTGCTGGTCGGCGTCGCGGCGCAGGCGGCGATCGCGATCGACAATGCGCAATTGTTCAAGGCGGTGCAGGAGGTCAACGACACGCTCGAACAGCGCGTGGCGGAGCGGACCGCGGAGCTGACCCAGGCGCACGAGGCGCTGCGCCAGGCGCAGAAGATGGAGACGCTGGGCCAGCTTACCGGCGGTATTGCGCATGATTTCAACAATCTGCTGACGGTGATCCGCGGATCGACCGACCTGTTGCGGCGGCCCGACCTGAGCGCGGATCGGCGCGACCGGTACATCACTGCGATCGCGGACACCGCCGACCGCGCGACCAAGCTGACCAACCAACTGCTCGCCTTTGCGCGGCGATCGTCGCTGACCCCCGAGGTGCTCGACGTCCGCGCCGTCGTCAGCGGGATGACCGACATGCTGGCGACGCTGTCGGGATCGTTCATCGACATCGCGCTGAGCCTGCCCGACACGCCGTGCCTGACGCATGCGGATGCGAGCCAGCTCGAGACCGCGATCGTCAACCTGGCGGTCAATGCGCGCGACGCGATGGCGGGGCGCGGTGCGCTTCGGATCGTGGTCGGGCGCGCGGCGCGGATCCCGGCGGTGCGCGGCCATGTCGCGCGCGACGGCGATTTCGTGACGATCGGCGTGCACGACACGGGCAGCGGGATCGACCCGGCGCATATCGAGCATATCTTCGAGCCGTTCTTCACGTCGAAGGCGATCGGCCACGGCACCGGGCTGGGCCTGTCGCAGGTGTTCGGGTTCGTGAAGCAGTCGGGCGGCGAGGTGATCGTCGAGAGCACGCCCGGCGCGGGCGCGACGTTCACGCTGTATCTGCCGCATGACCCGACCGGCGTGCCGGCGGGGGTCGGCATCGCGGCGGAGGCGCGCGGCGACGGGCCGTCGCTGCGGATCCTGGTGGTCGAGGACAATGCCGCGGTCGGCGACTTCGCGATGTCCGCGCTCGCCGATCTGGGTCACGCGATCGTGTTCGCGCGCGATGCCGAGGAGGCGCTGGCGATCCTCGCGCGGGAGGTGGACGCGTTCGACGTGATGTTTTCGGACGTGGTGATGCCCGGGATGAACGGCGTCGCGCTGGCGCAATATGTCCGCCGGGACTTTCCCGCGATGCGTGTGCTGCTGACCAGCGGCTATAGCGACGTGATCTCGAAGGACGGCGCGCAGGGCTTTGCGCTGTTGCACAAACCCTATTCGATGGCGGAGCTCGCGCGGGCGCTGCACGCGGTGATGGAGGCGGACCGGCCGCTCGTGGTGGGCGCGTTCTAGAGCGCGGCGCTGTCGGTGAGGCGGTGGACGTCGCCGAGCAGCCGGTCGAAATAGTCGGTCCGCGGCGCGTCGAAGGTGACGATGTAGAGCAGCCCCGCGACGATCGCCGCGCGTGCCTCGCCCCGGCGGGGCAGATCGTCGGCGTCGACATAGGCATAGCCGAAGCGGATGCCGGCATGGCCGAGAAACGGGTCGGGCGCTGCGGTGGTGAGCGTGAAGTCCGCGATTCCGCCCGCGCTGCGATAGGTCGATTCGAGCAGTTCGGGGATCTCGGCGAGCAGCATCGCGTCGCTGTAGCGGGGGAGCGTCCTGCGGCGCCGGGGTTCGCGCAGCAGCGGCTCGCCGGGTGCGATCCCGCCGAACCAGGTGACCGCGTTGAGCCGCTCACCGTCGAGTGTCCAGACCTCGGCCTTGCGGCCCGGGCGGGCGGAGAGCTGGTTCCAGTCGCGCGGCGGGGTGACGGTCATCGTCCGGGCGACGCGGACCGGCTTGCCCTGCGCGCGATAGGCGTTGGCGTCGGCGGGCGCGGGCAGGAGCATGAGGAGGGCGGGGAGCAGCGGGTAGCGCATCAGCGGTCCTCCGGGGCGGCGATCAGGGCCGCGATCATGGTCGCATCGCCGGCGGCGGGGTCGAGCGCGAGATAGCGGCGTAGTGCCGCCTGTCCCTCCGCGAGGCGGCCGGTCCGGACCAGTGCGAGCCCCAGTCCGCGCTGTGCGGCGGCGAGGCTAGGGTCGAGCGCGGTGGCCTGCGCATAGAAGCGTGCGGCGTTGACGAGGTCGTGGGGGTTGCCGCGGGCGCGGTACAGGTCGCCGCGCGCGCGCCACAGCGCTGCGGTCCAGCCGCGCGCCGCACAGGCGGCGATCAGATAGGCGCTGGCGCCGAAGTCGTTGAGCTTGATCTGGTCGTCGAGGAACAGCGGCAGCCACGGCGCGAGCGCGTCGGCATGGCGGTCGGCGCCGTCGTCGCGGTCCGTCGCGTCGGGCAGGGCGAGCGCATCGAGCGTGGCGGCGCGTTCGGCTTCTGGCGGATGCGAGGCGTAGAACCCGATGCGGTCGAGCCGCGGGCGGTGCGCGCCGCGCGCAACCGCGGAAGCCCCGGCCTCGGCGATCGCGTTGCGCCACAACTGCACGGCGGCCTGCGGGCGGAGGCGGCTGGCGTTGAGATAGCCGATCCCGAGCCGGTCGGCCTCGCGCTCCTGATCGCGCGAGAAGCGGTAGAGTGCGCCGTAGACCGATCGGCCGAGCGTGGCGAAGCGGCGGCGCAGATCGGCATCGGGGGCCATTGCGGCGAGCACCGCGCCCCAGCCGAGCAGGTCGGATCCGGTGCGCTGCGCCCGGAACTGTGCAAGCGTGTGGCGGCGTTCGAAATGGCCGAATTCATGCCCGAGCACCGCGCCGAGCTCCGCCTCGCTGCGGGCGCGGAGCAGCAGCCCGCTGAACACGCGCATCGTCCCGTTCGCCGCCATGCTCGCGTTGAACAAAGGCACCCGCAGGACATAGACGCGCACGCCGGCGCAGCGCGCCGCGCCGACCGTGTCGCAGAGCGCGCGGCGGACATAGGCGTCGAGCGCGGCGTCGCGGATCAGCAGCGGCGACGACGCGAGTTGCCGCTCGTCCTCGTCCGCCTCGGCCCAGGCGCCGATCTCGTCGACGCCAACCGGTTGATAGGCGCCCGTATAAGGCGGCGGGGCGGGGGCGGTGGCCGCGAGCAGGGCGAGGGTGAGCGCGGTGACGGTCATCGGGGGGCGGGGGCGCTGCCGGGGAAATCGGCGAGCAGCTGCCGGACGCGTGTGGCGGCACCTTCGGGGGTGCGCAGGTCGCCGCCCATCGCGCGGTCGGCGTTGAGCCAGAGCAGGTCGCCCGTCCGCAGATCGACCAGCCCGGCATAGCCCGCATGTTCGCCCGCGCTGAGCGGGATGCCGGGCCCCAGCATCGCGACGATCTGCAGCAGCTTGCGCCCGGTCGAGCCATAGGCGTCGCTGGTGCTGAGGAAGAGCGCGTAATCGGCGTCGCGTGCGCCGGGCAGCCGGGCGATGCCGGGCCCCAGCGTCCAGTCGAACCGTCCGGCCTGCGTCGCCCGTTTCTTGGTCGGCAGCCGGTCGCCGGCGAAGAACTGATAGCGGATCACCGATTGCGAGACCGCGGCGAACAGCGCGGCATAGTCCGCCACGAGCCGCGCCGCATCGCCGTCCGCTATGGGTGCGGGGATCACGCGGTTGCCGAGCGCCTGTTGCTGCGCGGCGAGCGCGGTCTCGATGTTCCGGCGGGCCTGGTCGGTCCAGTCGCCATTGGGTTCGAACATCCCGCCGGTCGAGCGCGCGCCGACGCGTATGCTCGGGCGGATCAGGAGGATGGTCCTGCCGCTGCCGGGGGGCAGCGTGAAGCCGGTCTTCTGCGCGCTTCTCTGGCGGGCGGCGGCGGGTGGCGCTGGCGTGAGGGCCAGCAGCATGATCGCCAGACGCGTCGCGAGCCTTGTCCCCATCGACGCCCCCCAGCGCGCTGTCCCGGCGACCGGGCTAGGCCGCGCGCACGGGGGCGACAAGCCGCAGACCGGCCCGCTTTGGACCTAGGCCGCGCGCCAACGAAAAAGCCTGTCGCGCGGGAAGCGCGACAGGCTGTTCGATCAGGCGGCGGGCGGGCCCGCCACGGTGATGGGTCGGGGGCTTACTGGCAGGCGAGGCACTCGTCATAATCCTTCGATTCGACGTCGATCTGACGCAGGTCGATGGTGTTGTCCGCCTCGACCCCGCCCGCGAAGCCGGCGCGCTGCACCGACTTCGAGCGGAGATAATAGAGCGACTTGATGCCGAGCTCCCAGGCGCGGAAGTGGAGCATCAGCAGGTCCCACTTCTCGACGTCGGCGGGGATGAACAGGTTCAGCGACTGCGCCTGGTCGATGTACGGCGTGCGATCCGCGGCGAGTTCGAGCAGCCAGCGCTGGTCGATCTCGAAGCTGGTCTTGTAGCAGTCCTTTTCCTCGGTCGAGAGGAAGTCGAGATGCTGGACCGAACCACCCTGTTCGAGGATCGAGTTCCACACCGCGTCCGAGTTCTTCGACTTCTCGGCGAGCATCTTCTCGAGATACGGGTTCTTGATCGAGAAGCTGCCCGAGAGCGTCTTGTGCGTGTAGATGTTCGCCGGGATCGGCTCGATGCAGGCCGACGTGCCGCCGCAGATGATGCTGATCGACGCGGTCGGTGCGATCGCCATCTTGCAGCTGAACCGCTCCATCGCGCCGACATCGGCGGCGTCGGGGCAGGGCCCGCGCTCGATCGCGAGCTGCATCGAGGCTTCGTTGGCCTGCGCGTTGATGTGCTTGAACATCCGCAGATTCCACGACTTGGCCATCGCGCCCTCGAACGGGATGCCGCGTGCCTGGAGGAAGCTGTGGAAGCCCATGACGCCGAGGCCGACCGAACGCTCGCGGCCCGCCGAATAGGCGGCGCGTTCCATGCCGGGCTCGTGGCGGTCGATATAATCCTGCAGCACGTTGTCGAGGAAGCGCATCACGTCCTCGATCAGGCCCTTCTCGTCCTTCCACTGATCCCAGGTTTCGAGGTTCAGCGACGACAGGCAGCAGACCGCGGTCCGCTCGTTGCCGAGGTGATCCTTGCCGGTCGGCAGCGTGATTTCCGAGCAGAGGTTCGAGGTCGAGACCTTGAGGCCCAGTTCGCGGTGATGCTTGGGCATCGCCTTGTTCACGTGATCGGCAAAGACGATGTAGGGCTCGCCGGTCTGGAGCCGGGTCTCGACGAGCTTCTGGAACAGCGAGCGCGCGTCGACCGTGGCGCGGATCGCCTGATCCTTCGGCGAGCGCAGATGCCATTCCTCGCCGTTGCGCACGGCCTCCATGAAGGCGTCGGTGATCAGCACGCCGTGGTGGAGGTTCAGCGCCTTGCGGTTGAAATCGCCCGAGGGTTTGCGGATCTCGAGGAATTCCTCGATCTCGGGATGCGAGACGTCGAGATAGACGGCCGCCGAGCCACGGCGCAGCGAGCCCTGCGAGATGGCGAGGGTGAGCGAATCCATGACGCGGACGAACGGGATGATGCCGCTGGTCTTGCCGTTGAGGCCGACCGGCTCGCCGATGCCGCGGACGTTGCCCCAATAGGTGCCGATGCCGCCGCCGCGCGAGGCGAGCCAGACATTCTCGTTCCAGGTGTCGACGATGCCGCCGAGGCTGTCGGGGACCGAATTGAGATAGCAGGAGATCGGCAGGCCGCGACCGGTGCCGCCGTTCGAGAGAACGGGGGTGGCGGGCATGAACCAGAGCTTCGAGATCGCGTCGTAAAGACGCTGCGCATGGCCGGCGTCATCGGCGTACGCAGAGGCGACGCGGACGAACAGGTCCTGATAGCTCTCGCCCGGGAGCAGATAGCGGTCCTTCAGCGTCTCCTTGCCGAATTCGGTCAGCAGCGCGTCGCGGCTGTGATCGACCTCGACCGGGTAGATCTGCGCGCGCACGGAATGGCTGTCCTGCGCCTGACGCGGCGCCTTGGGGGCCTCTGCTGCGGGCGTGTCGAGGGTCTGTTCGATGGTGTCGGTCGTCATGTCGCTATCCCGGCTGCTGTCTCTGAAATCCAAAAGACCGCTCCTAAAATTCTGTAATCGTTCGAATCGGGAGCATATCCCATGCTATCATCGGGCAGATCAAAAGCAGAACAAAAACTGATCGGCAGCGCGTGGTTACGCCTGTCGACAATCAGGGTGGCAGCCCGAGGGGCGCACCATGTTCTACCAGAGATAGGGCCTGCCGCTGTAAGTAGCCCCCAGATACTGTGCCAATCCCGCAGCGGGTGCAAGCCGCTAGTTGGCCCGTTGCGGCCCTGCCTAGGGTGGATTGGGGTGTCCGGACGCGGCGGCGGCGGCGCGACGCGTGGATCTGCGCCGCGTTCGCGATACGCAAGCGGATTTCGCGCCTTTCGAAATATTTTCAAGCGAGCCGCGCGGGCCCGCGGTCAGCCCGCGCGGCGCATCCCGCGGACCAGCGGCGGGGGGCCGAGCCGTTCGATATCGACCGGATGGTCGAAGGCGAGCCCGGCGCGGCCGTCGCGCAGCCAGCGAATCTGCGCGCCGATCATCTGGCCGTCGACGAGCTCGATCGAGACGCCGGCGCCGGTCGGATCGCCGCGGACCATCAGCCCCTCGACCATCGCGCCGCTGGTCGAGATGTCGCGGACGCGGACATCGACGAGCGTATCCTCGACCAGCAGCCGCGCCGAGCGCAGCATCCGCACGCGCGGCGCACGGCTGGTCTTGAACCCGGCGGCGGTCGCCACCCCCGCGGCGGCGGAAAGCTGTTCCATCACCACCTCGTTGAGCACCGGGCGGCCATAGACATAGCCCTGGATATGGCTGCAGCCGAGATCGCGGACGAGCGCGATCTCGTCCTGCAGCTCGACGCCTTCCGCGGTCGTCTCCATGCCGAGCGTGTCGGCGAGCATGACGATCGCCTTGATGATCGCGGCGTTGCGGTTGCCGGGTTCGGCCGCGCCCTTCACGAACGACTGGTCGATCTTGATCTTGTCGAACGGCGCGGTGCGTAAGTAGCCGAGCGACGAATAGCCGGTGCCGAAATCGTCGAGCGCGAGCCGGACGCCGATCCCTTTGAGCGCCTTGAACATCTGGTCCGAGGACGCGCTCTCGTCGAGGAAGACGCCCTCGGTGATCTCGAGCTCGAGCCGGTTGGCGGGGAGCCCGGACTGGGCGAGCGCGCTGGTGACGAGGGCTGGGAGCGCGGGGTTGGCGAACTGGATCGGCGAGACGTTGACCGCGACGCGGACGTCGGCGGGCCAGCGCGCGGCGGCGTTGCACGCGGTGCGCAGGACCCAGGTGCCGATCGCCTCGATCAGCCCGCATTCCTCGGCGATCGGGATGAAGTCGGCGGGCGACACGGGGCCGCGCGTCGGGTGGTTCCAGCGGATCAGCGCCTCATAGCCGACGATCCGCGTCGACTTGGTGCTGACGACGGGCTGGTAGCAGAGGTGGAACGCGCCTTCGGTGACCGCGATGCGCAGATCGTCCTCGAGCTGCTTGCGCGACTTCGCCCCCGCCAGCATGTCGTCCGAATAGAAGCGGTGGACGCCGCGGCCATCGGCCTTGGCCGCATAGAGCGCGAGATCGGCATTGCGGATCAGCGTCTCCGAATCCTTGCCGTGCTGCGGCGTGATCGCGATGCCGATCGAACAGCCGATCGAGACCGACGCGCCGCTGATGAAATAGGGTTGCGACAGCGCGAGGATGAGCTCGCGCGACAGGGTGCTGAGCGTGTCGCGGTTGTCGACGCCGGGCAGGACGACCTGGAATTCGTCGCCGCCGAGCCGGCCGACCAGCCCTGCGTCACCGACCACGCGCGTGAGCCGCTGCGCGACCTGTTTGAGCAGCAGGTCGCCCGCCTGGTGGCCGAGCGTGTCGTTGACCGCCTTGAACCGGTCGAGATCCATCAGGAACAAGGCGGTCGGCCGGTAGGGCCCGGCCTGCTGCGCGAGCGTCTTGTCGAGCGACAGCCGCATCCGCTGGCGGTTGGCGAGCCCGGTCAGCCCGTCGAACAGCGCGAGGCGGTTGATCTCGGCATCGGCCTTGCGCTTTTCGGTGAGGTCGAAGCCGGTGCCGATAAAGCCCTGGAACCGGCCGATCTCGTCGATCACCGGTCGGCCCGACATCGACCACCAGCGCTCGGGCGCGGGGTCGGCGGCGGCGCAGACCGAATAGTCCGAGAAGGAAGTGCGCGACGACAAATGGAAGGCGAGCGTGCGTTCGGTGCCGGGCGCGTCGCTGTCCATGCGGAACAGGTCGGTGAGGATGCAGCCGACCAGCCCGGACGACGGGTCGCACCCCTCCTCCGGGTCCGACGGCGGCGGGAGCGCGTGCGCCATCTTTGGCGAGATATAGGTGATGCGGCCGCGCCGGTCGGCTTCCCAGAACCAGCCGGGGCCGTAATTCTCGAACTCCGCCATCAGCTTCATCGCGAGCCGGCCCTCGCTCGACTGGTCCGCATGATCGAGCGCGAGCGCATAGTCGATCCGCGCCATCCGGTAGGCGACCGCGGCAAAGCCGGCAAAGGCGGCGATCGCGACGACCGGCGCGATCCCCACGCCCGACAGCAAGGTCAGCATCAGCGCCAGGCCGATGCCGAACCCCAGGGTCGCGGCGCGCACGGCGTAAAGCGTGATCGCGGTGACGCTGATCGCGCCGACGATCGCGACCAGCCCGGCGAGTTCGATCGGCCCGCCCGGCAGCTCGACGGTGACCCAGAGCAAGGACAGGAGCGCGGCGGACAGCCCGGCCGCGCAGGTCGCGAGCACGGCGTTGCGGCGATGGATCGGCCATTCGCGCAGCGTCCTGCTGCGCACCGTCGCGAAGGCCGCGCCGGACAGCAGGGCGATCACCCCCGCATGCACCGCCACCGCCGCGATCAGCGCCGGCCGTGCCGCCAGCGAAACGCCGAAGACGATCGCCGCGGCCACGAGGTGCGCGATCAGCGCGACCGGCCAGACCGCGCCGACCTTGGCGAGGCGGACATGCTGCGCGGCGCTCCACGCATCCTCGTCGCTTTCGACGAGCCCGAACAGGATGAGGCTCGTGGCGTCGGGATGATCGCGGAGGGGAATGGCGGGAGAGCGCGAGAACATTGCGCAAGCGTACCGCATCAGCGGTTGCGCAATTGCCCTCCGATCATGCTTAACAGGTCGTAAGCGCCTGCATTTATCAGATAAATAGCCCGGTCAGCCAATAGGTCGCCGCACCGATCGCGGCGGCGGCGGGCAGCGTCACCGTCCAGGCGATGATGATGTTGCTGGCGACGTTCCAGCGCACCGCGGACAGCCTGCGCGCGGCACCCACGCCGACGATCGCGCCGGTGATCGTGTGCGTCGACGAGACCGGCACGCCCCAGAAGGTCGCCGCGAACAGCGTGATCGCGCCGCCGGTTTCCGCGCAGAAGCCCTGCGCGGGCGTCAGCCGGGTGATCTTCGACCCCATGGTGTGGACGATCCGCCAGCCGCCCGACAGCGTGCCGAGCGCCATCGCCGCCTGGCAGGACAGCACGACCCAGAAGGGCACATGGAACTCGCCGCCGAGCAGCCCCTGCGAATAGAGCAGCACCGCGATGATCCCCATCGTCTTCTGCGCGTCGTTGCCGCCATGGCCGAGCGAATAGAGCGCGGCGGAGATCAGCTGGAGCTTGCGGAACCGCTTGTCGACGCCGAGCGGAGTGAGGTTGAGGCTGGTCCAGGCGACGAGCAGGACGAGCAGCAGCGCGAGCAGCAGGCCGACCGCGGGCGAGACGAAGATCGCGCTGACGGTCTTGATCACGCCGCTCCAGACGATCGCGCCGAAGCCGATCTTGGCGACGCCCGCGCCGAGCAGCCCGCCGATCAGCGCGTGGCTGCTGCTCGAGGGGATGCCGAGCACCCAGGTGATGACGTTCCACGCGATCGCGCCGATCAGCGCGGCGAAGATCACCTGCGCGTCGATCACCTGCGCATGGACGATGCCGGTGCCGACGGTCTGCGCGACGTGGAGGCCGAAGACGGCGAAGGCGATGAAGTTGAAGAACGCCGCCCAGAGCACCGCATATTGCGGTTTGAGCACGCGCGTCGAGACGACTGTCGCGATCGAGTTCGCGGCGTCGTGCAGCCCGTTGAGGAAATCGAACAGCAGCGCGATGCCGATCAGGCCGATGAGGACCGGAAGCGAGAGGATCATGCGGGGATGCTCCCCCGAGCCTGCATTGGCGTCATCGCGGCGCGTCCCACCAGTTTACCGCCCCGGCGGAGGCCGGGGTCCAGCTGGAGAGGTCGCGGTAACGGTGCGCTGCCCTCGGCCATGGCCGTCCCCCAACTGGGCCCCGGCCTTCGCCGGGGGGGTGCCTTGGGGGATGTCGCGGGCCGAAACGACGCGTCACGCATGGTCGATGACGAGTCCCTGGATCTCGTTGGCGACGTCTTCGAAGCGGTCGACGATCTTTTCGAGGCTCGAATAGATTTCGCGGCCGATGATGAAGGCCATCGGGTCGGCATGGCTCTTCGACGCGGCGAAGAGCGCGCGCAGGCCGGTGTCGTGGATGTCGTCGGCGTGACCCTCGATCTGGATCAGCCGGGCGGTCAGGTCGTGGAGGCGGCCGGCGTTGCTGCCGAGCGAGCGGAGCAGCGGGATCGCCTCGGCGGTGATTCGCGCGGCCTCGACGATGATGCCCGCCATGTCGCGCATCTCGGGCGCGAATTCGGTCACCTCGTACAGCGCGATGGCGTTGGCGGTGCCGTTCATCTGGTCGATCGCATCGTCCATCACGCCGATCAGGTCGGTGATCGCGCTGCGGTCGAACGGCGTCACGAACACGCGGCGGACGTCCTGCAGGACCTCGCGCGTGATGTCGTCGGCCTCGTGTTCGCGGCGCACGATCTCGGCGATCTGGCTTTCGATCGAGCCTTCGCCGTGGAGCAGCCGGGCGAGCGCGTCGGCGCCCGCGACGAGCGTCGCGGCATGCGCGTCGAACAGCTCGAAGAACCGCCCCTGCTTGGGCATGAGTGCCTGGAACCAGCCCAGCATCGGAAAACGCCTCCTCATTCGTGACCGCAGCACCGGCAGCACGCGTTGTTCGAACGCCACCGGGATCGGTGGCTTTCGGAATCCTCGGATCAGAGCCTTGAGTTCGGGCTCGTCGACCGCGGCGGCGGCCTTATCAGGCGGAAACCACCGTGTCTCGCGCTGATCCCGCTCGGGCCAGTCCGCGACCTGTTCGACGACCTGCATCGGATAGACGCTGACGATCATCGGCCGGAGACGCCCGCTGCGGCGCCGCTTGTCGTAGCAGAAATCGCCGACCGCGCTGGGGCAGGGGATGCCGCGAATCCCGGCTTCCTCGAACGCTTCCTGCGCCGCCGCCTCGTGCGAGGCGAGGCCGGCAATCGGATTGCCCTTGGGGATCACCCAGCGGCGCGTCTCGCGCGAGGTGATGAGCAGGATCTCGGCGGATCCGTCGGCGGTGATCCGGTAGGGCAGGGCAGCGATCTGACGGATCGGTCGGGTCCTCGGGCAGGGTCAAACCCGATGTCTGACACGCACCGCGCGCGAGCGCCAGCCGCTCCGCAAGGGTGGTGTGGCGGATGAACCGCCACGATCCGCGAGGGGATGGCGTGGCGGGGTTACCGCCACGCCGGCCTTGTCAGCGGAACTTGCCGCTGAGCGAGACGCCGATGATCCGCGGTTCGTTGAACACCGCGGCCATATAGTTCTCGATCACGCCCTTCAGGTTCTTCTCGCCGGTGATGTTGCGCGCGAACACCGCGAGTTCATAGGCATCGTCGGGCGCGGCATAGCCGATCTTCAGGCCGCCTTCGAAGTTGCCGTTCGCGGTGAACTCCTTGGTCTTGTAGAGCACGAACTGCGTATAGCCCTGGATGTTGAAGTCGCCCGCGATGAACGCGCGACCGCCATTGCCGAGCGGCTGGTCGTAGCGTGCGGTCAGGTCGACATTATACTCCGGCGCATTGGGCAAAGGCTCGCCGTCGATCTTGACGAGGAAGGTCGTGCCGAACGCGCCGGGGACGGGGCGGACCGCCGCGGACGGCGTGCAGACGACCGCGTTGTTGAGCGCGCAGATCTGCACCTCGGTCGTCTTGTCGCGAATCGCGCTGTGGAGCAGGCTGAGCCCGGCGCCGAGCGTGAGGTTGGGAACGGGCTTCCAGTTCGCCTCGGCCTCCATGCCGTAGGCCTCTGCCTTGTTGCCGTTGAACAGGATGCCGTTGCCGTTGAGATCGTTGCCGTTGAGCTGGATGTCGTTGACGCGGTAGCCGAACACGGTCGCGTTGAGGCTGAGCGTGTTGTCGAGCAGGCGGGTCTTGATGCCCGTCTCCCACGACAGGATCGTCTCCGAGTTGGCGGTCGAGAAGTCCGAGTTGAACACCGCCGAGCGGCCCTGGATCGTCGGTCCGCGGAAGCCCTGTGCAATGCGCGAGTAGAGGCTGATGTCGGGGCTCGCCTGGTAGAGGAGGCTCGCGTCCCAGCTCGGCTTGGTCGCCTTCAGCGTGACGTCGGTGCGGAAGTTGGCCGGATACTGGCTGATGCCGGCGACGTTCTGGACGGGCTTGAGCAGCTGCGTGCGCTTCTTGTCCTCGGTGATGCGGCCGCCGGCGGTGAGCGTCAGCCGGTCCATCAGCTCGTAGCTGACCTGACCGAAGCCTGCCCAGGAGGTGTTGACGTCGTGGAGGCGGACCCAGTTGTTCGGGTTGCGCTGTGCGGTCGTCAGGAAGAAGGTCCGCTGGTAGAAATCGGTGATGTCGCGCGTGTCGAAATACAGGCCGCCGACCTGCCAGTTGAAGCGCCCGCCCTGCGTGCCCGACAGACGCAGCTCCTGCGACCACTGGTCGAGATCGCGGATCTGGCCCTGCGACTGGCCGAAGCCGTTCGCCGTGCCGCGGACGGGGAAGTTCGCGCCCGCGCCGCCATCGGTGTCGCCGCGGCTGAAGCCCGAGGTCGTCTCGTACGCGGTGATCGAGGTCAGCGCGGCGGGACCGAAGTCGTAGGTCGCGCGGACCGAACCGCCATAGGTGGTGTAGCTCTGCGGATTGTCATTGCCTTCGTCGAGCGCGACGATGTTGCGCGGCTCGGCCTGGACGTCGTTCGAGCCCTTCTTCAGCGCGGCGCGGTGGAACAGCGTCGAGGTGCCGTCATACCAGCGCGCATGGCCCGACAGGTCGAGCGAGAAGGCGTTGCCCGGGGTCAGCGCGAGCTGGACGCGGACGTTGCGGTCGTCGAAGCCGCCCATCGCGTTCCTGCGCGGGGTCGCGGTGCTGTCCTGCGTGACGCCGGCATAGACGTTGTCGACATAGTTTTCGCGGTGCTGGAGCAGCGTCGAGACGCGGATCGACAGCAGGTCCTTGATCAGCGGGCCGCCGACGCCCGCGTCGACGCTGACGCTGCCATAGGTGCCGACCGAGGCCGAGGCGCGGCTGTCGAAGTCGTTGGTCGGCTTGATCGTGTCGAACTTGATGATGCCCGCGGTCGTGTTGCGGCCGAACAGCGAGCCCTGCGGCCCGCGCAGCACCTCGACCTGGCGGACGTCATAGACCGGGTTCGACTTCAGCACGACATGCTCGAGGATCACGTCGTCCTGGATGATCGTGACCGGCTGCGACGCGCCGAGGTAGAAATCGATGTTGCCGAGACCGCGGATGTAGAAGCGCGGGAAGATGCGGCCGGTGGTCGTCTCGACATAGAGGCCGGGGACGCGGCCCGACAGCGACAGCAGCGTGTCGTCGCCACCCGCCTGGAACGCACGCAACGCATCGCCCGAGGCGACGCCGACCGACAGCGGCACGCGCTGGAGATTCTCCGAGCGGCGTTCGGCGGTGACGACGATCTCGCCCAGGCCGTCTTCAGCGGGGGTGGCAGCCGGAGAAAGAGCGGGGGGCGGGGCGGTGGTCGTGTCCTGGGCGGCGGCGGGCAGTGCGGCGAGCAGCAAAGTCGCGGGTGCGATGCCGCGCAGGAGCGACGTGGTCAGACGGGTGCGTGTCACGGTGATGTTCCCTGGATGATCTTCTTGGTTTTACCGAAGGGACACCCGACGACCCGCGCGCGCCGATCGCGGCCACCCCCGTGGACCGTGATCGCCGTCGCGCGGCTCATGCTGTCGCAATGCCCCCCGGCGACGCGCTAGCCGCGGATCATGTTGGAAAAATGACAGTCGGCGCATCCGGCTGCCACGGCGTGAATCTCGTCATGACGGCGGCGAAGAGCGGGCTTGCGAGATAGCGGCCCAGCCAGTCGTGGAGCGCGGGGAGGGGGAGCGTGTCGAACCAGGCGCGGTCGGTCTGCGCGAATTGCCGCACGAACGGGAGGATCGCCATGTCGGTAAGCGTGACGCGGGGGCCGGCGAGGTGGCCGGTGGCTGCCAGCCGCGTGTCGAGATCGGCGAGGATCGCGGTGGCGGCGGCGCGGTGCTCGAGCGGATCGGTGCCGTGGCGATCAGCATATTTGTAGCGGTCGAGATGATGCTTGAACGCGCCGTCGTTGGTCGCGATCAGGTCGGTGTCTTCTCCGGCCAGCCAGCCGAGCGGGTCGGCGGTGGCGAGCGCCCAGTGCATGATGGCGAGGCTCTGGTCGATGACGCGGCCGTCGGGGAGGATCAGGACGGGGACGGTGCCCTTGGGGGAGGCGGCGAGCAGCGCGGCGGGCTTGTCGCGCAGGACGATCTCGCGGAGCTCGACCGCGACGCCGCTGGCGACGACCGCGCTGCGGGCGCGGATTGCGTAGGGGCAGCGGCGGAAGCTGTAGAGGATGGGGAGCATGGGTTGGGTATAGGGGGCGGGCCGGTTATCGGCCACTGCGCTCGCCGCGAGTTCCACCCCGGCGGAGGCCGGGGCCCAGTTGGGTATGCTTTCGTGATGGCGGGCGGCGCGGGGTTACTTTGGTCCCCCCCAATTGGGCCCCGGCCTTCGCCGGGGTGGTGTTTGGGACGGCTCGCCTCTGCCTTCCACCCCGGCGGAGGCCGGGGTCCAGTTGGGTAGGCTTTCGTGGGGGCGGGCTGGAGCTGGTTACTTTGGTCCCCCCAGTTGGGCCCCGGCCTTCGCCGGGGTGGTGCTCCTTTTCTGGGAGTGGGGAGCGGCCCCCCCCGTTACAGCCCGAAGCGGAGCGTCGCGCGGATGTCGCGGCCGGCTAGGGGGGCGAAGTCCTTGAGGAAGCTGGCGTGGCGGCGGGCTTCGACGTCGAACAGGTTGTTCGCGCTGAGCAGGATCGAGGTCTTGCTGTCCTTGCCGAACGGGTTGAAGCCCAAGGTCGCGTTGACCATCGTGTAGCCGTTGGTGGTCGTCTCGAACGCGGCGATGCGGTCCTGGTCGAAGACGTGCTCGACTTCGAGCCGGCCGTTGACGCGGTCGCCCTGTGCCTCGATCCCGCCGAGCACGCGCATCGGCGGGATGCGCGGCACGGGGCCGTTGTCGACGATCGTCGCGCGGACATAATCGCCGAGCAGGTCGGCGTTCAGCACATAGCCGCCGATCTGCGCGAGCCGGACCGAGGCATTGGCCTCGAACCCGTAATAGCGCGCATCGGCCTGCTGATACTGGAAGCAGGGCAGGTCGACCTCGCGCCCCGACGGATCGGCGGCGGTCTGGCAGACGCTCTGCGCGACCTGGTTCTCCGAGATATAGTTGGAGAAGTCGTTGTAATAGGCCGACGCGTCGAAGCTGAAGCCATCGCCATGCGCGTGGAGCGTGCCCTCGATGCCCCAGCTCTTCTCGAGCTTGAAATCGGGGCTGCCGAATTCATAGGCCTGGGTGCCGGCATGGCCGCCGTTCGCGAACAGCTCCTCGGCGGACGGCGCGCGCTCGGTGTGCGAGAGGTTGACGCCCAAGCGGACCGCGTCGGTCACGCCGTAGGAGGCGCCGAGCGAGCCCGAGACCGCGTCGAAGCTGCGGCTGCCGCGGAAGAAGCGGAGGTCGTCGAGCGGGGTCTTGGCGGAGAGCGACGTCGTCTCGTAGCGCAGCCCGCCCTCGGCCCGGAACGCGCCGGCGCTGTATTGCTGGAGCGTGAAGAGGCCGGTCTGGTTGGTCTCGTTGCGCGGCAGGAAGGCTTCGTCGCCGTTCACGTCGAACAGGCGGTTGAAATATTGCACGCCCGATGCGCCCTGCCAGCCGCCGCGATTGGCCTGGACGAGCTCGATCCGGCCTTCGGTGCCGTTGTTGAAGAAGGCGGTGCCGACACCGCCATCGGGTTCGAGCTCGAAATGGCGATAGGTCGCATGGCCCGCGCGGACGCGGATCTTGTCGAGGAAGCCGCCGCCGGTGTTGATCTCGCCCCGCAGGTCGACGCGGTTCTGGACGACGTCGAGGCGGGGCGCCTCCTGCTCCTGGCCGACCTGCGTCGCGTAGCGGATCGGCACGCCGTAGAGGCTGTCATAATGGCTGTACGACACGCCGAGATTGCCGCCATCGGTGATGATCGACGCGCCGACGCCGGCGGTCCAGGTCTCGGACTGGGTGTTGGGCAGCTTGCCGCGGAGTGCGGCGGAGCCGGCGAAGTCGATCGGCTCGTCGGTGTCCTGCGGCAGGCCGACCTGGCTGAGCGCGGCGGCGCGCGCCTGCGACGACAGGATGTTGCCGCCGGTGCGCAGATTGCCTGATTTCAGATAGGAGCCGTCGGCGTGGAGGACGAGGTGCTGGCCGACCGCGACGTCGCCGGCGGCGCCGCCCGAGCGCTCGTTCGCGGCCGAGCCGTAGGTGGCGATGCCGTTCACGCGGTAGCCGTTTTCGGGGACGCTGCGCGGGATGCGCGTGTCGATGACGTTGACGACGCCGCCGACCGCGGACGAGCCGAACAGCAGCGCGGAGGGGCCGCGCAGCACCTCGATCCGCTCGGCGAGCAGCGGGTCGATGATGACCGCGTGATCGACCGAGGTGTTCGAGACGTCGATCGAGCCGATCCCGTCGGTCAGCACGCGGATGCGCTCGCCCTGGAAGCCGCGCAGGATCGGGCGCGAGGCGCTGGGGCCGAAAGAGGTGGCGGACACGCCGGGCTGGCGCGCGAGCGTCTCGCCGATGGTGGGGCGCAGGTTGCGGGTGAGCTCGGCGCCCGAGAGGATCGAGGTGCCCTGGAGGACGTCGGTCTCGCTCTGGCGGACGGGGGCGGTGACGAGAATCTCGGCGGCCGCGCGCGGGGCGGGGGTGCGGGTCGGGGCTGGGGTTGCGGCAGGCGTATGGGCCGGTGCGCCGGTCGGCGGCGTGTCGGTCTGGGCGGTCGCGGCGGTCGCGGCGAAGACCGCCAGCGCGCTGATCCCGATGAAAGTCTTACGCATAGAAACGCTCCTTGAACCCCGGAGCTGCCGCCTAGCGCGAATGATGTATCATATCAAAGGAGATGTTCGCAGCTGCGGAAAATTGGATGGCTGGTTGTTGCCATGATGCAACATATCATCCGGGACGGCCGGGCGTCAGGGTTTGTCGTAAGGGGTGAAGTCGGTGAAGCGGCAGGAGGGTGAGGGGATCGACAGGCCGGGTTCGATCAGCCGGAACCGGTCGTTGCGGCAGAGCTGGCCGCCATAGATGTCGACGATGATCGTCGACAGCGGGCGCAATTGCGGACAGGGGCCGACCGGGCCGGTGCGCCAGACGCGCTTGCCCGACTGGCGATAGAGGATGGTGGTCGCGTCGAGGATCGTCGGGCCCTGGACCAGACCGATGCCGATGCAGCGGACCGGCGCGCCAGCGATGCGCCCCGCGAGCGGATCGTCGCGGCCGGCGACGAGCGTCAGCGCGAGCGCGGCGAGGCTGGCGATCCTGCCGGAGCGCGGCATCCTCATCGGGCCTTCCGATAGGGGACGAATTCGCCGAAGCTGCAGCTGCCGCTGGGGAAGCGGCTGGCGCGGTCGATCGTGTTGGCGATGTCGCCGCGGCAGAGCTGCCCCGAGGGCGTCCGCGTGATCAGGATGTTGCGGTCGAGATCGCCGCACCCGCCATTGGTCTCGGTCCGGTAGATCGTGCCGTTGTTGACGCGGTAGAGGAACGTCGAGCCGTAGCTGGTCACCTGTTTCTGGCCGAAGGTGTTGAGGCACAGGGTCGGCTCGCCGGGGGTCAGCCCCTTGAGCGCGGTCGCAAGTTTCTGCTGCGTTTCGGTTTCGCGCTGCGCGATCTGCGCCTGTTCGCGCGGGGTGGCCGTGCAGGCGGTGGCGGCGATCGTCAGGCAGAGCAGCGATAAGCGTGTCATGATGCGCATGCGAGTTCCTTTGCGCCCCCGAGGGGCTCGACATAGCCTATTCAGCCCTTGAACGCATCCTTTGCGGCGCGCCGCTCGCCGAGCTCGGCGGCCGAGGTCGCGCGGAGAAACGGATTGGTCGCGCGTTCGAGCCCGATCGTCGTCGGCACGGTCGCCTCGCCGCGCGCGCGGGCCGCGTCGACCTCGGCCATCCGGTCGCGGATCGCGGCATTGTCGGGCTCGGCGACCAGCGCGTAGCGGCCGTTCGACTGGGTATATTCATGGCCGCAATAGACGCGCGTTTCGTCGGGCAGCGCGGCGTAGCGCTGCATGTTGGCGAACATGTCGGCGGGCGTGCCCTCGAACAGACGGCCGCAGCCCATCGCGAACAGCGTGTCGCCGGTGAAGATCACCGCGTCGTCGGCGAAGTGGAAGGCGATATGGCCCTGGGTATGTCCGGGCACGGTCATCACCTGCGCGGCGTGCGCGCCGAGCGTGACGGTATCGCCCTCGGTCACGCTGTGGTCGAGCGTCGGGATCTTCGCGGCCTCCGCGGCGGGGCCGGTGACGATCGCGCCCTGCGCGCGGATCGCGGCGTTGCCGCCGGTGTGATCGGGATGCCAGTGCGTCGTCCAGACCTGATCGATCCGCCAGCCGCGCGCGGTCGCCGCGGCGATCACCGGATCCGCCTCGCCTGGGTCCAGCGCGACCGTCGTGCCGCTGTCGGGATCGTGGATCAGCCAGGCGTAATTGTCGCTGAGGACGGGCACGCGGACGATGTCGAGGGGCATGGCGTCGAGGGGCATGGCGGAGCTTTCGAAGGCGGTGACCAAGTGTGGCGCCGGGGTCGGCTGGTTGCAAGGATAACGCAGGAGCGGCCGGTCGGGATGCGCGTGCGACCGTCGGTCTCGACTTCCGGCGGCGGGCGGGCGTAGGGTGGTGAAAACATTGAGAGGATCCGCAATGAAACTGGCCAGCCTGAAGGACGCAGATCCAGCCCGGGGCCGTGACGGCCGGCTCGTCGTCGTATCGAACGATCTCGCCTGGTATGCCGATGCGACGCATATCGCGCCGACGCTGCAGGCCGCGCTCGACGACTGGGACCGGCTTGCGCCGATGCTCGAGAATCTGTCGACCGATCTGGAGCATGAGATGATCCCGATGCGGCGGTTCCACGAGCATGACGCGGCGTCGCCGCTGCCGCGCGCCTACCAGTGGGCGGATGGGTCGGCCTATGTGAACCATGTCGCGCTCGTGCGGCAGGCGCGTGCGGCCGAGATGCCCGACAGCTTCTGGCACGATCCGCTGATGTATCAGGGCGGGTCGGACGGGTTTCTGGGGCCGCGCGACCCGATCCCGCTTTCCGACGAGAGCTGGGGCTGTGATATGGAGGGCGAGGTCGTCGTCGTCACCGGTGACGTGGCGATGGGCGCGAGCCGCGAGGAGGCGCTGGCGGCGGTGCGGCTGGTCGGGCTGACCAACGACGTGTCGCTGCGCAACCTGATCCCGGCCGAGCTGGGCAAGGGGTTCGGCTTCTTCCAGTCGAAGCCCGCCAGTGCGTTTTCGCCGGTGTTCGTGACGCCCGAGTCGCTCGGCGACTGGTGGCAGGACGGCAAGCTGCACCGCAAGCTGATGGTCGACCTGAACGGCCAGCCCTTTGGCCGCGCCGAGGCGGGCGAGGACATGACGTTCGATTTCGGCACGCTGATCGCGCATGCCGCCAAGACGCGCAAGCTTGGCGCGGGGACGATCGTCGGGTCGGGCACGGTGTCGAACCGCGGCGCGGATGGCGGGCCGGGCAAGCCGATCGCAGAGGGCGGGGTCGGCTATTCCTGCCTGGCCGAAGTGCGGACGATCGAGACGATCGCGGGCGGCGCGGCGGTGACCCCGTTCCTGAAAAAGGGCGACACGGTGCGGATCTGGGCGGAGGACGACCGGCATCGCCCGATCTTCGGGGTGATCGAGCAGACGGTAGAGTAGCGCGCGACCCGGCTAGGGGCGCTCGCCATAGGCCTTGCGCTGAGCCGCGGTAGCGCGGTCCCACCAGGCGCGGGCGAGCAGATCCGCGATCCGCTCGCCCGCGCCGGTGCCGTAACGGACCAGCACCGCCGGCCAGCCGTCATAATGATCGGTCTGCCAGAAGGTCGCGGGGTCGGTGTCGAGCAGGATGTCCTTCTCGTCGAGACCGATATGGAGCACGAAGCTGCCGGGATCTGGCGCGGTGGTGGACGCGAGCGTCTTGCCGCGGAACCTGAGTGCGGGCCGGCCGTAGCTGGTGCCCGGCTCGACACCCGGCAGCGTGCATCCGATCGCGACGACGGCGTCCCAGTCCTGCAGCATGTCGCCCTGCCTCCCCTGTCCGCCCGTGTCTGCCCGCGTCCGCAGGCTCATGCTATCGCATTAATCGCACGGCGTTGCACGCGGCCGGTGCGAATGCGGAGTCCGGCAAAACTCCCTCTCGCCAATGCCGTTGAAATTTTATAACAAGGCCGCGAAGAGCGATCCGGCGCGTACGCCGCCGGGCGATGGAGATGGAGTGACGATGGCCAGCGAGCACCCTCGCGCCGATTCGCAGCCGCTGCGCAATCTACCCGGATTGACGCTGCATGTGCCCGAACCGAAGTTTCGACCCGGCGATCCGGTCGATTTCGCCGAAGTCGACGTGCCGCCCGCGGGGCAGGCGCGGCGTCCCGATACCGCGGACAAGGCGAGCGATTTCACCGATCTCGCCTATACGCTGGTCCGCGTGCTCGACGATGACGGCAATGCGGTGGGGCCATGGGATCCCAAGCTTTCGCCCGATATGCTGCGCCGTATGCTGCGCAGCATGGCGCTGCTCCGTGCGTTCGACGAGCGCATGTTCCGCGCGCAGCGGCAGGGCAAGACGAGCTTCTACATGAAGGCGCTGGGCGAGGAGGCGGTCGCGGTCGCGGCGGCCTATGCGCTCGATTACGAGGACATGTGCTTCCCGTCCTACCGCCAGCAGGGACTGCTGATCGCACGGGGCTGGAGCCTCGTCGACATGATGAACCAGATCTATTCGAACACCGCGGACAGGCTGGGCGGCAAGCAGCTGCCGATCATGTATTCGGTCAAGGAAGCCGGGTTCTTCTCGATCTCGGGCAACCTTACGACGCAATATCCGCAAGCCGTGGGCTGGGCGATGGCGTCGGCGGCGAAGGGTGACACGCGGATTGCGGCGACGTGGTGCGGCGAGGGATCGACCGCGGAGGGCGACTTCCATTCGGCGTGCACCTTCGCCGCGGTCTACCGCGCGCCGGTGATCTTCAACGTGGTCAACAACCAGTGGGCGATTTCGAGCTTCTCGGGCTTTGCGGGGGCGGAGGCGACGACGTTTGCGGCGCGGGCGGTCGGCTATGGCATTGCCGGGCTGCGCGTCGACGGTAACGATGCGCTTGCCGTGTACGCCGCGACCGAGTGGGCGGCCGAGCGGGCGCGGACCAATCAGGGGCCGACGCTGATCGAGCATTTCACGTACCGCGCGGAAGGTCATTCGACCTCGGACGATCCCGGCCAGTATCGCAGCGAGGGCGAGCCCAATGCGTGGCCGCTCGGCGACCCGATCAAGCGGTTGAAGGACCATTTGATCGCGATCGGCGAATGGGACGACGAACGCCACGCGGCGCAGGACAAGGAGCTCGCCGAGCAGGTCAAGGCCGCGCAGAAGGAGGCTGAGAAGAACGGCATCCTCGGGCACGGGCTGCACCAGCCGCTCGAATCGCTGTTCGACGGCGTATTCGAGGAACTGCCCTGGCATCTGAAGGAGCAGCGTCAGCAGATGCTCGATGAAGAGACGGCAAGCGGCCGTCCATGGGATCGCAAGGCATGAGCGACATGATCGAGGCACCCGGGTCCGAAACAGCGGACGGCGGCGAGACCAGCCGGATGAACATGATCCAGGCGATCAACTCCGCCATGGACATCATGATGACGCGCGATCCCGACGTGATCGTGATGGGCGAGGATGTCGGCTATTTCGGCGGCGTGTTCCGCGCGACCGCGGGGTTGCAGGCGAAACACGGCAAGACGCGCGTGTTCGACACGCCGATTACCGAATGCGGGATCATCGGCGTCGCGGTGGGGATGGGTGCGTACGGCCTGCGTCCTGTTCCCGAGATCCAGTTCGCGGATTACATCTATCCCGCGCTCGACCAGCTCGTGTCCGAGGCCGCGCGGCTGCGCTATCGCTCGGCGGGCGAGTTCACCTCGCCGATCACGGTGCGATCGCCGTTCGGCGGTGGCATCTTCGGCGGGCAGACGCACAGCCAGAGCCCCGAGGGGCTCTTCACGCACATGTCGGGGATCAAGACGGTGATCCCGTCGACGCCCTATGACGCGAAGGGCCTGCTGATCGCGGCGATCGAGGACAATGACCCGACGCTCTTCTTCGAGCCCAAGCGCATCTATAACGGCCCGTTCGACGGCTATTGGGATCGGCCGTCGCAGAACTGGTCGAAGCATCCGGCCGGCGAAGTGCCGACGGGCTATTACAAGATCGAGCTCGGCAAGGCGAAGATCGTCCGGGCCGGCGAGGCGCTGACGATCCTCGCCTATGGCACGATGGTGCATGTCTGCGCGGCGGTGATCGCCGAGACGGGGATCGACGCCGAGATCGTCGACCTGCGCACGCTCGTCCCGCTCGACATCGAGACGATCGAGGCGTCGGTGAAGAAGACCGGGCGCTGCATGATCGTCCACGAGGCGACGCGGACCAGCGGGTTCGGCGCCGAGCTGTCGGCGCTGGTGCAGGAACGCTGTTTCTACCATCTCGAGGCACCGATCGAGCGCGTGACCGGGTTCGACACGCCGTACCCGCACAGCCTGGAATGGGCCTATTTCCCGGGGCCGGTCCGTATCACCGAGGCCCTCAAGAAGATCATGAAGGACGCATAATGATGCGTTCACCCACCCCCGTTCGCTTCGAGCGCAGTCGAGAAGCCTTCGGAATCCCTCACACAAGTTTCTCGACTTCGCTCGAAACGAACGGAATTTTCTGATGGCTCGCTTTACCTTCAAACTGCCGGATATCGGCGAAGGCATCTCGGAGGCCGAGATCGTCGCATGGCACGTCGCGATCGGCGACCGCGTCGAGGAGGATTCGCCGGTCGCGGACATGATGACCGACAAGGCGACGGTCGAGATGGAATCGCCCGTGTCGGGCGTCGTCGTCGCGCTGGCGGGCGAGGTCGGCGATCAGGTGTCGATCGGGGCCGCGCTGGTGGTGATCGAGACGGATGCGGTCGACGCCGGGGGTGAGGTTGTGGCGGCGCCGTTGACGGCGGCGCAGGCGGAGACGGCCGAGCAGTATGAGGCGGAGAATCCGGGGGTTGAGGAGGTGGTCGATACGCCGACCGCCACCACCCCGGCGGAGGCCGGGGCCCAGGTGGGGTCGGCAGATGACGAGCCTCGGACCACTATCACTGGAGACGTTCCAACTGGACCCCGGCCTTCGCCGGGGGGGAGTGACGAGCAGGTCGCTGCTGCCAAGGCACACGCACTGGCATCGCCCGCGGTGCGGGCGCGGGCGCGGGATCTGGGGATTGATCTGGCGTCGGTGAAGACCGAGTCCGACCGGGTCCGTCATGCCGATCTCGACGCGTATCTGCGATACGGCGCGGGGCAGGGCTATCAGGCGCCGGGGGCGAGCCGGGCGCGCGCGGATCAGCCGATCAAGGTCATCGGCATGCGGCGCAAGATCGCAGAGAACATGGCCGCGTCGAAGCGCGCGATCCCGCATTTCACCTATGTCGACGAGATCGACGTCACCGCGCTGGAGGCGATGCGCGCGGATCTGAACGCCAATCGCGGCGGGCGGCCCAAGCTGACGATGCTGCCGCTGATGATCGTCGCGATTTGCAAGACGATCCCCGATTTCCCGATGCTCAACGCGCGCTACGACGACGAGGCGGGCGTGGTGACGCGGCACGGGGCGATCCATCTGGGCATGGCGGCGCAGACCGATGCGGGGCTGACCGTGCCCGTGATCCGCGACGCGCAGGACCGCAACGTCTGGCAGCTCGCGACCGAGATCACGCGGCTTGCCGAGGCCGCGCGCGCGGGCAAGCTCGCGCCGAACGAGATGGGTGGCGGGACGATTACCGTCACCTCGCTCGGGCCGCTCGGCGGGATCGCGACGACGCCGGTGATCAACCGGCCCGAGGTCGCGATCATCGGGCCGAACAAGATCGTCGAACGCCCCGTGTTTAAGGGCGACGAGGTGGTCCGCGCGAAGCTGATGAACCTGTCGATCAGCTGCGACCACCGCGTCGTCGATGGCTGGGATGCGGCGAGCTTCGTCCAGGGGCTGAAAAAGTATCTCGAGACGCCGGTCCTGCTGTTCGCGGACTGACGCGTCAGCGCGGCCGTGGCGGGGTGGGGCGGGTCTTCAACAGCCATGGTCGCGGGCCGCTGGTCGGGCGGGGCGTGCCGTCGAGCCGCTTGGCGCTGATCAGCGCGACGCGGTTGAGGATCATCTGGCCCTTGAACGCGTCGAGCCCGCCACCGGTCGGCTTGGCGAGGATGCGGCGGACCGTGTCCATGCCGCCGACGACATGGCCGAAGGCCGCATAGCCGAGATAGCCCCGGCGCGCGTCCATCGCGGGCGTCGGGCCGACGGTGATGAAGAAATTGCCGCCCGCCGAGCCGGGTTCGCTGCCGCGCGCCATCGAGATCGTCGCGTCGAGATGGCGGATGCCGGTCTGCGTCGTGGTCTCGAGCGGGAAGGCGGGCAGGATGCGCCGCGCGTCGGTGCGGATGCCGCCCTGGATGAAGCCGAATTTCGGCGCCTTCTTGCTGCGCGCGGCACGGTAGAAATCGGTCCCGTCGAAGCGGCCGTCATCGACATAGGCGAGGAAGTTCGCGCTGGTCTTGGGGGCATGGCGCGTGTCGAGCGCGAGGGTGATCGGGCCTTCGGAGGTGGTGAGGCGGACGCGGACGGTGCCGGGTTTCGCGGGGGTGGGTTTCTGAGGGGCGGCGGAGGCCGGGGTGGCCAGCAGCGCTAGCGCCGGGAGGAGGAGGAAACGCATAGGCGGGGCAGGACCTTGTCATTCTGAACAGGGGTCGCCCTGTATACGTCCCGTCATCCTGACGAAAGTCAGGACCCAGAGCCACATGCGCCGCACCCCGTTACCCTGGGTCCTGACTTTCGTCAGGATGACGGGAGGCGGCGCCCGCCCCCGTCACGTCAGACGATCTCGAACAGGCCCGCGGCGCCCATGCCGCCGGCGGTGCACATCGAGACCACGACATAGCGGACGCCGCGCTTGCGGCCCTCGATCAGTGCGTGGCCGACGAGGCGCGAGCCGGTCATGCCGAAGGGGTGGCCGACCGCGATCGCGCCGCCATTGACGTTGTACTTTTCGGGATCGATGCCGAGATGGTCGCGGCAGTAGAGGCATTGCGACGCGAACGCCTCGTTCAGCTCCCACAGGCCGATGTCCGCGACGGTCAGCCCGGCGCGGTCGAGCAGCCTGGGGATCGCGAAGACCGGGCCGATGCCCATTTCGGCGGGGTCGCAGCCCGCCGACTGGAAGCCGCGATAGATACCGAGGATCTCCTTGCCCTCGGCCTCCGCGGTCCGCCGGTCCATCAGCAGCTGCGCGGACGCGCCGTCGGAAAGCTGGCTGGCATTGCCCGCGGTGACGCTGGTCCCCGGGCTGGAGAAATCGCCGCCCGGCCAGACGGTCTTGAGCCCGGCGAGCGCCTCCGCAGTCGTGCCCGCGCGGATTCCCTCGTCCTGGCTCAGCGTGACGTTCTCGCTGCCGGTGCGCGCGCCCTGCTTGTCGAACAGCGCCTTCTCGACGGTGATCGGCACGATCTCCTCGGCGAACGCGCCGCTGGCGAGGCCGGCGGCGGCGCGCTGCTGGCTCATCGCGGCATAGGCGTCCTGCGCCTCGCGGCTGATGCCGTATTTGCGCGCGACGATCTCGGCGGTCTCGATCATCGGGATATAGGCGGCGGGCTCGCGCGCGGTGACGCTCTGATTGACGTAGCGCGGCGCGTCCTTCGTCACGGTGTAGCTGATCGATTCCATCCCGCCCGCCAGCGCGACATCGGCCTCGTCGCAGATGATCGTGCGCGCGGCGAGCGCGACCGCGGTCAGTCCCGAGCCGCATTTGCGGTCAAGCGTGACCGCGGGGACCGATTCGGGCAGGCCGCCGGCGAAGAGCGCCATGCGTCCGGCATTGCCGCCCTGCGTCCCCCATTGGTTGCCGACGCCCCAGAACACCTCGTCGATGCGCGCGGGGTCGATCCCGGCGCGCTCGACCGCCGCGTTCATGACGTGTCCGCCGAGCACCGGTGCCTCGGTCGCGTTGAACGCGCCGCGATAGGCTTTGCCGATGGCGGTACGGGCAGTCGAGACGATGGCGGCTTCACGCATGCTTGGACCTTTCGAGGACCGGGTATGGTCAAGCGTCGTCTAGGGATTCGGTCCGGCGTTGGAAAGGGCCCGGCGGGCGAGGCGCGCCTGCCAGAGCATCAGCAGCGGCACGACGAGGATTTCCATGCCGAGCCCCAGCACATGTCCGCGCGACGGCATGCCGACATCGATCAGCGAGACGAGCCGCGCGAGGCCGCCGACCACGATCAGCCCGCCGAGCAGCCGGAAGCGCGGGCCCTTTGTCTCGATATGCGGAATGCAGCTGAGAAAGCCGAGCCCGGTCGCGAAGAAGATCCCCGAAATATAGCGGAAATGGCTGTCGAGATCGCGCGGCACGTCGGCGAGGTGGCCGAACGGGGCTGGGCCGTGGACGATCCCCTGACCGCCGACGAGCAGCGGCAGGAGGCAGGCGATCGCGACGACGCCCTGCAGCAGGCGGTGTTCGAGCGTCATGTCAGCTTGTCGAGCAGTTCGGGGTTGTCGAGCAGTTCGGGGCGGATGCGGAAGGCGACCAACGAGATCCGCACCTCGATCATGAAGCTGGCAAAGGCGGCGATCAGCAGGATCATCGCAAGGATGAACGAGACCGCGACATAGGTCCCGAAGTGCAGCTTGGCGAGTTCGGCGATGAACAGCAGCGCGATGACGATACAGGTCATGATCGCGCTCGACACCGCGAGGAAGAGCGAGGCGTTGATGATCGTCATCCGCCGGTCGAGCAGCCGCAACTCCCAGATATGGCGGATGCGTTCAGGCCCCGCGCTGCTGGGATGGAGCTTTTCGAGCTGGCGGGCGCGGTCGATGACGCGCGAGAGGCGACCGGCGAGCACGTTGAGCAGCTGGCCGATGCCCGCGAGCATAAAGACGGGCGCAAGCGACAGCTGGATCGTCTGCGCGATCGTCGAAACGGCGGGAATGGGTATCATCCTGATCATCATGCGGAATAACCGCGCCGGAGGGAAGCCAATCCCGCCCCCCGCCTGAAGCGCCGCGGCGCCCGGTGCGATCCTGCACTACCTGGTAAGGGATTGCTGCTAGGGGGCGTGCGATGTCGAAGCCGATGCTCCTGTCCGACCGCGTGCCGGTGCCACCGAGCGTGCAGGCAAGCGTGGTCGAGGGCCTGAGCATCGCGATCGACGCGGTCGCCGCGCGCGCGGCGCCGAGCCACCGGTTCCTGCGCTATGGCTGGTATGCCGCCGCGCTGAGTGCCTATGGCGGGCGTGCGAAGACGCTGGTGGTCGAGGAGGACGGCGTCGCGGCGATCGCGTTGCCGTTCGTCGCGCTCGGCCCGGCGTGGCTGCGGCTGGCGACGGTGCCGGGCTGTTACTGGCCGTTCCGCAGTTTCGGCATGGCGATGGGGGCGAGCGAGGCGGCACGCGCGGCGGCGCTGCGCGGACTATCTGCGCAGTGCAACGGCCTGCGGATCGGCCCGGTTCAGGATGGCGATCCGGCGGCGGACGCGCTGATCGCGAGCGCGCGGGCGGCGGGATGGTGCGCGATCGACCGGCATGTCGGCGACGCCTGGGTGCTCGACCTCGCGCCGAGCGTCGATGGCGAGCGCTGGCCGCGCAACTCGACGCTGCGCAAGAACCGCTTTCACGAAAAGCATCTGGCCGAGCATGGCGCGCTCGACTGGCAGGCGCTGGCGGGGGCGGACTGGCCGGCGCGGTTCGCCGATCTGGGCGCGGTCGAGCAGACGAGCTGGGTCGCGCAGGAGACCGATCGCCGCGACATGAAATTTACGACCGACGGGCATCTCGCCTTCTGGCAGGCGGCGGCGGTCGATCCGGTGCTGGCAGGGATGTTCCGCGCGGCGCTGCTCCGCGTCGACGGCGTGCCCGCCGCCTTCTCGTTCGACATCGACACGGGGGCGCTGATCTACGCGATCGCCAACAGCTACGATCCGCGTTTCGCCAAGCATTCGCCGGGCAAGCTGCTCTACTGGCGCAACCTGGTCGCGGCGATGACGCGCGGCGCGACCAGGGTCGACTGGGGCGCGGGCGACAGCGGCTACAAGCGGGTGATCGGCGCGGCGGAGGGCGCACCGATCCGCGACTGGCTGTTGCTCAGGCCGGGCCTGCCGGCGATTGCGGGTCGCGCGCTGGCCGGCTGGTGGCGGCGCAGCGGCGGGCGCTAGTCGCGGATATAGCGGAAATACCAGACCTCGTGGCCCTGGCGCCGGGCTTTCCGCTCATAGCGCGTCTCGGGCCAGTCGTCGGGGCGGGTCAGGAAGTCCTGCGGGGTGCGCGCCTGCCAGGTGAAGTCGCGGCGCTGGTCCATGATCATCATCGACCAGCGGCAATAGGTCGGATCGTCTGTGCCGAGCCGGAATTCGGCGCCGGGCTTCAGCTTGGCGGCGATCGTGTCGAGCGGACCGTGATTGACCATGCGCCGCTTGGCATGCCGCGCCTTGCGCCAGGGATCGGGGTGGAGGAGGTAGAGCCGGTCGAGGCTGGCATCGGGCAGCCGCTCGATCACCTCGAGCGCGTCGCCCATATAGAGCCGGACATTGGTCAGCCCGCCGTCGCGGATGTGGCCGAGCGCGCCGACGACGCCGTTGAGGAACGGTTCGCAGCCGATGAAGCCGACATCCGGATTGGCCGCGGCCTGGCCGGCGAGATGTTCGCCCGCGCCGAAGCCGATCTCGACATGCAGCGGGCGGTCGTCGCCGAACAGGGTGGCGGCGTCGACAATCCCCGTGTCGGGAACCGACAGACGCGGGAGCATCTCCTCGACGAGCGCGGACTGGCCCTGGCGAAGCTTGTGGCCCTGGCGACGGCCATAGAGGCGGCGAATGGTGGCGGGATCGTTCATCGCCGCGCGCTCTAGCGGTCGATTGCGCGGGAGCAAAGCACGTAGCGGTCCGTTACAAGGCCGTAATGGCCGAAAACAGCACCACCACGGCGGACACCGGGTCCGCGCCCGAGGGGCCCGAGCAGGACGTCGAGGACCTGAAGGCGGCGGACGCGGGCGATCTCCACCGCGCGGTGCGCGAGGCGGGTGAGGATGAACTCGCGCGCCCGGGGGTCTCGCTGTTCTTCTCCGCGCTCGCGGCGGGGCTCGCGATCACCGCGTCGCTGGTCGCCGAGGGTGCGCTTCATGCCGCGCTGCCCGATACGCCGTGGCGCGAGCTGGTCGTGTCGCTCGGCTATCCGGCGGGGTTCCTGGTCGTCATTCTCGGGCGGATGCAATTGTTCACCGAGAGCACGATCAGCGCGATGCTGCCGCTGGTGACCAAGCCGTCGCGCTGGGCGCTGCGGCGGACGTTGCGGCTGTGGGGCATCGTGCTGGGCGCCAACCTGCTCGGCACCGCGCTGACCGCGGCGGCGATCGCGGGCGGTGTGCTCGGCGGGGCGGAGCTGCGCGAAGCGATGATCGCGGTGTCGATGCGGATCACCGAGCTTGGTGCCTGGGCGACGTTCGTCAACGCGATCCCGGCCGGGTTCATGATCGCGATCCTCGCCTGGTCGCTGCCCAATGCGCGCGGCGAGGCGTTCATGGTGATCTTCGCGGTGACCTATGTGGTCGCGATCGGCGGGTTCAGCCATTCGATCGTCGGATCGGACGAGGCGTTCCTGCTGCTGTTCACCGGGCATGTCGACCTGGTCCGGACCTTTGCGGGACTGTTGCTGCCGGCGATCATGGGGAATCTCGTCGGTGGTGCGGGGGTGTTCGCGCTGCTGGCGCATGCGCAGGTGCGCGGCGAAATGCGACAGAAGGACTGATGATGACGGGCAAGAGCAAGAGTGCGGCGGCCAAGATCGCCGAGGCTGACCGCAAGGCGACCTACAAGCTGGCCGAACACCGCGACGCGCCGGTGGTGAAGGCGACCGGCTTTCTCGCCGAGGTCGCCGACCAGCCGCAGCTGATCGCGACGTCGATCGGCACGCTGGTGATCGGGCTGGTCGCGCGGCGGCCCGACCTGATCCGCGGCGGCGCACGGATGCTCGCCTCGCATCTGGCGGCGACCGCGGCGAAATCGGTGATCAAGCATTCGGTCGACCGGACGCGGCCGGGCCATGCGCTCGACACCGGCAAGGCGCGGTTCGAGACGGGCGACAGCGACGATCACAAGCAGACGTCCTTCCCGTCGGGCCATACCGCAGGCGCGGTGGCGGTCGCGCGTGCGGCGTCGCGCGACATCGACGGCGCGGCGATGCCGTCGGCGCTGGCGACGGTCGCGGTGGCGGCGGCGCAACCGGTCAACGGCAAGCATTATCTGTCCGACCTGGTCGTCGGCGCGGCGGTCGGCTGGATCGCCGAGGCGGCGGTCAGCGCACTGTTCGACCGAGTCGCGCCGGTCGTCGAGCATGTCACTGAAAACAGGGAAAGATCCGCGGATCACGACCCCGCGACGGTACCAAACAGGGCCGAGGGAACCGTTCCGCCTGCGTGACGGTTTGGATGGCCTCACAAGAGGGATTTATACATGAAGACCATTGCTACCGCGCTCATGCTCGCAACGCTGACCATTCCGCTCGCAGCCTGTGGCGGCAAGGGTGACGACAAGCTGGGCAGCCAGGTCGAAGGCGCCGCGGAAAACCGCGCCGACGCGCTCGAGGCGGCTGCCGACAATCTCGAAGATCGCGCCGAGGCGGTTCGCGATCAGGGCGAGAAGCAGGGCGAGGCGGTCGACGACGCGGACGTGAACGCCGCCGCGATGTCGAACGAGCAGAAGGCGGCCCTCGTCAACGGCAGCGCCGCGCTGCGCTAAGTACAATGATGCCGTCCCCGCCGATTCGGGCGGGGGCGGTATCGTCGGCGGCGCCTGGGGCCGACCGACGATGTTGGGGGGGATGCATGATGATCAACCGGCGCCGGCTCGAAACGGGCGGATTCCTGATATTCCTGGTGGTGATCACGATCGCGCTCGTCGTGGTCGTCTGGTCGTACGCCCTGGCGCTGCTGTGGGCCGCGCTCGCCGCGATCCTGTTCCAGCCGCTGTTCCAGCGTCTGCTCGAGCGGATGCCGACGCGTCGCAACACCGCCGCTGCACTGACGCTGCTGATCATCCTGTTCGCGGTCGTCGTGCCGAGCATGATCATCGGCGGGATGATCGTCGACCAGGCGGGCACGGTCTATACCCGCATCCAGAATGGCGAGATCAATTTCGCCGCCTATTTCAACCAGGTGCATGATGCGTTGCCGACGCGCCTGCAGACGCTGCTCGACAAGGCCGGGTTCGATTCGATCGAGCGGATCCAGGCGCGACTGTCGCAGACGATGGGCAACAGCGTGCGGACGATCGCCAGCCAGGCGCTGTCGATCGGGCGCAACGCCGCCGCCTTCCTGCTCGCCTTTGGTATCGCGCTGTACGTGATGTTCTTCCTGCTGCGCGACGGCGAGACGATCGGGCCGAAGATCTGCGACGCGCTGCCGCTCGAGCGGTCGGTCACCGCCGCGTTGGTCGACAAGTTCGTGTCAGTGGTGCGTGCGACGATCAAGGGGACGGTGATCGTCGCGCTGGTCCAGGGCGGGCTGGGCGCGGCGACCTTCTGGATCGTCGGGCTGCCCGCGGCCCTGCTCTGGGGCCTGCTGATGGCGCTGACCTCGCTGCTGCCCGCGCTCGGGCCGGCGATCGTCTGGGTCCCGGTCGCGGTCTATCTGCTGGCGACCACTGCGATCTGGCAGGGGCTGGTGGTGATCATCTCGGGCGTCGTCGTGATCGGCATGGCGGACAATATCCTGCGGCCGATCCTGGTCGGGCGCGACACGGGGATCCCCGATTTCGTCGTGCTGGTCACGACGCTGGGCGGGATCGAGCTGATCGGTCTGAGCGGCATCGTCGTCGGGCCGCTGGTCGCGGCGCTGTTCCTGGCGTCGTGGCAGATCCTGACCGAGCAGCGGCATCGGCAGCGCGCGAGCGCGCCGCTGGTCGGCGACGCGGCGGGGACCGACCGGTCGGCGCCCGGCTGATCGCTTTCGATCCGGCGTAGCGGACATGAAAAAGCCTCCCCCGGACGGTCCGGGGGAGGCTTTTCTGTATCACCTATCGGGCGAGGTGCGTCAGGCGGTTGCGGCCTTCAGCTTGTCGACCAGATCGGTGCGCTCCCAGGTGAAGCTGTCACCCTCGGGCTCGCGGCCGAAATGGCCGTACGCCGCGGTCTTCTTGTAGATCGGCGCGTTGAGCTTGAGGTGCTCGCGGATGCCCTTGGGCGTCAGGCGGACGAGCTTGGGCAGGACCGCCTCGAGCCTGGCCTCTTCGACCGTGCCGGTGCCGTGCGTGTCGACATAGACCGACAGCGGCTCGGCGATGCCGATCGCGTAGCTCAGCTGGATCGTGCAGCGGCGGGCGAGCCCGGCGGCGACGACGTTCTTCGCCAGATAGCGTGCGACGTAAGCGGCCGAGCGATCGACCTTGGTCGGATCCTTGCCCGAGAACGCGCCGCCGCCATGCGGGGCTGCGCCGCCGTAGGTGTCGACGATGATCTTGCGGCCGGTGACGCCTGCGTCGCCGTCAGGGCCACCGATCTCGAACGCGCCGGTCGGGTTGATGTAGATCGCGGTCTCGTCCGAGATGAAGCCTGCGGGCAGCACGTCGGTGAACACGCCCATGACATAGTCGCGCAGCTCGGCGTACTTGGCCGGATCGGGGTTCTTGCCCTTTTCCGAATAGCCCGGTGCGTGCTGGGTCGAGACGACGAGCGCGGTCGCGCGGACCGGCTTCTCGTTCTCATAGGCGAGCGTCACCTGGCTCTTGGCGTCGGGCTCGAGGAACGGGGCTGCGCCCGAATGGCGATCGGCGGCCATCCGCTCGAGGATCTTGTGGCTGTAGTAGAGCGTCGCGGGCATCAGGCCGGGCGTCTCGTCGGTCGCGTAGCCGAACATGATGCCCTGATCGCCGGCACCCTCGTCCTTGTTGCCGCTCTCGTCGACGCCCATCGCGATCTCCGCGGACTGGCCGTGGAGGTTGTTCTCGAAACGGAACTCGTTCCAGTGGAAGCCCGACTGCTCGTAGCCGATTTCCTTGACGGTGTTGCGGACGGCCGCCTCGATCTCGTCGAGTACGCCATCGGCCCACTGGTCGTTCTCATAGATGCCCTTGCCGCGGATCTCGCCGGCGAGGACGACGAGCTGCGTGGTCGTCAGCGTCTCGCAGGCGATGCGCGCCTCGGGATCCTTGGCGAGGAACAGGTCGACGATCGTGTCGCTGATCTGGTCGGCGACCTTGTCGGGATGGCCTTCGGAGACCGACTCGGAGGTGAAGAGAAAGGACTTGCGCATGAAACCTCTTCGCAAAAGGCCCGGCGGTGAGACACCGCGGAGCATCATATAAGGAAAGCTTTATATGTCCTTCTAGCGTTCGCGGCGGCGCAGGGCAACGGCCAAGGCGATCATCGCCGCCATGACCAGCCCCGCCGCCAGATTGCCGAGCCGCGCGAACGGCGTCACGGGCAGCGCGGGCGGCATCGGCAGCTCGGCCGCACCCGCGGTCTCATGCGCGACGGTGGCGAGCAGGCGGCCGTCCGCGGCGATGATTGCGGAGATGCCGGTCGGGGTCGCGCGGACGATCGGCAGCCCCTCCTCGATCGCGCGCATCCGTGCCTGCGCCAGATGCTGCGGCGGGCCCCAGCTCCCGAACCAGGCGTCGTTCGAGGGGTTGAACAACAGCCGCGGGCGGTGCGCGCGGTCGACCGTCTGGCCTGAGAAGATGATCTCGTAGCAGATCTGGATGCCGATCGACCCGAAGCCCGCCAGCGTCAGGTTGCCCGGCCCCTCGCCCGAGGTGAAGTCGATGTCGCCGGGGACGAGCCGCGCGAGCCCGAGGGGTTTCAGCAGCCACGGCATCGGCAGATATTCGCCGTAGGGGACGAGATGCGCCTTGTCGTAGCGGCCGCGCAGCCGCGCCTGCGCGTCGATCGCGAACACTGAGTTAGTCGCGCCCGCGATCCGGTCCTCGCGGTCGAACGACAGCGAGGTGCCGCCGGTCAGCAAGATGTCGTCGGGGCCGAGCAGCCGCGCGATCCGGCGGCGCAGATAGGCCGGGCTCGACCAGTCATAGGCGTAGAAGGGATAGCCATCCTCGAGATAGTCGCGCACCACGCCCTCGGGCCAGACGACGAGGCGGGGGGTGGCGCCGGGGGTGCCCGACAGCTTTTCGAGCGCGGACAGCACGCGTTCGCCGTCCGATTCGCTGCGATCCTCCTGGCCGATATCGGGCTGGACGACGCGGACCCGGGGGGCGTTGGCGGGCGCGGCGGGGGCGTCGGTCCACAGCGCCGACAGCGCGGCGAGCGCGAGCAGCGGTATGACGATCGCAGGCATCGCGACGCGGCGACGCGCGAGCATCCACAGCGATCCCGCCGCGACGATCGTCACCCCCGACAGCGCATAGGTGCCGATCCAGGCCGACAGCCGCGCGATGCCGATCGCGGGCAGCCACATCACCCCCAGCGGATCCCAGGCATAGCCGGTGAACAGCACGCTGCGCAGCCACTCGGTCGCGATCCACGCGGCGGCGAAGACGAGGATGAAGGCGGGGTCGGGCGTTGCGGTCGCGCGGCGTCCTAACCGCCAGGCGAGGCCCGCGGCGACCATCGGGAAGATCGCGAGATAGAGCGCGAGCCCGACCGCGGCGAAATAGCCGAGCACCGGTGGCATCGCGTCCTGAAAGTCGAACGCGTGCTGGAACCAGTTGTTGTTGACGGTGAAATGCCCGAGCCCGAACAGCCAGCCGCGCCACAGCGCCTGGCGGAACGAGCCTGCGTCGTGGACGAGCGCGAGCCACGCGGCGACCGCGACGAGCGCGAGCGGCCAGAGATCGAGCGGCGCAAACCCCGTCGCGGCGATCGCGCCGAGCAGGAGGCTGGCGAGCGCGGGGGAGGTGAGGGCGGCGCGGGCGGGAGAGCGGGTCACGCCCGCGCTATGGCGTGGCGGCGGGGGGCGGGCAATATCTGAGGCTGCATCTGACGTGGCGGCGGGGCTGGAGGGGGTGCCGGGCCTCGTGCGGTGGGCGCTTTCGTTGGACTCGGTACCAACTCCTGAATCTACCCCCACACATGACCACCCCGGCGAAGGCCGGGGTCCAGCTGGGAAGGTCGCCGTGACGACGCGCAACCTTTAGTTACCACCGTCCCCCAACTGGGCCCCGGCCTTCGCCGGGGTGGTGCCATCTCCTTTGCGGCCGGCTGGTACTTTATCGACAAATAGCATCGTGCAGGCCGCATCCCTTGCACCTCCCCGGCGGAGGCCGGGGTCCAGCTGGGAAGGTCGCAGTAAGGACGCGATGTCCTTTGTTACCACCGTCCCCCAATTGGGCCCCGGCCTTCGCCGGGGTGGTTGTGGGGTGGCGGGGCGGCGTTACTGCAACGCACGTGGAGCTGTTTCCCCGCGAAGGCGGGGATCCAGTCTGGGCTCCCGCCTTCGCGGGAGAACAGGGGCGCGCCGCTTATGGGGAGAGCGGGGGCGCGATACCTTGGAGGAGGGCGGCGGACGCGCGGGGGCATTGCATAGCGGGGGCGGGGTGACGGGGGGGATCATCCGCTCTATCCTGCCCGCATGACGCTGCGCCCCTTTCATCTCGCCTTTCCCGTCCATGACCTCGCCGCCGCGCGGGCCTTTTACGGGGGGACGCTTGGCTGTCCCGAGGGGCGGTCGAGTGACCACTGGATCGATTTCGACCTGTTCGGGCATCAGATCGTCGCGCATCTCGATCCGGCGGCGAAGGCGATCGCGGTCGAGAATGCGGTCGACGGGCATCAGGTGCCGGTGCCACATTTCGGCGTCGTGCTGACGATGGAGGACTGGACCAGCCTGTCCGAGCGCGTCGCGGCGGCGGGGGTCCGGTTCGGGATCGCGCCGCATGTCCGCTTCAAGGGCGAAGTCGGCGAGCAGGCGACGATGTTCTTTTGCGACCCCAGCGGCAACGCGCTCGAGTTCAAGGCGTTCGCACAGGACGCGATGCTGTTCGCACACTGAGGATCAAAGAATGTCCAATCCCATTTCGGTCGATATCCCCCACAAGCTCGGCAAGGCGGGGGTGCGCTCGCGGCTCGACAGCGGCATCGACACGATCGGGTCGAAGATCCCCGGCGGATCGGTGACCGATCGGCGCTGGGAAGGCGATACGCTGCACTTCACCGTCAGCGCGATGGGGCAGGTGATCGGCAGCAAGGTCACGGTGTTCGAGGACAATGTCCATGCGATCGTCGACCTGCCCGGGCTGCTCGGGCTGTTCGCGGGCAAGGTGCAGGACATGATCCGCAAGGAAGGGCCGAAGCTGCTGCGCTGAGGGTTTGCGCGGCTTGATACGGCCATGCCCGTCATCCTGACGCTCGTCAGGATGACGGGGGAGGGGGAGGCGTTCTCGTGCCTCCCCGCACTTACTTCGTGCTGACGCGCCAGATCGTGTTGCCGACGTCGTCGGCGACCAGCAGCGCGCCGCTCTTGTCGGTGATGACGCCGACAGGGCGGCCCTGCGCCTCGCCATCCTTGTTGAGGAAGCCGCCGAGCACGTCGACGGGCTTTGCGTTCGCCGCCGGGAAGCCGGTGTCGCCGAACGGGATGTAGACGACCTTGTAGCCCGAGAGCGGCTTGCGGTTCCACGAGCCGTGCTCGCCGACGAACACGCCGTTGGTGAAGCGGTCGCCGAGCTTCGCGTCGCCCGCGAAGGTCAGGCCGAGGGCGGCGACATGCGGTCCGAGCGCATAGTCGGGACGCTTGGCATATTGCTGGAGCGCGGGGTTCTTCGGCTCGACGCGATCGTCGGGATAGCCGCCCCAATAATACCAGGGCCAGCCGAAGTGATCGCCGAACTCGACCTGCGTCAGATAGTCGGGCGCGAGGTCCGAGCCGAGCATGTCGCGTTCGTTGACGACGGTCCAGAGCTGGCCCGACTTGGGGTTGATCGCCATGCCGTTGGGGTTGCGCAGACCGGCGGCGTAGATCCGCCAGTTCTTGTCCTTCGGCCAGACCTGAAGGATGTTGGCGCGGTATTTCTCCGCATCCATGCCGTTTTCGGCGATGTTCGACGCCGAGCCGACGCCGACATAGAGCGTCTTGCCGTCCGGGGCGGCGATCACGTTGCGCGCCCAGTGATTGCCGCCGCCGTTGAGCGGGATGACACGCTCGGGCTTGGCGGTGATCCGGGTCGCGCCCTCGGTATAGGGCACGCGGACGAGCGCGTCGGTGTTGCCGATATAGAGCTGGCCATCCATCAGCGTCATGCCGAAGGGCGAGTTGAGCCCGGTCATGAACGCCGAGCGCGTCTCCGCCACGCCGTCGCCGTCCGCGTCGCGCAGCAGCGTGATGCGGTTGGCCGAGGGCACGCCCGCGCCCGCGCGGCCCATCAGGAAGTTCATCACCGTCGTGACGATACCGGGACCCTTACGCGGTGGCGAATTGGTCTCGGCGACCAGCACGTCGCCATTGGGCAGGCGGTAGAGCCAGCGCGGATGATCGAGCCCGGCCGCGAACGGCTGGACCTTCATCCCCGCCGCCGCGGTCGGCATCGCGCCCTGGGGCCAGCCGACCGCCTTGGCGACGCCGATCGTCGGCAGCATCTGGATCCGCGGCGCGGTGATGTCGGGCCGCTTGCCGGTGACCTGGTTGACGTCGAGCCGGGCGGTATCGGGCCAGGCGAGCCAGGTGAACCCGGCGATCCCGACCAAGATGATCAGCCCGAGCACGATGAGGATGTGTTTGCGCATGCAGGAGAGTTAGGCGGGAGTGCGGGCGGGGGCAATGGCGCGATTGCGGTTGGGTATCCCGCGAGCTTCGTCATCCTCGCGGAGGCGGGGATCCAGAGCGGCAGGGTCTGCGTGCCGTCGGACGGTCAGCCGGTATGGGTTCCCGCCTTCGCGGGAATGACGTTGGGGGGCGGGGGGGGGCGGGTCGTGTCGGCCGACGCACCGCCCCCTTCGTGTCAGTCGTCGTCCTCTACCAGTACCACCGGCGGGTGGAGGCGGAGGCGGTTGACGCGGCGTTCGTCGGCTTCGGTGACTTCGAGTTTCCAGCCGCTCGGATGATCGACGCATTCGCCGATCTGCGGGACATGGCCTGCGAGCAGCGCGGCGAGACCGCCCAATGTGTCGATATCGCCATCGACCTCGGCAAGCCGCGGGTCGATCAGTTCGGCGGCATCCTCGAGCTCGGCGCGCGCGTCGACGTCCCAGGCCCCGCCGTCGATCGGCGTCATCAGCACCTGCGGCGCGTCGTCATGCTCGTCCTCGATATCGCCGACGATCTCCTCGATCAGGTCTTCGAACGTGACGAGGCCCTCGGTGCCCGAATATTCGTCGAGCACGATCGTCAGATGGACGTGCTTCTGCCGCATGTCGGCGAGCAGATCGAGCGCGCCGCGCGACATCGGCGCGTAGAGCGGCTCGCGGATCAGCCCGGCGAGCGTCGTCGGATGCTCGGCGCCGGTTGCGAGGATCGTGAAGACGTCCTTGATATGGACCATGCCAATGATCGTATCGAGATTGTCGCGATAGACCGGCAGGCGGCTGTGGCCGGCCTCGGCGAACAGCTTGACGAGGTCGGCGAACGACGTCTCCTCCTCGACCGCGATGATGTCGGCGCGCGGCACGCCGACATCGCCTGCGTCCCGCTCGCTGAAATGCAGCAGGTTGCGGACCATCTGGCGCTCGAGCGGGGTGAGATCGCCCTTGGCATCGGGGGCGGGATCGCCCTCGTGCCGGTCGATCGCATCCTCGAGCTGATCGCGCAGCGATTCGTCGGGGGCACCGAAGATCAGGCCTTTCAGCCCGCGCCAGATACTGTCGGTACTATCGCCGTTTCCGGCATTGGGGCCATCGGCCATCGTGGTCGTCAGTCCTCTGTGATGAGATAGGGATCGTGGAGCCCGAGCGCGGCGAGCGCGTCGCGTTCGATCTGCTCCATACCCTCCGCCTCGTCGTCGTCCATATGATCATAGCCTAGCAGATGCAGCGTGCCGTGCACCATCAGATGCATCGCATGATCCTCGACCGAGATGCCGCGCTCCGCGGCTTCCGCGACGCAGACGCCGTGCGCGAGGATGATGTCGCCGAGCAGCACCTCGCCATCGTCCGAATTCTGCGCGATCGTCTCGAGCAGATCGGCCTGTACCATCGGGAAGGACAGGACGTTGGTCGGCTTGTCCTTCTGGCGATACTGTTTGTTGAGCGTGTGGACCTCGTCGTCGGACGCGAGCCGGAACGAGATCTCGACCGTGGCGGCGCCGGTCAGCAGCTGGCCGTGCGGCGTGCGTTCGATCGCCGCGGTCGCGGCGCGCTTAGCGAGGCCGTCCCAGTCCTGGTCGGGCCAGGGAGCCTCCGAAGAGAGCGCGATTTCGAGCATGCGGGTCCTTCCGGCGGAAACGTCAGGACGAAATCATTACACAGGTGGCAAAGTTCCGCACCCCTTGTGGTATGCGGACGGCCCGGCGGCTATCCCGGCATGTCCGGAATAGCCGCGCAGGGATCAGGCGTCGCTGCCTTCATAGGCTTCGACGACGCGGCCGACGATCGGGTGGCGGACGACGTCGCCGACGGTGAAGCGGCACATCGAGATGCTCTCGACCCCCTCCAGACGGCGGACCGCGTCGGCCAAACCCGAGGCGGCGACGCCACCGGGAATGTCGACCTGCTTGGGATCGCCGCAGATCACCATCCGGCTGTTCTGGCCGAAGCGCGTGAGGAACATCTTCATCTGCGCGGGCGTGGTGTTCTGCGCCTCGTCGAGGATGACGAACGCGTCGGCCAGCGTGCGGCCGCGCATGAAGGCGATCGGCGCGACCTCGATCTCGCCGCTCGCGATGCGGCGTTCGACCTGCTCGGCGGGGAGGCAGTCATAGAGCGCATCGTACAAGGGGCGGAGATAGGGATCGACCTTCTCCTTCATGTCGCCGGGGAGGAAGCCCAGCCGCTCGCCCGCCTCGACCGCGGGGCGCGACAGGATCAGGCGCTGGACGCTGCCGGTGATGAGCTGCTGGACCGCCTGTGCGACCGCGACATAGGTCTTGCCGGTGCCTGCTGGCCCGAGCGCGAAGATCATGTCGTTGTTGGTCAGCTCGCGCATGTAATGCGCCTGTGCCGGCGTGCGCGGGACGATCGTCTTCTTGCGCGTGCGGATCATGATCGGCGGAGCAGCGCCGCCGCCGGCATCGGCGCGGATGATGCCTTCGAGCACGGGTTCGTCCGCCATCGCGATCGACGCGTCGACGAGGCCGGTGTCGACATCCTCGCCGCGCTGGATCCGGGCATAGAGATCGTGGAGCACGTCGCGCGCCTTGGCGACCTGTTCCGCGGTGCCCTCCAGACCAATCTTGTTGCCGCGTGCGGTGATGTACACACCGAGGCGGTTTTCGAGCGCTACCAGATTCTGGTCGTACTGGCCGAAGAGCCGGACGAGGAGTTGGGGCTTGTCGAACAGCAGCTCGACTCGGGCGCGGTCACCGGACTGGGCGGGAACGGGTTTACGGCTCATGCGGTCCTTTCGGGGGCAGACGTGTCGGATCGGTGATTGGGTATGGTCGGGCCGGCACGCATCACGCCTGGGGTGGCGTTCGACCAGAGATGAGCATGGGAGGCCGCGCGTTCAAGCGGCGCCGGAGCGCCTGGCTGGCGATGATTCGAGTCGCGTGGGCGAAGCTGCATCGAGGGGGAGTGTGGCAGGGGATTCGGGTGGGGGACAGCGGTAGTTTTGGTGTGGTGTGCGAAGGCTGGGGGGCGTTGCCTGAAAGCCTCAGCGGGTGGGCGGGGCGCACGCAATTGCCACGATCACCATACCACCCCGGCGGAGGCCGGGGCCCAGTTGGGAAGGTCGATGTAACGGAGGATCGTCCGTCGTTATGCCCGTCCCCCAACTGGGCCCCGGCCTTCGCCGGGGTGGTGGTAAAAGGTGGGGGCGGTTTTTCAGGCGGCCTGCGCGATGCGTTCGATGCCCGTCAGCGAATTGGGCCCGGCCGCCGCGAGCGTGACCTCCACCAGATCGCCGATCGCGTGGTCGCCGATCAGGTGGACCGATTGCAGCCAGGGCGACTTGCCGATCAGCTGGCCGGGGAGCTTGCCGGGGCGTTCGAGCAGCACGGTGCAGGTGCGGCCGACGGTGGCGGCGTTGAACGCGTGCTGGTCGCGGTTGAGCGCGGCCTGGAGGCGCTGGAGGCGCTCGTCCATCACCGCCTCGGGCACCTGCTCGACGATCGACGCGGCGGGGGTGCCGGGGCGCGGGCTGTATTTGAAGCTGTAGGCCTGCGCATAGCCGACCGCGTCGACGAGGCTCAGCGTGTCCTCGAATTCGGCATCGGTCTCGCCGGGAAAGCCGACGATGAAGTCGCCCGACAGCGCGATGTCGGGGCGCACCGCGCGGACGCGGTCGAGCAGACGGAGATAGGAGTCGCGGGTGTGCGACCGGTTCATCGCCTTGAGCACGCGGTCGCTGCCCGCCTGGACGGGGAGGTGGAGGAACGGCATCAGGCTCTCGACGTCGCGGTGCGCGTCGATCAGGCCCTGCGTCATGTCGTTGGGGTGGCTGGTCGTGTAGCGGATCCGCGCGAGGCCGGGGATGCGATCGAGGTCGCGGATCAGGTCGTGGAGGCCGCGCGTGTCTTCCGACCAGGCGTTGACGTTCTGGCCAAGCAGCGTGATCTCGCGCGCGCCGGCGTCGACCAGCGCCTTGGCCTCGTCGACGATCGCCGCGAACGGCCGGCTGATCTCGGCGCCGCGGGTGTAGGGGACGACGCAATAGGTGCAGAACTTGTCGCAGCCTTCCTGCACGGTCAGGAACGCCGACGGCGCGACCTTGCGGCGGGTCGGGAGCGCGCCGAACTTCGACAGCAGCGGCATGTCGGTGTCGAGCGACGGCGTGCCTGCAGCCGCCTTGGCGACGAGGTCGGGGAGGTTGTGATAGGCCTGCGGACCGACGACGACGTCGACCTTGGCGCGGGTGAAGATCTCCTGCCCCTCGGCCTGCGCCACGCAGCCGGCGACCGCGATCATCGGCGTCTTGCCGTTCTTGCGCAGCTGGTCCTTGCGCAGCCGGCCGATGTCCGAATAGACTTTTTCGGTCGCGCGTTCGCGGATGTGGCAGGTGTTGAGCACGACGATGTCGGCGTCGACCGCATCGGCCTGGGTCAGCCCGTCGGCGGCCATCAGTTCAGCCATGCGCTCGCCGTCATAGACGTTCATCTGGCAGCCGAACGACTTGACGTGATAGGTCTTGGGTTTCGAGGTCATGCGCGCGCCGTACCAAATTTGTGTGCGTGGGGGGAGTGGCGTTGCGGCTCGTTCGTGACAGCACGCTGCGATACGCACCATCTGCACCTCCCCGGCGGAGGCCGGGGTCCAGTTGGGGGACGTTGCTGACCGGGGACGGCGCTTTGTTACTGCGACCTTTCCAACTGGGCCCCGGCCTTCGCCGGGGTGGTGTTTGAGGGCTGGGTGGGGGCAGCGCGCTCCCCCTTGTTCTCCCGCGAAGGCGTTAGCCCAGCCTGGGTCCCCGCCTTCGCGGGGAAACATAGTCTTAAAGGGCTTCGATGCGGCGGCGGGCTTCGGTGGCGATGGCTTTGCGGTTGCCGTGGTCGGCAGGGGCGAAGGGTTCGGCGAAGTGCAAGGTCGCGACGAAGCTGCCGCGGCGTTTCAGGACGCGGGCGGCGTGGTGCTGGCCGGGTTCGTCGCCGACCCAGGCGAGCTCGTGCGTGGCGGAGCCATAGTCGATGCGGACCGGCTGGACGCGGACGCCGGGCGGGGGCGGGTCGAGCGCGGCGAGCAGCGCGGCCTTGAAGGGGAGGAGCGTGACGCCGTCGCCGGTGGTGCCCTCTGGGAAGAGCGTGACGGGCCAGTCGCGTGCAAGCGTGTCGCGGAGCTGCGCGATCTGCGCGGTCACCGCCATGCGATCGGCGCGGCTGACGAAGATGGTCGCGTTCAGCGTGCAGAGCCAGCCGACCAGCGGTACGCCGCGCAACTCGGCCTTGGCGACGAACGCGGTGCCGGTCGCGCCCGACAGCAGCAAAATGTCGATCCAGCTGAGATGATTGGCGACGAACACCACGTCATGGCGCAGCGGCGTGCCGACGATCCGTCGCCGCGCGCCGATGATCCGGCCGACCAGTCCGAGAAAGCGCGGCGGCCAGGGCGATCGCCGGCCGAACAGCCGCCACAGCCCGTGGACCGGCAGCGCGAGCAGCAGCGCGATCAGCAGCGCCGCGAGCCGCGCGACGAGACGCAGGCGCCCGATCGGATCAGTCCTTGCGGGTCAGCGCGACGCCGTAGAGTTCCATGCGGTGATCGACGAGCCGGAAGCCGAGCTTCTCGGCGATCGCCTTTTGCAGCTGTTCGAGCTCGGGATCGACGAATTCGATCACCTTGCCGCTCTCGACGTCGATCAGATGGTCGTGATGCGCCTCGGGCGCGGGTTCGTAGCGCGCGCGGCCGTCGCCGAAATCATGGCGATCGAGGATGCCCGCCTCCTCGAAAAGACGCACGGTGCGATAGACGGTCGCGATCGAGATGCCGGGGTCGATCGCCGAGGCGCGCTCATAGACCTTTTCGACATCGGGATGATCATCCGCTTCCGAGAGGACGCGCGCGATGACGCGGCGCTGCTCGGTAATGCGCAGGCCCTTCTCGTTACAGAGGGCTTCCAGATCGATCTTGCGCGGCATGTGTCATTCCCTTGGTAAACCTCCATGTAGGCGGTTAACGCTGTTGCGAAAAGGGATAGTGACTCGCAATAAGCCTCAGCTGCCGATCGCGCGCGAATAGGTGTGCGCGTCATGCGCCACCCCCGACCGGCCACGGTAATAGGCGCGGCGTTCGCCGACCTTGGCAAAGCCGTGCGCGGTGTAGAGTTCGACCGCCTCATTGCCTGCGCGCACCTCGAGATGCAGCGTGGCGACGTTCGCGGCGATGCAGTCGGCGATCACCGCGCCGACCAGCGCGGTGCCGATGCCGCGGCGGCGCGCATCGGTCGCGACCGCGATCAGCAGCAGCTCCGCCTCATCGAGCACGGTCCGCGTCATCGCGAAGCCCGCGGGGCGATCATCGACAAAGGCGAGGACGAGCTGGATGCCGGGCAGCGCGAGCACGCCGAGGCACTGGGTGCGCGTCCACGCCTCGCCATACGCTGGGTCGAACGCGTCGCCCATCAGCGCGTCGACGATCGCGAGGTCGCGCGCGTCGCCCGCGCGCAGCACGACCGCGGATGCCGTGTCTTCGTCGGAGGGCGGGGGCACGGCGTGGGTCGCCATCAGCGCGGCACCACCGGACGGACCGCGGCGGGCTTCGCATCGGGCGCGCGGCCGTAGATCGGGACGGGCGGCAGCGCAGTGAGCGTCCCGGGCAGCAGGATCGCGGCGCCCGCATCGGGCAGCGCCTCGGTCAGGTCGAGATCATCGGCGAGCGCGGCGAGCCAGCGCACGCCATTGCCGACCGCGCGCCGTCCCGCCAGCGCCGCGAGCGCCGCGTCGGGCTTCAGCGACACCATGTCGGTGCGCGGCGACAGATCGGCGGCAAAGCACTGCATGAAGACCTCGCCATGCCCGCCCTCTAAAACTACTGCAATATCATCGGTTAAGCGATCGTCGAATCCCGCCGCGGCGACCAAAGGCAGCGACGAGAAGCCGGTGACCGTCGCCGACCAGCCGAGTGCCAGCCCGCGCGCGGCGGCGATGCCGACGCGGACGCCGGTGAAGCTGCCGGGGCCGACATCGACGAGGATGCGGTCGGCGCGGCCGCCGCCGGGCAGCGCGGCGATCATCGGCACGAGCCGTTCGGCATGGCCGCGCCCGACGACGTCATGCGTCCGCGCGACGATCACGCCGTCATCGGCGAGCGCGACCGAACAGGCGGTGGTGGACGTCTCTATGATCAGCGTACGCATATCTTTAGTCCCTCTCCCCTCCGGGAAGAGGGCGTCATGTCAGGCGATGCTGTTGAACTTCGCGAAGTCGGGGCGTGGCGACCTGGCGAAGATCGTCGCAGGATCGCCATAGCCGAGCGTCGCGATGAAGTTGGTATGGACCGCGGGCGTGTCGGCGAAGAAGGCCGCATCGACCTTGTCCGCGTCGAATCCCGACATCGGTCCGGTGTCGAGCCCGAGCATCCGCGCGGCGATGATGAAATAGGCGCCCTGCAGCGTCGAATTGCGGAACGCGGAGGTCGCGCGCAGTTCGGCACTGCCCGTGAACCAGGACTTGGCATCGGCGTGCGGAAACAGCTCGGGCAGATGCTCGTGGAATTCGGTGTCCATGCCGATGATCACCGAGACGGGGGCGTTCAGGATCTTGGGCTGATTCTGCGCGCTGCACGCGTCGGCGAGCTTTTGCTTGGATTCGTCGCTGACGCACCAGACCAGCCGCGCGGGCAGCTGGTTGGCCGACGTCGGACCCCATTTCATCAGATCCCAGATCGCGTGCAGATCGGCCGTCGCGACCGGGCGGTCGGCATAGCCGTTATAGCTGCGCGCCTCGCGAAAGACCGCGTCGAGCACGGCGTCGGGCTGGGGACCGCGCGGGGTCATCAGACGGCGCGCACTTCGGTGACTTCGGGGACGTAATATTTCAGCAGCTGCTCGATGCCGTTCTTGAGCGTCGCGCTCGACGAGGGGCAGCCGGCGCACGCACCCTGGAGCTGGAGGAACACCTTGCCCTTGTCGAAGCCGCGATAGACGATGTCGCCGCCGTCATTGGCGACCGCCGGGCGGACGCGCGTCTCGATCAGGTCGCGGATCTGCGCGACGATATCAGCATCGGCGGGGTCGTCGGTCAGCACGGTATCGTCGGATGGCACCGAGAAGCCTGCGCTTGCGGGGCGGAATAGCGGCATCGCGGCGGAGAAATGGTCGAGCATGATCGCGAGCACGTCGGGCTTCAGGTCCGACCAGGCGACGCCGGGCGCGGCGGTCACCGAGACGAAGTCGCGACCGAAGAACACGCCGGTCACGTCGCCGAGCCGGAAGATCGCGTCGGCGAGCGAACTCGCCTCGGCCTCCTCGGGGGTGGCGAAGTCGCGGGTGCCGGACTCCATGACGGTGCGTCCCGGCAGGAACTTCAACGTCGCGGGGTTCGGGGTGGATTCCGTTTCGATCAGCATGGGGTGCATGTGGCGACGGGGGGCGGAGGGATCAAGCAAACTCTTCTTTGGCACCGGCATAGCGTTTGAGCGGCCGGATGCCGTCAGACGTCGAGCTGTTTCACCGCGGCGTTCCAGTCGCCGATGTTGCGGACCGCGTCCTGGACGAAGGCCGAGCGGCGGACGACCTTCAGGAAGGCGTCGGCGATCCACTTGCCCGGATTGCGCAGCGGCCGTTCGAACTGGATGAGCAGGACGACGCGCGTGCCGCTCGTGTCGTTCCAGACCGCGTGGTTATAGGTGTCGTCGAACACCAGCGTTTCGCCCTCCGACCAGCGCACGGTGCGGTCGTGGACGCGCATCCGGACGTCGCCGTCGCGCGGCACGATCAGGCCCAGGTGACAGGTGATCAGCCCCTTGGTCACGCCGCGATGCTCGGGGATGTGCGTGCCGGGCGCGAGGATCGAGAAGAAGGCGCTGTTGAGGCCGGGGATCTGCGCGACGAGATCGCGCGTGCGCGGGCAGCGCACCAGATTCTCGTTAATCGGATAGCCATAGCCCCAGAGGAAGAACGAGCGCCACTTGTCGATCTCGGCGATCGCGCGGTGATCGGGCGAGATCGTCGCGAGGCTGGGCGAAGCCTCGCCGCGCAGCGCGACCGCGACCGCCTCGTCACGGATATCGCGCCAATGCTCGCGTAACATCTGCGTCCAGGCGAAGTCGCGGACGTCGAGCACCGGATCGTTCGACACCAGCGACGAGCTTGCGATCAGCCGGTCGAACACGCCGCGCAGATGCTTGCCGACGCGGATGATCAGCGGCCGGCCGGGTTCCGCCGCGAGCGGCGCGCCGGGCCGGGGCGCACCCGAAATGACCGTCAGATCGGGGGTGCGGTGGGGGGTGCTGCGGGGATCACGACCAGAATTTCGCCACATTGCCGGACCCGTCGCGGTCCCGGTCTTCGCCCTGACTTCGGCTTGCATTCGCACTCCACTCTTCGTCGTTCGCTCGTACCGCGCGCCCGTATCCGCGCTTGCAGGTGATTGAGATAGCGCGGCTATGGGACGAAATGATGGCGCGGCGCGCGCGACGGGCACGGCGCTGGCGGTCGGCGGCCGGGGGCGCTACAGGACGGCATGGCGTTTACCCCCCGCGCGCTCGGCGCTCCCGTCTTCCTGTCGCTCGTGCTGTGCCTGGCGATCCCTGCCATCGGCCAATCGGGAGCGCGGCCCGCGTCCCGCGCCAAGCCGCCCGCGGCGGCACCTGCGGCACCCGTCCAGCCGCAGACCGTGGCGATGCCCGGCGAGGCGCCGACGCTGCCGGGGCTGCCCGGGATCGACACGACCGCGTGGCTCTACAAGGGCAGCGATCTCACCCGCGATCCCGAGTGGAAGTTCGGCACGCTGCCCAACGGGCTGCGGTTCGCGGTGCGCAAGAACGGCGTCCCGCCGGGCCAGGTGTCGGTGCGCGTCCGGGTCGATGCCGGGTCGCTGAACGAGAGCGACGCCGAGCGCGGCTATGCGCATTTCATCGAGCATCTGTCGTTCCGCGGGTCGAAATACGTCCCCGACGGCGAGGCCAAGCGCGTCTGGCAGCGGTTCGGCGCGACGTTCGGATCGGACACCAATGCGCAGACGACGCCCGTCTCGACGACGTACAAGCTCGACCTGCCCTCGGCGAGCGAGGCGGGGCTCGACGACAGCCTGAAGATCCTGTCGGGGATGATGGAGCAGCCGGTGCTGACCGATGCGACGGTCACCGCCGAGCGCCCGGTGGTGCTCGCCGAACAGCGCGAGCAGCCCGGACCCCAGGTGCGGATCGGCGATGCGATCCGGTCGACCTTCTTCGCCGGCCAGCCGCTCGCGGACCGGTCGCCGATCGGCAGCATCAAGACACTCGAGGCGGCGACCGGCGCGAGTATCAAGGCGTTCCACGATCGCTGGTACCGGCCCGAGAACACCGTCGTCATCATTTCGGGCGACATGGACCCGGCGCTGTTCGGACGGCTGATCGTCAAGAACTTCGCGGACTGGAAACCGGTCGGCGCGTTCACCGCGGCGCCCGATTTCGGCAAGCCTGATCCCGCCGCCCCCGCCGCACAGGCGATCGCCGAGCCGTCGCTGCCCGCGGTCGTCACGCTCGGTGTGGTCCGGCCCTGGGTGTACAAGGACGACACCGCGATCATGAACCAGACGCGGCTGGTCGACGTGCTGGCGACGCGGCTGATCAGCCGGCGGCTCGAGACGCGCGCGCGCGCCGGCGGCAGCTACCTCCAGGCGGGGGTGTCGATCGACGACGTGTCGCGGTCGGCGAACCTGACCAGCGTCAACATCGTGCCGATCGGGACCGACTGGGAAGCGGCGCTGAAGGATGTGCGCGCGGTGATCGCCGACGCGCAGACCAACGCGCCGAGCCAGGCCGAGGTCGACCGCGAATATGCCGATTTCGACACGATCATGCGCACCCAGGTCGAGACCGCCCGGGTCGAGGCAGGCGCGCGCCAGGCCGACGACATGGTCGGGGCGCTCGACATCCGCGAGACGGTCGCGGGGCCCGAGACATCGTACAAGATCCTGCAGGACGCCAAGGCGAAGGGCATGTTCACCCCCGCCACGCTGCTCGCCGCGTCGAAGCGGATCTTCGAGGGGACCGCGACGCGCGTGCTGGTCAACACGATCACGCCCGATCCGGCGGCGCCGGCCAAGCTCGAGACCGCGCTGAAGGCCGATGTCTCGGGTCTCGCGGGGCTGCGTCGCCAGCAGAATGCGGTGACGTTCGCCGCACTGCCGCCGCTCGGCAAGCCCGGCGTCGTGGCGTCGCGCGAAAAGATCGCCGCGTTCGACATGGAGCAGGTGACCTATGCCAATGGCACCCGCCTGCTGCTGTTCCCCAATACGGGCGAGACCGGCCGCGTCTATGTTCGCGTCCGGTTCGGGCGCGGTTACAGCGCGATCCCGGCGAACAAGCCGAGTCCCGCCTGGGCGGGCGACCTCGCGCTGGTCGCGGGCGGGATCGGCAAGCTCGACCAGGGCGATCTCGACCAGCTGACCGCCGGGCGTCGCATCGGCCTCGATTTCGGGATCGACGACGACGCGTTCACGCTGGGCGCGCTGACCTCGCCTGCGGATTATGCCGACCAGCTGACGCTGATGGCCGCCAAGCTCGCCTTCCCGGCGTGGGACGCAGCCCCGGTCGCGCGCGCGCGGGTCGCGGCGCTGGCGGCGTTTGCGGGCTATGAATCGTCGCCCGACGGCGTGCTGTCGCGCGATCTGGAGAAGCTGTTGCGTGCGGGCGATCCGCGCTGGGGCACGCCGTCGCGCGAGTCGGTCGAGGCGCTCAACGCCAAGGACTTCCGCAAGTTCTGGGAGCCGCTGCTCAAGACCGGGCCGATCGAGGTGTCGGTGTTCGGCGACGTGAAGAGCGAGGAGGCGATCGCCGCGGTCGCCAAGAGCTTCGGCGCGATCGCCCCGCGGTCCGCATCGACCGCGGTGGCGGCGCCGGTGCGCTTCCCCGCGCATGTCGCGACCCCGGTGATGCGCACGCATACCGGCCCGCAGAACCAGGCGGCGGCGGTCATCGCCTGGCCGACCGGCGGCGGGATCGAGGCGATCACCGAGAGCCGTCGCCTCGACGTGCTGGCGCAGGTGTTCGCCGACCGGCTGTTCGAGCGTCTCCGCCAGGCGGCGGGCGCGAGCTACAGCCCGAACGTGCAGAGCCAGTGGCCGACCGGCATGAACAGCGGCGGTCGCCTCGTCGCGATCGGCCAGGTCGCGCCGGAAAAGGTCGCGTTCTTCTTCGAGACCGCGCGCAAGATCGCCGCCGAGCTCGTCTCGACGCCGATCGCGGATGACGAGCTGCAGCGGATCAAGCGGCCGATGGGGCAGTATATCATGCGCGCCTCGACCGGGAACCAGTTCTGGATGCAGCAGCTCGGCGGGGCGACCTATGATCCGCGGCGGATCGACGCGACCAAGCGGATCGCCGAGGATCTGGTGTCGACGACGCCCGCCGACCTGCAGGCGGTCGCGGCGAAATATCTGCGCCCCGACCGCGACTGGACGATGGCGGTGGTGCCCGCCGCGGCGCCCAAGCCGGCGGCGAAATAGGCGGACCCGGAGGGCGCGTGCCGGTCGGTGCGCGCCCTTCGCCGAAGAAAATTTCCTCGCGCAACGCCGGGCGGCGGGGATCGATCCGCACCACCGGATCGATCGTCATGCTGCGGGCGTTTGAACCTGATTCATACCCGGGAGTGTATTGATGAAGAAGACGTGGTTAGCGCTGGCGGTTGCCGGCGGATTGGGCGTGTCCGCCTGTTCGGGTGCGCCGTCGACCGATGCGGTCGATAACAATGCGATGAGCACTGCAGGCGTATCGCTGCGCAATCTGGGCGAAACCGACGTCGCAGCGCCGGCGCCGCCCGCGCTGACGGTCAAGGGCGACCTGATCCCGACCCCGTCGGACACCGCCTCGCGCTATTTCCTGCTGCGCGAGCGCCGGGCGATCGGCGGTACGGTGATCGCGATCATCCGCCAGGAGCATGCCGGCCGCGTCGCCTATGCCCGCACCGAAGTCGATTGCGAGCGTCGCCTGTTCCACGTCCTGGGCGTCGCGCCGCGCCGTTCGCTGGTCGAGACGAGCATCGCCTATGACGGTCCGTTGCGCCCGATCGCCGGGCTGCCGCTGCGCGAGGAGCTGGCGACCTATGTCTGCAAGCGCAGCAACCTTCCGCTGGGCGCAGCCTGAGGGGGCGGGGGGTCCAATGTGGCCCCCCATTCGTCAGCCCTTGAGGTAGAGCGCGTCGAGCCGGTCGCCATAGGCCTGGCGGATGACGTGGCGGCGGATCTTGAGGCTCGGCGTCAGCTGTTCGTTCTCGATCGTGAACGGCCCGTCCGCCAGCACGAAGCGGCGGACGCGTTCGGTGACGGTCAGGTCCTTGTTCACGCGCTCGATCGCGTGGCCCAGCGCGGTCCGGAACTCGCTGTTCTCGGCCAGCCTGCTGAAATTGCACGCATCGCCGTTCGACGCGCACCATTGCTGCGTCCATTCGGGATCGGGGACGATCAGCGCGACCATATAGGGGCGCTTGTCGCCGGCGATCATCGCCTGGACGATCTCGGGCTGGAGCGTCAGCATCCCCTCGATCTTCTGCGGGGCGACATTGTCGCCCTTGTCGTTGATGATCAGGTCCTTCTTGCGGTCGGTGATGCGGATGCGACCCTGCGCGTCGATCTCGCCGACGTCGCCGGTGTGCAGCCAGCCGTCCTTCAGCACCTTCGCGGTCTCGGCGTCGTTGCGCCAATAGCCGTGCATGACGAGCTCGCCGCGGACCAGGATCTCGCCATCCTCGGCGATCCGCACTTCGGTATCCTTGAGCGGCGGGCCGACCGAGTCCATCCGCACGCCCGCCTTGGGGCGGTTGCACGAGATGACGGGCGCGGCCTCGGTCTGGCCATAGCCCTGGAGGAAGGTGAGGCCGATCGATTCGAAGAACAGCCCGACCTCCGGGTTGAGCGGCGCGCCGCCCGAGATCATCGCCTTCAGCCGGCCGCCGAACTTCTTGGCGATCTTGGGCTTGAACAAGGTCGCGACCGCGGCCTGCGCCGGCCGGTCGATCAGGCGGAGCTTGCCCGCATAGCGCCTGGCGCCGATGTCGAGCGCGCGGGCGAGCAGATAGGCCGACGCGCCGCCCTGTTTCTCGATCGTCTTCGAGATGCGCGTGCGCAGCACCTCGAACAGGCGGGGGACGACGAACATGATCGTCGGGCGCGTTTCCTCGATATTGGCGGCGAGCTTTTCGAGGCCTTCGGCATAATAGATCTGGCCGCCCAAGGAGATCGGGAAATGCTGTCCGCCGGTATGTTCATAGGCGTGGCTGAGCGGCAGGAACGACAGGAAGACCTCGTCGTCCCAGCCGAAATCCTCCGAGATGACCGCAGCGCAGCCTGCGCAATTGTGCAGGATCGCGCCATGATGCTGCATCACGCCGCGCGGCGCGCCGCCGGTGCCCGAGGTGTATATGATGCAGGCGAGATCGTCGCGGGCGAAGGTCGCGCGCGCCGCCGCGGTCTCGGGCTTCGTCGGGTGCGCGGCGATCAGTGCGTGCCAGTTGTGGAAGTCGATCGCGGCGGGAACGCGCATGTCCTCGAGCCCGATCACGATCTGCGCCTGGTTCGAGCGCAGGACCGCGGGGAGCACCGTCTTTGCCAGCTTGGCGGTCGAGACGATGATCGCGCAGGCGCCCGCATTCTCGATGATGTGCAGGTGATCGCGTTCGGTGTTGGTGACATAGGTCGGCACCGTCACGCAGCCCGCGGCCATGATCGCGAGGTCGCTGAGGCACCATTCGGGGCGATTCTCGCTGACCAGCATCACCCGGTCGCCGCGTTTGAGCCCGATCGCGGTGAGCGCCGTGGCGAGGCTCGCCACCTGCCGCGCGGCGTCGGCCCAGCTGGTCGCCACCCAGGTGCCGCTCTGCTTGGTCCAGAGGAACGGCGAGTCGCCCCGCTCCGCGGCGCGCGCGAAGAACATGGTGACGAGGTTGGGAAAGGGTTCGAGCTGGCGGGGCATGGTCTCTCCTGGGGCGCTCTTGCGAACTGTGTCCCCTCGCGGGGCCGCTCGGTCTTTGGTGCGGTATAGTCTGCTAACGGTCCGTCGTCATTCCCGCGGAGGCGGGAACCCATATTGGCTGACCGGCATGTGGGGTCACCGACGTCAGCGCCTATGGATCCCCGCCTGCGCGGGGATGACGACAAAGGGGCGGGGCATGCTATTCCGGCGCGCGCTGGAGCGCGCCGACGCGCTGGATCTGTGTCACGGTGCCGTCCTGCGCGATTCCGACGCCTTCGCTGCGCGGGTCCGCCGCGCCGACCCAGCGGCCGTTCACGCGCTCGACCGCGTTCGCCTTGAGGCCGAGCGCGGTGACCTGCACCGTCTCGCCCAGTGCCTCGAGCGCGGGGATCATCGCCTCGCGTTCGGTACCCTTCTCGACCGCGGCGACATGGCCGGGCGCGTAGATCAGGCCGAGCGCGATCGAATCCTGTGCGGACAGTTTCCAGTCGACGACGCCGATGATCGCCTTCGCGACCTGCGCGATGATCGTCGAGCCGCCTGCCGCACCGACCGCGAGCCGGACCTTGCCGTCGGGGCCGTAGACGATCGTCGGCGACATCGAGCTGCGCGGACGCTTGCCGCCCTCGACGCGGTTGGCGACGAGATAGCCGTTCTTTTCAGGCACGGTGTCGAAGTCGGTCAGCTGGTTGTTGAGCACGGTGCCGTCGACGGTCAGCCCCGAGCCGAAATAGCCCTCGACCGTGGTCGTCACCTCGACGACGTTGCCGCGCGAATCGGCGACCGCGAGGTCGGTGGTGCCGGGGACTTCGCTGACCGGCGCGGATTGCCGGGCCGGGGCGCCGGGGGGCGAACCTGCGCTGACGCTGGCCATCGTCGTGGTCGGCTGGATCAGTGCCGAGCGTGAGGCGAGATAGGCGGGATCGAGCATGCCCTTGACCGGCACCGACACGAAATCGGGATCGCCGACATAGAGGTCGCGGTCGGCATAGGCGAGCCGCGAGCTTTCGGCGAACAGGTGCCACGCCTGCGGACTGTCCTTGCCGAGCCTGGCCATGTCGAAGCGTTCGAGCTGTTTCAGGATCATCAGCACGGTGATGCCCCCCGAGGAGGGCGGGCCCATGCCGCAGATGCGGTGGACGCGGTAGGTGACGCAGACCGGCGCGCGGGTCTTCGCGTCATAGCTGGCGAGGTCGCCGGTCGTCATCTTCGACGGGTTGCGCGCGGCGGTGTTGACCGTGGTGACGATCTTCTGCGCCTCGGGCCCGACATAGAAGCTGTCGGCGCCGCGCGCGGCGATCCGCTGGAGCAAGGCGGCCTGGGCGGGGTTCCTGATCATCGCGCCGATCGCGACGGGCGATCCGTCGGGGGCGGAAAAGAGCGTGCGCGTTTCAGGCGTGATGTGGCCGCCATACGCCTTCATCCCGTTGACGAGCCGCGGCGACGCCTTGAACCCGGTGGTCGCGAGCCGGATCGCGGGGTCGAACAGCCGCGTCCAGGGAAGCCTGCCCGAGGCGCGGTGCGCGAGCGCAATGCCGCGCAGCGCGCCGGGGACGCCGACGCTGCGACCGCCGGGGACCGCGTCGCGGTGGCTGAGCGGGGTGCCGTCGGCGGCGTAGAACCAGCGCGGGTCGGCGGCGGCAGGCGCCTTTTCGCGCGCGTCGATCGTGCTGAGCCCGCCATTCGCCGCATGGCTGACCCAGAAGCTGCCGCCGCCGATGCCCGAGCTCTGCGGCTCGACGACGTTGAGCGCGAGCATCGTCGCGATCGCCGCATCGGTCGCGCTGCCGCCCGCGCGCAGGATCTCGACACCCGCGGCGGCGGCGCGGGGGTCGGCGGCGCTGACCATGCCCTGGTCCTTCGCCGGGGCGGGGGCGGGGGTGGGGGCGGTCCGGCGGGCTTCGGCGGTGGCGGTGGGGAGGAGGAGGGCGAGCGCTAGGAGGGGAGTCTTCATCGCGTGCGAACCTAGCGCGGATCGGGTGCGAGGCAAGGCGTCCGCCGCAAACTCGCCGTCATCCCAGCTTTCGCCGGGATGACGAAATGTGTCAGCGGGCGTCGACGCCGATCGCGTCGGCGATGCTGGCGAAGCCGTCGCGGGTGAGCAGCGCGTCGAGCTCGCGCAGCATCCGTGCGGGGAGGCCGGGGCCTTCATACACCAGAGCGGTGTAGAGCTGGACGAGGCTCGCGCCCGCGCGGAGGCGGGCATAGGCTTCCGCGCCGCTGCCGATGCCGCCGACCGAGATCAGCGGGATCGCGGCGCCGGTGGCCTTGCGGAAGTCGGCGAGGCGCTGGCGCGCGAGCGGGGCGAGCGGGGCGCCCGACAGGCCGCCGGTTTCCGTCGCGTTCGCCGAGCGCAGGCCGGGGCGGCCGATCGTCGTGTTGTTGACGATCAGCGCGTCGATCCGGTTGTCGATCGCGGCGCGGGCGATGTCGTCGATATCCGCGGGCTCTAGGTCGGGCGCGACCTTGAGGAAGATCGGCGTGGTGCCCTTGGCGGCGGTGCAGGCGGCGAGCAGGTCGCGCAAAGCTGCGCCATGCTGCAGATCGCGCAGGCCCGGCGTGTTGGGCGAGCTGATGTTGATCGTGATGTAATCGGCGTGCGGCGCGGCGCGGGTGACGCCGTGGACGTAATCCGCGGTGCGATCGCTCGCATCCTTGTTCGCGCCGACATTGATGCCGAGCACGCCCTTGCCGCGCGCATGGGCTTTCGCACGGTCGAGCGCCGCGTCGAGGCCGCCATTGTTGAAGCCGAGGCGGTTGATCACCGCGCGGTCTTCGGGGAGACGGAAGATGCGCGGCTTCGGGTTGCCGGGCTGGGGCAGGGGGGTGAGCGTGCCGATCTCGACACTGCCGAACCCGAGCCCGAAGAACCCGTCGATCGCGCGACCGTCCTTGTCGACGCCGGCGGCGAGGCCGACCGGGTTGGGGAAGGCGATCCCCGCCACGCTGGTCGCAAGCCGCGGGACGGATGGCGCGAGCGGCGTGCCCGCCTTGCCCCATGCGGCGAGCGCGGCGATCGTCAGGCCATGCGCGCGTTCGGCGTCGAGGCGGAAGAGAAGCGGGTGGTAGAATGCCATGCGCGCTCTTACCCAGATCGGCTGGGGCGGCCAAACCCTTCTTCCGTCATCCCCGCGCAGGCGGGGAATCCATCCGTCCGCAGGCGCAAAAGGCAGAGTGGATTCCCGCCTCCGCGGGAATGACGAAGTGGACTCAGTTGCGAGTCGTTAGCACTGGCGGACGGGTTGACGCTGCCCCTTGCAAAGCCCATTTGTCAATCGGATCATATCGGTCCGATTGGACTCACAAGCCACCATGCGTCTTTCCAGCCTAGCCGACTATGCGGTCGTGATGATGAGCGCCGCGGCGCGTCATTGCGGTGGTATCGCGCGGCTGAACGCGACGCTGCTGAGCGAGGAGACCGGCGTGCCGCTGCCGACCGTGCAGAAGCTGGTCAGCCGGTTGTCGGCGGCGGGGCTGATCGAGAGCACGCGCGGGACCGGCGGCGGGTTTCGCCTGTCGCGGCCGCCTGCGTCGATCTCGCTTGCCGACATCATCGAGGCGGTCGAGGGTCCGATCGCGCTGACCGCATGCGTCGACGGTGCGGCGCAGGATTGCTGCATCGACCAGACGTGCAAGGTGAAGCCGCACTGGAACGCGGTCAACGGCGCAGTCCGCGGCGCGCTCGCCGGCGTGACGCTCGCCAGCCTTTTGCAAGTCCCGAATTCGCCGGTGCCCGCATGACGCGCGCAGCGACTTACCCCTTTCTCCGCGATCTCTGCGCCTCCGCGCGCAAAATCTCATATTCGCGCAGAGACGCAGAGATCGCAGAGTTTTTAGAGAGCCGCGTTGCGGCGGAGATGGAATGATGGCTACCCGGAACGCAGAGGCCTATGCCGCCGCGAACAAGACGTACGAGTGGGGCTTCTCCTCGGACATCGAACAGGAATTCGCGCCCAAGGGCCTGTCGGAAGACACGGTGCGCTTCATTTCCGCCAAGAAGGGCGAGCCGCAGTGGATGCTCGACTGGCGTCTGAAGGCGTTCGCGCTGTGGCAGACGATGGAAGCACCCGACTGGTCGAAGCTCAACGTGCCGCCGATCGATTATCAGGACGCCTATTATTACGCGGAGCCCAAGGCGAAGCCGAAGCTCGGGAGCCTCGACGAGGTCGATCCCGAGATCCTGCGCGTTTACGAAAAGCTCGGCATCCCGATCGGCGAGCAGAAGATGCTCGCGGGCGTGGTCGAGGATCCGCTGAATGAGGACGGTACGCCGAAGCGTCGCGTCGCGGTCGACGCGGTGTTCGACAGCGTCTCGGTCGCGACGACGTTCCGCAAGGAATTGGAGGCCGCGGGCGTGATCTTCCGGTCGATCTCCGAGGCGATCAAGGAATATCCCGATCTCGTGCGGAAATGGCTCGGGAAGGTCGTGCCGCAGCGTGACAATTACTTCGCGACGCTCAACTCGGCGGTCTTCTCCGACGGCACGTTCGTCTACATTCCCGAGGGCGTGCGCTGCCCGATGGAGCTGTCGACCTATTTCCGGATCAATGCCGAGAATACCGGTCAGTTCGAACGCACGCTGATCGTCGCCGACAAGGGGTCGTACGTCTCCTATCTCGAGGGCTGCACCGCGCCGATGCGCGACGAGAACCAGCTGCATGCGGCGGTCGTCGAACTCGTCGTGCTCGACGATGCCGAGATCAAGTACTCGACCGTGCAGAACTGGTATCCGGGCGACGAGAACGGCGTCGGCGGGATCTACAATTTCGTCACCAAGCGCGCGCTGTGCCAGGGGAAGAATTCGAAGGTCAGTTGGACGCAGGTCGAGACCGGCAGCGCGATCACGTGGAAATATCCGTCGTGCGTGCTGGCGGGGGATGGCTCGGTCGGCGAATTCTATTCGGTCGCGGTGACGAACAATCGCCAGCAGGCCGATACCGGCACGAAGATGATCCACCTTGGCAAGAACACGCGCTCGACGATCGTGTCGAAGGGGATTTCGGCGGGGCGGTCGGACAACACCTATCGCGGGCTGGTGCGCGTCGCGCCGACTGCGGAAGGCGTGCGCAACTTCACCCAGTGCGACAGCCTGCTGCTCGGCGACCAGTGCGGCGCGCATACCGTGCCCTATATCGAGGTCCGCAACCCGTCCGCGCAGATCGAGCATGAGGCAACGACGTCGAAGATCTCCGAGGACCAGCTGTTCTACGCGATGTCGCGCGGGCTGGATGCGGAGGCCGCGGTCGCGCTGATCGTGAATGGTTTCGCGCGGGAGGTGCTGCAGCAGCTACCGATGGAGTTCGCGGTCGAGGCGCAGAAGCTGCTGGGGATTTCGCTGGAAGGGTCTGTGGGGTGACTGCCTTCGTTCCCATGATGATTGGAATGGTCATCCCGTATTTTCTAGGCGGGGTTGTTCTGGGCATCATAACGCAGCGTCGGTTCTACTGGATTGTATGTTGTTTGGGCATCGTTGGCGTATCTTATTGGCTTGACCACCGACCTATTGAAGCCGGCACAGCTATTGTCGAAGCGGTCATTGCCTACTTGGGAATGATCTGTGGTGCTCGGATATATGGTCATAAATCAAGACAGTGGTCGAAATCTTTACAGAAGATGAAGTGAAAATGCTGAAAATTGAAAACCTCCACGCCGAGATCGACGGCAATGAAATCCTTAAGGGGCTCTCGCTCGAGGTGAATGCGGGCGAGGTGCACGCGATCATGGGGCCGAACGGCGCGGGCAAGTCGACGCTGGGCTATGTGCTCGGCGGGCGGCCCGGGTACGAGGTCACGTCTGGTTCGGTGACGTTCGACGGCGTCGACCTGCTCGAGCTCGAGGCGCATGAGCGCGCCGCAGCGGGCGTGTTCCTCGGCTTCCAGTATCCGGTCGAGATCCCCGGCGTGTCGAACGTCCAGTTCCTGCGCGAGGCGCTCAACGCCCAGCGTGCGACGCGCGACGAGAAGGCGCTGTCGGGCGGCGAGTTCCTGAAGCTTGCGCGCGCGCAGGCGGATCTGCTCGGCATGGACTACGACATGCTCAAGCGGCCGGTGAATGTCGGCTTTTCGGGCGGCGAGAAGAAGCGCAACGAGATGGTGCAGATGGGCATCGTCAACCCGAAGTTCGCGATCCTCGACGAGACCGATTCAGGGCTCGACATCGATGCGCTGCGCGTTGTCGGCGACGGTATCAACCGCATCATGCGCGCCCCCGACAAGGCGGTGCTGCTGATCACGCATTATCAGCGGCTGCTCGATTATGTGGAGCCGGACTTTGTCCATGTGCTTGCCGACGGGCGGATCGTCCGGTCGGGCGGCAAGGAACTCGCGCAGCAGCTCGAGAGCGAAGGCTATGTGGGGATCGCCGCATGATCTCCCTTCGCGCCGCAGGCAGGAAAGATTGGGCTCACGCGAAGGCGCAAAGGCGCGAAGGGCGTGTGGTCAATAATCTCGTCAGCAATATCCTTCCAACGCTTCTTCGCGCCTTCGCGCCTTCGCGTGAACCATCCTCGTTTTCGTGGGCCGCATCATGAGCGTTCTCGAACTTCCCTCCACGCGCGAGGAATCGTGGCGCTGGGGTGATCCGGCGGCGATCGCGGCGGCGGCGGGGCTGCCGCGGGGTGAGGCGCTGGCGGGGTCGTGGTTCCTTGAGCTCGAGAGCGCGCGGGCGGTGTTCGTCGATGGCGTGCTCGACGAGGGTCGCAGCGATCTTCGGCATGTCGCGATCGCGCCGCTCGAGGGTGGTACGCATGTGCTGGGCGCGCGAACGACCGGTCATGGCTGGTCGCTGCGTGTCGAGGCGCACGCTTCGGCGGAGCTGATCCAGATCGTCCATATCGCGACCGGGGGCGAGAACCATGTTCCCGCCGAGATCATCCTCGCGGACGGCGCTCAGGCGTCGGTGGTCGAGACCTATGTCGGGACCGGCTGGTCGAACCGGTCGACGCGGATGACGCTCGGCGCGGGCGCGAAGCTGACGCGCGCGGTGCGGTTGCTGCAGACCGCGGGCTTCGTGTCGGTGCGCGACGAGGCGGATGTCGGCGCAGGGGCGAGCCTGATCGTGACGATGCTCGGCGCGGGCGATGCGGGGACGCGGATCGATGGCGCGATCACCGTGTCGGGCGACGATGCGTTCGCCGAATATGGCGGCGCCTTGCTGACGCGGCGCGACCAGCGGCAGGAATGCGCGCTGTCGGTGCGGCATGCCGCGCTGAACGGGCAGAGCAAGCAGATCTGGCGCGCGGTCGCAGCGGACACGTCGACCGCGAGCCTTGCGGCGCGCGTCGAGGTGGCGCGCGATGCGCAGAAGACCGACGGCGTGCAGTCGCTGCGCGGATTGCTGCTCAAGCGGACCGCGACGGTCAATCTGAAGCCCGAGCTCGAGATCTTCGCGGACGACGTGAAGTGCGCGCACGGCGCGACGGTCGGCGAGCTCGACCAGCGCGCCTTGTTCTACATGCAGAGCCGCGGCATCCCGCATGCCAAGGCGCAGGCGCTGCTGACGCGCGCGTTCGTCGGCGACGCGTTCGCGCAGATCGCGGACGAGACGGTGCGCGACGCATTCGTCGCGGACGCAGATGCGTGGCTGGAGGCGGCGCTGTGACTTTGACGCTCGAAACGCGCCCGCTCGACCGGGTGTCGGACTTCCCGGCGATTCCCGAGGGCTGGGCGTATCTCGATACCGCTGCCACCGCGCAGAAGCCGCAAGCCGTGGTCGACGCGATCACGCGCGCGTACGGCGAGACCTATGCCACCGTGCACCGCGGCGTGTACCAGCGCTCGGCTGACATGACCGTCGCGTACGAGGCGGCGCGGCGGGCGGTGGCGCGGTTCATCGGCGCAGGATCGCCCGACGAGATCGTGTTCGTGCGCGGCGCGACCGAGGCGATCAACCTGGTCGCGACCTGCTGGGCGGGGACTCAGCTGAAGGCGGGCGACCGCATCCTGCTGTCGATGCTCGAGCATCATTCGAACATCGTGCCGTGGCAGATGATCGCAGAGGCGCGCGGTGTCGCGATCGACGTGCTGCCGCTGACCGCGGACCACTGCATCGATCTCGACGCGATGGAGCGGATGATCACGCCCGCGCACAAGCTGGTCGCGCTCGGCCATGTGTCGAACGTTCTCGGCTCGGTGCTCGACGCCAAGCGCGCGACGGAGATCGCGCACTCGGTCGGCGCGAAGATCCTGCTCGACGGCTGCCAGTCGGTGCCGCGGATCGCGGTCGACGTGTCTGCGATCGGCTGCGACTTCTACGTGTTCTCAGGCCACAAGCTGTACGGCCCGACCGGGATCGGCGTGCTGTGGGCAAAGCCCGAGCTGCTCGAGGCGATGCCGCCCTATCAGGGTGGCGGGTCGATGATCGACAAGGTGTCGTTCGCGAAGACGACGTACGCGCCGGCGCCGGGACGGTTCGAGGCGGGAACGCCGCATATCGTCGGTGCGCTCGGGCTGCATGCCGCGATCGACTATGTCGAGAGCATCGGGCTGGCGGCGATCCACGCGCATGAGACCGCGCTGGTGACCGCGACGCGCGAGGCGCTGTCGGGGATCAATTCGGTGCGGCTCTATGGGCCGGCGGATTCGGCGGGGATCGTCTCGTTCACGATCGAAGGGGTTCATCCGCACGACATCGGCACCATATTGGACGAAGAGCGCGTCGCGATCCGGGCGGGCCATCACTGCGCCCAGCCGCTGATGGAGATGCTGGGCGTCGAGGCGACGGCCAGGGCGAGCTTCGGTGTCTATAACGGTCCGGCAGACGTGGATGCGCTGGTGCGCGGTATCGCGCGAGTAACGAGGATATTTGGATGAGCGATCGGTTCGAGATCGAGGAAGTCGAGGCGGTGCAGCCGCCGCCCAAGGCGCGCGTCGTGCTGGACACCGACACGGATGCCGAGCGCAAGCGCGACTATCTCGCCGGGTTCCTGGCGCAGAAGCCGCAGGTGGACTCCCCCGGCGAACCGGGCGGCGCGGTCTATGATGCGATCATCGACGCGCTGAAGGACATCTATGATCCCGAGATCCCGGTGAACATCTATGACCTGGGGCTTATCTACGGCGTCGAGGTGACCGAGGACGGGCATGCGGTCGTCACGATGACGCTGACCACGCCGAACTGTCCGGTCGCGGAATCGATGCCGATGGAGGTCGAGATGCGCGTCGGTGCGGTGCCGGGTGTCGGTGTCGCCGAGGTGAATCTGGTGTGGGATCCGGCATGGGATCCGCAGAAGATGTCCGACGAGGCGAAGCTCGAACTGGGCATGCTGTAACGACGTGCCCCTCCCCTTCAGGGGAGGGGACGGGGGTGGGGCCTTACCCCAAGCGCGCGACCCGGTCGAGCGCCCCACCCCAACCCCTCCCCTGAAGGGGAGGGGCTTTAGATGGAAGGAACGAGCCATGGCGACGACATTACGAGCACGGCCCGCGGCGCTGAACCTGACCGCGACCGCGCATGCGCGGATCGCGGACCTGATGGCGCGCGCGCCGGAGGAGTCGATCGGGGTCAAGCTGTCGACGCCCAAGCGCGGCTGTTCGGGGCTCGCTTATTCGGTCGATTATGTGAGCGAGGCCAAGCCGTTCGACGAACGGATCGACACGCCCGGCGGCACGCTGTTCGTCGATGGCGGGTCGATATTGTACCTGATCGGCTCGACGATGGACTGGGTCGAGGACGACTTCACCGCCGGGTTCGTGTTCCAGAACCCCAACGCCAAGGGTGCGTGCGGGTGCGGGGAGAGCTTCACGGTCTAAATTCTGCCGTGAGCTAATGTGTCCCCGCGAAGGCGGGGACCCAGACTGGGCTCCCGCCTTCGCGGGAGAACAAAGATCCGGCCGAGCCAAGTCGATGCCGGCCGACCGGCCGCCTTGCTTGCCCATCCCGTCCTGTGCCACTCCCCCCTGAAGAAGAGGGGATCTACGTGGCCAGTCTGTTTCGCCGAAAAATCGTCACCGAGCAGCCGCCCGAGCATCAGCTCGCGCGGACTTTGTCGTGGCCGCATCTGGTCGCGATGGGCGTGGGCGGGATCGTCGGCACGGGGATCCTGACGCTGATCGGCGTCGGGGCGGGGCTCGCGGGCCCCGCGGTCATCCTGTCGTTCATCATCGCCGGCGGGATCTGTGCCTGCGCCGCGCTCGCTTATGCCGAGATGGCGACGATGATCCCGGCGTCGGGCAGCGCCTATACCTACAGCTATGTCGTGCTCGGCGAGCTGATCGCCTGGGTGATCGGCTGGAGCCTGATCCTCGAATATTCGCTGGTCGTGTCGACCGTCGCGGTCGGCTGGTCGGGTTATGCTGCACCGTTGCTGCGCGGCGCGTTCGGGTTTCCCGAGGCGCTGACGCTCAGCCCCGAGCTGGGCGGCGTTCTGAACGTGCCGGCGATCGTGATCATCGCGGTCGTTGCAGGCGTGCTGTCGTTCGGGACGCGCGAGAGTGCGACGCTGAACGCGGTGCTGGTGGCGGTGAAGATGATCGCGCTGACCGTGTTCGTGTTCATCGCGCTCCATTATTTCAACAGCGCGAACCTGCAGCCGTTCATGCCCTATGGCTTCCCCAAGGCCGTCCAGCCCGACGGTGCGGAGCGCGGCGTGATGGCGGCGGCGGCGATCATCTTCTTCGCATTCTACGGGTTCGACGCGATCTCGACCGCGGCGGAGGAGACGAAGAATCCGGGCCGCGACCTCGCGATCGGCATCCTCGGGTCGATGGTGGCGTGCATCGCGATCTATATCCTCGTCGCGGTCGCCGCGGTGGGGGCGCTGTCCTACACGCGGTTCGCCGGCTCGGCAGAGCCGCTCGCGCTGATCCTGCGCGAGATCGGGCGGCCGGGGTTCGCGACGTTCCTGGGCGCGTCGGCGGTCATCGCGTTGCCGACCGTGCTGCTCGCCTTTCTGTTCGGGCAGAGCCGGATCTTCTTCACGATGGCGCGTGACGGCTTGCTGCCGCTGGGCCTCGCCAAGGTGTCGAAGCGCGGCGCGCCGGTGCGGATCACGTGGATCACCGCGGCGATCGTCGCGGTGATCGCGGGGCTGTTGCCGCTCGCCGAGATCGCGGCCCTCGCCAATGCCGGCACGCTCGCGGCGTTCGTCGCGGTGTGCGCGTGCATGCTGGTGATGCGTCGCCGGGCGCCTGACGCGGTGCGGACCTTCCGCGCGCCGGCCGCGACGTTGGTGGGCATCGTCGGCATTCTCGGCTGCCTGTACCTGTTCTTCAGCCTGCCCTCGAAGACACAACTCTATTTCGGGCTGTGGAACCTGCTCGGGCTGGTGATCTACTTCGTCTATGCGCGACCGCGGGCGCTTGCCGAATGAGTGGCTGGACGATCGGGATCATCGGCGGATCGGGGCTGTACGCGGTCGAGGGGATCGAGGACGGGCGCTGGCAGACGGTGGAGACGCCCTGGGGTGCGCCGTCGGATGCGATCTATACCGGGCGGGTCGGGCCTGTCGGGGTGGCGTTCCTGCCGCGGCACGGGCGAGGGCACCGGATTTCGCCCTCTGAGTTGAACGCGCGCGCGAATATCGATGCGATGAAGCGGCTGGGGGTGACCGATGTGCTGGCGGTGTCGTCGGTCGGGTCGCTGGTCGAGGCGCGGCCGCCGGGGAGCTTCACGATCGTCGACCAGTTCATCGACCGGACCAAAGGGCGGGTGTCGAGCTTCTTCGGCACGGGCCTGGTCGCGCATGTCTCGATGGCGGACCCGGTGTGTCCGCGCCTGTCGGGCCATGCCGCCGATGCCGCGCGTCAGGCCGGCGCGCAGGTCGACGATCGCGGCACCTATCTGGCGATGGAGGGGCCGCAATTCTCGACGCGCGCGGAAAGCCGGTTGTACCGCCAATGGGGCTGCGACGTGATCGGGATGACCGCGATGCCCGAGGCGAAACTCGCGCGTGAGGCGGAGCTGCCCTATGCGCTGGTCGGGATGGTGACCGACTATGACTGCTGGCGCGAGGAGGCGGCGGGGGTCGATGTCGCGGAGGTGATTGCGCAGCTCGGCGCGAATGCGGCCAAGGCGCGCGCGATGGTGATGGCGTTGCTGCGCGGGCTGCCGGCGGAGCGGCCGGCGTCGCCGATCGATACCTGTCTCGACAGTGCGATCATCACGGCGCAGGGCGCGCGGGATCCGGCGCTGGTGGCGAAGCTCGACGCGGTGGCGGGGCGGGCGCTCTAGCGGCGGCGTGACGCGCGAGGCTCTGGGTCCTGACGTTCGTCAGGATGACGGTTGGGGGAAGTGGCGGTTTGCCACCGGGTGCGGTGATCGGCGGAAGAATTGCGGCGATCCGTGGGCTCCGACACATTGGTGCAACATATCGGCGCGATGAGGTGGGGGTCGCCGCTCCCTCTCCCCCTGTGGACGGCGACGTGGCCGGGTTGTTCCCCCTCCCGGTCCCTCCCTGAACTACGGGGCGATCGTCATGGTCGCCCCGCTTTTTTCTGCCGGGCCTGGGTCGCGTTCGAGACGCGCCGTCCGCCACGCTCCTGACCTGAAACACGTCATCCCAGCGAAGGCCGGGATATCCCTTGTGGTGGGCGACATGCGCCTCACGGGGATATTCCGGCTTTCGCTGGGATGACGGTCGTTCAGGGGGCAGGCGTCGCCCCGGATCGCTCCGGGACGACGTCGCCGGATCAGGCGGCCAGCTTGCGCAGGACGTAGTGCAGGATGCCGCCGTTGAGGAAATATTCCAGCTCGTTGACGGTGTCGATCCGGCACTTGGTCTGGAACGTCTCGCTGGTGCCGTCGGCGCGGGTCATCTTGACGCTCACGTCCTGACGCGGGCGGATGCTTGCCACGTCGAGGATGGTGAACGTTTCCGAGCCGTCGAGGCCGAGCGTCTTGCGATCGGTGCCTTCGGCGAACTGCAGCGGCAGCACGCCCATACCGACCAGGTTCGAGCGGTGGATACGCTCGAAGCTCTCGGTGATGACCGCGCGGACGCCGAGCAGGTTGGTGCCCTTGGCCGCCCAGTCGCGTGACGAGCCGGTGCCATATTCCTTGCCTGCGACGATCACGAGCGGCGTGCCGTCCTGCTTGAAGCGCATCGCGGCGTCGTAGATCGCCATGACCTCGCCGTCATATTTGGACATGCCGCCTTCGACGCCAGGGACCATCTCGTTCTTGATGCGGATGTTGGCGAAGGTGCCGCGCATCATCACGTCATGGTTGCCGCGGCGTGCGCCATAGCTGTTGAAGTCGGCCTTGCTGACCTGATGCTCCTGGAGGAAACGGCCGGCCGGGCTGTCCGCCTTGATCGAGCCTGCGGGCGAGATGTGATCGGTGGTGATCGAATCGCCGAGGATCGCGAGCGGCTTGGCGTCGATGATGTCCTGCACCGGCGACGGCGTCATGCTGAGGCCCTCGAAATAGGGCGGGTTGGCGACATAGGTCGACCCTGCGCGCCAGGCGTAGGTGTCCGAACCCGTGACGTCGATCTCGCGCCACTTCGAGTCGCCCGCATAGACGTCGCCGTAGCGCGCACCGAACATCGATGCGTCGATGTTGGCGTCCATCGTGCTGCGGACTTCCTCGTTGGTCGGCCAGATGTCGCGCAGATACACGTCCTGGCCGTCGATGCCCTGACCCAGCGGCGTCTCGATCATGTCGGTCGTGACGGTGCCCTTGATCGCATAGGCGACGACGAGCGGCGGGCTGGCCAGGAAGTTGGCGCGGACGTCGGGCGAGACGCGGCCCTCAAAGTTGCGGTTGCCCGAGAGGACCGACGCCGCGACGAGGTCGTTCTCGTTGATCGCCGACGAGATGGCCGGCGCCAGCGGGCCCGAATTGCCGATGCAGGTCGTGCAGCCATAGCCGACGAGGTTGAAGCCGAGCGCGTTCAGGTCGGCGGTGAGGCCGGCCTTGTCGAGATAGTCGGTGACGACCTGCGAACCCGGCGCGAGCGAGGTCTTCACCCAGGGCTTCGACTTGAGGCCCAGCGCGTTCGCCTTGCGGGCGACGAGACCGGCGGCGACGAGCACCGACGGGTTCGACGTGTTGGTGCAGCTGGTGATCGCGGCGATCACGACGTCGCCGTCGCCGATGTCGTGCTCACGCCCCTCGACCGCGACGCGCTCGGGCTGCTCCTTGTGGTAGAGCTTGTGGAGGTCGCTGTTGAACACCTCGTCGACCTTGTTGAGGCTGACGCGGTCCTGCGGGCGCTTCGGGCCGGCGAGCGATGCGACGACCGAACCCATGTCGAGCTCGAGCGTGTCGGTGAAGACGGGGTCTTCGGCATTCTCGTCGCGCCAGAAGCCGTTGGCCTTGGCATAGGCCTCGACCAGCTCGACATTCTCGTCCGAGCGCGCGGTGAGGCGCATGTAGTCGAGCGTCTTGTCGTCGATCGGGAAGAAGCCGCAGGTCGCGCCATATTCGGGCGCCATGTTGGCGATCGTCGCGCGATCGGCGAGCGTCATCGACGACAGGCCGGGGCCGAAGAACTCGACGAAGCGGCCGACCACGCCCTTGGCGCGCAGCATCTGCGTGACGGTGAGCACGAGATCGGTGGCGGTGATGCCCTCGTTAAGTGCGCCGGTCAGCTTGAAGCCGACGACTTCGGGGATCAGCATCGACACGGGCTGGCCGAGCATCGCGGCCTCGGCCTCGATCCCGCCGACGCCCCAGCCGAGCACGCCGAGACCGTTGATCATCGTCGTGTGGCTGTCGGTGCCGACCAGCGTGTCCGGATAGGCGATCATCGTGCCGTCGCCATGATCACCCGACGAGGCCGACGACCAGACGGCCTGGCCGATATATTCGAGGTTCACCTGGTGGCAGATGCCGGTGCCGGGGGGGACGACCTGGAAATTGTCGAGCGCCTTGCTGCCCCACTTGAGGAACTCGTAGCGCTCGATGTTGCGCTCATATTCGAGGTCGACGTTGTCCTCGAACGCCTTGGGCGTGCCGAACTCGTCGACCATCACCGAGTGATCGATGACGAGGTGGACGGGAACCTGCGGGTTGATCTTCTCGGGGTTGCCGCCGAGCTTGGTCATCGCGTCGCGCATCGCGGCGAGATCGACCACGCAGGGCACGCCGGTGAAATCCTGCATCAGCACGCGCGCGGGGCGATACTGGATCTCGCGGTCGCTGCGACGCTCCTTCTGCCAGTCGACGATCGCCTGGATGTCGTCGCGCGTGACGGTGACGCCGTCCTCGAAGCGCAGCAGGTTCTCGAGCAGCACCTTCATCGAGAAGGGCAGGCGGCTGATGTCGCCGAGCTGTTCGGAGGCCTTGGCGAGGCTGTAATAGTCATACGACTTGCCGCCGGTCGAAAGGCTCGTGCGGGTCTTGAGGGTGTCCTGGCCGATGGCAGTCATAGGGGTCCTTCCCGTGGGCGTCGGGCCGCCGGACGCCGAGGGGAAAGCGGCCTATGGGACCGCGGGGGCGCGTAGGGGACCGACCTGAATGCGGTTACTGCCGGGGCCTTAGCAAGGGGGGGCGGGCGGGGGAAGGGCGGGTTTTGATTGAGACGCGGTTTCGCGTGCGCGACTAACATTGCGACCGGGCCACAACCGGTTATGCTCCGGCTCCGTCGAGGGCCGATGCAGCAAGCACGCCGGAATGGAGAGGACCATAAATATGTCAGACGATGTCAAAGCCGCGATCGACAAGGGTGCCGATCGGGCAAAGGCGGCGACCGATCAGGCCGCGGGTGCGGCGAAGACCGCGACCGACCGGATGCAGGCGGATGCGCAGAGCGCGCAGGCCGCGTTTTCGGATCATTTCGGTGAACCCGCCAAGCGCGCCGGCGAGGCGCTGAAGGAATCGGGGCGCAAGATGGCGGAGAACGGATCGACGATCGGCGCAAAGATGATCGACCAGGCCGAACAGAATACGCGCGAGGCGTTCGCGGCGATGCGCGAGGCGGCGTCCGCGAAGGACCTGACCGACGTGATGAAGATCCAGAGCGACTATCTGCGGACACAGAGCGAGCGCAGCATGAGCCAGGCGCGTGAGATCGGCGAGCTGATCATGCGGTTCGGGCGCGACGCGGTCACGCCGATGAAGGGCGGCTGATCATCGATCCGCGCCGGGCCGACACGATCGGCCCGGCGCGACCAGCCTATTCGGCGCGTGGTGCGCCGGTGGCGGTGACCGGCCGAGGTCCGTTCGCGGTCGCCTCGAGCGTCGAGTCGCCGCCGAGCACTCGGTAGAGCGTGACCCGGTTGCTCGCGCCGACCAGCTGCGTCGCGACGAGGTTGCGCTGTGCGGTGTAAAGCGAGCGCTGCGCGTCGAGCGAGCTGAGGAAGGTGTCGATCCCGCCGCGATAGCGCGCGTCGGACAGGCGATAGGTGTCCTGCGCCGCCGCCGCGAAATTGACGTTGGCGGCGAGCTGATCGGCGATCGTGCCTTGGCGCGCGAGCGCGTCGGCGGTTTCCTGGAACGCGGTCTGGATCGATTTCTCGTAGGTGGCGAGCGCGGCATCACGCTGCGCCTTCGTGTATTCGACATTGGCGACGCCCGCGCCGGCGCGGAAGATCGGGTAGCTGATCGAGGGCGCGACCGAATAGTTGAACGCGCCGCCCGAAAACAGCGAGGTCAGCGCGCTGCTGGCAAAGCCGAGCAGACCGGTGAGCGAGACGCGCGGGAACAGCTCGGCACGCGCCGCGCCGATCTCGGCATTGGTCGCACGCAGCTCATATTCCGCCTGAACGACGTCGGGGCGGCGGAGCAGGATGCCGCTGTCGAGGCCGGCGGGCAGGGTGGCGACGGTCGGCAGCGCCTGCTCGATCGACGCGGGCAGCAACGCGGTGTCGACCGGCGCGCCGACGAGCAGTTGCAGCGCGTTGATATCCTGCGCGAGTGCGGTCTTCTGGGTCGCGAGATCGGATTGCGCGGTGAACAGGATCTGCTGTGCCTGACGCAGGTCGGTGCGCGGCGCGACGCCGCCGCGGAGCCGCGCCTGGGTGAGGGTCACGCTGCGCTGCGAGCTGGCGACGGTGTCCTGCGCGATTCGGAGCAGGCTCTGGTCGGAGGCATAGGTCAGCCACGCGTCGGCGATGTCGCCGACCAGCGTCAGCCGGGTCGCACGCGCCGCGGCCTCGGTCTGGAAATAGCGGTTGAGCGCGGCACCGGTGAGCGAGCGGATGCGGCCGAACAGGTCGAGCTCGAACGCGGTGGTGCCGAGGTCGACCGAGAAGGCGCTGTTCGAGCTGGACGAGCTGACGACGGTCCCGCCCGTGCCGGTGCCGCCGGTCCCCGTGCCGGTCCCGCCCGTGCCGGTGCCTGTCCCGGTTCCTGTGCCGCCGGTGCCCGTGCCTGTGCCCGTGTTGCTGGTCGCGGTGCTGCGCGCGCCATTGCCGCCGCCCGAATAGCTGTAGCGGCCGCTCGCATCGATCTGGGGGAGCAGGTCGGCGCGCTGGATGCGATATTGCGCGCGGGTCGCGGCGATGTTCGCCGCGGCGACGCGCAGGTCGCGGTTGTTTGCCAGCGCCTGGACGATGATCTGCTGGAGCCGCGGGTCGCGGAACACGTCGCGGTAGGTGAAGGCCGGCAGCGCCGCTTCGGACTGACGCAGATAGGCGTCGCCGACCGGCCAGGACACCGGCGTGGGCAGCTCGGGCCGGACATATTTGGGGGCGAGCGAGCAGCCCGCGAGCGCGGTCGACGCGGCGAAGATCAGGAGTGGCGAACGCATCATGCGGGCTCCGGCCGGTGGGGGCCTGGTTGTTCGGGAGGGCCGAGCTTTTCGGAATCGCGACCGTCATGGTCATCCTCGCCGCCGTGGAAGCCGGTCGGGCGACCACGCAGCTTGGCGATGCCGTCGCGCGCGCCGCGGCGGACGAGCACGAAGAACAGCGGGATGTAGAAGATCGCGAGCAAGGTCGCGGTCAGCATCCCGCCGACCACCGCGGTGCCGATCGCGATGCGGCTGTTCGCGCCCGCACCGGTCGACAGCGCAAGCGGGAGCACGCCGAGGATGAACGCGAACGACGTCATCAGGATCGGACGAAGACGGATCTTGGCGGCGGACAGTGCGGCCTCGATGACGCGCTTGCCCTTGCGCTCTTCCTGTTCGGCGAACTCGATCATCAAAATCGCGTTCTTCGCCGCGAGCCCCATCGTCGTCAGCAGCCCGATCTGGAGATACACGTCGTTGATGAGCCCGCGCAGCGTCACCGCGAGGATCGCGCCGACGAGGCCCAGGGGGATGACGAGCAGCACCGCGATCGGGATCGACCAGCTTTCATAGAGCGCGGCGAGGCACAGGAAGACGACGAGCAGCGACAGCCCGTAGAGGATCGGCGCCTGACCCGAGGACAGGCGTTCCTGGTAGGAGAGCCCCGACCACGCGACCGAGGTGCCGGGGATCTGCCCGGCAAGCTCGGCGATCCGGGTCATCGCGTCGCCCGAGCTGACGCCCGCCGCGCCCGACCCCTGGATCTCGTAGGACGAGATGCCGTTGAACCGCGACAGCGTCGTCGGTGCCTGCGACCAGCTGGTGCGCGCGAAGGAGGAGAAGGGCGCCATCTGGCCGTTCGACCCGCGGACGAACCACTGGCTCAGGTCCGAGGGTGCGGCGCGGAACTGTGCGTCGCCCTGGACATAGACGCGCTTGACGCGGCCGCGGTCGATGAAGTCGTTGACATACTGGCCGCCCCAGGCGGTCGACAGCGTCGAGTTCACGTTGGCCTGGGTCAGCCCGAGCGTCGAGAGCTTCTGCTGGTCGGCATCGACGCGCAGCGTCGCGACGTCGGGCAGCTCGGTCAGGCGGATCGCGGTCAGCGACGAATCGGCGCGGGCGAGCGCGAGCAACTTGTCGCGCGCGGCGTTGAACTCGGTCTGGCTCAGGCTGCCGCTGTTCTGCAGCTGCATCGTGAAGCCGTTCGACGAGCCGAGACCGCGGATCGCCGGCGGGACGAGCGAATAGACCTGCGCATCGCGGAACCCTGCGAAGGCCTGGGCCGCGCGGCCGGTGATCGCCTCGGCGGTGTTTTCCTTGCCCTCGCGGTTTTCCCACGGCGCGAACGAGACGAAGCCCTGGCCGGTGTTCTGGCCGCTCGCACCACCGCCACCGCCGCCGCTGACGGTGAACATCGTGCTCACATTCGCCTTCTCGTTCGTGAAGTAATATTTCTCGATCTGCTTCTGCAGCGCGAAGGTGCGCCCTTGCGTCGCGCCCGCGGGCAGCTGGAACTGGACGATGCCGGTGCCCTGGTCCTCGGTCGGCAGGAAGCCCGTGGGCAGGCGGAGGAACATCACCGCCAGCAGCGCGACGACCGCGGCATAGATCAGCAGGAACAGCCATTTGCGATTGACCACCGACTGGACGGCGCCGACGTATTTCCTGGTACCCTTTTCGAACGTGTCGTTGAACTTGTCGCCCGCGCGCGTGAAAAAATGCGCGACCTTCGGAAATTTGCGCTCGCCCCGACTCTGTTCGGGATTGCCGTCGGCATCCGTCTTCTTCTGCTTGAGCAACGTCGCGGTCAGCGCCGGCGACAGGATCAGCGCGACGAGCACCGACAGGACCATCGCCGACACCATCGTCAGCGAGAACTGGCGGTAGATCACGCCGGTCGATCCGCCGAAGAACGCCATCGGCAGGAACACCGCGGACAGCACGAGCGCGATCGCGACCAGCGCGACGGTGATCTCGTTCATCGATTCGATCGTCGCCTCGCGCGGCGACATGTCGGGATTTTCCTCCATCAGGCGCTCGACATTCTCGACGACGACGATCGCGTCGTCGACGAGCAGCCCGATCGCGAGCACGAGCCCGAACAGCGTCAGCGTGTTGATCGAGAAGCCCGCGAGATAGAAGACGCCGAAGGTGCCGAGCAGCACGACCGGCACCGCGATCGTCGGGATCAGCGTCGCGCGCCAGCTCTGCAGGAAGACGAACATGACGATGACGACGAGGATGACCGCCTCGATCAGCGTCTTGATGACCTCTTCGATCGACAGCTTGATGAAGTTGGTCGTGTCGTTGGCGTAAGCGAATTTGAGGCCGGGCGGGAAGCTCTTGGCGGACTTCTCGACATAGGCCTTGACCAGCTCGGCGGTCTTGAGCGCGTCGGCGCCAGGGGCCAGCAGCACCGCGATGCCCGCACCCGGATGCGCGTTGACGCGGCTGCGCGCGTTGTAGTTTTCGGCGCCCAGTTCGATCCGCGCGACGTCGCGCAGCTTGACCGTCGCGCTGGTGTTGGTGGTCTTCAGGATGATGTTGGCGAACTGCTCGGGCGTCTGGAGACGCGACTGGGCGGTCACGGTCGCGTTGAGCATCTGCGTGTCGGGCTGCGGCTGACCACCGAGTTCGCCGGCCGCGACCTCGGTATTCTGCGCCTGGATCGCGGTCGTCACGTCGCTCGGGATCAGCTGGAAGCTCGCCAGCTTGTTCGGGTCGAGCCAGATCCGCATCGCGTACTGCGCACCGAAGACGTTGCTGTCGCCGATGCCCGGAATACGGCCGAGCGGATCCTGGAGGTTCGAGACGAGATAGTCCGAAACGTCCTGGTTGGTCAGCTTGTCGGTCTCGTCATAGACGCCGACGATCAGCAGATTGTCCGGGTTCGACTTGCGGACGACGAGGCCCTGCTGCTGCACCTGGGTGGGGAGGCGCGACAGCGTCTGCTGGATCTGGTTCTGGACCTGGACCTGCGCGATGTCGGGATCGGTGCCCTTTTCGAACGTGACCGTGACCGTCACCGAGCCGCGCGACGACGAGGACGAGCTGAAATAGATCAGCCCGTCGATCCCGGTCAGCGACTGTTCGACGACCTGCGTCACGCTGTTCTGGATCGTCTGTGCGTTGGCACCGGGGAAGGTCGCGCGGATCGTTACCTGTGGCGGCGCGACGTCGGGATATTGTGCGATCGGCAGGCTCATGATCGCGCCGATGCCGCCGAGCATCACGATGATCGCGAGCACCCAGGCAAAGATCGGGCGATCGATGAAGACACGGGATAACATAAGGGTCTAGCCGGCCTTTTTCTGGCTGGCCTTATCGCCACCCGAGGAGTCGCCCTTGGGCGCTTCGATCTTTTGCGCGGTGTTTTCGGGGACCGGCTTCACGCTCTGATTGGGGGCGATCTTCGACAGCCCCTGCGTGATGATCCGGTCGCCGGGGTTGAGCCCGCTGGTGACGACCCAATAGGGGCCCTGCGTCCGGTCGGCCTTGATCGTCTTCTGCACCGCCTTGTTGTCGGCACTGACGACATAGACGGTCGCATTGCCCTTCGCGTCGCGCGCGACGCCCGCCTGCGGCACGAGGAACGCGCGCTGGTTGATTGCCTGCGCGAACTTCGCCTGGACGAACATGCCGGGCAGCAACAGCCCCTGGGGATTGGGGAAGCGCGCGCGCAGCGTCACGGTGCCGGTCTCGGTGTTGACCAGAGCTTCGGCGAATTCGACCGAGCCGGTCGCGCCGTAATCGCTGCCATCCTCGAGCTCGAGGCGGACCTCGGCGCGGGTCGGGACGATGCCGTTCTGGCCGAGCGAGCGGCGCAGCGCGAGCAGGTCGCCCGAGGCTTGCTGGATGTCGACGAAGATCGGGTCGAGCCGCTGGATCTGCGACAGCGGATCGGTCTGCGTCGCGGAGACGAGCGCGCCGACGGTGAACAGCGAGCGGCCGATCCGCCCGGTGATCGGCGCGGGGACGGTCGTGAACTTCAGGTTGATCTGCGCGGTCTCGAGCGCGGCGCGGGTCTGTGCGACCGACGCGGTCGCCTGGCGCGAGGTGGCGATCGCGTTGGTGTAATCCTGCTTGCTGATCGCCTCCATCTCGGCGAGCGGCTTGTACCGCTGCGCAAGGATGCCCTGCGCCTCGGCATTGGCACGTGCGCTCTGCAGATTGGCCTGCGCCTCGTTGGCGGCGGCGCGGTAGAGCCGCGGGTCGATCTCGTAGAGCGGCTGGCCCTTCTTGACGAGCGTGCCTTCGGTGAAGAAGCGGCGGCGGATGATCCCGGTGACCTGGGGCCGGACGTCCGAGCTTTCGAACGCGGTGGTGCGGCCGCTGAGTTCGGTTGTCATCGCGACGCTCGACGGCTGGATGACGACATAGCCGACGGTGGGGGTGCCCTGGCCCGGCTGACCGCCCTTGCCCTTGCCTTTTGCGGCATCGCCGCCGCCACCGGAACAGGCCGCGAGGCCGATCAGCGCGGGTGCCATCACGGCGTAGCGCCAAGGGGTAAGTCGTTTGGCTATCAAGTGGGGTATCCGCGATCAGATGAGGGCCGGCTAAACCATGCGGATGTACCAGAAGTATGTCAGTTGAAAAGCGGACGCGAAAAATAGGGAAGAAAGAGTAACCTGGTTTGTTGGTGGGGGTGTTTTGTGGTGTTTCCGGGGTGGGGTTTCTTCGCGGTCGGTTGTGGTGCTGGAGGGCAGGATCCAGGGGGCGAGGGGATCGTTGGGGGCTCTGGATCCTGACTTTTGTCAGGATGACGGGTGGTTTTTTGGAGGGGGCTGTTGCGAGGATCCCCGGGGCGGTTCGTTCTCCTGATCCGTTCGTATTCCAAACCCGTCCGTCCCCCCCGTTCGTGCTGAGCGAAGTCGAAGCACCTTCTCTCGGGGCATGCCCTTCGACTTCGCTCAGGGCGAACGGGGAGGGAGCGGGCGAACGGAGGGGGAGGGGGGCGGGCGAACGGGAGGGGCGAACGGGGAGGGGGCGGGCAGTTGATTTGAAAAGGCGCAACACATGATCGATGACGACAAGCAGGCGGCGGCGGTGGCGGCGGTGGCGGAGGTTCGGGACGGGATGCTGGTCGGGCTGGGCACCGGGTCGACCGCGGCGTTCGCGATCCGTGCGCTGGGCGAGCGGGTCGCGGCGGGGCTCGACGTCCGCGCGGTCGTCACGTCCGAGGCGAGCGGCGCGCTGGCGCGGCAGGTGGGCATTGCGGTGCTCGACTTCGCCGATATCGCGCAGGTCGACCTGACGATCGACGGCGCGGACGAGATCGATGCGCGGTGTTTCGCGATCAAGGGCGCGGGCGGGGCGATGTTGCGCGAGAAGATCGTCGCCGCAAGCTCGGCACGGATGGTCGTGATTGCGGACGGATCGAAGCGGGTCGAACGGATCGGCGCGGCGAAGCTGCCGGTCGAGCTGCTGCCCTTCGCACGGGCTTATGTGATGCGCGTGCTGGCCGACCTTGGCGGAGCGCCGGTGATTCGTCCCAACTATCGGACGGATCAGGACAATCTGGTTGCGGATTGCCGATTTCCGACGCTCGGCGACCCGCACGCGCTCGCTGCGGTGCTGGCGGCGATTCCGGGCGTGCTGGGCCACGGATTGTTCCTCGACGAGGTCGATGCCGCGTATATTGCATCGAAAGGCGTCGTTACGCGACTGGAACGCTCGGGTGCATCCGCCTAAAGGCATCCTATGTTGGCAACCAGATCGGATGCGCGGCGTTCGGTCACCGTCTAGAGCGAGGCTTTCTTTCATGACCGATACCGCAACCGCCCCCACGATGAAGGCGGATCCGAACCTGCACGAGGACGGGTCGCCCGAGCGTCTGACGATCGATACGATCCGCACGCTGTCGATGGACGCGGTGCAGAAGGCCAATTCGGGCCATCCCGGCACGCCGATGGCGCTCGCGCCGGTCGGCTACACGCTCTGGTCGAAATTCCTGCGTTACGACCCCAAGCACGCCGACTGGCCCAATCGCGACCGGTTCGTGCTGTCGGTCGGCCATGCGTCGATGCTGCTCTATGCGCTGATCCACCTCGCCAAGATCGAAGAGATCAGCGCGGACGGCGAGAAGAGCGGCAAGGAGGCGGTCAGCCTCGAGGACATCCGGCAGTTCCGCCAGCTTTCGTCCAAGACGCCGGGTCACCCCGAATATCGCCACACCACGGGTGTCGAGACCACGACCGGGCCGCTCGGCCAGGGTTGCGGCAATTCGGTCGGCATGGCGATCGCCGAGCGCTGGCTCGCCGCGCGCTACAACAAGGACGGCTTCACGCTGTTCGACCATGACGTCTACACCATCTGTGGCGATGGCGACATGATGGAGGGCGTCTCGGCCGAGGCGGCGAGCATGGCCGGGCATCTGAAGCTCAGCAATCTGTGCTGGATCTACGACAGCAACCACATCTCGATCGAGGGCGCGACCGATCTCGCGTTCGACGAGGATGTCGGCCTGCGCTTCGACGCTTATGGCTGGAACGTCATCCATGTCGACGACGCGAACGACACGGCGGCGCTGAGCCGTGCGATCGAGACGTTCAAGGCGACCACCGACAAGCCGACCTTCATCGTCGTGCATTCGGTGATCGGTTACGGCAGCCCCAAGGCGGGCAGCGAGAAGGCGCATGGCGAGCCGCTCGGCGACGAGAATATCCGCCTCACCAAGCAGGCCTATGGCTGGCCCGAGGACAAGTCGTTCTACGTTCCGGACGGCGTGATCGAGCATTTCAACGGTGCGATCGCAGAGCGTGGCGCCAAGCTGCGTGACGAATGGGTCGCGCTGACCGACAAATATCGGGGTGCATATCCCGAGCTGTCGGCCGAGCTCGACCTGCTGCTCAAGGACGAGCTGCCCGAGGGCTGGGACGCGGACATTCCCGTGTTCGAGGCCGATCCCAAGGGTGTCGCCAGCCGCGATTCGGGTGGCAAGGTGCTCAACGCGATCGCCGCCAAGGTGCCGTGGCTGATCGGCGGTTCGGCGGATCTCGCGCCGTCGACCAAGACCGACATCAAGGGCCAGCCCTCGTTCGAGGCGAACAACTATGCCGGCCGCAACTTCCATTTCGGCATTCGCGAACATGGCATGGGCGCGATCGTCAACGGCATGGCGCTGTCGCATCTGCGCTCCTACGGTTCCACCTTCCTCGTGTTCGTTGATTACATGCGCGCACCGGTGCGCCTGTCGGCGATCATGGAGGTCGGCGCGGTCTGGGTGTTCACGCATGATTCGATCGGCGTCGGCGAGGATGGCCCGACGCACCAGCCGATCGAGCATCTGGCGACGCTGCGTGCGATCCCCGGGCTCGACACGATCCGCCCGAGCGACGCGAACGAAGTCGTCGCGGCGTGGAAGGCGGTCCTGAAGGACGCCAGCACGCCGGCCGCGCTGATCCTGTCGCGTCAGGCGCTGCCGACGCTGGATCGCACGAAATATGCGAGCGCGGATGGCGTCGAACAGGGCGGCTACGTCTTGGCCGACTCCGACGGCACGCCCGACGTGATCCTGATCGCGACGGGCAGCGAAGTGTCGCTCGCGGTCGACGCGCACGAGAAGCTGGTCGCGGACGGCGTGAAGAGCCGGGTCGTGTCGATGCCGAGCTGGTATCGCTACGAACTGCAGGACGCCGCCTACAAGGAAAGCGTGTTGCCGCGTGAAGTGCGCGCCCGCGTCGCGATCGAGATGGCCGGCTCGATCGGCTGGGACCGCTATGTCGGGCTCGACGGCGCGACCGTGACGATGTCTACCTTCGGTGCTTCGGCACCGCTCGCCAAACTGCAGGACAAGTTCGGGTTCACCGTCGACAATGTCGTCAAGGTTGCCCGCCAGGTTATGGAGACCAAGTGATGGGTGCGCTCAACGATCTCGAAGGCTTCGGCCAGGCGGTATGGCTCGATTTCGTCGACCGGAAGTTCCTGGAGGCCGGTGGCCTTCAGAAGCTGGTCGATGAGGACGGGCTGACCGGTGTCACGTCCAACCCGTCGATCTTCGAAAAGGCGATGGGGCATGGCGACGCCTATGACTCGACGCTCGCGAAGTTCGACGAGGAGAATTCCGGCGCGGCGACGATCGACCGGTATGAGCATCTTGCGATTCAGGACATCAAGGCGGCGGCGGAGACGCTGAAGCCCGTGTACGACAAGCTCGATGCCAAGGACGGCTATGTCAGCCTCGAAGTGTCGCCCTATATCTCGGACGATACCGATGCGACGATCGCCGAGGCGCGCAAGCTGTGGACGGCGGTCGACCGGCCGAACCTGATGATCAAGATCCCAGGGACGCTCGCGGGCGGCCCGGCAATCTCGACTGCGATCTCGGAAGGGATCAACGTCAACGTCACGCTGCTGTTCTCGATCGACGCCTATGTCCGCGTCGCCGAGGCCTATGCGGCAGGGCTCGAGAAGCGCGTGGCCGAGGGCAAGCCGATCGACAAGATCGCCAGCGTCGCGAGCTTCTTCGTCAGCCGGATCGATACGATGATCGACAAGCAGATCGATGCAAGGCTCGAAAAGGGTGATGCCGAGGCGGATGCGCTGAAGGCGGTGCGCGGCAAGGTCGCGATCGCCAACGCGAAGATGGCGTATCAATGGTATCTCGACTTCCTGAAGTCGGATCGCTGGCAGGCGCTCGCCGCCAAGGGCGCGCAGCCGCAGCGGCTGTTGTGGGCGTCGACCGGGGTCAAGGATCCGAGCTATCCCGACACGCTCTACATCGACACGCTGATCGGTCGTGACACGGTCAACACGATGCCGCCAAAGACGATGGACGCGTTTCGCGACCATGGCACGGCAGCGGAGACGATCACCGCGGATGTCGATGCGGCCAAGCGCACGCTCGCCGAAGCCGAGCGGCTCGGCCTCGACCTGACCGGCGTGACCGGCACGCTGGTCGAAGAGGGCGTCGCGTCGTTCGTGAAGGCGTTCGATGACCTTCTCGGGTCGATCGCGAAGAAGCAGCCGGCGACGGCGTAAGACACGTTCCCGCTCGTGCCGAGTAGGGATCGAGCGAAGCCGAGAGACCGTATCGAGGTACATGTCCCTCGATACGTCGTCTCGACACGCTCGACGTCTACTCGGGACGAACGGCAGGTATTTTCCAGCGAAAGCGCGGAGTGAATCATGAAGATCGGACTGATCGGCCTCGGCCGGATGGGCGGCAATATCGCGCGCCGGTTGATGAAGAACGGCCATGAGGTCGTCGCGTTCGATCGCGATGCGGAGGCGGTGAAGAAGCTTGCGGCGGATGGTGCGATCGGTGCGGACTCGCTCGACGACATGCGTGGCAAGCTCGACACGCCGGCGATCTGGTGGGTGATGGTGCCCGCAGGCGAGCCGACCGAGCAGACCGTGCAGGCGATCGCCGAGAAGGCCGCCGAGGGCGACATCATCATCGATGGCGGCAACAGCTTCTACAAGGACGACGTCCGCCGTGCGAAGGACCTTGCCGAAAAGGGCATCCGCTACGTCGACGTGGGCACGTCGGGCGGCGTCTGGGGCCTCGAGCGCGGCTATTGCATGATGATCGGCGGCGAGACGGAGACGGTCGATTATCTCGACCCGATCTTCGACACGCTGGCGCCGGGCATGGGCGAGATCGTCCGCACGCCGGGCCGCATCGAGGGGCAGGCCGATCCGCGTGCGGAAAAGGGCTATATCCATGCAGGCCCCCCGGGCGCCGGGCATTTCGTCAAGATGGTCCATAACGGCATCGAATACGGCCTGATGCAGGCCTATGCCGAGGGCTTCGACATCCTCAAGGGCAAGTCGGGCGAGCATGTCGCCGAGGACCAGCGCTTCGACATCAACCTGACCGACGTCGCCGAAGTGTGGCGTCGCGGCAGCGTGATCTCGTCGTGGCTGCTCGACCTGTCGGCGATCGCGCTGGCCAAGGACGGCACGCTCGAAGGGTTCAGCGGCAGCGTCGCGGATTCGGGCGAGGGCCAGTGGACGATCGACGCGGCGATGGAGGAGAAGGTGCCTGCCAACGTGCTGAGCGCCGCGCTCTACGCACGCTATCGCAGCCGGGTCGACCATACGTTCGGCGACAAGCTGTTGTCGGCGATGCGCTTCGGTTTCGGCGGGCACGTCGAGATGCCCCAGTGAACGGGCAAGTGACCATCAAGCTGCTCGTGTCCGACGTCGACGGCACGCTCGTCGACAAGGACAAGAAGGTCGCACCCGCGACCGTCGATGCGGTCAAGCGGCTGAAGGCGGCGGGGCTCGGCTTCACGATCATCAGCGCGCGGCCGCGATCGGGGATGATGCCGATCGCCGACCTGCTCGGCGTCGACGAGCCGATGGGCGCGTTCAACGGCGGCATCGTGTTCAAGCGCGACGGCACGGTCATCGAGCATCACATGGTCGATGTCGACGTCGTGCGCGGCGCGATGGAGATCATCGGTGACGCGCCGGTCGATACCTGGATCTTCGCCGACGACATCTGGTATGCCAGCACCGACCAGGGCAGCCATGTCGACAGTGAGCGCAAGGCCTCGGCGCAGGACCCGGTGATCGTCGCCGACTTCACCGAGCTGCTCGGCAAGGCCGACAAGGTGACGTTCGTCAGCGACGACGAGGACCTGCTGCGCGACCTGCACGCCAGGGTCGCGGCGAAGTTCGACGCGCAGGCGACGATCGTCCAGAGCCAGACCTATTATCTCGACATCACGCCCGTGGCGGGCAACAAGGGCAGCGGGATCGAGGAACTCGCGGACGCGTTCGGCATCAGCCTGACGCAGACCGCGGCGATCGGTGACCAGGCGAACGACATTGCGATGCTCAAGCGGGCCAGGCTGGCGATCGCGATGGGCAATGCGCCGCAGTCCGTCCGCGACGTCGCGCACGAGATTACCACCGCGAACGATGCCGATGGCGTCGCGCACGCGATCGACACATTTATCCTGACTGGAGTTTCCGCATGAAAGAGTTGGTTGCCTTTGACCTCGACGGAACGCTGGCCGAAAGCAAGCAGCCCTTGCAGGAGCCGATGGGCGAGGCGCTCGCCGATCTGCTCGACGTCGCGCATGTCGCGGTGATCTCGGGCGGTGACTGGCCGCAGTTCGAAAAGCAGGTCGCGAGCCGTCTGCCCGAGCGCGCCGATCGCACCAAGCTGTGGCTGATGCCGACGACCGGTACCAAGCTGTACCGGTTCGACGACGCATGGCGTGCGGTCTATGCCGAGTTGTTCGAGGACGACGAGAAGCAGAAGATCCTCAAGGCATTCGACGAGTCGCTCGAGGCGACCGGGTTCGTGCCCGAGCAGACCTGGGGCGAGCGGATCGAGGATCGCGGCAGCCAGATCACCTTCTCCGCGCTCGGCCAGGAAGCGCCGATCGACGCCAAGCACAGCTGGGATCCGGACTTCGCCAAGCGCAAGGTGATCCAGGCCGATCTGCGCCAGCGTCTGCCGGGTCTGTCGATCAACATGGGCGGCGCGACCTCGATCGACATCACGCGCGAGGGTGTCGACAAGGCGTACGGCCTGAAGAAGCTCAACGAGGCGAGCGGCATCGCGCTCGACAAGATGATGTTCATCGGCGACGCGATCTTCCCGGGCGGCAACGACTATCCGGCCGAGCAGCTCGGGCTCGACGTCGTGAAGGTGAAGAACGTCGACGGCACGCTGGCGGCGATTGCGGGCATCGTCGCGTGTCTGAAGTAAGCGCATGAGCGTCGCGTTTCGCCGCGAAAGCGACGAGGAACATCTCGAGCCGAAATTCGAACAGCCGATCGCGCCGGGGCCCAATCTGGTCACGGCGCGCGGCCTTGCGCTGATCGGCGAGCGCGTCGAGACGATCGAGGCGGCGGTGGCGGCCGAGACCGACGAGGAAGCACGCAAGGTCCTGCTGCGCGACCTGCGCTACTGGCACACGCGCCAGACGACCGCCGAACTGGCGCCGGAGCCTGAAGAGGGTGAGGTCGGGATCGGATCGTCGGTGCGCGTGCGGATGAATGGCGCGGAACGGACGATTGCAATCGTCGGCGGCGACGAGGCGGAGCCGGGCGAGGATCGCCTCGCTTTCTCGGCCCCGCTCGCGCGCGCGCTGATGGGCGCCGCGGTGGGCGAGACGGTGGCGTTTGCCGGCAAGGCTGATGCGATCGAGATAGTGGAGATCGCATAATGGCCGAGGCAAAATTCGAACGGCATCGCCAGCCCTGGACCCAGGACGAGATCCAGAAGCTGCACACGCTCGCCAAGAAGGGCATGGCGCTGAAGGCGATCGCCAAGGCGCTGACGCGGAGCGAGGAATCGGTGAAGACGCGCGCGAAGGAAGATTCGCTGAATATCGCGAAGCTGCGGTAGCCGCTCGTCGTCCTGGACGTGATCCAGGATCCAGAGCAGCTGGCGTCGCCGCTTGTGGCTCTGGATCCTGACTTTCGTCAGGATGACGATTCTAGAATTCACCACCCCGGCGGAGGCCGGGGTCCAGTTGGAGAGGTGGGGGTAACGGCGCGCGACGTGCGTCATTGCCGTCCCCCAACTGGGCCCCGGCCTTCGCCGGGGTGGTGCTTTCGTTAGGAGCCGGTGGCGCCTATATGGGCGATCCCGAACGCGCTGAATCCGGCCTTGTTCTCTCGCAAAGGCGGGAGCCCAGTCCGGGTCCCGACCTTCGCGGGGAAACACCTTTGACCAGCGGCCCGCACCCCGCGCCGCACGGAGCGAACCTTGTCCGATTACGACGCGATCATCCTCGGGGCAGGCGCCGCCGGGCTCATGTGCGCCGCGGTCGCGGGCCAGCGCGGGCGGCGGATCCTGCTCGTCGACCATGCCGAGCAGGCGGGGAAGAAGATCCTGATCTCGGGCGGCGGGCGGTGCAATTTCACCAACATGCACACCGCCGCCGACCGCTATATCTCCGCCAATCCGCATTTCGCCAAGTCCGCGCTCGGTCGCTACACCGCGCAGGATTTCCTCGCCCTCGTCGAGTCCTACGGGATCGCGTGGCACGAAAAGACGCTGGGGCAGCTGTTCTGCGACGGCTCGGCGAAACAGATCGTCGAGATGCTGCTCGACGAATGCGACAAGGGGCGGGTCGACCTGTCGCTGGGACGCGGCGTCACGGGGGTCGAGCAGGGTGACGGCGGCTACCGCGTGTCGCTCGACGGCCGCGCGGTCACCGCCCCCGCGCTGGTGATCGCGACCGGTGGGCCGTCGATCCCGAAAATGGGCGCGACCGGTTTTGCCTATGATCTGGCGCGGCAATTCGGATTGAAGGTGGTCGAGCCGCGGCCCGCGCTCGTCCCGCTGACGCTCGGCGGCGACGAGATCCTGTTCCGCGAATTGTCGGGCGTCGCCGCCGACGTCGTGGCCACCGCCGGCAAGACCGCGTTTCGTGAGGCGGCGCTGTTCACGCATCGCGGACTGTCGGGCCCGGCGATCCTGCAGGCCTCGTCCTATTGGCGGCACGGTCAGCCCGTGGGCATCGATTTCGTTCCCGACCGCGACTCCGGCTGGCTCCCCGCGGCGAAGCGCACCACGCCGCGCACGACGCTACGCAAGCTGCTCGGGGGGACGCTGCCCGACCGACTCGCGGAGACGCTGAGCGAGCGGCTGGGGATGACGGGGGAGATTTCCACGCTCACCGATCGCCGGCTGCAGGACGCGGAGCGTGCGCTAAGCCACTGGCAATTCACGCCAAATGGCAGCGAAGGCTATGCCAAGGCGGAGGTGACGGCGGGCGGAATCAGCACTGCTGAGCTTTCTTCACAAACAATGGAAGCCAAACGCGTAAAAAACCTGTATGCGGTCGGCGAAGCGGTCGATGTCACAGGGTGGCTCGGCGGCTACAACTTCCAATGGGCATGGGCGAGCGGGTGGGCCGCGGGCCAAGTCCTGTAGGGACCACCACGCCAGTGCTTTGCCGTAGCGTCAAGCCGGCCACCAATTAGGACGTACATGCCTTTTTCAAATATTCCGTCGCTTCTTTCCGAAGCGCTCGCCGCGCGTGGCTATACCGCGCTCACCCCCGTCCAGGCGCATGTGATCGAGGAGAATGCGGTCGGTCGCGATCTCGTCGTGTCCGCACAGACCGGCTCGGGCAAGACCGTCGCGTTTGGCCTGGCCATGGCCGGCGAACTGCTCGGTGAAGCGGGTGAGGACGGCGTTCAGCGCCTGCCGGCGCCGCACAAGCCGCTCGTCCTGTGCATCGCACCGACGCGCGAACTCGCGCTGCAGGTCAGTCGCGAGCTGATGTGGCTCTATGCCAAGGCGGGTGCGCGCATCTCGACCTGCGTCGGCGGGATGGACGCGTCGAAGGAGCGTCGCAGCCTCGCGCACGGCGCGCATATCGTCGTCGGGACGCCCGGCCGTCTGCGCGACCATCTCGAGCGCGGCGCGCTTGACCTGTCGGCCCTGAAGGTCGCAGTGCTCGACGAGGCCGACGAGATGCTCGACATGGGCTTCCGCGAGGATCTCGAGCAGATCCTCGACGCGTCGCCCGAGCAGCGCCGGACGCTGTTGTTCTCGGCGACGATGCCACGGCCGATCGTCGCGCTCGCCAAGCGCTACCAGCGCGACGCGGTGCGGATCTCGACCGTCGGTGAGGATCGCGGTCATGGCGACATCTCGTACCAGGCCGTCACGGTCTCGCCGTCCGAGATCGAGCATGCGGTGATCAACCTGCTGCGCTTCCACGAAGCGGAGACGGCGATGCTGTTCTGCGCGACTCGCGACAACGTGCGCCATCTGCATGCGAGCCTGGTCGAGCGCGGTTTCGCCGCGGTCGCGCTGTCGGGCGAGCATTCGCAGAACGAGCGTAACGCGGCGCTCCAGGCACTGCGTGACCGCCGTGCGCGCGTCTGCGTCGCGACCGACGTCGCCGCGCGCGGCATCGATCTGCCGACGCTCAGCCTCGTCGTGCATGTCGAGCTGCCGCGCGATGCCGAGACGCTCCAGCATCGCTCGGGTCGTACCGGTCGTGCGGGCAAGAAGGGCACCGCCGTGCTGATCGTGCCGTTCCCGCGTCGCCGTCGCGTCGACATGATGCTGAAAGGTGCGAAGATCAACGCGGAGTGGGTCAACGCCCCGACCGCCGAGGACATCCGCAAGAACGACCATGAGCGTCTGATCACGATGCTGATGCAGCCGGTCGAGGTCGAGGACGAGGATCGCGAGCTGGCGACTCGCCTGATGGCCGAGAAGACCCCTGAGGATATTGCCGCGGCGCTGGTGCACATGCACCGCGCGACGATGCCGCAGGCCGAGGATCTGATCGATCAGAGCAAGCAGTCGGTCAGCGACGATCGTTCGCAGGGGCCGCGCGCCGGGTTCGAGGACACCGTCTGGTTCCGCATGGATATCGGTCGTCGTCAGAATGCCGATCCGCGCTGGATCCTGCCGCTGATCTGCCGTCGCGGGCACATCACCAAGTCCGAGATCGGTGCGATCCGCATCGGCCCGAACGAGACCGCGTTCGAGATCCCGCGTGCCGTCGCGTCGCGCTTCTCGGCAGCGATCCAGCGTACCGCGCAAGCGGGCGAAGAGGAGAGCGGCGTCGCGATCGAGGCGATGCAGGGCGCGCCCGAGAGCACCGCACGCCATGCCGGTGGCGGTGGCCGCAGCAACGCGGGCGCCCCGCGCTCGACGCTGCACCGCGCGGCCCCGCGCGGCGGTCCGGCGCCGGCGCGCAAGGCGCCGTATCGCGGCAATCGCGAGCGTAGCTGAATCTGCTGTCTTCCGTTCGTGCTGAGCGACGTCGCGGCGCCCCGGCCTGGGGCATGCCCTTCGACTTCGCTCAGGGCGAACGGGGTGGGGGCGCGGGCCGCCTCCGGCGCCGTCATCCTGATGATGCCGGGAGCCGTCTCAGCTCCGTCATCCTGACGAAAGTCAGGATCCAGAGCCGCGGACGCCGTCCTGCTTGACCCTGGATCCTGACTTTCGTCAGGATGACGGGAGGGGTAGGGGCGGAAAATGACCATGACCGACACGCCACCCTCGCTCCGCATCCTCGTCGACGCCGATGCGTGTCCCGTCAAAGACGAGATCTACAAGGTCGCGTGGCGGCACGAGGTGCCCGTCACCATCGTCGCGAACAGCCATTTCCGGATACCCGTCCACCCGCTCGTCAACCGCGTCGTCGTCAGCGACGGGTTCGACGCCGCCGACGACTGGATCGCCGAGCAGGCCGATGCGAAGGCGGTGGTGATCACCGCCGACATCCTGCTCGCCGATCGCTGCGTGAAGGCGGGGGCGACCGTGCTCGCGAATACCGGCAAGCCGTTCACCACCAGCTCGATCGGCGGTGCGATCGCCACGCGCGCGATCATGGCCGATCTGCGCGCGGGCGGCGACGTGATCGGTGGCCCTGCACCCTTTGCCAAGGCCGACCGGTCGCGTTTCCTGTCCGCGCTCGACGCTGCGCTGGTCCGGTTGAAGCGCGGCTGAGCCACGCATGGCTCGACTTCCCCGGTCTCTCCGGGCACACATAGGTTATGCGTCCCCCTCTGCTCGATCGTGATGAACTGCTCGCGCGACAGGCGTTCCAGCTCGCGCTGGTCGACCTGTTCCGGACGATGGCACGGCCCGACGACATCATGGCGGCGGCCGCAGCGGCGCTGGGCTCGCATCTCGACGTCGCGCGCTGCGGCTATGACGAGGTGTCGGCGGACGGCGCGATGACCCGGGGCGTCGGTGACTGGTCGAACGGGACGCTGCCCGGCCTCGCCGCGACGCCAGACGGAGACGGAGCCGGAGACGGGGACGGGGACGCGGCACTGGGCGCGGGCGTGATCGCCGATCTGCGGCGCGGGCTCACCGTGATCGTCGACGATTGCGCGACCGACGCACGCGCGCGCGATCCGGCGACCGCGCGGTGCTGGGCGCAGGCCGGCGTCGGCGCGCTGATCGCCGCGCCGCTGCTCCGTGACGGGCGGCTGGCGGCGGTCCTGTATCTGCACGAGGCCACGCCGCGCGACTGGACCAGGGCGGATATCGCGCTGGTCGAGGACGTCGCGCTGCGCACCTCGGACGCGGTCGACCGGGTGCGCGGTGAGATCGCGGTGAAGGCGAGCGAGGCACGCTATCGGTCGCTCTTCGAATCGATCGATGCGGGGTTCTGCGTGATCGAGGTGCTGTTCGCCGACGGTGCGCCGTACGATTATCGCTTCCTCGAGGTGAACCGGGCGTTTGCGCGCAACACCGGGCTCGACGACATGATCGGGCGGACGATGCGCGACGTCGCGCCCGACATGGAACAGCGCTGGTTCGACCTGTACGGCCATGTCGCGACGACCGGCGAGCCGCTGCGGTTCGAGGATCCCGCCTCCGCGCTGCAGGATCGCTGGTTCGAGGTCTATGCCTACCGCGTCGATGCGCCCGAGCAGCATCATGTCGCGGTGCTGTTCAACGACATCAGCGAGCGCCGTCGCAACGAGGTCGCGCTGTCCGAAAGCCGCGAGGAGCTGGAACTGGCGACGCGGGTCGCGCGGCTGGGGCGGTTCGACTATCGGCCGGCGGACGGCATGCTGCGCTGGGACGACCGGTGCCGCGCGCTGTTCGGGATCCCGGCGGGCGCGCCGGTCGAGTATGAGTCCGCCTTCCTCGCCAATCTCCACCCCGACGACCGGGCAGCTGCCGATGCGCAAGTCGCCGCCGCGCTTGATCCGCGGGGCACGCGGGTGTTCGATTCGGAATATCGCACGATCGGCCAGAGCGACGGCGTCGAGCGCCACATCGTCGCGCACGGTATCGCGTTCTTCGATGGCGATATCCCGATCCGGCTGGTCGGGACGGTCGTCGACATGAGCGACGATCGCCGCGCACAGGCGGCGCTGCGCGAGACGAGCGAGCGGCTGCGGCTCGCCAGCCGTGCGACCAACGACGCGATCTGGGACTGGGACCTGCGGAGCAACTCGGTGCTGTGGAACGAGGCGCTGACGCGCGCCTATGGCCATGTCCTGCCCGATGCGAAGTCGACCGGCGACTGGTGGCTGGACCAGGTCCATCCGGAGGATCGCGCGCGGATCCATGCGAGCATCGATGCGGTGATTTACGGGCAGGACAGCGACTGGACCGACGAATACCGGTTCGCCTGCGCCGACGGCCGCTATGCCGATGTGCTTGACCGCGGCTATGTCATCCGCGACGAGGACGGCGCGCCGACGCGGATGATCGGCGCGATCCTCGACCAGTCGACGCGCAAGGCGGCGGAGCGCCAGCTGCGCGCGATCAACGAGGGACTGGCCGAAGCGGTCGAGGTGTCGACCGCCGACCGCGACCGGTTGTGGGAATTGTCGTCCGACATCATGCTGCGCGCCGAGTTCGACGGCACGATCGTCGCCGCCAATCCCGCCTGGACCGACATGCTCGGCTGGTCGATGGACGAGATTGTCGGACGCCAGCTCTTCGCGCTGCTCCACCCCGAAGACGTCGCGCATACCGGCCTGGCGGCGGCGGGGATCGCCCGCGGCGAGGCGGTCGCGCGGATCGACAATCGCTATGCCCACAAGGATGGCAGCTATCGCTGGATCAGCTGGGCGGCGCGGCCGGGCGACGGGCTGATCAACGCGGTCGGGCGCGACGTCACCGCGGACAAGGAGCGCGAGGCACAGCTCGCGCGCGCCGAGGATGCGCTGCGCCAGGCGCAGAAGATGGAGGCGGTCGGCCAGCTGACCGGCGGCATCGCGCACGACTTCAACAACATGCTGACCGGTATCCTGGGCGGGCTCGACATGGTTCGGCGCAACGTGCCCGAACCGCGCCCGGACAAGGTCGACCGCTATCTGGAGGCGGCGACGGTCTCCGCGCAGCGCGCGGCCGGGCTGACGCAGCGGCTGCTCGCCTTTTCGCGGCGCCAGTCGCTCGACGTGAAGGCGACCGATGTCGACCGGCTGATCGCCGACATGGAGGATCTGCTCGCACGGACGCTCGGCGAGAATGCGCGGCTCGAGATCCGGCGGCAGGGGGCGACCTGGCCGGTGACGACGGATGCCAACCAGCTCGAAAGCGCGCTGCTCAACCTCGCGATCAACGCCCGCGACGCGATGCCCGAGGGCGGGCGGCTGACGATCGAGACCGAGAATACGCATCTCGACGCGCACTATACCGAGGCGATCGGGGATCTGGCGCCCGGCGACTATGTCGCGATCGGCGTCAGCGACACCGGCACGGGCATGTCGAAGGCGGTGATCGAGAAGGCGTTCGACCCGTTCTTCACCACCAAGCCGATCGGGCAGGGCACCGGGCTCGGCCTGTCGATGATCTATGGCTTTGCGCGCCAGTCGGGCGGGCATGTCCGGATCTATTCGGAGGAGGGCGAGGGCACGACGGTCAAGCTGTACCTGCCGCGCTTCCACGGCACTGCGGCGGCCAGCGTGCCGACCGCGGACCGCGACCTGCCGCGCGCGGACGGCGAATGCGTGCTGGTGGTCGAGGACGATGTCGCGGTGCGGATGCTGATCGTCGATATCCTCGGCAGCCTCGGCTACGGCGTGATGGAGGCGGGCGACGCGCACGCGGCGATCCCGATTCTCGAAAGCGAGCGTCGGATCGACCTGCTGGTCAGCGATGTCGGCCTGCCCGGGATGGACGGGCGCCAGCTGGCCGAGGTCGCGCGGCGGCATCGCCCCGATCTGCGCATCCTGTTCGTCACCGGCTATGCCGAAAAGGCGGCGGTGCGCGGCGAGTTTCTGGGTGCGGGGATGGAGATGATCACCAAGCCGTTCGCGCTCGACATGCTCGCCGAACGGATCCGCGAGATGGTCGCGCGCTGACCCCGGGCGAGCGCGAAGACGCGCTGCGCGTGACTTTACCGGTTGCCATCCCGGGGCCCCGGTCGGCATAGGCAGGCGCCACCCGCTCCCGGAGACCTTCATGCAAACGCCAGCCGCGAGTCCCGCACTGGGGCTCGACTTCGGCACGACCAACAGCGTCGTGGCGCTCGGGACGCCCGGCGGCACGCCCGAACTCGTGACCTTCGCCGCGCCCGCCGAGACCAGCCCGGTGTTCCGCTCCGCGCTCTGCTTCTGGCAGGACGACAGCGGCAAGGGGCTCGCGGTCGATGCGGGGCCGTGGGCGATCGCGGAATATATGGAATATCCGCTCGACAGCCGGTTCATCCAGTCGTTCAAGTCGGTCGCGGCGATGAAGACGTTCGAGCAGGCCTCGGTCTTCGACAAGCGCTATCGCTTCGAGGAGATGGGCAAGCTGTTCCTCGACAAGCTGATCGCGCATGCGGGCGGCAAACTCGACACGCGGCCGCAGCGGATCGTCGTCGGGCGACCGGTCGAATATGCCGGCGCGCGGCCCGACGAGGCGCTCGCGCGGACGCGCTACGACGCGATGTTCAAGGGGTTCGGCGCGGAGATCCATTATGTCTACGAACCGCTTGGTGCTGCCTACAGCTATGCGACGCGGCTGACCGAGCCCGCGACGATCCTGGTCGCCGATTTCGGCGGCGGCACGAGCGACTTCTCGGTCGTGCGCGTTGCCGAGCCGGGTGCGGCGCGACGCTGTACGCCGCTCGGCCATGCGGGCATCGGGATTGCGGGTGACCGGTTCGACTACCGCATCCTCGACCGGCTGGTGTTGCCGATGCTGGGCAAGGGCGGCGCGTACAAGTCGTTCGGCAAGGAGCTCGAGATCCCGCGCGCCTATTTCGCCGATTTCGCGGACTGGTCCAGGCTCGCGCTGATGCGCAACCGCAAGACGATGACCGAGCTCGAGCGGTTGCAGAAGACCGCGATCGACCCGGATGCGATCGGGCGGATGATCGCGGTGATCGAGAACGAGCTCGGCTATCCGCTGTACGACGCGGTCGGCACGTTGAAGCGCGCGCTGTCGCAAGGCGAGGACGCGCATTTCCACTTTGCGGGCGCGGGGCTGGAGATTGAGGCCGAGGTGACGCGCGCGCAGTTCGAGGGCTGGATCGCCGACGACGTCGCGCGGATCGAGGCGACCGTCGACCAGGCACTGGCGGCGGCCAAGGTCGGCGGCGGCGATATCGACCGCGTCTTCCTGACCGGCGGGTCGTCGCTGATCCCGCGGGTGCGGCAGATCTTCGTCGAGCGGTTCGGCGAGGCGGCGATCATGAGCGGCGGCGAGCTGACCTCGATCGCGCACGGCCTCGCGCTGATCGGCGAGCAGGACGACATCGCGGCGTGGTCTGCATGATCCCGCGGGTTCTTCTCGGGACGGCGCAGGTGCCGGGCGGCGGCGAGTTGCGGCTGCTCCAGCGCGGCGCGGAATTCTCGATCATGCTCGGCGCGAACGAGCTGATGAACAGCCGGCTGAGCGGCTCGGAAGAAGCGTTGGCGGAGCAGGCGTGCGACCGGATCGGCGCGCGGCCGGGCGTGCGGATGCTGATCGGCGGGCTCGGCATGGGCTTCACGTTGCGTGCAGCGCTCGCGCGGCTCGGGCCCGATGCCGAGGTGGCGGTCGCCGAGATCGTGCCCGCGGTGGTCGAATGGGCGCGCGGGCCGATGGCGGCGCTGCACGGCGACAGCCTGACCGACCCGCGCACGCGGATCTTCGAGGGCGATGTCGCCGCGGCGATCGCGGAGGGGGAGTGGGACGCGATCCTGCTCGACGTCGACAATGGTCCCGACGGGATTTCGCGGCCGGGCAACGACCGGCTCTACGGCGCTTCGGGACTGGCGCGGGCGCGCGCGGCGCTGCGGTCGGGCGGGGTACTCGCGGTGTGGTCGTCGGCGCCGAGCAAGCCGTTCGCCAGGCGGCTCGACGAGGCGGGGTTCGCGGTCGACGAGGTCGTCGCGCGCGCGACGCGCAAGGGCGGCGCGCGCCACGTGATCTGGTTCGCGACCAAGGCATGATCTGGCGCTGGGCTCTGCTGGTCGCGCTGTCGGCGCTCGTGGCGGGGGCGCTGGAATGGATCGGACTGCCCGCGGGGCTGTTGCTCGGACCGATGATCGCAGCGGTCGTGCTCGCGGTGCGCGGCGGGTCGCTGGGGGTGCCGATCCTCGCCTTTCGCGGCGCACAGGCGGCGGTCGGGACGCTGATCGCGGGGTCGATCACCACCGGCATCGTCGCGACCGTCGCGCAGCACTGGCCGGTGTTCCTCGCGGTCAATGTCGCGACGCTCGCGGCCAGCAGCGTGCTCGGCTATCTGCTCAGCCGCTGGCAGGTGCTGCCGGGCACCGTCGCGGTGTGGGGTTCGACGCCGGGCGCGGCGAGCGCGATGGTGCTGATGGCGCAGGCGTACGGCGCGGATTCGCGGCTGGTCGCGGTGATGACCTACACGCGCGTCGTGTGCGTCGCGGTCGTTGCCTCGGTGCTGGCGGCGGTGATGGTCGGCGGCGGCAGCGGGCACCATCCGGCCGCGGCGTGGTTCGTGGGCGTCGATCCGGTCGCGGTGCTGCGGACGGTGGCGATTGCCGGCGTCGGCGCGATTCTTGGCGTCAAGCTGCGGCTGCCGGCGGGCGCGCTGCTCGGACCGCTCGTGCTGGGCGGGGTGCTCAACGTCACCGGGATCGCGCAGCCGGTGCTGCCGCAATGGCTGCTCGCGATCAGCTATGCGGTGGTCGGGTGGAAGATCGGGCTGTCTTTCACGCGCGATACGCTCCGCGTGGCGGGCAAGGCGATGCCGCGGATCCTGCTGTCGGTCGGGCTGCTCATCCTGTTCTGCGGCGGGATCGCGGCGGCGCTGACGCGCTGGGCGGGGATCGATCCGGTCACCGCCTATCTTGCGTCGAGCCCCGGCGGGATGGATTCGGTCGCGATCATCGCCGCGTCGAGCCCGGTCGACGTGCCGTTCGTGATGGCGTTGCAGGTGATGCGGTTCCTGGGCGTCTTGCTGATCGGACCGCCGCTCGCGCGGTTCGTGGCGACGCGGCAGGGCGGGGTGGTGCCGGTCATTCCGACCTGACGCGCCGTACCCGCGTACCGAACCCCCGGCCGTTCGTCCGTCCGTCCGTCCGTCCGTCCGTCCGTCCGTCCGTCCGTCCGTTCGTGCTGAGCGAAGTCGAAGCACCTGCGCGCGCGGCCTGCCCTTCGACTTCGCTCAGGGCGAACGGAATTGGGGGCGTTACCGGTAGTCCCGGCCTGCCCTTCGACTTCGCTCAGGGCGGACGGAGTTGGGGGCGTTACCGGTAGTCTCGGCCTGCCCTTCGACTTCGCTCAGGGCGAACGGGGTTGGGGGGACCGGTAGTCTCGGCCTGCCCTTCGACTTCCCTCAGGGCGAACGGGGTTGCGCCTGTCACCCCTTGGTCGGGCGATAGGCCTCGACGTCGATCTCGTGGCGTTTCAGCTTGTCGTAGAAGGTCTTGCGCGGGATGCCGAGCGCGGCGAGCGCGGAGCGGACGTCGCCGCTGACCTGGTGGAGCGTCGCGCGGATCGTCGCTTCCTCGAACTTGTCGACGCGCGCGGGGAGCGGCAGGTCGCCGTCCTCGTCCGCCGGCGCATCCGCCTCGACGCGCAGCACCAGCCGCTTCGCCAGATTGTCGAGCTCGCGGACATTGCCCGGCCAGTCATGCTGGCCGAGATAGGCGAGCGTCGCGGTGTCGATCGTCGGCACCTCGCGCCCGAACCGCTCGGCGGCCTGGTGGAGCAGATGCCCGAACAGCAAGGGCACGTCGTCGCGCCGTTCGCGTAGAGGCGGGATGCGCAGCCGCACCGCATCGAGCCGGAACAGCAGTTCGGCGCGGAACCGGCCATCCTCGACCGCCTGGTCGAGCCCGGGTTTCGCCGCCGCGATTACCCGCAGGTCGAGCGCGCGGGGCAGGTCGCCGCCGACCGGCATGACCTCGCGCTCCTCGAGCACGCGGAGCAATTTGGCCTGGACCGCGGGCAAGGTGCTCTCGATCTCGTCGAGGAACAATGTGCCGCGGTTCGACGCCTCGATCCGGCCGGTGCGCGGCAGGCGCGAATCGCCGTCATGGCCGAACAGCTCGATCTCCGCGACCGCCTCGGGCAGCGCGGCGCAGTTGACCGCGACGAACGGCCGCGACCGGCGGTTGCTCCAGCGGTGGAGCAGCACCGCGACGAGTTCCTTGCCGGTGCCGGTCTCGCCCTCGACCAGCACGTCGATATCGGCCTGCGCGATCTGGCGCATCGTCTCGCGCAGGCGGACCATCACCGGGGTCTCGCCGATCAGCGGTTCGGCGCCGATCGTCTCCTCGGCGGCGGCGCGCAGCCGGCGATTGTCGAGGACGAGGCGGCGCATCTCGAGCGCACGCCTCGCGCCCGCGATTAGGTGATCGGTCGCAAACGGCTTGGGGATGAAGTCGAACGCACCGTTCTTGAGCGCGGCCACCGCCATCGCGACGTCGCCGTGGCCGGTCATCAGCAGCACGGGGATCTCGTGGTCGATCGCGGCGATGCGGCGGAACAGCTCCAGCCCGTCCATCTTGGGCATGCGGATGTCGGACACCACCGCGCCGTCGAACCCCGCATCGATCCGCGCGAGTGCGACGGTCGGGTCGCGCTCGGCGATCACCGCGATGCCGGCGAGTTCGAACGACTGTTCGAGCGCACCGCGCAGCACGTCGTCGTCGTCGACGAGCAGGACGCTCTGCTCGCTCATGCTTTTACCAGGATCATGCGGAAGACGGCGCCTCGTGGAGCAGGGACGAGGTCGAGCGTGCCGCCGAACTCGGTCATGATGTCGCGCGCGATGCCGAGCCCGAGGCCGAGGCCGTCGGTCTTGCTGGTCGCGAACGGGGTGAACAGGTCGTCGGCGATGCCGGGATCGATGCCGGGGCCGTTGTCGGCGACGGTCAGCACGACGTCGCGGCCCTTGCGCCCGACGGTGACGTCGACGCGCGCATCGGGCCGCTCGGCGACCGCGTCGAGCGCGTTCTGGAGCAGGTTGACGAGCACCTGTTCGAGGCGGACGCGGCCGGCGATCACGGTCAGCCGCGCCTCGGGCCCGCTCGGCAAATCGAGCGTCACGCCCTTCGCCCGGAACCGGTCGCCGATCAGCAGGCGGACGCCATCGATCGCCGCGTCGAGCGCAACCGGGCCGATCGAGCCCGCGCCGCGCCTGGCATAGCGGCGCAGCCCCGCGGTGATCGTACCGATCCGACTGGTCAGCTCGACGATCGCCTGGAGGTTGGTCGCGGCGCGCGCGGGTTCGTCGCGCGCGAGGAACGCGGCGGCATTGTCGGCAAAGGTGCGGATCGCGGCGACCGGCTGGTTGATCTCGTGCGCGACGCTCGCGGTGATCGTGCCGATCGAGCCGACGCGGTTGGCATGGGCGAGCTCCTCGCGCGCCTGGCGAAAGCGCTGGTCGGCGGCCTCGCGCTGCTCGACCTCGATCTGCAGCCGGTCGGCGGTGGCGCTGAGCTCGGCGGTGCGGCGTGCCACCTCGGCCTCGAGTTCGGCACGCGCGCCGGCGTTGCGCTTGCGGCGCTGGTGCAGCCACCATGCGCCGAGCATCGCCGCGATCGTCGCCAGCGCGGCGATCGTCGTCGCCGAGCGCGTCCGCACGGCCGCGCTGCGCAGCGCGGCGTCGAGCGGCTCCATATGGACCAGATGCCAGCCCGCGATCGGCACGGGCAGCGACACCGTCACCGCGGGCGTCCCGTCGCCGAGGCGCGACCGGTCGTCCGCCAGCGTCAGCGGTGCGCGGAGCAGCGGCAGCGTGCCGAACTGCCGCGTCTGCGCGAGTGTCCGACGCCGCGCAGGGGACAGCGCGCGCGTCGTGTGGAATTCGAGTCGCGGATCGCTGGAGATCAGGATCACGCCGTCCGCATCGACGACGAAGGTCGCCATGTGATCCTGGATCCAGGCCTGCGCGATGCGGTCGAACTCGACCTTGACGACGACGACACCGAGCGGCCGTCCCGCGCGGTCGATCCGACGCGAGAGATAGAGGCCGGGGCGTCCGCTGACACTGCCCAGCGCGAAGAACTCGGTCGCGCCCGAGGCCATCGCCTTGGTGAAATAGTCGCGGTAGCGATAGTCGTGGCCGAGAAAGCTGTCGGGGCGGTCCGCATTCGACGCGGCGATCGTCATCCCCTGTGTATCGAGCGCATAGATGACCGGTGCACCGGTGCGTGCGGCGAGCAGCGCGAGCTTGGCATTGAGCGCCGGATCGACCGTGCCCGATGCGAGGGCCGCGCGGACATCGGTATATTCGCCGAGCATGACCGGGAGCAGGCGATAGGTCTGCAGCTCCGATTCGAGCAGCCGCAGGTTGCTGCGCGTCTGTTGCATCGCCCGCAGCCGGACCGCGGCGGTCGCATCCGCCACCGTCCGCCGGCCATAGACGGAGGCGACCACCGAGACGATCACACCGAGCGCGGCGAACGCCATCAGCACCGCCAACGCGGTCGTCACCAGCGAGGATCGAGTCCGTCTCATCTGTGCGGATTATCACACACATTCGTGTGACGCCATCAGCAAAAATGTGCATTTTCCGCACATTCGAAGCATCGGTACGGAGCAAACTCACGCGAATCCAAGGGTTTGACGTGCTTGACGTGATCACTTGTAGTCCGGGGTCCGGCCCGGCATTACCGCCCTCACTAACGTCCCGCGTGAGTGGACGAGACTTTCAGGAGGCGATGTTGACCCTACCATCCCAGACATATGCGGTCGCGGAAACGCCGGCACGCAAAGGCTGGACCAGCCAGCTCTATATACAGGTGCTGATCGCGATCGCGCTGGGTGCGGCGCTCGGGCATTTCTATCCGACGTACGGCGCGGCGCTCAAGCCGCTCGGCGACGCGTTCATCAAGCTGGTGAAGATGATCATCGCCCCGGTGATCTTCCTGACGCTCGTCACGGGTATCGCCGGAATGAAGGAATTGGGCGCGGTCGGTCGCGTCGCGGGCAAGGCGTTCGCCTATTTCCTGTTCTTCTCGACGCTCGCACTGATCGTCGGCCTGATCGTCGCCAATGTCGTCCAGCCGGGCGCGGGGATGAACATCGACGCCGCCTCTCTCGATACCAAGGGCATCGCCGACTATACGGTCAAGGCGCATGAGACGACGATCACCGGGTTCCTGATGAGCATCATCCCGGACACGATGGTCAGCGCGTTCACCGACGGCAACATCCTGCAGATCCTGCTGATCGCGATCCTGTTCGGCATCTCGCTTAGCCTGGTCGGCGAGCCTGCCAAGCCCGTCCTCAACTTCCTCGAGCGTCTCAGCCTGATCATCTTCAAGCTGGTCGGCATCCTGATGCGCGCCGCCCCGCTTGGCGCGTTCGGCGCGATCGCGTTCACGATCGGCAAATACGGGATCGGCAGCCTCGCCAATCTCGGCGCGCTGGTCGCGACCTTCTACCTGACCGCGGCGCTGTTCGTCGTCGTCATCCTCGGCACCGTCGCGCGTCTGACGGGCTTCTCGATCTTCAAGCTGATCAAGTATCTGAAGGCCGAATTGCTGCTGGTGCTCGGCACCTCGTCGTCGGAAGCCGCGCTGCCGAACCTGATCCAGAAGATGGAGGCTGCAGGCTGCGAGAAGTCGGTCGTTGGGCTCGTCGTGCCGACCGGCTATTCGTTCAACCTCGACGGCACCAACATCTACATGACGCTGGCCGCGCTGTTCATCGCACAGGCGACCAACACCGACCTGACGCTGGGCCAGGAACTGCTGCTGCTCGTCGTCGCGATGATCTCGTCAAAGGGCGCCGCTGGCGTGACCGGTGCGGGCTTCATCACGCTGGCGGCCACGCTGTCGATCGTGCCGACCGTGCCGATCGCGGGCATGGCGCTGATCCTCGGCGTCGACCGCTTCATGAGCGAGTGCCGCAGCCTGACCAACTTCATCGGCAATGCGGTCGCGACGATCGTCGTCGCCCGCTGGGAAGGTGCGCTCGACCGCGACAAGCTGAACGCGGCGCTGTCGGGCCAGCTGCCCGAACTCGCACCGGCGCCGATCACGACCGCCGCCGCTCCTGCCGCATGATCCCGACGGGGCCGGCGCTGGCCGGCCCCGCGACCAGTACCGGATAGCTTTTATGACCTCGATGATGATGCGCCGCGTGCGCCATGCGCCCGGCTTTGCCGTCGCGACCCTTCCCGCAATGGCGCTCGCCCAGGCCGCGCCGCAACAGGCTGCTCCCGAAAGCGCGCCGCCCAAGGCGCGCGAACGGCTCGGTCCCGTGTCGAAGGACGCCGCCGGCACCAGCGCGGCCTCGCCGATCGCCGAGAGCTATCCCAATGCCGCGGTCGGCGACGGCGTCACCGCGGGCGGCTACAACCAGTCACGCTGGGCGGAGGACTGGTCGAAACTGCGCGACCCGGCCAAGCGCAAGGACATCATCGACCAGCTGAAATTCATCTCGATCGCGGGCGACGGCGACGTCTACCTGACGCTGTCGGGCGAGGCGCGGTTGCGCGTCAACCACACCACCAACCCCAATCTGCGCGACAGCGAGGCGCAGCGGCAGGACATCCTTCGCCTGTTCGGCGGCGCCGACCTGCATGTCCGCGAGCATCTGCGCTTCTACGGCGAAGTCGCGCACGGCACGCTCGAGGGTGAAAATCTCGGCAACGTGCTGCCGAACCTGCGCAACAAGCTCGCGGTGCAGCAGGCGTTCGTCGACCTGACCGGGACGGTCGCCGATGTCGATGTCGGGGTGCGCTATGGTCGCCAGACCTTTGCTGACGGCCCGAACCTGATGGTCGTGCCGCGCGACAACAACACGCTGTATTTCGGGTTCAACGGCTTTCGCGCCTGGGCGCGGACCGCGGGCGTGCGCGCCGACGTGTTCGACTTCAAGCCGACCGCCTACGGCACGCAGGGCACGCGCGACGACGATGCGGAGAGCGCGCGGCGCTTCTCGGGCATCTCGACCGGCGTCGTCCTGCCCGACACGCTGTTCGGCGGGTCGAAGCTCTATCTCGATCCGTTCCTCTGGCGGCTGCGCAACCGCAATGCCGTCTGGGGCACCGACAATGCGCGCGAGGTCCGCAATTTCTACGGCCTGCATTTCTGGGGCGATGCCGGACCGGTCAATCTCGACTGGACCGTCAATTATCAGGGCGGCAGCTATGACAACCGCTCGATCAAGGCGTGGCTGATCCTGCTCGCGCAGACCTACAAGCTCGGCAAGGGCCGCAACGCGCCGCGCGTCGGCTTCCATGCGGATTATGCCAGCGGTGGTGGTGCCTATGGCAACGGCACGCTGCGCACCGCGCTCGCGCCGTTCGGCAACAACATCTATTACAGCTATCAGCTGTTCGCGACGCCGACCAACCTGATCGCGGTCGCGCCGAACGTCAGCTTCACCGTGCTCGACAAGCTGCGTCTGACTGCGGAATATCAGCTGTCGTGGCGCGATTCGCAGAACGACGCCGTGTACCGCGCCAATGGCAGCGCCTTTGCCGGCACGCAGAATGTGTCGGGCAGCAAGATCGCCGACACGATCCGTTTCCAGGCGGTCTATCCGATCTCGTCGCGGCTGTCCTTCACCGGCCGCTACGAGCATCTGATCGCGGGGTCGTCACTGACCCGCGCCGGGTACAAGAACTCGGACTTCCTCGCCGGCTGGCTCAGCTACCGCTTCTGATGACCTTGATCCTCCCCCTGGCGGGGGAGGATCGTGACGGCACGCAATACCGTCAGGATTAACCTGCGTCGCACCCACCCGTATTTTCCGTCCTCCCGACCATACCGGTCCTTCAATTTCGTGATCGACTGTGGCACATGGACTCCATCATCAGGAGTCACATGGTCATGGATCTGAGCTTCACACCCGACGAAGAGGCCTTCCGCGAGGAGGTGCGCGACTTCTTCCGCGAAAAACTCCCCGCGCGTCTCTCGACGCTGGTCCGCGAGGGCCGCCGGCTGCGCAAGGCCGACATGGAGGAATGGCACGCGATCCTCAACGACCGCGGCTGGCTCGCCAATCACTGGCCGCGCGAATGGGGCGGGCCGGGCTGGAGCGTGATCCAGCGGTTTATCTTCGACAATGAATCCGCGCTCGCGCACGCGCCGCGCGTCGTGCCGTTCGGCGTCAACATGCTGGGGCCGGTGCTGATCAAATACGGCTCGGAGGCGCAGAAGCGCCACTGGCTGCCGCGCATTCTCGACGGCTCCGACTGGTGGTGCCAGGGCTATTCGGAACCCGGCGCGGGCTCCGATCTCGCGGGGCTCAAGACCACCGCGGTGCGCGAGACGCGGGATGGTCGCGAGGTTTATGTCGTCAACGGGCAGAAGACCTGGACGACGCTCGGCCAGCATGCCGACATGATCTTCTGCCTCGTCCGCACCGATCCCGCCGCCAAGAAGCAGGAGGGGATCAGCTTCCTGCTGATCGACATGAAGACCCCCGGCATCGAGGTCCGCCCGATCACGCTGATCGACGGCGAGCAGGAGGTGAACGAGGTGTTCTTCACCGATGTCGAGGTGCCGGTCGAAAATCTCGTCGGTACCGAGAATGATGGCTGGACCTATGCCAAGTATCTGCTGACCTATGAGCGGACCAACATCGCCGGCGTCGGCTTCTCGATCGCATCGTTCGAGCAGCTGAAGACGGTCGCGCGGACGCAGACGAAGAATGGCCGGCCGCTCGCCGACGATCCGCTGTTCGCGGCGCGGATGGCGCGCGTCGAGATCGACCTCGCCAACATGCAGACCACCAATTTGCGCGTCGTCGCGGCGGTGGCGGGTGGCGGTGCGCCGGGCGCGGAAAGCTCGATGCTCAAGATCAAGGGGACCGAGATCCGCCAGGAGATCACCGCGCTGACGCGGCGCGCCTATGGCTCCTATGCCGCGCCCTATATCCCCGAGGCGCTCGAGGCGGGGTGGAATGGCGAGCCGGTCGGGCCCGACGATGCGGCGACCGCATCGCCGAGCTATTTCAACAACCGCAAGCTGTCGATCTTCGGCGGATCCAACGAGATCCAGAAGAACATCATCTCCAAAGCCATATTGGGTCTCTGAGCATATGAACTTCGAGCATAGCGATGACCGACGGATGCTGGCCGACACGCTCGTCCGGGCACTCCGCGACGGCTATCCGATCGAGACGCGCAACGCGGGTGCCTATGGCGAAGCGGGCTACGACCCCGCGGTCTGGCAGCAGCTGACCGAGCTCGGCATCGTCTCCGCGCTGTTCGACGAGGCCGCGGGCGGGTTCGGCGGCAGCGGGTTCGACATCATGGTGGTGTTCGAGGCGCTCGGCCGCGCGCTGGTGGTCGAGCCGTTCCTCGGCGCGCTGATGGCCGGTCGCGCGCTGGCTGCGGCGGGCGGGCACGACGCGGTGCTGGCAAGAATCGTCTCGGGCGAGACGATCGCCGCCTTCGCGCACGAGGATGCACAAGCGCCCGTGACCGCGACGCGCGACGGCGACGGCTGGACACTGAACGGCACGAAGGCGGTCGTGCACCAGGCAGGCGCCGCATCGGTCTTCGTCGTCAGCGTCGAACAGCCGGGCGATCCGCTCGTCCTGCTCGTCCCCGCCGACGCCGCCGGGGTGTCGGTCCGCCGCTACAGCGTCGTCGAGGGCGGCGGCGCTGGCGAGGTGACGTTCGACGGCGTCGCGCTCGGCCCGGACGCCCGGATCGGCACGGACGGGCAGGGGCGTGCGATCGTCGATGCGGCGATCGAGGCGGGGCTGCTCGCGCTGTCCGCCGAGGCGCTCGGCGCGATGGCGTTCGTCAAGGAGGCGACGCTCGGCTATCTGCGCGGTCGCAAGCAGTTCGGCGTGCCGATCGGCAAGTTCCAGGCGCTCCAGCACCGCATGGCGACCGTGCTGCTCGAGATCGAGCAGGCGCAGTCCGCGGTGATCAACGCGGCGGCGGCGTTCGACGGCGACGATGCGACCGCGCGCGCGCGCGCACTGGCGGCGGCGAAATACACGATCGGCCGGACGGGCGCGCTGGTCGCTGAGGAATCGATCCAGCTCCACGGCGGGATCGGCATGACCTGGGAATATGCGGTGTCGCATTATGCCAAGCGGCTGGTGATGATCGACCACCAGCTCGGCGACGAGGATCATCACCTCCAGCGCTATATCGACCTCGCCAAGGCTGCCTGAGGTCCGTCGAGCGGCCTCACCCGCTCCGTCATCTTGGCTTTCGCCAGGATGACGGAAGGGCGGATGCGCGCCCGACCTACCGCGCGCGTTTGCCGATGATCGGCCGCAGGCGGACACCAAGGCAGATGACCGTCGGCCAGAACATCGTGTTCGCGACATCGACCAGCGTGTCGTCCCAGCGCCACGACCCGTAATTCAGCCGGTCCATGATCTCGTTGAACGCCTCGCCCGCCGCGACCACGGTCCAGGGGATGAAGGTGCCGAACGAGCGCCGCGTGATCAGCCGTGCGATCATCAGCAGCGCCATGCCCGCATGGATATGCAGGATGGTGTCGGGCAAACCGGTGCCGTCGCCGACCCAGTCGATCCACTGATGGTAGAGTTTGGGTAACACGTAGAGCCTCCGCCGCGGGCAGGGTGCTGCCCGGGCGGGGGCTTACCGTGATGATCGGCGAAGCGATACCGGCGTGATCAGCCGCGCACCGCCTTGCGGCACGCCTTGACCAGATTGACGATCAGCCCCGACAGCGTCGAATAATTGGCATGGTGATAGGACGACCCGTCACCAAGCTCGCCCGTCAGGCGGCGATGCGCCTCGGGCAGCGCATGATAGGGCAGCCCCGGCAGCAGATGGTGCAGCGCGTGATAGCGCAACCCCACCGGCGCCCAGATCTCGGCAAGCAGGCCCGGCGGCGGCACGTTGACGCTGTCGAGATACTGGTCGGTGATGCTCATCGCATCGCCCTCATTCTCCCACAGATGCGCGACCAGCGTCCGGACCTGGTTGAGCACCGCGATCGCCGAGACGATGGCGAGGAAGGTGAGCGAGGCGGCCAGCGGGAACACGCCGGTCGCGGTCAGCACGACGAAGCTGATCGCCCAGATGCTCGCCGCGGTCTCCCAGATCCGCCAGCTGCGCAGCGCTGCGCCCTCGGGAGGCTTGCGGCGGAACTGCGGGTTGATCGCGAGCGCGGAATAGCGCGTGACGACGATCTCGCGCAGCTTGGGCGATAGCAGCGACAAGGGCGCGAGCACGCCGTAGCGCAGGATCAGGCCGATCGGCAGCAGCGCCGACACCAGCACGAAGATCGCGAGCGTCGCCGCCGGCCCGCGGGCGAGCGGCATATATTCGGGATCGCGGTTCGTCCCGTAGCGCGTCTTGGCGTGATGCAGCGTATGGACGCCCTCATACATCAGCGACGGCATCATCACCGGCACACCGAACAGGATGTTCCACCCCGCCGTGAAGCCACGCACGGCGTTCGGCTTCATGTGCGACAGTTCGTGGATGAAGCTGAGCGCCCGGTACAAGGCGAGCACGGCTACGACCGCGCCGAGCAGCTTGGCCCAGAGCGGCGTCGCGACGATCGCCACTGCCATGCCCGCATAGCCGAGGCCCGCCGACGCGATCAGATCGGTCCAGTAGACGATCGGGCGCGCCGCATGCAGGTCGCGCGTCAGCGACGCCGCGGCCTTGATCATCGCGATATCCTCGCGTCCCGCCTGCGCCGCCTTGGGACGCGCGAGCGCGGCCGAGGCCCGCGACAGGGTCGCAGCAAGGGGGTCGGGCGTGACGAATGCGGTTGCCATGATCATACCATTTTCGGGTGACGTATCGTCGTCGATACAGAAGAATTCAGGCTGAAAAATGGTGATGGGACGACCGGAATCAACCACCCGGCCGGGCCGCGACCGATTGCGTGTCGCCGTCGCGACAGACATGCGGGGCCGAGAAGACCCGCCTGCATCGTTGATCTGAATTAGGAACGCTTTGCTGGCGCAATCGTTAGGGCGGTGGTTCCCAACCGGGCTCATTTTCGAGAAAGCGAATTTTATGAAGACATTGATCCTTGGCGCAGCCGCGCTTGCCATGACTGCCCTCCCCGTCGCGGCGAGCGCAGCACCGGCAACCGGCAACGCTGCAAAGTCGCTGTCGGTCGCGTCGTCGGTTCGCACCGGCACCGCCACCAAGCGCTCGAGCAAGATCGCAGCGGACAGCATCGCACCGCTCGTCATCGGCGTCGGCATGCTCGCGGGCGTCACCTACCTTGTCATCGACAAGGAAAATGACGACGACAACTCGGACAGCAACTGAGTTAAGCGCGGGGGCGGCGGTCGCGCCGCCCCCGCAACCTCTGTCGCCCGGTATCGGGCGATAGACGTTTCAAGGCCGCGCCGTGTAGGGCTGGGACATGACCCGTATCGTCCGATGCTGCGCCCTGATCGTCCCGTCGCTCGCACTGCCCCTGGCATTGTCGGCCTGCGATCCGCCACGCTGGGCGCGCGGCGGCGCCGATACGGACAGCCGCGACCCGATGGCGCGGCGTGATGCCGATTTCAGGCGCACCGAGACGCAACGCGTCGCGCAGGATATCGCCCGCACCGAAGAGTCCGTCCGCCTCGCGATTGCCGAAAAGCGTATCGAGGCGCTCGAAAAATCGCTCGCGGAGATGCAGACCACGCCCGAGACGGTCGAGATAGACCTGCTCAAGGGCCGTCTCGCGGCCGTCGAAGCCAAGGCCTATGCGCTGCAGGACGCACCGCCGCCCGTGCCGCCCGCCGCCGCTGCGACGCCCACCCCGCGCCGCGCGGCAAGCACCGACGCCACGACCACCCGTCGCGATCCATCACGCCCGCCCTTGCGCCTGCCCCAGCTCGAATCCGCGCCGCGCCGCGCCACCGAGGCCGAAAAGGCTGCGTTCAACGCCAACCGCCGCTGACACGATTCCCCTATAATCCGGCCTGATCGATCATCGATGCGATCTCGGCCGGCAACGCGGTTTCCGCCTTGGGCAACAGGCGGTTGAGTGCGGTCTGCACGCGTTTGGTGGCGACCTGATACGCCTTGTGCCGGATCGCGCGAGTTGCGTTCGTCCGCCAGGAGGAGCTCTCGCCGAGCAGCGCCTCCCATTTGGCCTCCTCGGCCGCGAGGATCGAGAGTGCGAGACGAAGCCCGTCCCGCCGTCCGCGTGCATAATCGTCGGACATCGCCGGCATCTCCATCATGCGCCCCCGGTCCCTGACAAGCGAGGTTCGCTTTGTACCCCGACCACCACGAAATCTCCCCGTGATCAAGAGCTTGGTCGCATGCCGACCGCGGCGCGTGGCTTCGGGGCGCAATACAGCTTGCAGGCAGGCCCGTCTGGCCTAGTGTGCGGGCATGATTACTCGGCGCACCGTCATCGCTTCTTCTCTCGCCCTGTGCGCAACCCCGGCGATCGCCGCGGCGCCCGCGCGGCGTGGCCGTTTGAAGCAGTCCGTCAGCCGCTGGTGCTATCAGGACATGCCGCTCGATGCCCTGTGCGCCGCCGCGGCGCGCATTGGGCTGGACGGCATCGATCTGCTGCAGCCCGCCGAATATGCGGTGCCGCGCCGGCACGGACTGCGGTGCACCATGGGCTATGCCGCCGACATCATGACGATCCCCAATGGTCTGAACCGGCGGGAAAACCATGCGGCGATCGAACGGGCGTTCCGCATCGGTATCCCGCAGGCCGCAAAGGCAGGCGTCCCCAATGTGATCGCCTTTTCAGGCAATCGCCGGGGCCTGTCCGACGCGGAGGGCGCCGACAACGCCGTCGCCGGGCTGAACCGTCTCAAGCGGATCGCCGAGGATCATGATGTGACGATCTGCGTCGAGCTGCTCAACAGCAAGGTCGACCACCCCGATTACATGGCCGACCATACCGCCTGGGGCGTGCAGGTCGCCAAGGAAGTCGCGTCGCCCCGCGTGAAGCTGCTCTACGACATCTATCATATGCAGATCATGGAAGGCGACCTGATCGACACGATCCGCAAGAACATCGCGTGGATCGGCCATTTCCATACCGGCGGGGTTCCCGGGCGGCATAATCTCGACGGCACGCAGGAGGTCGATTGGCGGGCAGTCGCGCGCAGCGTCGCCGATCTCAAATTCCAGGGTTATTTCGCGCATGAATTCGTGCCGGTCGGCGATCCCTTGACGGCGCTCGCCCAAGCGGTCCGGACCTGCACGGTGTGACCGGGAGCCGGACGGTCGACGCTTCGTAACTGCCGGGGCCAGCGCGTGGCCCGGGACTCAGCGCATCGCGAGCTGCGTCGTCAGCGCGCGCGGCGTGATCGTCATCACCCCGTCCTCGATCGTCACGCGTCCCAGCCGCGCGATCTCGGGCTGGCCGAGTAGCGTATAGGGCATGCCGCGCTGGCCGATGCGCATCGCCATCCGGCCCAGACTCTGCCCGCCGATCTCGACCGAGGCGACACGCGCGACGCCGAGCCGGGTATAGCCGCCGATGCCGATCGCCGTTTCCTCGCGCTGCACCGCACGGTCGGCCCCTGTCGCGCGCGCATCGTCCGCCGACAGGATGGTGTAGGCCGCGCCGGTATCGACGATCGCACGGATGCGGACGCCGTTGACCATCATCGCCGCGACGAAATGCCCGCCCCAGGGATCGCGATTGATCCGCAGGACATGCGGCTGCCCAAAGGTGACCGGCTCGTCGAGGTCGGCGGGGTCGATCTCGATGCGGGGGGCGGGCGGCGGCGCATAGCTCACCGCGGCGACCATCGTCCGCTGTGGCTCGATGCAGGTGACGACGGTGCGCGACAATATGTGCCCCTCGTCGTCCTCGTCGGTCGTCTCGGTCGTGGTGATCACCGCCATGCCCGGCGTCGCCGTGCCGCCGCGCCAGGCGGTGTCGACGATGCGGGTATGACCGTTGATCGTGGTGACGGTGCGCACGGTGTTCGCCGGGACATCCTGGATCTGCCCGCCGATCGCGACGCGGACCTGCGCGGCGGCAGCGGTAGCGGTCAGCGCGGACGCCAGCGCGATCGCGAGTGCCCCTGCGCGGACGGTTGCTCTGATGCCCACGGCAGTCCTCTTTTCCTCATCCACGGACATCCGTCCCGGAGGATCAAAGGAACCCTAGCGGCAGTGTGTTTACAGTTGGTTAGCGCGGCAGGACGCGCTGCGGTCGACGTCCATGGTGCTTGGCGGCGCGGGCGCGGTCCGGGATCAGGGGAAGCCCGCACCGCCATGCGCGCCGACCGCGGTCCCGGTCGAGTAGCTCGCCTCGCCGGACGCCAGCGCGACGAACAATATCGCGAGTTCGGACGGCTGTCCCGCGCGGCCGAGCGGCGTGTCCTGGCCGAATTCGTGCATCTTGCCCGGCAGCTGCCCGCCCGCGACCTGGAGCGGTGTCCAGATCGGGCCGGGCGACACGGCGTTGACGCGGATGCCCTTCTTGGCGAGCTGCTTGGCCATGCCGCGCGTCAGATTCTGGATCGCCGCCTTGGTCGAGGCATAATCGATCAGGTCGTCGTTCGGATCATAGGCGTTCTGCGAGATCGTGTTGATGATCACCGAACCCGGCGGCATCGCGGGGATCGCGGCCTTCGAAAAGCGAAAGACGTGGAACACGTTGGTCTCGTAGGTGCGGACGAACTGTTCGTCGCTGATCTCCATGATGTCCGCCTTGGACTGCTGATAGGCGGCATTGTTGACCAGGATATCGAGACCGCCGAGCTGCGCGATCGCTTTTCTGACGGTATCCTCGCAGGCCTTTTGCGTGCGGATGTCGGCGGGCAGCAGCACCGCCTTGCGCCCCGCCTGCCGGATCAGGTCGGCGACCTCGCGCGCGTCCGGCTCCTCGCTGGGATAATAGTTGATCGCGACGTCCGCACCCTCGCGCGCAAAGGCGATCGCGGCGGCGCGCCCGATCCCGCTGTCGCCACCCGTGAGCAGCGCCTTGCGACCGACCAGCTTGCCGCTGCCGCGATAGCTCTGCTCGCCATGATCGGGGCGGGGGGTCATCTTGCTTGCGAGCGCGGGCCAAGCCTGGCGCTGCTCGGGAAAGGGGGTGCGGGTGTACGCATTGCGCGGGTCGCGCAGGCTGGGGGCGGGCCCGGTGGCGGAGGCCCCGGTCGATTGCACCCGCGCCATGCCCGGCGCGGCCGCGGCTGCGAGGCCGACGGCGGCACTGCCCAGGATGCTGCGGCGGGAGGTTTCACCGTTGCTCATGATCGGATCCTTGTCGGTCGGGGTCGCCGGCGGGCTGGTCCCTGCTCGACGAACCGCGGCGCGGACCGTTCCATCGGCGCGGTCATCCGGCCCGATACTGCGGAAACCGCGGATGCCGAGCGGCGTTCATCCCGATCTGCACCTGCGAGTATCCCACCATGACCGACCGCCCGCGCATCATCTGCCTCATGACCGCGTCGGTCGATGGTGGCCTGCATCCCAGCCGCTACACCGACAGCCCGGATGGCACCGCCAGCGAGTGGACGCGCGCCTATGAGTCGCTGCACGAGCGCCTCGACGCCGATGGCTGGATCGTCGGACGCGTCACCATGGCGGAGATGGCGAAGGGAGAGCCGCGTGCGTCGACGACGGCGGACGCGCCCGCGCGACCGTCGCTGTTCCAGGCGCACGATGCCGCGTCCTTCGCGATCACGCTCGATCGCGCCGGCAAGATCCGCTTCGCCGGGCCCGACATCGGCGGCGACCCTGTGGTCGTGCTGCTCGGACGCGGGGTGAGCGACGCCCATCTCGCGGAGCTCGCCGCCAATGGCGTGTCCTACCTCGTGTCGGATAGCGACGAGATCGACCTCGCCGGTGCGCTAACAACGTTGCGGCGCGAACTCGGCATCGAAACATTGCTGCTCGAAGGCGGCGCCGGCATCAACGGCTCGTTCCTCGCTGCCGGTCTGGTCGACGAACTCAGCCTCGTCATCGCACCCGCACTCGACGGCGGCGCCGATGCGGAGCGGATCGTCGCGGCGGGCGACGGCCTGAAGGGCAAGGTGACGCTGTCACTGCTCGGATGCGAACAATTGGCCGCCGGGGCGGTCAATTTGCGGTACCGGGTGGAGGCGGTCGGCTAAGCGCAGTCGGCGTACATGGCGGAACGGAATTGGTGCACCCGACTGGATTCGAACCAGTGGCCTCTGCCTTCGGAGGGCAGCGCTCTATCCAGCTGAGCTACGGGTGCCTGAGGCGTGCGCGTAGCAAAGCCTAGTCGGGTGCGCCAGCCATTTTCTTGGCCGCGCTGATCTTGGCGGCGAGCTTGGGCGGCGGGGTCTTGGGCTTGAACGCGCACAGGTCCGCGACGAGGCAGCGCCAGCATTCGGGGGTGCGCGCCTTGCAGACATAGCGGCCGTGCAGGATTAGCCAGTGATGCGCGTGGAGGCGGAAGGGCTGGGGGGTGGCCGCGTCGAGCTTCAGCTCGACCGCGAGCGGGGTCTTGCCGCGCGCAAGGCCGGTGCGGTTGCCGACGCGGAAGATGTGCGTGTCGACCGCGAAGGTCTCCGCGCCAAACGCGACGTTGAGCACGACATTGGCGGTCTTGCGCCCGACGCCGGGCAGGCGTTCGAGCGCGGCGCGGTCGTTCGGGACGATGCCGTCATATTCGTCGACGAGCATCTGCGACAGCGCGATGACGTTCTTGGCCTTGGTGTTGTACAGGCCGATCGTCTTGATGTGCTCCTTCAGCGCGTCGAGCCCGAGCGCGAGCATCGCCTGCGGCGTGTCGGCGATGCGGAACAGCGCGCGCGTCGCCTTGTTGACGCCGATGTCGGTCGCCTGCGCAGACAGCGCGACCGCGACGACGAGCGTGTAGGGATTGACGAATTCGAGCTCGGTCTCGGGATGCGGATCGGCCTCGGCGAGCCGCGCATAGAAGTCGACGACGTCGGCCTTCTTCACTGGCTCACAGCCCGAGCACGTCGCCCATCCGGTAGCGGCCGGCGGGCTGGTCGGCGAGCCAGAGCGCGGCGCGCACCGCACCGCGGGCGAAGATGCTGCGATCGTCGCCGCGGTGGTTGAGCTCGATCCGCTCGCCTTCGCCCGCGAAGATCACGCTGTGGTCGCCGATCACCGATCCGCCGCGCAGGGACGCGAATCCGATCGTCCCCTCGCTGCGTGCGCCGACCAGCCCGGCGCGGCTGTCGACGCGCAGCTCGGCGAGCGTCGAATCACGCCCGCGCGCGGCGGCCTCGCCGAGCAGCAGCGCGGTGCCCGAGGGCGCGTCGACCTTGTGGCGGTGATGCATCTCGACGATCTCGACGTCCCAGTCGGGGCCGAGCCGCGCCGCGGCCTCGCGCACCAGGATGCCGAGCAGCGTGACTCCGAGCGAGGTGTTGCCGGTCTGGAGGATCGCGATGTCGGCGGCGGCGGCGTCGATCAGCGACTGGTGCTGCGGGGTCAGGCCGGTCGTGCCGATGACGAGCGCGGTGCCCGCCGCGCGCGCGGCGGCGAGATGCGCCTCGATCGCCGAGGGGGTCGAGAAGTCGACCAGCACGTCGGCGGCGGCGGCGAGCGGGCTGGGGTCGTCGCCGGCATCGACGCCGCCTGCGAGCGTCGCGCCCGCGCTCTCGATCGCGTCGGTGATCGCGCGGCCCATCCGGCCGGCGCTGCCATAAATGCCGATCGCGGTCATGCGGGCCCGGGGGGCGGACGGAGGCGAGGTCGGTGCAATCATGCGCGCGCTTTCGCACGAAGCGGGGGGTCGCGAATAGACCCCAAATCCGCGCGATAGCGTTATCGCGGGACGGGCGGGAGCGACCGGACGAGGTCGAGATCGGCGGGCTTGTCGACATCGACCGCGGCCAGCCCGTACGGCGTCGCGACCGCTGCCGCGACCAGCCCCGCCTTGCGCCCGAGATGCGCGATCGCATCGCCCAGCGTCAGCTGGCCCAGCGCATAGCGCAGCAACAGCCCCGGGCCGAGCCGGCGGACGATCCGCCACGGCCGCTTGCGATCCGCCTCGACCTGCCGCCACAGATCGATCGCGGCGATCGACCTGGGGGTGGCGAAGCGGAACAAATTGCACCCCGACCAGCCGCCGTCCGCGAAGCGGAGATAGGTGCGCCGCGTCCCGGGCGCTGCCGCCTCGACCACGTCGCGGCGCGCGAGCAGCACCGCGACATCGGCGTCGGCGGGAATGTCGGCCTGGAACCGCGTGATCCATTCGGGGCGGAGCAGCGCATGATCCGCGGTGGTGACGAGCAGCGGGGTGCCGAGCGCGGCGATCCCGTCGCCGACGCTCAGACTCGGGCCGCTCGCGGCGTCGAGTACCCGCAGCCCCAGCGCGACCGCATGATCGCGCACCGCGTCGTCCGATACCGATACCGCGATCACGCCCGCGCCCGCCTCGCGCAGCGCGTCCGCGACCCGCGTGAGCAAGGTCCGCCCCTCGAGCAGGATGAGCGCCTTGTGCGCGACGCCCGCATAGGCCGCGAGCGGATCGACGCCGCCGCGCGACCCGGCGAGGATCAGCGCGTTGAACGGGGTAGGCACGGCGTCCGTCATGCCGCCTGCCGCGCGCGCCAGACGCGCCACAGCACGCCGGGCGCGGCAAGGATCGGATGCCGCTCGGCCCAGGGCGACAGCGGCACGGCGATCCCGGTGTGCCGCTCGATCTTCCACGCGCCGTAGCGGGCCGCCCCGTCGAAGGTGAAGGCGGCGCGCATCAGCCGGGCGATGTTGATCGGCTTGCCCGCGCGCCGCCGCAGTCGCCACGCGCGCAGCACCGCGGCGCGGCGCGCGGGCGGCAGGGCAGGGCGCAGCGCCTGGCCCTCGGCGGTCACCGCGATCCCGTCCGCTGCCCAGGCGAGCGGAAGCAGCCGGTTATAGCGGTCTGGGTCGAAACCGATGATCTGATCCTCGCGTCCACCCTTTTCGACGCGGAATTCAGCGGCATAGGTCTGGCGGAACAGCGCCCGCCAATAGTCGCGCGGGGTGCCCGTCTCGGGGCCGAGCGCGGCGGCGAACCGCGCGGCGGAGCGTGCGGCGGCGGCGATCGCCTCGGCGATCCGCGCGGTCGTCGCCTCGTCGCGCGACCACACCAGCGCACAGGGCTGGACGAAGCGCGTCCAGATCGTCGTGTCGAGCGTCCCCGCGTCCGCCGCCCTGGCGAAGGTCGACAGCCGCATCGTCGCGATCTTCGCGCGCAGCGTCTCGCCCGCCTCGTCGAACTCGCGGTAGCTGACGGTCGGCCAGATGCCGCGTTCGGGCGCGCCCGCCGTCAGCACGTAGAAGTCGAGCACGCCCTCGGTCGCGCCGGTCCGCAGGTTCGAGCCGTAGAACAGGATGCCGACCGCGCCGGGCGTCGCCGCAAGCGCCTCGGCGACGTGCCGCACCGCGGGGATCACCGGGGTGGCGAGCTGGTCGCGGACGAGCGCGCCGAGCGTCGCGCTCACGGAACGACGAAGCTGATCGGCGCCGCCTGGCGGATCGTCAGCGCGCCGCCCGGATAGACTTCGCCGTCGAGGATGAAGCCCGCCTCCATCGTCACGTCGAGCGCGGGCGTGTCGATCCGGTGATAGCCCGCCCGGTCGAGCCATTTCGCCGGCGAGCCCGCGACGATCAGCGGTGCGGCGGCGGCGAGCCAGCGCGGCGGCGCATCGACCAGCAGCGTCTTCAGCCCGTCGCGCGCGGCCCCGAATGGCTGGACGCCCAGCGGCATCCGCGTCAGCGTCGAGGCGAGCAGGATGTAGCGATGCGTGTCGGTGTCCGCGACCCGGCCGGCATCGGCGGCGGGATCGTAGCGGACGTGCATCCGGTTGCCCGCGCGCCACATCCCCGATGCGCGACCGAACAAGGTCTGGACGATCGCCCAGCTCAGCGCGACGCCGACCGCGAAGCCCTTGAACGCGCCCGCGCGGTGCGCGCGCTGGGCGAGCCCGGTCGCCTCGACGAACGCGCCCGCGCCGAACAGGAAGCCGCGTAGCTTCTGGCCGGTGCCGGCGCGTTCGACCTCGACCGGGCGCCGGACGATGCTCGCGCCGTCGCGCGCCGCGGCGAGCGCCTGGTCGAGCGTCCAGTGATCGGGAATGCCCAGATCGAGCGCGAGTGCGTTGGTCTTGCCCGACGGCACGATCGCGACGCGCGGCATCGCGCCCGTCCACACCGTCGCCGCCGCGGTCAGCACGTCGCGGATCGTGCCGTCGCCGCCATCGATCACCAAGAGCTCGATCCCGTGCTGCGCGAAATCGCTCAGCACCGCGGCCAGCTCGGTTTGGGTCCGCGGCGTGACCGCGAGCACCGTGCCCGACACGAAGGGCCGCGTCGCCTCGACGCTGCTGCGGTTGCGGTGGCTCTTGGGGTTGCAGATGATCCCGGTGCGGATCTGCGACGCAGCACTGCGCGCGGTCACGTCCGGTGCCGCGCCGCGTCTGGCCGCTGGAAACGGCACGCCATCAAAGGCCTGGAAATTGGAAACGGCGTCGCTCACACTCTTGGCTACCTGTCGCAGGCTAGTATCGCTACATTTTTATGGCACGTCTGCCCCTGATCGACGCTAGCGCCGATACCGCATCTTCATCCGCACGACCGTCCCCCCGGCCGGCAAGGCCACCCGCGCCGACGCGAAGGAGGGCAGGCCGACCGATGTGGGGGCGTCGTTCGAAAATCCAAACCCCTCCTTCGGCAGGAACAGCGTGCGGTTGAAATCATGGTCGCTGTTCTCGTCGTGATATTGCGCGATCGCGTAATAACCGGGCTTCAGCCAGAAACAGGCGTGCGGCTGCGCGGCGGGCACGCGCGCGCGCGCCAGCTTGCCGCCCTTGGACAGGAACCGGCCCTTGTCGTCGGGATAGACGGTGAACGCGACCTCGCCGACCGCATTGTGCAGCGTGGTCGCCTCGAGCACGAGCTTGGCCGCGCCGTTCCCGGGCGTGCCGACACACGTCTCCGCGGCAGCCGCGGACGTCGAGGCGAGCGTTGCACCCGCGGCGAGCGCGAGCAGGAGAGGCAGATTCGTCATGGGGGACCCTTGCAATCGCATAACGGCAATTTGGAGGCCAATGACGTCGGCTCTGTGAACCCGGGCTTTATCGACCGCGGCGGGGCGTGCCGCCCTCAGGGACGGCTGCGCGTCAGATTCGCCGCAGCAAAGCCGAGCAGGATCGCGACCGCGACCGAGCCGATCGCGACGCCCATCGCCACCCCGGACGAACCATAGAGCGGCATCAAGGCGAACGCGCCGATGAATAGCAGGATGACGCCGACGACGCGGATCGCGAACACCGTTCCCGCGCGGTTGACCGCGGTCAGCACGGTGTCGAGGCTGACGGTCGCCAGGTCGAAACACCCCGCCGCCGCGAGCCACAACAGCACCGGATAGGCGCTGCCGAACGACTTGCCGCCGACCAGTTTCAGCATCGGTTCGCCGATCAGCGCGACGACCGCGAGGATCGCGAGCGCCGCCGCGCTGCTCGCCAGCATCGTCCGCACCAGGATATAGCGCAGCCGCTCGGGCGCCGCGGTGCGGACCGCGCGGACGATCTCGGGGAAGGCGGCGCGCGACAGGAGCTGAGACAATTTGGCGAGCGCCTGCGCGACCTGCGCCGCCAGGCGGAACGCGCCCGCCGCGGCCGGGCCGATCGACGCGCCGACGAGCAGCAGCGGGATCTGCTTGCTCGACAGGCCGAGCGTCGCGCTGGCGTTGGTACTCAGCGCGAACTTCACCACGCCGGGATTCTCCGCGACCAGCGCGCGCCAGCCGCTGCGCCCGCCCAGCAGCAGCGCGAAGTCGCCGCTGCGCCACACCATGATCCAGTAGGTCGCCGCGGTGACCAGCTCGGCCGCGGCCCAGGCGATCATGAAGCCGCGGATCGTCGGATCGAACAGCATCGCCGCGCCCGCGCCGACGAAGCGGATCACCGGCGTCATGCTGTCGGCGAGTGCGGAGAGCGAGAATTTGTCGCGCAGCCGCAGGATGCCGAGCGGGGTCGAGCGGATCGTCAGCAGCTGGATCACCGCGAAGACGAGCGTGTAGTGCATCAGGTCGCGTGGGATGCCGAACGCGCTCGCCCAGATCTGGAGGATGCCGATCGTCAGCAGCGCGCCGAGGATCGCGCTCGACAGGTCGAGCCGCGCCGCCAGCCGGAACAGCCGCGCGAGCCGCGGGCTGTCACCGTCGTGGAGCGGCTGGACGCCGTACTGGACGATGATCTGCCACGTCTGGAAGCCGACGAACGTCGTCAGCGCCTGGACCGCACCGGTGATCAGCGCGAACCGACCGAAATCGACGACGCCCAACGTGCGCGTCGCAAAGCCAAGATAGAAGAGCGACAGGATCGCCAGCACGCTGCGGCTCGCGAGCAGCCAGCCCAGGTTGCGCGCCGCCGAACGCAGCACGCCACCGAAATCCTTGGTCGTGGGGGAAGGGGCGGGGGCCTGAGTCATGCGCCCTGCGGCCCCTAAAGCGCGCGGTGCGGTGCGGCAAGTCGCGGCCGCAAGACCGCCCGCCGAACCGCCCGATCCGACGCGATCAGGCGAGCCAGCTCGTGATCGCGCCGCCCTTCGCGCGCCGTGCCATCGCCTGGAACAGCCGGACGAGATGGACGACCAGCGAGATCGCGGTCCACGCCGCCACGCCGATGATCCCCCAGTCGGGCCGGGTCACGACCAGCCCCGCGAACAGGATCACCATGTTCGGGTTGCGCCGCGCGGTGATCAGACGGAACCAGCTGTCGAAGCGTTCCCAGACATGGATGTGCATCCCGAACCGGACGATGAACGCCCCCTCGATCAGCCGCTGCGCGACATAGCCGAACAGCATCGTGCCGATCACCGCCCAGAAGGTCGCATCGTCGAGCGGCCGGCCGTACGGCGCGCAGCCCGCGGCCCAGGCCCACCACCAGAAGGGCGGATGGACCAGATCGACGCCGTGATCCCACGCATTGCCGAGCTTCGACGCGGTGATCGTGCAGCGCGCAAGCTTTCCGTCGACGGTGTCGAGCACCATGAAGACGAGGCCGGTGGCGAGCCCGGTCCAGAACCAGCCATACCAGAAGGCGATCGTCGCGACGATGCACAGCACCGATCCCATCGCGGTGACCTGGTTCGGCGTGATCCCCGCGCGCGCGCAGACCCGGGTGATCGCCAGCGCCCATTCGGGCCAGAGATATTTGGTCAGCAGGTCGGTGACGCCCTTGTACGCGCCGACATAGCTCGCCCGCTCGATCGCGGGGACCGCGGCGGGGACGAGCCGCTCGGCAAACGGCTTTTCGCGCTTGCGCAGCGCCTCGTTGAGGATCCCCTCGTCCGACTCGGCGGCGATGAGCGTCAGCCCGCTCGCGGCGTCGAGGGTTGCGTCCGCGTGCATCGCCGCGGCGACCCGCGCGCGCTCCTCGGCGGTCCGGACATGCGCCAGCACGGGAACGCCCGCGCGCGTCATCACGGTGCCGGGGCGCGTCTTCAGATGCGCGGTCCAGACCGGGTCGAACGCGAACGCCATGTTGGCGAGGATCGCGGGGCCGTCCGCCGCGTCGCTTCCGGCAAAGCCCTGCGCCACGCCGATCCGACGCAGCCGCTCGTCATTGCGCATCCCCCAGAGCAGGGTCGGATTGTCGCCCAGGGGCACGAGTGCTGGCATGTCTTGCATCCGCTGCCCGATAGCCGATTGCGCGCGGATTGCGAGCCCGGGCTGGTTCAGCGCAGCGCGGCGAGCACCGCCTGCGCCGCGCGCGCGGGTGCGCCGCCCGCCACGTCGCCGAGCGCGGTCTCGACGAACCGCGTCTGGAAATCCCGATATCCGGGATGCAGGGCGGGCGCTGCGTCGATCGCGGCGATCAGCGCGTCGAGGCTATCGACCACCGCGCCTGCGCCCCACATCGCATAGGAGGGATCGTCCACCCAGTCGGCGCCCAGCGCGTTCAGGAACACGCACGGCCGCGGGCGCATCATATATTCGACCACCTGGCTCGACGTGTCGCCGAGATACAGGTCGGCGGCGGCGGTGTAGCTGCCATCGACCATCGCGAAGCTGTCGAGATCGGCATGCACGCCCGCGCGGCCGGCGAGCCCGGCGACGAAGCCGCGCAGCTCGGGCGCGCGCTCGACCAGCCGCTGGTGCGGCGCGAAGATCAGGTTGTAGCGGCCATCGGCGAGAATGCGTTCGACCACCTCGGGCCCCCAGCGCCACCAGGACGAACGGTGCGCCTGCCAGTGCGGGGTGTAGAGGATCACCGGCCGCGGATCGGCGAACAGCCGCGCGGCGGCGGTGCGCTGGCGGAACGCGGCCTTCACATAGCCGGTGGTGACGATCCGCTCGGGCGCGTCGCCGCCGTTTATCAGCGCCTGCCGGTCGCGCTCGGCCGCGACCAAGGTGCGCCAGCCCGCGCGCCGCCGCCAGTGACCGCGCGCCATCATCGACCCCGCACCGTGGAACGTGTCGATGAACCGCGTCCGCAGCGGCAGCGTCGCGGGCAGCCACAGGCTGGTCTGTTCGGCGCACACCACCACCGGCGTGCGCAGCAGATGCGGCAGGAGGCGGAACAGCGTCGGCAGCTTGGGCGGCAGCGGCGGGTTGTCGCCCTCCGCATGGTCGGGCAGCGCGCGAAACCCCGGTGCGCGGCGGATCGTGACCTGCCCAAGCCCCGTGCTCCAGCGTGCAAGCAGCGCCTCGTGCACCGAGGTGCTGACCCACAGCTCGATCGGCAGTGTCGGCTCGGCGGCGGCGAGCGCCTCGACAATCGGATAGAGATGCGGGATCAGCAGCGTCTCGCCGAGGAACAGGAACGCGACCTTGCGGGTCATGACGCCTGCCAATGCGCAATGTCCTCGGGCCGGTCGATCTCCTGCCAGCGCGCGCCGGCGGGGATCCGCAGCGCGCGGACGCCTGCCCCTTCGGCCACGCGGCGGACGACCGCGTGGTGATAGGCATGGATCCCCTCGTCCTCGCCGATCACCGCGCGCAGCGCGTCGGCATAGGCGGTGCCGCCGCCCGACAGGATCAGCCCGAGCGACCGGTCGGTCGCCTGATGCCCGACCAGATGCTTGCCGACCGCGATCACCCGCTCGCCCTCCGCCTCGACCAGCATGTCGTCGAGCCCGGGTTCGTGGAGCGGCTCGACCACCAGGGTCACGCCCGGCGCGGGCTCGGCGCGCGCCGCCTGCAGGATCGCGGCGTCGAACAGCGTGTCGCCGTTCATCAGCGCGAACGCGGCGCCCAGATGCGCGCGCGCCGCCCAGACGCTGCCGATGCTGTTGGCGACCGACCAGAAGGGGTTGAAGAGCAACGTCGTCGGCGGGTCGCCGCACCGCCCGGCCAGATGCGCGGCGATCTGGTCGATACGATACCCGCCGACGATCACCGCGCCATCGAACCCCGCCGCCGCGACCGCGTCGAGCTGCGAATCGAGGATCGCCCGCCCACCGACCTGCACCAGGCATTTCGGCGTGCTGAGCGTCAGCGGCAGGAGCCGCGATCCGTGGCCCGCGGCAAGGATGATGGCCTTCATGGCACCCGCTTATGCATCAACTGTGGCAGGAAAATGCAGCGCTTCGTCCGTGTATGCGCGGGGCAAAGTCGCGCGTGCCGTCCTGCTTGATCCTGGGGCCCCGCCTGCGCGGGGGAACGGTGGCGGATCCGGTGTGGCAGAAACTGTTCTCCCGCGAAGGCGGGAGCCCAGGGTTACGGGCGGTGTCCTGCGTAACGCTGGGGGCACGCCCCTCAGCGCTGCACGATCGCCGCATCGTCGCGCGACCAGCCGCCGCCCATCGCCTGGTAGAGCGTCACATAGGCCGTCAGCCGGTCTGCGCGCGCCTGGACCAGCGACAGCTCCGCGGTCAGCAGCCCGCGCTGCGCATCGAGCTGGTCGATATAGGCCGAATAGCCCGCGCGGTAGCGGTTCGAGGCGTTGCGCAGCGCGCCCGCGAGCGCATCGCGCTGCGCGGCGAAGGCATTGGCCTGTTCGCCCGAGCGGCGGACGCCCGCAAGGCTGTCGTCGACCTCGCGGAACGCCTGGAGCGCGGTGCGGCGATAGGCGAACGCCGCCTGGTCGCGGCGTGCGGTCGCGGCATCGGCCTGCGCGCCCAACCGCCCGCCGTCGAAGATCGGGCTGAGCACGCTCGCACCGATCGAGAACACCGCGATCGGATCGGCGAGCGCACTCGACAGCACGACGCCCGCCGAGCCGGTGAGCGCGAGATTGGGCAGCATCGCCGCGCGCGCGCTGTCCAGCGAGCGGTCGGTCGCGACCAGGGTCTGCTCCGCCTGATACAGGTCTGGCCGGCGGCGGAGCAGGTCGGCGGGCAGCCCATCGGGGATCGCAGGCGCGGCGAGCCGGTCGAGCGGCAGGCCGCGCGGGATCGGCCCGGGGACATCGCCGAGCAGCAGGCTGAGCGCGTTTTCCTGGCGGCTGATCGACAGTTCGGCGGCGGGGACGAGCTGTTCGGTGGCGTGATATTCCGCCTCGGCCTGGCGCAGCTCGAGGTTCGAGGTGTAGCCGGTCTCGGCGCGGCGGCGGGCGATGCGCAGCCCCTCGGCCCGCGCGTCGAGCGTCTGGCGCGCGACGGCGAGCCGCTGGTCGAGCGCACGCAGCGTGATGTAGCCGGTCGCGACGCTGCTTGCGATCGCGAGGCGGACGGTGTCGCGCGACGCTTCGCTCGCGAGCAACTGCGCCTGCGCCGCGCGGCTCGCCTGGCGCAGCCGGCCGAACAGGTCGAGATCATAGCTGATGCTGACCGCGGGCTGCGCACCGATCGCATCGATCGGCGTGCCGAGCGCGCCGACCGTCTGCCCGGTGGTGCCGGGCGCGGATCCGTTGACCAGCGGCGTCTGCTGCGCCCGTGCCAGCCGCGCGGCGGCCCGCGCCTCGTCGATCCGCGCGGCGGCCGCCCCCAGATCGGGGCTGTTCGCAAGCGCCCGCGCGACGAGGCTCGTCAGCACCGGATCCCCGAACGCGCTCCACCAGTCCGCCCGGATCGGCGCGCCGGCCCCGAGCGCGGTCCGCCACGCGGGCGGCGGCGCAACCGCGGTCGCGGCGGGCGCCTCGGGGCGGGGGCCGATACACGCGGTGGCGAGCAGCGCGAGGGGGAGGGCGGCGGCTGTCCGCCATGCGTGTTTGCGGCGCCACGTCCGCACGCCGCCCCACGTCCGCACTGTTAGCCACCACCCCGGCACGCCGCGCCGCACCCGCACTGTCAACCACCACCCCGGCGAAGGCCGGGGCCCAGTTGGGAAGGCCGCAGTAACGGCGGACAGTGCTTCGTCATCGCCGCCCCCCAACTGGGCCCCGGCCTCCGCCGGGGTGGCGGCGTGGGTCGGCGCAGCACCTTCCCCCAAATTGTTTCCCCACGAAGGCGGGAACCCAGTCTGGGCTCCCGCCTTCGCGGGAAAGCAGGGGGCGTCGAACCGGGGCAACATCACCGCGGCCCCGGCCCGCCGGCCGTATCGACCCGCGCCTGCACCGACATCCCCGGCCGCAACCGCGCGCTCAGCGGCTGGCCCGGATCGACGCGGATGCGGACCGCGATGCGCTGCGGAACCTTGGTGAAGTTGCCCGTCGCATTGTCCGCCTTCAGCACCGCGAATTCGGACCCCGCCGCGGGCGAGATCCGCTCGACGCGCCCGGTCAGCCGTTCGTTCGCGAGCCCGTCGACCGTGAACGACGCGGGCTGGCCGACCGCCATCCGCGCGGTCTGCGCCTCCTTGAAATTCGCGATCACCCAGGTTTCGGGCGGCACCAGGAACATCAGCTGCGACCCCGCGGTCACATATTGGCCGAGCCGGACGCCGACCTCGCTCAGCCGCCCCGTCTCGGGCGCGCGGATCACCGTGTTGGCAAGGTCGATCCGCGCGAGCTGGCGCGCGGCCTCTGCGCCCGAGACGCCCGCCTCCTGGCCGCCGCGCCCGACCTCGACGGTGCGGATGTCCTGGCGGGCGATCTCGCGCGCGGCCTTGGCCTGCTGAACCTGCGCCTCCGCCTGGCGGAGCGCGGCGAGCGTCTGGTCGCGTTCGCGCAGACTGACCGAGCCGTCGGTGACGAGGTCGTTGACGCGCGCCATGTCCGCCTGCGCGCGCATCAGCTGCGCCGCGGCATTGGCGACCGCGGCGTCCTGCGCGGCGAGGCTCGCCTGGCGGCTGCGCGCGGTCTGGAGGCTGTTCGACAGCGTCGCCGCCTGCGCATCGACCTGCGCCTGCGCCTGGTCGATCCGCTGGCGATAGATGCGGTCGTCGATCTTCACCAGCGGATCGCCCGCCTTCACATCGGCGAAGTCGCGGACGAGCACCTGCGTCACATAACCGCTGACCTGCGGGCTGATCACCGTGGTGCGGCCGCGGACATAGGCATTGTCGGTCGACTGGTAGCTGGTCGCGAACGGCGGCAGCCGCCACGCCGCGAGCACCGCGCAGACGCCCGCGATCACGAGCAGGACGATGACGCCGATGACCCGCGGGCTCGGCGGCTGCGGTCGCCAGCCCGAGCCGACCGGGGTGGCGGGCGTCGCGGCGGGCGCAGGCGCGGCGGTAGCGGCGGGGGCGGTCGGGGCGGCAGCCGTCTCCGCCTGTTTCTCCTCCGTCGCGGGTCCTTCTGCCACCGGGCTGCGGGCGTCGGTCATGTCGTCCTCTCAAGTCGCGCACGGCGTTCGCGTCGTTGGCGTCGCACCATCAGGAAGACGAGATACCCGAACGTCCCTCCGGCGAGAATCGCGACCAAGCGGAAGACGTCGGCATAGGCAAGCACGTTCGCTTCGCGCGTCGTGGTCTGCGACAGAATCGCCGCGCCCTCCGCGCTGCGCAGCGTCGGGTCGACGATCACCTGGCCGACCGCGGCGCCGCCCGCGGCGATGCGCTGCGCGACGATCGGGTCGGTCGGCGAGATCTGCTGGACCAGCGCCGCGCTGTTCGCCTTCTCGCGGACCACCTGATAGCTGCCCAGCAGCGCGGTGCCGCCGAGCCCGCCAAGTGAGTTGATGATCCCGAACAGCGCGATGAAGCTGATGATGTGGCCCGCACCCTCCTTCAGCGCGCGCGTCATCCCGAACAGCAATGCGGGGCCGAGGAAGAAGGTCGCGGAGAAACCGATGATCGCCTGCGTCACGTACATCTGCGGCGCGCGCGTCAGGCTGGTCGCATAGGAATCGAACCACGCCGCCACCGCGACCAGCCCGATCGCGAGCATGATCGGGTGGCCGAGCCGCTCGACGTCGAGCGTCACCGCGCTCGCGATCACGCCCGCGACCGAGGCGACGAAGATGATCAGGAAGAACGGGATGAGCTGGTCGTTGTTCTGCCCCAGCACGGTCAGCAGGCCGACCGCGGCATAGGTCTGTTCGGACAACACGATCCGCGCCATCACGATGACGACGGTGAAGCGCAATATGTCCGCGCTGCCGAGCCAGCGGGTGTTGAGCAGCGGGTTGACGCGGTGATGCTCGACGACGATCGCGGCGGCGAACATCGGGATCGCGACGATCAGCGCCCAGCCGATCCACGGCGCATTGGTCCACCACAGGATCCGCCCGAGCCCGAGCACCGCGGCGAACAGCGCGGTCGACCCTGCGAACAGCACGAAGGTGAGGAAGTCGAGCGGCTCGAACGCCTTGCTCCGCGTCGTCGGCGGCAGGCGCAGCGCCGCGACCGCAGCGAGCGACAGCAGCGCGAGGCCGAGCTCGAACAAATACAGCGTGCGCCACTGCGACATGGCGAGCAGGTCGGGCGAGAACAGCCGCGCGAGCGGCGTCGCGCATTGCGGGATGCCAATGCCGAGCACGACTGCCTTCAGCCGCCATTTCGCGGGCAGCGACTGCATCACATAATAGAGGCACAGGCTGCTCAGCGCGGCCCCCGCCATCCCGCTGATCGCCCGCACCGCGATCGCGGTGGCAAAGCCGTGGACGAACAGATGCGCGAGCGTCACCAGCACGTAGAGCGTGAGGAAGATCAGCGCGAAGGGCCTGAGCCCGAACTGCGCGCGAAACTTGATCATCAGCAGGTTGATGCTGACGTTGGTCATCACATAGACCGTCGGCAGCCACGCGATCTCGGCGGGATCGAGGCCGAGCGCACCCTGCAGCGTATAGGTGTTCGCACTGATCAGCGCATTGCCAAAGCCGACCGTCAGCCCGAGCAAAATGCCGATCAGCGCATAGGCGATCTGGCGGTGCCGCGGATGCGCGGGCGAGCCCGGTGAGCCGGGGAGGACGGGCAGTTCGTGCGGTGCGAACGTCCAGTCTTCCTCGCTCAGGAAGCGTCTGATTCTCCGGGCGATCATGGTCGCTGTCTTGTGGCATGATCACGGGGGCGCGTCATCCGGGAACGCGGGTGTTTGCGAGCGACCCGCGTCAGAAAAGCACACCACCCCGGCGAAGGCCGGGGCCCAGTTGGGGGACGGCGGTAACGACGGGCCGCCCTCCATTACTGCGACCTTGCCAACTGGGCCCCGGCCTCCGCCGGGGAGGTGCTCCTCATCTAAAGCGGATCCCCCATGCTGCACCGCAGCGGAACATCCCAGCACCCGCACCGTTGCGCTGTCATGCGCATATTCAGATCGCTCCACATACCACCCGAATGGGTCTGGCTGGAAAGCGTCGCCGTGGTCTCCGCGGCGGTGCTCTTCGCGCTGGTCGCGCACTGGCTGACGATGCGGATCGCCGGCCATGCGCAGCGGCGGTCGACCGCCAAGACCGACGGCCTCGTCCTCGCACGCGTCCGCCGGCCGCTGCGCGCGGTGTTCGTCGCGGTCAGCGTCGCGTTCGTCGCGCGGATCCTGCCGATGGACGACGATATCGAGGAATTGTGGAAGCAGATCCTCGGCTTCCTCGTCCCCGCTCTGCTCGGCTGGCTCGCGGTCGCGGCGCTGCGCGCGTTCCAGGACGTGATCGAGATCCGCTCGGACATCACCGTCGAGGACAATCTGCGCGCGCGGCGCAAGCGCACCCGCGCGGCGATCCTCGGCCGGATCGGCACCTTCTTCATCATCTTCATCAGCGTCTGCCTGATGCTGCTCAGCGTCCCCGGCATCCGCTCGATCGGCGTCACGCTGATGGCGTCGGCGGGTATCGCCGGCCTCGTCGTCGGTGCCGCCGCCCAGCCCGCGCTCAAGAATCTGATCGCCGGCGTACAGATGGCGTTCACCGAGCCGATCCGGCTCGACGACGTGCTGATCGTCGACGGCGAATGGGGCCGCGTCGAGCAGATCAACCTGACCTTCGTCGTCATCAAGATCTGGGACGAGCGCCGCCTCGTCGTGCCGGTGTCGAAGTTCCTCGAACAGAGCTTCCAGAACTGGACGCGCGAGACCAGCCAGCTGATGGGCTCGGTCTTCTGGTATGTCGACCCGTCGACCGACGTGCCCCGCCTGCGCGAGAAGCTCGCCGAGGTGGTGAAGGCCAATCCGCGCTGGGACGGCCGGTTCTTCAACCTGCAGGTCACCGACATGAAGGCCGACGCGGTCGAACTCCGCGCGCTGATGACCGCCAAGAACGCCTCGGTCGCGTTCGACCTGCGCTGCGACGTCCGCGAGGCGATGCTGGCGTATATTACGGCAGAAATGCCCGAGGCGATGCCCCGCGGCCGCCTGCTGATGGCCCCGGACCCGGTGCGCGGCACCGCGTCGTAACACGGGCGCGGCGCACGCCACCTGTTTCGTCAGGATGACGGGTTATGAGGAGAACCCGTCACCGCTCGGCACCATCCCAACCCAAGCCGTCATCCCCGCTCAAGCCGTCAACCCCGCGGAGGCGGGGATCCATATTGGCTGGCCATGACGAGGACTCGCGGGGGTAGCCAGTCTGGATCCCCGCCTGCGCGGGGATGACGAAGTTAGTTACGCCTCGACATGCTCCGGCGCATCCTCGAGCGCGGTGATGAACAGCTCGCACCACCACATCACGTCCTCCTTGCGGACGTTGTCGATCAGCTTTTCCCAGCGCGCCTTGCGCTCCGCGAGCGGCATCTTCAGCGCGCGCGCGATCGCGTCGGACATCTCCTCCGGGCTGTACGGATTGACCAGCACCGCATCCGACAGCTGCGCCGCCGCGCCCGCGAATTGCGACAGGATCAGCACGCCGGGATCCTCGGGATCCTGCGCCGCGACATATTCCTTCGCGACCAGGTTCATGCCGTCGCGAAGCGGCGTCACCAGCCCGACCCGCGCCGCGCGGTAGATCCCCGCGAGCACGTCGCGCGGGAAGCCCTGGTTGACGTAGCGGATCGGCGTCCAGTCGATATCCGAAAATTCGCCGTTGATCCGCCCCGACATCGAATCGAGGTTCGCGCGGATCTCCTGATAGGTGTCGACCTTCTCACGGCTGGGCGGCGCGATCTGGAGCATGTAGACCAGCCCGCGGTGATCGGGATGCGACGCCAGGAACCGCTCATAGCCCGAGAAGCGCTCGGCCAGCCCCTTCGAATAATCGAGCCGGTCGACCCCGACGATCAGGCTGCGCCCGGTCGCCGACATGTACATGCGCTCCTTGGCATGGCGCGCGGTGTCGCTGCTCGCGGACTTCTCGAAATCCGCGGTCTCGATCCCGATCGGCGTGGTGATCGCCTTGATCGTCCGGTCGCCGACCGTCACCCAGCCATCCTCGCCGACCACGCCGTCGAGCTGGCTGGTGACGTAATGCAGGAAGCTGTCGAGCCAGTCCTGCGTCTGGAACCCGACCACGTCGTACGCGAACATCGATTCGACCAGCGCGCGGTGGCTCGGCAGCGACAGCAGCATCGCCATCGGCGGCCAGGGGATGTGGAGGAAGAAGCCGATCTTGTTCTCGACGCCGAGCTTGCGCAGTTCGCGCCCCAGCGGCACGTGATGATAGTCGTGCACCCAGACGAGATCGTCGGGCTCGATCAGCGGCAGCACCGTCTCGGCAAAGCGCTTGTTCACGCGCGCATAGCCGCTGGAGAAATCGCGCTCGAACTCGGTCAGGTCGATCCGGTAGTGGAACAGCGGCCACAAGGTCCGGTTCGCATAGCCGTTATAATATTCGTCGAAATCCTGTTCCTCCAGGTCGATCGTCGCGGTGGTGACGCCCTTGCCCTGCTGGAAGTTGATATGCCCGGTAAAGGTCTCGGTGGTCGCGCCCGACCAGCCGAACCAGACCCCGCCCTTTTCGCGCAGCGCCGCGAGTAGCGCGACCGCGAGGCCACCCTGATTGCCCGACGGCGCATCGACCGATTGCACGCGATTCGAAATGACGACCAGGCGACTCATCGGACGGCGCTCCAGGGTTTGCTGAGGAGGACGGCGCAGTTGATGAGCCCCACCAGCGAATAGGTTTGCGGATAATTGCCCCACAGCTCGCCGGTGTTGGGGTCGATATCCTCGGACAGCAGCCCCGCGGGCGTGCGCCGCGCGACCATTTCGGCGAACAGCGCGCACGCATCCGCGGTGCGGCCGGTCGCGTGCAGCGCCTCGATCAGCCAGAAGGTGCAGACGTTGAACGCGGTATGCGGCAGGCCGAAATCATCCTCGGTCGCATAGCGCAGCATGTGGCTGCCGCGGCGCAGACCCTCTTCGACCACCTTCAGCGTCGACTGGAAACGCGGATCGTCGGGCGCGAAGAAGCGCAGGTCGAGCAGCTGGATCAGGCTCGCGTCGAGATCGTCGCCACCGAACGTCGCGGAGATGCGCTGAGTCTCCTCGCGCCACGCCGAGGTTTCGATCGTCTTGCGGATCGTGTCCGCGCGCGCATTCCAGAACGTCCGGCGATCCTCGAGGCCGAGCACGCCCGCTGCATTGGCGAGCCGGTCGCACGCCGCCCAGCACATCGCCGCGGAATAGGTGTGGACATGCGCCTTGGTGCGCAACTCCCACAGCCCCGCATCGGGCTTGTCATAGGTTTCCCAGGCTCGGTCGCCGACGAGTTCGAGGCTCTTGAAATCCTCGTGGCTCGACATGCGGAACAGCCGCTGGTCGAAGAACGCCTGGACGTCGGACAGGATGATCTGGCCGTACGCATCGTGCTGGATCTGCTCATACGCCTGGTTGCCGACGCGGACCGGCCCCATGCCGCGATAGCCCGGCAGCGCAGGCGCGACGCGCTCGACCAGCGTCGCCTCGCCACCGACGCCGTAAAGCGGCTGGACATGCCCGCCCTTCGACGCATCGACGATGTTGCGCAGATATTCGAGATACCCTTCGAGCACGTCGAGCGCCCCCAGGCGGTTGAGCGCCTGCACCGTGTAATAGGCGTCGCGGATCCAGCAATAGCGGTAATCCCAGTTGCGCTCGGACCCCGCATGTTCGGGGATCGAGGTGGTGAGCGCGGCGACGATCGCGCCGGTCTCCTCGTGCTGGCACAATTTCAGCGTGATCGCCGCGCGGATGACGACGTCCTGCCATTCGACCGGGGTCGCCAGGCCGCGCACCCAGTGGCGCCATTCGTCCTTGGTCCGCGTCAGCATCGCCTCGGCCGCCTCGTGCAGCACGCCGGCAAAACTCTCGTCGGGGCCCAGGAACAGGTGCATCGGCCGTTCGAGCCGGAACCAGCGCTCGCCGACGATATGCCCGACCGGCGCATCGGTGGTGAGCCGCAGCGTTTGGTCGTCCATCAGGAAGCGGATATGGTTCGACCCCTGCGTATGCGTGGTCGGCTGGCCCCAGTTGGTCGCGACGCGCAGGCGGATGCGGATCCGCGGGCTGCCCGCGACCGGCTTGACGATCCGCACGAAACTGGTCGGGCGATAGGTCCGCCCCTCGCGCACGAAGCGCGGGCAGAAATCGGTGACCTCGACCGCGTTGCCCGCCTCGTCCTCGTGCCGGGTGACCAGGATCGGGGTGTTGCGGATATAGGCCTGCGTGGTCTTCGCGCTGCCCTCGAGCTCGATCGCCCACAGCCCCGTCTCGGGGGCGTCACCACCGAGCAGCGCGCAAAAGGCGGGGTCGCCATCGACCCGCGGCACGCAGCCCCAGACGAACGTGCCGGTCCTGTCGATCAGCGCGGACACCTGGCAATTGCCGATCGGCCACAGGTTCATGTCCGGCGTCGGGTTGGTGTCGGACAGGCCAGTGTCGGACGGGCGGGCGGCGAGCGGGGTAGCGGTCATCATGATTCCAATATGGCGGCAATCCAGCCGCGAAGGGCCGCGACATCGTCGAGGCGGTAGGTGGCGGCGGTAGGGCGTTCGGGGCCGATCAGGATCCCGGCGCCGCCCAGAGCGTGTGCGGCGACGAAACCATCCTCGTCGGTGACGTCGTCGCCGAAGAAGAACGGGCGGCTGCCGACCAGCGCGGGTGCAGCGATCAAGTCGCGCAGCGCCGCGCCCTTGTCGCCGGGCGTGCGCAGCTCGACCATCATCTTGCCGCGCTGAAGCGTCAGGCCGTGCGTGCGGGCAAGATCCTCGGCGAGGCTTACCGCATCTGCCTCGAACGCCGGCGCCATCCGGTAATGCAGCCCCGCGCCGAGCGATTTCGCCTCATAGACCAGCGCGTTCGCCTCGGCATAGGCGCGCAGCGCCTCGGCGGCGGTTTCGAGCGAGGCGGGGCGTTCGGCGGCGACATGGCCGTCCTCGGGCGTGCGGCGTTCCGCGCCATGGCTGCCCGCGACCGCGAACCGGCGCGCATGCTGGCCGAGCATCGCGTCGAGCTGCGCGATCGATCGCCCGCTGATGATCGCGACGCGTGCGGGGAAGCGCAGGGCGAGCCGGTCGAGCTGGTCGAGCAGGCCGGCATCGACGACCACCGCATCGGGGGTCGGGGCCAGATCGACCAGGGTGCCGTCAAAATCGAAGAACAGGCTGGCGTCGTCGCGGACGTGCGGCGGGGGTGCGAGGACTTCAGTCGCAGGCTGGCGTTCGGCAAGCATGGTCGTCTAACCCCCGGCTGTGACGCTCCGTTCCGCTGCACTGCAAAATTGGAACGGGTGCGGTTCGATTGCCGCTCATAGCAGGGGTTGGGGTTCGGGGCGATGCTTCGGGGCCGTCACCAACCCCAACCCTCTCCGTCATCCTGACGAAAGTCAGGATCCAGAGCCAGGAGCGTCACCCTGTGTTACCCTGGATCCTGACTTTCGTCAGGATGACGGCGGAGAGGGATGGCCGCACGGCCGCACGCACCCACCCACAGCTCGCCCCGGTTGCGACAGGTTGCGACACGAAACCACTGGACGAGGGAAGGGGCATTGCGTCATGCCTGCCGCCCATGTCCCGCGTCCGAGCTTTCCTCCTCATGCCCGTCCTGCTCGCCGGCTGTTCGGTCGGGCCGGACTATCGTCCGAAGGCGGCGGCCGAGCTGGGGGTGCCCGACGCCTATTCCGTTACCCCCGCGACCAGCCCCGAGGACCTGACACGCTGGTGGCAGCGGTTCGACGACCCCGTGCTCGGCCAGCTCGTCGAACAGGCGGCGGCGACCAATCTCGACATCGCGCAGAGCGTCGCCCGCCTCCGCCAGGCGCGCGAGAGCCTGATCCAGAACCGCGCGTCGCTGCTCCCCACGCTCAGCGGCTCGGGCGGCTATCAGCGCAACGAGAATCTGCGCGGCGGCGGGCGGTCGTTCACCTTGCCCGACGGCACCGTCGTCGACACCGGCGGCGGCGGCACCAACAGCTTCTCGCTGGGCGCGAGCGCCAGCTACCAGGTTGGCGTGTTCGGCGAGATCCGCCGCACGATCGAGGCAAGCCGCGCGGAGTACGCAGCCTCTGGCTACGACTATGCGACCGTGCTGATCTCGATCGAGAGCGAGGTCGCGCGCAATTACGTGCTCGCCCGGCTGTATCAGCAACAGCTCGCCAATGCGCGCGCGTCGCTGACGATCCAGGACGACAATCTCGAAATCGCCGGGTTCCGCGTCCAGGCAGGGCTCGTCTCCAGTCTCGACCAGGAACAGGCGCGTGCGCAGCGAGCACAGACCGCGGCGACGATCCCGAGCCTCGATCAGCAATATGCCGCCGCGGTCGCGCGGATCGGCGTGCTGACCGGGCAGGCGCCGGGCGCGCTCCGGCCGCTGCTCGCGCCAGTCAAGCCGATCCCGGTCGGGCCGAAGGCGGTCGGCGTCGGCATTCCTGGCGACACTTTGCGCCAGCGTCCCGACATCCGCTCGGCGGAGCGCGCGCTGGCCGCGGCGACCGCGCGGATCGGGGTGGCCAAGGCCCAGCTCTATCCCGCGCTCGCGATCACCGGCAACATCAACACCAATGCGACCTCGATCGGCAATATCGGCGATGCAATCACCGGCGGGCTGTTCGCGGGGCTGACCCAGGCGATCTTCAACGGCGGCCGGCTGCGCAGCCAGGTGCGGACCAGCGAGGCCGCCGCCGACGGCGCGCTGGCCTTCTACAAGTCGACCGTGCTGACCGCGCTCGAGGATGTCGAGAACGCGGTCGTCGCGCTCCAGACCGCACAGGAGCGCGAGCGCCAGTTCGCGATCGCGCTCGATGCCGCGAACAACTCCGCGATCCTCAGCCGCAGCCAGTATCGCACCGGGCTGACCGACTTCACCACGCTCAACCAGCAGGAGGTCGCGCTGCTGTCCGCGCGCAACGGCGCGACCCAGGCGCGCGCCGATGCCGCGACCGCGCTGGTCGCGCTCTATGCCGCGCTTGGCGGCGGCTGGGACGCGACCGTGATCCCGCAAGCGCCCATCTCCAATCCAGAGGCACGCTGATGGCCGACGCATCAATCGACGACTTTCTGGGCGTGAGGCCGCAGGCCCCCTGGAAACGCTACATCAAATGGGTCGCGATCGCGGTCGGCGTCGTGCTGCTCTGCCTGCTGCTCGCCAAATGCTTCGGCGCGAAGGAGCAGACGCAATATTCGACCCAGGCGGCCGAGCGCGGCAATTTGACCGTGACGGTGTCCGCGACGGGCAAGCTCGCGCCGACCAACCAGGTGACGGTCGGATCGCAGCTGTCGGGGCTGGTCACCAAGGTGGTCGCCGACGTCAACGACCGCGTCGTCGCGGGCCAGCCGCTCGCGCTGATCGATCCCGAACAGCTCGACGACCAGATTCGCCAGGGCAATGCGCAGCTCGCCGCCAACCAGGCGCAGGTGAATCAGGCGCAGGCGACCGTCGCCGAATCGCGCGCACAGCTCAACCGGCTTGAGGAGGTCGCGCGGCTGTCGGGCGGGCGCGTGCCGTCCAAGACCGAGCTTCAGGCCGGCCGCGCCGACTATCAGCGCGCGCTCGCCGCGCAGAAGGTCGCCGAGGCCAATGTCGTCGCCAGCCGCGCCGCACTCGCGCAGAGCCAGACGCAGCGTGCGCGCGCGATCATCCGCTCGCCGGTGACCGGCGTCGTGCTCGCGCGGCAGATCGATCCCGGCCAGACCGTCGCGTCGTCGTTCAACACGCCGACGCTGTTCGTGATCGCCGAGGACCTGACCAAGATGAAGCTCGAGGTCGCGATCGACGAGGCGGACGTTGGCGAGGTCAAGATCGGCCAGCGCGCCAACTTCACCGTCGACGCCTTTCCCGGCAAGACCTTCCCCGCGACGATCACGCGTGTCGATCTTGGCTCGAACCTGACGGTCAGCTCGGCGACGTCGTCGAGTTCGAGCACCAGCACGACGACCACCACCGGCCAGGTCGTGTCCTACGCCGCCGACCTGACCGTGGCCAATCCGTCGCTGACGCTGCGCCCGGGGATGACCGCGACCGCGGACATCGTGACGTCGGACAAGCAGCGCGTGCTGCTCGTCCCCAACGCCGCATTGCGCTTCAAGCCGACCGCCGCGTCGGGCGATGCGGGCGGCGGCATTGCCGGGTCACTGACCTTCCGGCCGCGGCGCGGCGGCGGGGCCGAACGCACCGCGACGCTCGGCCGTGGCGCGCAGCAGACCATCTACGTCAAGGGCGCCGACGGCACGCCGCAGCCGGTACAGATCACCACCGGCGACACCAACGGGACGATGACCGAGGTCCTGTCGGGCAATCTCCAGCCCGGCGCGCAGGTCATCACCGGCCAGCTCGCGAGCGGGTCGGACGAGACCAAGCGCGGCGGCGGTGGTCGGCGCGGTGGTGGCGCGAGCAAGGGCGGGGGCGGTGGCCAGTAATCCGCCCCTGATCTCGCTGCGCGGCGTCACCAAGACGTACGGCGCGGGCGCGACGATGTTCCAGGCGCTGAAAGGTGTCGACCTCGACATTGCCGGCGGCGATTTCGTCGCGGTGATGGGGCCGTCGGGGTCGGGCAAGTCGACGACGATGAACATCCTCGGCTGTCTCGACGTGCCGAGCGCCGGCACCTTCCTGTTCCGCGGGCATCATGTCGAGACGCTCGACCGCGACCAGCGCGCGCTGCTCCGCCGCAAATATCTCGGCTTCGTGTTCCAGGGGTTCAACCTCCTGTCGCGCACCTCCGCGCTCGAGAATGTCGAGCTGCCGCTGCTCTATCGCGGCGACGAGAAGCGCGCGCGCCGCGCGGCGGCGATGGCGAGCCTCGATACGGTCGGGCTGGCGGACTGGTGGGACCACACCCCCGCCGAGCTGTCGGGCGGCCAGCAACAGCGCGTCGCGATCGCGCGCGCGCTGGTGACGAACCCCGACGTGCTGCTCGCCGACGAACCGACCGGCAACCTCGACAGCGAACGCTCGGTCGAGATCATGCAGCTGTTGACCCGGCTCAACGCGGAACAGAACATCACCGTCCTGATGGTCACCCACGAACCCGAAATGGCCGCCTTCGCGCGCACCGTCGTCCACTTCAAGGACGGCCTGGTCGAACGCATCGAAAGCCGCCACGAGCAAGGCGAAAGGGTCGAGTCGTGATGGCCCGGACACCATACACTCACGCCCCCACCCGCCACCGTCATTCCCGCGCAGGCGGGAATCCAGACCGGCAACCGTCGCCGCAGGCCCGCCAGCCCTCGAGCATCTGGATCCCCGCCTGCGCGGGGATGACGGGTCTCTTCTGTCAGTCTTTGAGCCAGGTTCGACGGGACCACGCTGGCGGGATGACCCGGTAATGTTCGGCACCACCCTCTCGCTCGCGCTGCGCTCGATCCGCCGCCACATCCTGCGGTCGTTCCTGACGATCCTCGGCATCGTCATCGGCGTCGGGGCGGTCGTGACGATGGTCACGCTCGGCAAGGCGACGACCGCGGCGGTGCAGCAGTCGATCTCCGCGCTCGGCACCAACATCCTCCAGATCCGGCCGGGTCAGGGTTTTGGCCGCGGCGGCGGCGGACCGCGGCCGCCCGACTTCAAGCCCGAGGACGTCACCGCGGTCGCCAACCAGATCGCCGGCGTCACCGCGGTCGCCCCCCAGGCGCAGGCGACCGCCACCGCGATCTATGAAGGCGCGAACTGGTCGACGACGATCAACGGCACCACCAGCGCCTATTTCCAGGTCCAGCCCTGGCCGCTGGCGACCGGGCGGATCTTCACATCGGCCGAGGAAGCCTCGGGCAAGGCGGTGTGTATCATCGGCAATACCGTGCGCACCAACCTGTTCCGCGGGGGGGACGCCGTCGGCCTACGCATGCGGATCGGCGCGATCAGCTGCGACGTGATCGGCGTGCTGTCGACGCGCGGGCAGGCGGGGTTCGGCGGCGATCAGGACGACGTGGTCATCATGCCGATCAAGGCGGTGCAGCGTCGCTTCACGGGCAATCGCGACATCCGGCTGATGCTGGTGGGCGTCGACCAGAAATTCTCGACCGCGACCGTGCAGGCGTCGATCACCGATCTGCTGCGCGAACGCCGGACGATCACCGCGGGCAAGGAGGATGATTTCAACATCTTCGACACCAAGCAGATTTCCGACACGCTGACCGGCACGACGACATTGCTGACCGGCATCGTCGCGGCGGTCGCGGGGATCAGCCTGGTCGTCGGCGGGATCGGGATCATGAACATCATGCTGGTGTCGGTGACCGAACGCACGCGCGAGATCGGCATCCGGCTCGCGATCGGCGCGGTCGCGCGCGAGGTGCTGTTGCAGTTCCTCGTCGAGGCGATCGTGCTGTCGTGTCTGGGCGGGCTGATCGGGCTGGTGATCGCACAGCTGGCGATCGCGATCATCGCGCCGCTGATCAAGGTCCAGTGGCTGTTCGTGCCCGAGATCAACCTGTTCGCGTTCGGCATCTCCGCGGTGATCGGCGTCGTCTTCGGCTATTTCCCCGCGCGGCGCGCCGCCGCGATGAACCCTATCGACGCGTTAAGGCACGAGTGATCGCCGCGCGCGGGTCGTGGACCAGCGCCTGCAGCCGCTCCAGATCCTCGGGCGTGTCGATGTCGATCAGCTCGGCCGGCGCAGTCACCACGTGCCGCCCCGCGCGCACCAGGTCGCGCGCGCCCGCATCGCCATCGAGCGAGAGCAGGAAGTCGAACCGGTCGCGGGCGAACAGGGCAGGGGGCGACGGCTTCACCCCGTCGCTCGACGCGACCACCGCATCCGCGCTGTCGGCGGCGTCGAGCATCCGGTAGACATGCGCCGCGGTCACGCGCGGCATGTCGGCCAGCGCGATCAGCACCGCCTGCGCGCCGTCGTCCTTGGCGCGCTGCACGCCCAGCTTGACTGACTGCGCCATCCCCGCCGCGGGATCGTCATTATGCACCACCGCATAGCCATGGCTCGCGAAATCGAGCGTGCAGCCATCGGTGACGACCAGCCGGTCGCGGAACGGGATCGCCTCGAACGCGGTGACGACGTGCAGCCCGACCGGCTTGTTGAGGAACGGCACCTCGAGCTTGTTCGGGATGCCGAACCGCTGCGATCGGCCCGCGGCGAGCAGGATAAGGACGACGTCTTCAGCGGCGATCATGGAAGGCTCCGATCATGGCGGCGGCGACCGACAGCGCAATCTCGGACGGCCCGATCGCGCCGATGTCGATCCCGACGGGCGCGTCGATCCGGTCGATATTCTCAGGGGTCACCCCCGCCGCGGCGAGCCGCTCGCGCCGTGCCGCATGGCTCTTGCGGCTGCCGAGCGCACCGACATAGGCGGCGTCGGTCGCCAGCGCGGCGATCAGTGCGGGATCGTCGATCTTGATGTCGTGGCTCAACGTCACGACCGCGGTCGACGGACCCGGGCGCAGCGCGGCGATCGCCTCGTCGGGCCAGCGGTCGTCGAGCGTGACGCCGGGAAACCGCTCGTCGGTCAGGAAGCGCGCGCGCGGGTCGATCACGACCGTCGCGATCCCCAGCTCACGCGCGAGGCCCGCCAGCGCCTGCGCGATCTGCACTGCGCCGACGATCAGCAGGCGGCGCGGCGGATCATAGCGGTTGACGAACACCTCGCCCGTCTCCGCCGGCCGCGCATCGCTGTGCCCGGTGGCGAGGTCGGTGGTGACGGTCAGCGCATCGCCCTGGTCGCGCGCATCGGCGATCCGGTCGAACAATTCGGGGTCGAACCCCTCGGCCGAGACCGGCTGGACCATCACCGCGATCTCGCCGCCGCAGGGCAGCCCGACTTCCCACGCCGCGGCATCCGCGACACCGTAGTTCCGCAGCTGGAACGGCGCGCCTGCGATCACGTCGGCGGCGGTGGCGAGGATGTCGCTCTCGACACAGCCGCCCGACACGGAGCCCTCGAACCGGCCGTCCTCGTGGACCAGCATGTGGCTCCCCTTGGGGCGCGGCGCCGAGCCCCAGGTCGAGACGACCGTGGCGATCGCCATCTTCTCGCCCTTCCAGGTCTTCGCCGCGGCAATCACGCTATCGTTTTCGGCCATGTCTTCTCTCTCTTCTCGTTCCTCCGCATCGGCGTGGGAACAGACGTTATACCGCGGGCAAGCCCTCGAGCAGCTTGTCGAGCGTCACCGGGAAATCGCGCACCCGCACCCCCGTCGCATTGTAGATCGCGTTGGCGACCGCCGCGCCCGCGCCCGAAATGCCGAGCTCGCCGACCCCCTTGGCGCCCGCAGGGTTGGCCGAATCGTCGATCTCCTCGATGAAATAGGCCTCGAGCTGCGGAATGTCGGCGTTCACCGCGACGTGATATTCGCCGAAATCGGGGTTCACGAACGCGCCGGTACGCGTGTCGACGACGCCCTCCTCGGTCAGCGCATAGGCGATGCCCCAGGCCATGCCGCCGATGATCTGGCTGGTCGCGGTCTTGCGGTTGAGCACGCGGCCGACGTCGAACACGCCGAGCATCCGCCGCACCCGCACCTCGCCGCTGACCGCGTTGACCGCGACCTCGACGAAATGCGCGCCGTGGCTCGCCTGGCTGGTGCGCTTGCTCTCCTTGCCGGGGCCGGTCTTGCCCATCGCGACGATCGGCGCACCGCGCAGCAGGTCGGAAAGCGTGACCTGCCGCCCGCCCGCGCTGACGCACCCGTCGCGAAGGCTCAGCTCCTCGGGCGCCGCGTTCATCCGCAGCGCGAGCTCGGCCAGGATGTCCTCGCACGCCAGCACCACCGCGGACACCGCGCTGCCTGCGCCGAACGACCCGCCCGACCCCGCGGTCGGCGGGAAGTCGGTGTCGCCCAGCCGGACATCGACGTCCGCGACCGGCAGCCCGAGCATCTCGCCCGCGGCCTGCGCCAGGATTGTGTAGGTGCCGGTGCCGATATCGGTCATGTCGCATTCGACCGCCGCACGGCCGTCCGCCTCGAGCCGCACGCGCGCCTGCGCCTGGACGGTGAAATTGCCGCGCAGGCTCGCCGCCATGCCGATCCCGATCAGCCATTCGCCCTCGCGCACCGATGCGGGCGCGGGGACGGCTGCGGGCCAGCCGAACCGATCTGCCCCTTGCGTGTAGCAGTCGAGCATCCGCCGCGTGGAGAAGGGCTTGCCGCTGCCCGGATCGCAGTCGGGCTCGTTGCGGCGGCGCAGCTCGATCGGGTCGATCCCGAGCTGGACCGCGAGCTCGTCCATCGCGCATTCGACGCCGAACGTGCCGACCGCCTCGCCCGGCGCCCGGACCGCACCGCTCGCGGGCAGGTCGACGCGGACGAGGTCGGTCCTGAACCGCCGCGACTCCCCGCGATAGAGCGGGATCGTCCCGAACGGCACGGGTTCGAGGAACGGCGCGTCGTCATTCTGCGCGGCGACGCTCTCATGCCCCATGCCCTGGATCACGCCGCGTTCGTCCGCGGCGATGCGGATGCGCTGCGTCGTGTGCGAGCGGTGGTGGACGATATAGGCGGTCTGGCGCCGCGGCAGCGCGATCTTGACCGGGCGGCCGACCGCCTCCGCGGCGATCGCGGCGAGGATCGCCTCGGGGCCGACCCCGGTCTTGCCGCCAAAGCCGCCGCCGACATAGGGGGCGAGCACGCGGACCTTGTCGGCGTCGATCTTGAGCACCTTGGCGATCGTCTTGCGCGCGGCGCCGATCACCTGGTTGCTCGAGCGCACCGTCAGCCGGTCGCCGTCCCACCAGGCGGTGGTCGCATGCGGTTCGAGCGCGGCGGGGAAATGCACCGGTGTCGTATAGGTCGCATCGAGCGTCACGGCCGCGTCGCGCATTGCCGCATCGAGGTCGCCCATGTCGACCGGCGGCACGAAGCCGATCGCGGGATCGGTATCGACCGGCTGCGCCTCGACGTCGAACCGGTCCTCGCCCGCTTCGGTCTCGACGCGGACCAGGGCTGCCGCGTCGCGCGCGATCGCCTGGTCCTCGGCGACGACGACCGCGACGGGCTGGCCGAGATGAAGAATGGTGTCGGTATCGAACAGCGGCAGCGCGCTGGAATTGGATTCGCCCGCGGGCATGCGCGGATCGCCGTGCAGCACCGCGATCACCCCGGGCATCGCCTCGGCGGCACGCGCGTCGATGCTGAGGATCCGGCCGCTGCCGATCGGCGTGCCCACGATCGCGGCATAGGCGACCCGCTCGGGTGTGCCCTCATAGGCATAATCGGCGACGCCGGTGACCTTCGCCGGCCCCTCGACCCGATCGATCCCGCGCCCGAGAACCCCCTGCGTCGCCCGGTCGAGCCCGGCCGGGCGGAACGCGGCGTCCATTACATGGTCGGTCATAGGCTCGTCCTCGGGTGTGGAGGGTCTGAGATAGGAGGGGCGGGGGTGTTTGACGAGGGTGGGGGTGTTGTCTCAACGCCGCCCCGATGCAGGATGGCGCAGCGCCAGCCGGACCCAAGCGAGGGCTGGTGCCGCCCCCTCAACCACCACCCCGGCGAAGGCCGGGGCCCAGTTGGGAAGGTCGTCGTGACGAAGGACGATCCGCTGTCGGGAAAGTCCCCCAACTGGACCCCGGCCTTCGCCGGGGTGGTAGTAAGGAGGGTAGCGCCCACCCCAACTTGTTTCCCCGCGAAGGCGGGGATCCAGCTTTACCAAGGGTGCGCGTTGTGGCTCCTGGACCCCCGCTTTCGCGGGGGAACAGGTCAGACGGCGGGGAGCTGATCCAGCAGCTTGTCCAACGTAATCGGGAACTCCCGCACCCGGATCCCCGTCGCATTATACACCGCATTCGCAACCGCGGCGCCCGCGCCCGAAATCCCCAGCTCGCCGATCCCCTTCGCGTGGATCGGGTTCGCATGGATGTCGCGCTCGTCGACGAAGTGGACGTCCATCTGCGGCACGTCCGCATTGGCCGGCACGTGATATTCGCCGAGATCGTGGTTCACCAGCTTGCCGGTGCGCGTGTCGTGGATCAGATCCTCGGTCAGCGCGGTGCCGATGCCGAAGGTCATGCCGCCCAGGCACTGCGACCGCGCGGTCTTCGCGTTGAGCACGCGCCCCGCCGCGAACGACCCGAGCATCCGCCGCACGCGCGTCTCGCCGGTGATCACGTTGACCGCGACCTCCGCAAAATGCGCGCCGAAGCCTGCCTGCGACGTCTCCTTCTCCTGCTTGCCCGGCTTGATATGCCCGGTCGCCTCGAGGCCCTTGCCGACCAGCTCGCCGATCGGGGTCGAGCGGTTATCGCCGATCGCCTTTCCGTCCTTCAGCGTCAGGCCGTCCTCGTCGACGCCCATCGCCTTGGCGATCTTGCCGCGCAGCATCTCGCAGGCGAGGTAGACCGCGGTCCCCGACGAGGCCGCACCCCAGGACCCGCCCGAACCTGCCGCGGGGGGATCATTGGTATCGCCCAGCGACATGGTGATGTTCTCGACGGGTATGCCCAGGATCTCCGACGCGATCTGCGCGAGGATCGTGTAGCTGCCCGTGCCGATATCGGTCATCGCCGACGACACGGTCGCGGTGCCGTCGGGATGGATCTCGACCTTGGCGGACGATTCCATCATCATGTTGCCGCGCACGGCGGACGCGACGCCGATGCCGATCAGCCACTCGCCCTCGCGGCGCGTGCCGGCCTTCTGGCGCTTGTCCCAGCCGAACCGGGCCGCACCCTCGTCGAGCGCGCGCGTCAGGTTGCGCGACGAATAGGGGACGTCCTTCTCCGGATCGATCCGCGGATCGTTGCGCTTGCGCAGCTCGATCGGATCCATGTCGAGCTTTTCGGCGAGCTCGTCCATCGCACCCTCGAGCGCCAGCATCCCGACCGCTTCGCCCGGCGCGCGCATCGATCCCGACAGGACGAGGTTCACGTCGACCAGCTCATGCGTGATCAGCCGGTTCTCGCCGCCGTAGAGCAAATGCGTGCCGATACCGGCGGGCTCGAAATAATCCTCGGTTGACTGGTTCGACGCGAGCGTCTCGTGCCCGATCGCGGTCAGCTTGCCCTCGGCGTTCGCCGCGAGCCGGACGCGCTGCTCGGTGTTCGAGCGACGCACGGTCGCCTCGAAGACCTGCGGGCGCGACATGACCGCCTTGACCGGACGGCCGAGCTGCTTGGCGGCGATCGCCGCCGCGACGCTCTCGGGCGCGATGCCGAGCTTCGACCCGAACCCGCCGCCGATATAGCGCGCGACGATCCGGACCTTCTTCTCCGACAGCCCAAGCGACTTCGCCAGCTGCTGCGCGTCCGACGTCGGCATCTGATAGGCACCGTACAGCGTCAGCGAGCCGTCCTCTTCCCACACCGCGGTCGAGGCGTGCGGCTCCATCGCCGCCGAATTCTGGCTCGGCGTGACATAGGTCGAATCGACCGTCACCGCCGCATCGGCCATCGCCGTGTCGACATCGCCCTGCTTGAAATGCGCAGGCGCAGCGTCGTCGGGGGGTGTCCGCGTCTCGTCGCGATGCGCGGCGAAGTCATACTGGCCCTCCGCCTCGTCATAGACGATCGGCAGGCGGGCGGCCGCATCGCGCGCGACCTCGAAGCTCTCGGCGAGCACGATCGCGACGATCTGGCCGAAGAACGCGATGTCCTTGACGCCCTGAGTCGGTGCATCGGTCGCGCCGCCCTGTGCGGACACGCGGATGAACTGGTCGAAGTCGGTGACGACGTCGAGCACGCCGGGGATGCTCTTCACCGCGTCGACGTCGATCGACACGACCTTGCCCGCGGAGATCTTCGTGCCGACGAGCACGCCGTAGGCCATGTCGTCGAACTGATATTCGGCCGCATAGGTCGCGGTGCCGCTGACCTTCAGCGGACCGTCGATCCGGTCGAGCGGCTTGCCGATGACGCCCTGAACGCCGCTGTCCAGAAGACTGTCCGGATGCGGCTTGTCCATCGTCAGGCTGTTGGTGGTTCCAAAACCGAACATGTTTATGCTCCCGTTACGGTGCGCAGCGTCGCGATAAGCGTGCGACGCGCGAGGGGGATCTTGAAGTCGTTCGAGCCATAGCCCTTGGCATCGGCGAGCAGCGCGGTCGCCGCGGCCTCGAAGGCCTCGTCCGACGGCGCCTTGCCGACCAGCGCGGCCTCGACCGCCGGATTGCGCCACGGCATCGGCCCGAGCCCGCCAAACGCGAGCGAGGCCGACGCGATCACGCCGTCCTGCACGTCGACCACGGCCGCGACCGAGACGAGCGCAAAGGCGTAGGACGCACGGTCGCGCACCTTGCGATAGGCCTGCTTGCCCTTGGGCGGTGCGGGCAGCTCGATATGCGTGATCAGCTCACCCGTCTCGAGCACGGTCTCGATCTCGGGCGTCGATCCCGGCAGGCGGTAGAATTCGTGCACCGAGATGCGCCGACGATCGCCGTCCGCCTTCAAGGTCACGATCGTCGCGTCGAGCGCGCGCATCGCCACCGCCATGTCGCTCGGATGCGTCGCGATGCACTGCTCGCTGGTGCCGAGCACTGCGAGGATGCGGTTGAAGCCGCCGATCGCTGAACAGCCGCTGCCGGGCTCGCGCTTGTTGCACGCGGCGGCGGTGTCGTAGAAATAATAGCAGCGCGTCCGCTGGAGCATGTTGCCCCCGGTCGACGCCTTGTTGCGCAGCTGGCCCGATGCGCCGGCGAGCAGGGCGCGGCTAAGCACCTCGTACTTGGCGACGACGCGGCGGTCGGCGGCGAGGTCGCTGTTCGGCACCAGCGCACCGATCGTCAGCCCGCCATCCTCGCGCTCCTCGATCTTCGCGAGATCGAGGCGGCTGATGTCGACGAGCGTGTCGGGCGTCTCGACCTGCAGCTTCATCAGGTCGAGCAGGTTGGTCCCGCCCGCGATGAACCGCGCGCCGGTCGTCCCGGCATCCCGGACCGCGGCCTCGGGGGTCGCGGGTTTCTCATAGGTGAAGGTCTTCATGCCACCATCTCCCCGCGCGCATCGGCGTCCATCGCCGCGTCCTTTTCGTCCGCGGACCGGCCCTTGGGCGCGGTGTCGCCGACTTCGCGGATCGCATCGACGATGTTCGGATAGGCGGCGCAGCGGCACAGATTGCCGCTCATCCGCTCCGAAATCTCGGCATCGTCGAACTTGGGATCGGTCAGGTCGCCCGATGCGTGGCTGGCCCAGCCCTTCTTGACCTCGTCGAGCATGCCGACCGCCGAGCAGATCTGCCCCGGCGTGCAATAGCCGCACTGGTAACCGTCATGCCGCACGAACGCATCCTGCAGCGCGTGAAGGTTGCCCGGCTGGCCGAGACCCTCGATCGTCGTGATCTCGTCATCCTGGTGCATGACCGCGAGCGTCAGGCAGGAATTGACCCGGCGGCCGTTGATCAGGACGGTGCACGCCCCGCACTGACCGTGGTCGCAGCCCTTTTTCGAGCCGGTGAGGCCGAGATGCTCGCGGCACAGGTCGAGCACCGAGGTGCGGATATCGGGCTCGGCGTCATATGATTGACCATTGATCGTGAAATGCATGGGGTCGCCCCTTCTGGATCCGGGAAATATGAGGACTGAACGCCGATGCGTCGAATGGTTTCCTATTGCGATTGGCTCTCACGAATCGCCGCGCTGGTACTTGGCGTCGCCGGCGGGCAATCTGTTGCGATGACACCGAAAAATCCTCCCTCGACACCTCCGATCGTGATCGCGCACCGCGGTGCGAGCGGGCTCCGGCCCGAACATACGCTCGCCGCCTACGACCTCGCGATCGAGCAGGGCGCGGACTTCATCGAGCCCGATCTGGTGCCGACGAAGGACGACGTGCTCGTCGCGCGGCATGAAAATGCGATCGCCGACACGACCGACGTCGCCGACCATCCCGAATTCGCCAGCCGCCGCACGACCAAGACGATCGACGGGCACAACCTCACCGGCTGGTTCGTCGAGGATTTCACGCTCGCCGAACTGAAGACGCTGCGCGCGAAGGAGCGGCTGCCGAAACTCCGCCCCGCGAACACCGCCTATGACGGCCGGTTCGAGATCCCGACGCTCGCCGAGATCATCGCACTCGCCAAGCGGCGCTCCGCCGAGACGGGCCGAACGATCGGCATCTATCCCGAGACCAAGCACCCAACCTATTTCGCCGGCATCGGCCACCCGACCGACCTGCTGCTGGTCGCGCAGCTCAAGGCGGCAGGCTGGGATTCGGCGACGGCACCGGTCTTCATCCAGTCGTTCGAGGTGAAGAACCTCCAGCGCCTCCATGCGGTCACCCGGGTGCGGCTGATCCAGCTGATCGACGGCGAGGGCGGCCCCGCCGACGGTGCGCAGTCGAGCTATGCCGCGATGATCACGCCCGCGGGCCTGAAGGCGGTGGCGGGCTATGCGTACGGGATCGGCCCGAACAAGGGCATGCTGTGGTCGGGCACGACGCCGTCGCCGCTCGTCGCCGACGCGCATGAAGCGGGCCTGCGCGTCCATCCCTGGACCTATCGTGCGGAGAACATGTTCGTCCCCGACCGCTTCCGCCGCGGCACCGACCCCGCCGCGCACGCCGACATCGCCGCGGAGATCGACGCCGGGCTCGCGCAAGGTATCGACGGATTCTTCACCGATTTTCCGCTATACGGGGCGCAGGCGCGCGATCGGCTGCGCGCGGGAGTGAAGTAGATGCGTAAGGTTCTTCCCGTTCTGGCGATCCTGCCCCTGATGGCCGCAGGCTGCATCAGCACTGCGACGTCGATCGTGAAGGCGCCGTTCCAGGTCGCCGGCAAGGCGGTCGACTGGACCACCACCAGCCAGGAGGAATCGGACCGCAATTACGGCCGCAAGATGCGCAAGCAGGAGGCCGAGGAGGGCAAGCAGCGCAAGGAACTCGCCAAACGCTGCAAGAAGGACCCCCGGCGCGGCGAATGCGGGCAATATCAGGGGTACCGCGCGGGGGAGTGAGGGGAGGGGGCACCCCCAACGCTCAATACCACCCCGGCGAAGGCCGGGGCCCAGTTGGGGGCCGCTGCTGGCAAGGGGCAGCGCGCTGTTACCGCCGTCCCCCAACTGGGCCCCGGCCTCCGCCGGGGTGGTGGCTGAGGAGATCAGTCCCTCTGCTTCTTTGTTCTCCCGCGAAGGCGGGAGCCCAGTCTGGACTCCCGCCTTCGCGGGAGAACAATCTCAGCTCAAAACCACCACATCACCGTAGCCGGAAATGGCGTCCACCACCCGACCCGCACGCCTGCAAACCGCAGCGCATTCCCCGTCCACGCGTTGCACGTCGCCACCCCGCTATAATGCCCCCGCGCGTCGTAGAACGCGTCATAACCGGCATAGCCCGGATAGGCCCGCCCCCCCGGCCGGATCGTCGCCGCGATATACCCCGCCAGCCGCCGATACTCGCGCTTGCTCAGCATCACCGCGCGCACGTCGCCACCGGGCACCGGCGCGGCGAGATGCTCGACGTGCAGCAGCACCGCGTCGCTGCCGATCGCCGACGCCAGCACGGTCCGCAGCTTCACGTCCGCCCAGGTCGGCGTCTCGAGGAAGAACGCCTTCTCCCCCCAGCCGATTGCAAGGTGATCGGACGCGGCATAACGCGGGTCGCGCAGGTCGGCGGGCCGGGCAAACCCGCGCCAGTCCACCCCTGCCGCGACCTTCGGGACGATGATCCCGGTATGCACCCCGTTGCTCTCGACGAAGATGCGTATGCCGCGCGGGGGAGGGCGCCAGTTCCGGTTGGTCGGGATCGCTCCGCCGACCAGCCCCGCCACCGCATAGGCTGCAACGAGCCCGAGGACGACCGCAAGGATCCTTAACGACCAATGAATCCAGCGCGTTTCCGTTGTCATTCGGTCATGCTAGACGATGGCCATGCTAGAAGAAACGCACGTGCTCAGCACGCCGCCCGAAGGGGCACCCGACTGGACGATCCCGCAAAACTGGTCGAGCTATACCGCCGAGGATCATGCGACCTGGGACACGCTGTTCGCGCGCCAGTCGAAACTGCTCCCCGGCCGCGCGTCGAACGCGTGGCTGCGCGGGCTCGACGTGCTGAAACTGTCGAAGCCCGGCATTCCCGATTTCGAGGAACTGTCCGAACGGTTGATGAAGCTCACCGGCTGGTCGGTCGTCGCGGTGCCCGGCCTCGTCCCCGACGACGTGTTCTTCGATCACATGGCCAATCGCCGCTTCGTCGCGGGCAACTTCATCCGCCGTCCCGACCAGCTCGACTATCTCCAGGAACCCGACGTCTTCCACGACGTGTTCGGGCACGTGCCCATGCTCGCCGACCCGGTCTTCGCGGACTATCTGGCCGCCTATGGCCGCGGCGGCCAGCGCGCGCTCGGGCTCGACGCGCTCAAATATCTCGGCCGGCTCTACTGGTACACGGTCGAATTCGGCCTGATCGCCGAGCCCGAGGGGCTTCGCATCTACGGCTCGGGCATCGTCTCGAGCTTCGCCGAAACCCGCTTCGCGCTCGACGACCCCAGCCCCAACCGCATCGCGCTCGACCTCGCGCGCGTGATGCGGACGGAGTACCGGATCGACGATTTCCAGCAGAATTACTTCGTCATCCCGAGCTTCGACGAACTGCTGCGCCTGACGGTCGAGACCGATTTCGCACCACTGTACGAGGAGCTGAAGGCCCAGCCCGACATCCCCGTCGCGCAGATCGAACCCGGCGACGTCGTGCTGACACACGGCACGCAGGCCTATGCAAAGGCCAAGGCCACACGCGCCGCATAATGCCACCACCCCGGCGAAGGCCGGGGCCCAGTTGGGCGAACCCCAGAGATGGAACCGAACCGCCATCCCAACTGGCCCCCGGCCTCCGCCGGGGTGGTGTCGGATGTGAGTCGAGGCACGGGCCGTACCCTCATGTTCCCCCGCGAAGGCGGGGGCCCAGACTGGACCCCCGCCTTCGCGGGGGAACAAGCTTCCTGGGGAGGGGCTCTCAGACTTTCAGCGCCGAGCCGTATCACCGCATACGATCGAACGCCCCCCCACCCACAAACCACCCCGGCGAAGGCCGGGGCCCAGTTGGGCGAACCTCAGAGATGGAACCGAACCGCCATCCCAACTGGGCCCCGGCCTCCGCCGGGGTGGTGTCGGGTGTGCGGCGAGGCGCCCGCAGGATCAGATATCCAGCGCCCACCCGTCGCGCCCCTTGGGATCGAACGGCCCGTCCGCCACGAACCGCGTCGCCCCCGCGCGCAGCCGCAGCACGCTCCAGTCCCCGCGTCGGTCGACCGCCTCCAGCGAGCACCCGCACGCAGCATAGGCCGCGACCACGCCCGCGCGCTGCGTCTCGAGCAGCCCCGCCAGCACGATCGTCGCCCCCGCATCGGCGATCGACGCGATCTCGGGCGCCATCGACACCAACGGCCCCGCCAGGATGTTCGCGATCACCAGGTCATAGGGCGCGCGCGCGACGATCGCGTCGTCGAGCGTCCCGTCGGCCACCACCAGGTCGATCCCCGCGACCCCGTTCAGGTCCGCATTCTCCTGCGTCACCTCGATCGAGACCGGATCGATATCCGTCCCCATCACCGCCGCATCGGGCCACAGATCCGCCGCGGCAAAGGCGAGCAGCCCGGTCCCCGTGCCGATGTCGATGACGTTGCCGAACCGCTCGCCCGACGCCGCATCCGCCAGCCCGTCGAGCATCGCCAGGCACCCGCTGGTCGTCTCATGATGCCCCGTCCCGAACGCGCGGCTCGCCTCGATCAGGAAGGCGCGCTTGCCCTCGGGCACCGCGTCGGCATGCGCGCGGGTGTGGACGAAGAACCGCCCGACCGACAGCGGCTCGAGCCCCGCCTGGCTCATCGTCACCCAGTCCGCCGCGGCCAGCCGCTCGACCGCGATTCTGGCCCCCGCCGCGCTCGGCACCAGCGCGCGCACCGCCGCGACCGTGTCGGCGCCCGGCTCATGCTCGAAATACGCGTCGAGCCGCCAGGATTCGACGTCGTCCTCGATCTCCTCGGTGGTCATCAGCACCGCGTCGGCGGGAATCGCATCCCCCAGATCGCCGCTTGCATCGATCGCCTCCGCCTCCGCGCGCGTGCAGGGGAGGGTGAGTTTCCAGCTCTCAGCGGACATGGCTGGCCCCGTTCACGTCGATCACCGCGCCGGTCATCGAGGGCGGCGCCTCGAGCGCGCAATAGCGTGCGACCGAGGCCACTTCGGCGGGGTCCGCGACCTTGCCGAGCGGAATGTCGGCGAGCAGCGCATCGCCGCCGCGGCTCGACAGATAGTCCTCCGCCATCCCGGTCATCGTGAAGCCGGGGCAGATCGCAAAGGCGAGGATCCCCTCGCGGGCATAGCCGCGCGCGATCGTCTTGGTCATCGCCACCATCCCCGCCTTCGACGCGGCATAATGCCAGTGCGCGGGCGAATCGCCGCGATAGGCGGCGCGGCTGGCGATGTTGACGATCCGGCCCGCAAACCCGCGCGCCTGCCAGTGCAGCACCGCGAGCCGGCACAGTTCGGCAGACGCGGTCAGGTTGATCCGCATCGTCCGCTCCCACTGAGCGGTCCAGTCCGCATCCTCGAGCGGGCTCGCCTCGAACACCCCGGCATTGTTGATCAGCACGTCGATCGTGCCGCCCGCCTGTTCCAGCGCGGCGGTCCACAGCGCGGTCGGCCCGGCGGGATCGGCAAAGTCGGCGGGGAGCCCGCTCGCGCTGCCCCCGTTGCTGCTCTTGTGCCCGATGACGGTGGCGCCTGCGTCGGTCAGCGCCTGGTGAATGGCCGCGCCGATGCCCCGGCTCGACCCTGTGAGTAGGATGGTCATGACCCAGGGCCTTAGCGCGCCCGGTAAGGGTCCGTCACCTGCCCGATTGCACAGCGGTGAGGTCGCTCACGCGACGCTGGACGAAAACCCGTCGGCGGCACCGCGCAGCACGCTCAGCTTGTCGTCGATCAGCCCGAAATCCTGGCCCAGCAGCGTGATCTCGTTGGCGACCGCCTCCGCATCGCCGCGGATCATGTCGATCGTCGCGGACATGGTGTCGGCGGCCAGCGCGGTCTCGTCGACCGCGGCGGTGATCGACGCGACGGTCCGCGCCTGCGCGTCCATCGCCTGGCGGATCCGCACCGCGCTGTCCTGGACCTCGCCGACGGTCGTGCGGATGCCAACGCTGGTCGTCACCGAGCTGTGCGTCGCCGCCTGGATCGCGGCGATCTTGGTCGCGATGTCGTCGGTCGCGCGCGCGGTCTGGCTGGCGAGGCTCTTCACCTCCTGCGCCACCACCGCAAAGCCGCGCCCGGCATCGCCCGCGCGCGCCGCCTCGATCGTCGCGTTGAGCGCGAGCAGGTTGGTCTGCCCCGCGATCGTCCGGATCAGCCCCAGGATCGATTCGATCGACTGGGCATGCGCGCTCAGCGTCTCGGACATGCCGACCGCGTCGGTCGCCTGTGCCGACGCGCGGTTGGCGATCTCGGCGGCCGCCTCGACCTCGATCCGCGCGCCCTCGATCGCACAGATGAGTCCCGAGGCGGTGTGCGCGGCCTCGCGCATCGCCAGCGCGGACTGTTCGGCGGCGGCGGCGACCTCGCTCGTCTTGCCCAGCACGCTGCGGGTCGAGCTCGACGCGCCCATCGCCTGGACGCGGATCCGCGCGCCCAGCTCGGCGGTGTCCTCGATCGACGTCGCGATGCTCTCACGGAACGCCGCCGCCCGCGCGCTGCGGGCGATCCGCGCCGCCTCGGCATCGGACGCGCTCAGATGCGACGCCATGATGTCCGCCTCGATCAGCGCGAGCCGCTGGATCACGTCGCCCAGCATCCGCATCGACGCGGTGTCGGTGCCGACCCGTTCGGCGATCAGCCCGAGCGTGACGCTGTGCGCGAACGCCAGCGCGGCGAGCAAGGCGGGCAGCGGGATGTTCGCCTTGCGCGACTGGACCGCATGGTCGATCGCGATGTCCCGCCACGCCAGGTCATAGGGAGAGAGATATTTCAGCCGGACATAGTCCGCGCTCGCGACGATGCTGCGCTCGAGTCGCTCGGGGGTGAAGGCGGGCCGGACATGGAGTGCGCTCTCGAGCGAGAGGTAATGCCGCCAGAACGTCTCCGCGATCAGCCGGTGGTCGGCGGCATCCAGCATCGCGGTCAGCGTCGCGCAGCTTGGCCCGATCGCGCCGTCCCAGTCATAGTCGCGCACGCGTTCGTACAGCGGCCGGCCATCATTGCCCCAGTCCAGCGTGCCGTGCGGCACGCCATTGCTCATGCGGTCGATTGGCGCGGTCATGCTCCCCCCTTGTGCCGTCCGTTATGCAGCCACCTTCGCGATGAATACGCCCGCGCTGGTCTTCAGATTGCTCAGCCGGCTGTCGAGCATGTCGAAGCCCCGGCCGACGCCGTCGATCTCGGTCGCCACCATTTCGGTATCCGCCCTGATCGCCGCGATCGTCGTCGACATCGAATCGGCGGCGAGCGCGGTCTCGTCGACCGCGGCGGTGATCGCGGTGACGGTCTGCGCCTGCGCCTCCATCGCGTGCCGGATCCGGTCGGCGCTGTCCTGCACCTCGGCGACGGTCGCCTTGATGCTCGCATTGGTCGCGACCGTGCCGCGCGTCGCCGACTGGATCGCGGCGATCTTGGCGGCGATGTCGTCGGTCGCGCGTGCGGTCTGGCTGGCGAGGCTCTTCACCTCCTGCGCCACCACCGCGAAGCCGCGTCCCGCATCGCCCGCGCGCGCCGCCTCGATCGTCGCGTTGAGCGCGAGCAGGTTGGTCTGGCCGGCAATGTCGCGGATCAGCCCCAGGATCGACTCGATCGACTTGGCGTGATCGCTCAGCGCCTCGGACATGCCGACCGCGTCGGTCGCCTGTGCGGATGCGCGATTGGCGATCTCGGCCGCGGCCTCGACCTCGCTGCGCGCATCCTCGATCGCGCGGATCAGCCCCGCGGCGGTCTGCGCGGCCTCGCGCATCGCGACCGCGGACTGTTCGGCGGCGGCCGCCACCTCGCTCGCCTTGCCCAGCACCGCGCGGGTCGAGGCCGAGCTGCGGACCGCCTGTTCGCGCAGGACATGCCCCTCGTCGGTCGCGGTCTCGACCATCGTCGCGATTCCGTCGCGGAATTCGACCGCCAGCGTGTCGCGCGCGCCCTGCGCCGAAAAGTTGCGATATTTGGTATAGATCGCCACGGTGATCTCACCTTCCAGCGCCGACAGCCTCATCAGCGTGTCGATATACAAGGAAAGTCGGTCATTGTCGCGCGCCACGCTCTGCATCAGCACGCCGAGCGCGGCGCGGTCGCTCGCGCTGATCATCGACAGCAACGCCATCGGCGACACGTCGGCGGCATAGGCCGCAGCGACCGACCGCTCGACCGATTCGACCCAGCCGCGCGCATTGGTGTTGAGGAAGCGGTCGCGCAGGAAATTGCAGCCGACCTCGATCATCGCGTCGGCCTCGTGCGGCGACCAGATGCGCTCGTTGCTGAAACAGCGCTGCCACTGTTCCCAATAGGCCTGGGAGATCGTGACGACATGCGGTTCGATCAGCGCCCAGAGCTCGCGGCTGGCCGCCGCGAGCGAGCCGTCAAAGTCGAACGCGCGCAGCCGTGCGGCCAGGTCGATCTGGGTGGCGATCGACCCGGGGGCCGGCATGTCGAGTGAGGTCAAAGGGTAAACTCCGGATCGCGTTGCCCGGCCAGCGCTAACGGTGATTCCTTAAGGCCAGGTTAGGGATCGATGCCGCGGGACAGGGGGCGCCCGGCACCGCCTGCGCATTGCCCTGGGTTATCAAGCCGGGCGGCGATGGGTTGCATCGCAGCACATGGCGTCTAATAGACCGGCAAACCGTTCGTTACTCGCCCTTCGTACTCGAGGACACAGCCCTTGGCATCGCGCAACCCGGCACGCCCGCTTTCTCCCCATCTGCAGGTCTATAAATGGGGCCCGCACATGCTGGTCTCGATCCTGCACCGCGCGACCGGCAGCGGCATGGCGACCGTCGGCAGCCTGCTGCTCGTCTGGTGGCTCGCCGCGATCGCCTCGGGGGATCAGGCCTATGCGACCTTTGTCGACGTGTTCACGACCGATACGGGCGGGCTGAACATTCTGGGCTATGTCATCGGCATCGGCCTGACCTGGTCGCTGCTCCAGCACATGATGACGGGCATCCGCCATCTGGTGATGGACACCGGTGCCGGATTCGAACTCAAGCGCAACCGCATGGGTGCGCGCGCGACGATCGTCGCCAGCACGCTGCTGACGGTCGCCTTCTGGCTCTACATGGGGATGAAGTAATGGGTTCGGGTACGCCAGTCGGCCGCGTCCGCGGTCTGGGCAGCGCCAAGCACGGCACGCAGCATTGGTGGCAGCAGCGGCTGACCGCCGGCGCCAACATCTTCCTGATGGCCTGGCTGATGGTCGCGGTCGCGCGGATGCCCGCCTATGACTATGCCTCGGTGCATCTGTGGCTCCAGTCGTCCTGGGCGGCGATCCCGATGGCGCTGCTGATCCTGTCGGTCTTCTACCATTTCCGTCTCGGTCTGCAGGTCGTGATCGAGGATTACATGCACGGCGAAAGCCGCGTCGTGACGATGATCCTGCTCAACCTGTTCACCTTCACGCTGGGCGGCATCGCCCTGTTCGCGATCCTGAAGGTCGCCTTCTCCGGAGCTCCTGCGTAATGTCAGCTGCCTACAAGATCATCGATCATACCTATGATGCGGTCGTCGTCGGGGCCGGCGGCTCGGGCCTGCGCGCCACGATGGGCATCGCCGAGAGCGGGTTGAAGACCGCGTGCATCACCAAGGTCTTCCCGACCCGGTCGCATACCGTCGCCGCCCAGGGCGGCATCGCCGCGTCGCTCGGCAACAACTCGCCGGATCACTGGACCTGGCACATGTTCGACACCGTCAAGGGCTCCGACTGGCTCGGCGACCAGGACGCGATCGAATATCTGTGCCGCGAGGCCCCGCAGGCGGTCTACGAGCTCGAACATGCCGGCATGCCGTTCAGCCGTAACGAGAACGGCACGATCTATCAGCGTCCGTTCGGCGGCCACATGCAGAACATGGGCGAGGGCCCCCCGGTCCAGCGCACCGCCGCTGCCGCCGATCGTACCGGTCACGCGATGCTGCACGCGCTCTACCAGCAGAGCCTGAAGTACAACACGGACTTCTTCGTCGAGTATTTCGCGCTCGACCTGATCATGGAAAACGGCGTCTGCCGCGGTGTGATCGCGCTGTGCATGGAAGACGGTTCGATCCACCGCTTCCGCAGCCACCAGACCGTGCTCGCCACCGGCGGCTATGGCCGCGTCTATTTCTCCGCGACCTCGGCGCACACCTGCACCGGCGACGGCAACGCGATGGTGCTCCGCGCCGGCCTGCCGCTCCAGGACATGGAGTTCGTCCAGTTCCACCCGACCGGCATCTACGGCGCGGGCGTGCTCATCACCGAGGGCGCACGCGGTGAGGGCGGTTACCTGACCAACTCCGAGGGCGAGCGCTTCATGGAGCGCTATGCCCCGTCGGCGAAGGATCTCGCCTCGCGCGACGTCGTCAGCCGCTCGATGGCGCTCGAAATGCGCGAAGGCCGCGGCGTCGGCAAGAATGGCGACCACATCTTCCTGCACCTCGATCACATCGATCCGAAGGTTCTGGCAGAGCGCCTGCCCGGCATCACCGAGACCGGCAAGGTCTTCGCGGGCGTCGATCTCACGCGCCAGCCTTTGCCCGTCACGCCAACCGTGCATTACAACATGGGCGGCATCCCGACCAACTTCCACGGCGAGGTCGTCAACCTCGTCGGCGGCAACCCCGACGCGGTCGTCCCCGGCCTGTTCGCGGTCGGTGAGGCCGCCTGCGTCTCGGTTCACGGCGCCAACCGTCTCGGCTCGAACAGCCTGATCGATCTCGTGGTGTTCGGCCGTGCGACCGGCCTGCGGATCCGCGACACGCTCAAGCCCGGCACCGCGCACGCGCCGCTGCCCAAGGGCTCGGAAGACCTCGCGCTCACGCGTCTCGACACGTTCCGCAACGCGAGCGGCGGGTCGCCGACCGCGCAGATCCGTCTCGACATGCAGCAGACGATGCAGAAGCATTGCGCCGTGTTCCGCGACACCGAACTGCTCAACCAGGGCGTCGAGAAGATGGCGGGCATCTACAACCGGATGACCGACGTCGCCGTGAAGGATCGCAGCATGATCTGGAACACCGATCTGGTCGAGACGATGGAGCTCGACAATCTGATCGGCCAGGCCGTCGTCACGATGAACTCGGCCGCCAACCGCACCGAGTCGCGCGGCGCGCACATGCACGAGGATTTCCCCGAGCGTGACGATGCCAACTGGATGAAGCACACCATCACCACCTTCGACGGCTGGGGCGGCAAGGGCGGTCAGACCAAGATCGATTTCCGCCCGGTGCACGACTACACGCTCACCGACGACGTCGACTACATCAAGCCCAAGAAGCGGGTCTATTGATGATTTGGGCCATCATCGCGATCGGGTTCCTCGTGCCCGTCGCGGTGGGGCTGCTGACGCGGTTCCCGCCGATGATCGCCGGCTTTCTCTGGCCGGCGATCGTCGCGATCGGCACCGCGATCTATATCTACGGCATCGAAACGCGCGCCCCCGGCGAAGACCCGCAGAAGATCGCCATCACCTTCTTCGCGCTCTTCTCGCTCGCCGGCGGCGTCCCCGGCGGCCTGGTCGGCTGGATCCTCCAGCACAAGCGACAGGCCGATCCGGCACTCGACCGGGACGTCTGACCTCAGGGGGCGGCGGGCGCATTCGCTGCCGCTTCCAGACGATCTGCCAGCCACATCTTGATGAGCGCCTGACGCGTGACGCCACGCTTGCGGGCTTGCACGTCGAGACTCTCTACCATCCACGTGGGGAAATCGACGTTCACGCGCTTGGCCTCCAGCGCAGGCTTGCGCGGGCTGGACCAGTCGAAATACGCGCTGACATCCTCGCCCTCGTCGAACCGCCGGTCGAGTTCGTCGGCTGAGATAGCCTTGTGCAGCACGGATTTAGCCGGTGCGGGCGCGTTCATAAGCCAGTTCCTCATAATCTCTCGCGCGGCGAACCGAGATGATCCGGGTCGCCGTACCGCGATCGGTGACGATCGCCGTCCACAGGCGATCGCCGATCCGGCCGATCACCAGTTGCCGGTCTTCGCCCACATGGCGCTGGGCCGATCCGACGACGATCCGCTCGTCATCGCCCCACAGCGCCTGAGCTTCGACGAAATCAATTCCGTGCTTGACCGCGTTGGCCGCGCTCTTGTCCGGGTCGAATTCGAACATGGCCAACTCTACCGCAATTTCGGTATAGAATCTATACTCCCGGTCTTTTGCGGACGACATCGGAACCGCGCGATACCGCGGTAAGTTTGCCCGCGCATGACCGACACCTCCCCCGCTTCGAACGCGCGCAACTATCCGTTGCTCGCCGTCCCCCATGTCCAGCTGCACGGCCCCGTCGACGACGCGATGTACGACAGCTTCAAGGCGCAGGTCGCGGCCGCGCCGACCGAGGGGCCGCTCGTCGTCTCGATCACCACGCTCGGCGGCGACCCCGAAATGGCGCGCGCGATGGGCGACCATATCCGCCTGCTGCGTGAATATACCGACCGCGAGACGCTGTTTCTCGGCAAGGTCGCGGTCTATTCGGCTGGCGCCACCTTCATGTCCGCCTTCCCCGCCGACAGCCGGTTCCTCACGCGCAACAGCCGCCTGATGATCCATGAGCGCCAGATGACGAGCACGATCCAGCTCAACGGCCCGCTCAACGCGCTGTCCTATACGCTGAAGGCCAAGCTCCACGAGATCGAGGATTCGATCAACATCCAGGAAGAGGGCTTTCGGGATCTCGTCCGCGGCACCAAGGTCGATATCGAGGAGCTCAAGGCCAAGGCGCCGTCCAACTGGTATATCGAGGCGGAGGAAGCGCGCGATCTCGGGCTGATCCTCGACATCATCTGACGGTTGCGGCGGTCCGTGCCCCGCCCCACATATGACCCATGTTGCACCCGCGAAGCTAAGGATTTGCGGGCAGGGCCCCTGTCATGTATCGGCTCTGACAACCTTGTCATCACACCACGGACGGACCGCTCGCAATGGCCGAATTCTCGCTCCCGAAAAACAGCGTCGTTAAGAAGGGCGTCAAGCATGCCTCGACCAGCGGGGGCAAGCGGCTGAAATCGTTCAAGGTCTATCGCTACGATCCCGATAGCGGCGAGAATCCCCGCTACGATACGTTCGAGCTCGACCTCGACGAGACCGGCCCGATGGTGCTCGACGCGCTGATCAAGATGAAGGGCGAGCAGGACAGTTCGCTGACCTTCCGCCGTTCGTGCCGCGAGGGGATCTGCGGCTCCTGCTCGATGAACATCGACGGCAAGAACGGCCTCGCCTGCACCACCGCGATCGAGGATTGCAAGGGCGAGGTCCAGATTACGCCGCTGCCGCACATGGACGTGATCAAGGATCTGGTCCCCGACTTCACGCATTTCTACGCGCAATATTCGTCGATCAAGCCCTGGCTCCAGACCGTCACCCCGCCGCCCTCGGGCAAGGAGCGTCTCCAGTCGCCCGAGGATCGCTCGAAGCTCGACGGCCTGTACGAGTGCATCCTGTGCGCCTGCTGCTCGACCTCGTGCCCGAGCTACTGGTGGAACGCCGACAAGTTCCTCGGCCCCGCGATCCTGCTCCAGGCCTATCGCTGGCTCGCCGACAGCCGCGACGAGATGACCGGCGAGCGGCTCGACGAGCTCGAGGATCCGTTCCGCCTCTATCGCTGCCACACGATCATGAACTGCGCCAACGCCTGCCCCAAGGGGCTGAACCCCGCCAAGGCGATCGCCGAGATCAAGAAGATGGAAGCCGAACGGATCGTCTGATCCGGCAGGGGGAGGGCGGTCCCCTCCACCCCGCTCTCGCCCCGCCTCGCTCCACCCTCCGTTCGTGGTGAGCGAAGTCGAAGCACAGGCCCGGGGCAGGGCGCGGCGCTCCCCCACCCCCGTTCGTGCTGAGCGAAGTCGAAGCGCCGCCCGGGGCCGGGGACAGCGCTCCCCCAACCCCGTTCGTGCTGAGCGTAGTCGAAGCACAAGCCCGAGGCCAGGGACGACGCTCCCCCAATTCCGTTCGTGCTGAGCGAAGTCGAAGCACAGGCCCGGGGCCAAGGACGACGTTTCCCAAGTCCTTCGACTTCGCTCAGGACGAACGGAGAGGGCCCGGAGGCGGGACCAAAAAGGGGCGCCGTTCGCAAGCTTCGAAGGACATGCCGTTGACCACCCCCCATTTCCTCGACGCCGAAGACCCCGCAAGCCCCGGCTGGCGCAGCTGGACCCTGTCCGACCCGACCCGGTTCAACACGCTCCTCGGCCCCATGCTCTACCGCGTCGACGGCCACCGCGTCCGCGTCCGCATCACGCCAGAGCGTCGCCATTCGAACCTGCAGGACAATGTCCACGGCGGCGCGCTGCTCGGCTTCATCGACGTCGCGCTGTTCGCCGCCGCGCGCGGCTTCGGGTTGATCACCGCCGGCACCGCGGTGACGCTCGACCTCAACACCCAGTTCATCGGTGGCGGCCGGATCGGCGCCCCGATCGAGGCGCAGGTCGAGGTGCTCAAGGAAACCGGCCGCCTCTTGTTCCTGCGGGGCCTCGTGGTGCAAGGCGACGACGAGGCAAAGATCGCGGCCTTCTCCGCGACGATCCGCAAGCCGTCGCCTAAGCCGCCGAAGGGCTGACCCCGACCGCTATCACCACCCCGGCGAAGGCCGGGGCCCAGTTGGGACACGATCATTGTTCAAGCGTAGCGTTCTATCACGGCAACCTTTCCCCCTGGGCCCCGGCCTCCGCCGGGGTGGTAAAGACCAATGACCGTCCTCGCCGCCTACGAAGCGCTCGTCGCCTCGGGCGAACTCCGCCCCGACCCCGAACAGGCCGCCGCCGCCGCGCGCCTGAACACGCTCGCCACCGAACTTGCCGCGCCCGTCGCGACCGGGTTCTTCGCGCGCTTCTCGAAAAAATCAGCCCCGCGCGGCGTCTATCTCTGGGGCGGGGTCGGCCGCGGCAAGTCGATGCTGATGGACCTGTTCTTCGCCGAGGTCGCGGTCGAGCGGAAGCGCCGCGTCCATTTCGGCGAGTTCATGCTCGAGGTCCATGCCCGCATCGCCGCCGAGCGTCGCAAGGAGGTCGGCGACCCGATCGTCCCCGTCGCCACCGCGATCGCCGAGGAGACCCGGCTGCTCGCGTTCGACGAGATGATGGTCACCAACAGCCCCGACGCGATGATCCTGTCGCGGCTCGTCACCTCGCTGCTCGATTCCGGCGTGACGATCGTCACCACCTCGAACCGCCCGCCCGCCGATCTCTACAAGAACGGCCTCAACCGCGAGCATTTCCTCCCCTTCATCGCGACGATCGAACAGCGGCTCGACGTCCTCCCGCTCAACGGCCCGGTCGATTACCGCCGGGACCGGCTCGGCAGCCAGGACACCTGGCTCGTCCCCAACGGCCCCGAGGCCACCGCGCAGCTCTCCGCCGCCTTCTTCCGCCTCACCGACTTCTCGCCCGACGACAGCGAGCATGTCCCGTCCGAGGAGCTGATCGTCCAGGGCCGGGCCCTGCGCGTGCCCAAGTCGCTGAAAGGCGTCGCGGTCTTCAGCTTCAGGAAGCTGTGCGGCGAGGCGAGGGGGGTGGCCGACTATCTCGCCATCGCCCGCAAATTCCACACGATCATCCTCGTCGGTATCCCCAAGCTCGGGCCCGAGAACCGCAACGAGGCCGCAAGGTTCGTCGGTCTCATCGACGCGCTCTACGAGCACAAGGTCAAGCTGCTCGCCGCCGCGGATGCGCAGCCGGGCGATCTCTACGCGAGCGGCGACGGCCGGTTCGAATTCGACCGCACGATCAGTCGTCTGGAAGAGATGCGCTCCGAGGAGTATCTGGCGGAAGGGCACATCTGACGCACCCCAAGCACCACCCCGGCGAAGGCCGGGGCCCAGCTGGAAAGGCCGTAGTAACAGCGCGCGATACTCAGTTTGCACCGTCCCCCAACTGGGCCCCGGCCTCCGCCGGGGTGGTTCAGCGCACGTCCGCAGGCTTATTGCTCCTGCGAACGATTTGCAATAACGAGACCACTTTTCCGCTTTAACGGTTGCCGTAGCGCCATAATGCGCGTAACCGGCGTCACCAATCACCCCGCACATCAGACGGAGACGGATTGGAATGGCTCGCAAGAAGATCGCGCTGATCGGCGCCGGTAACATCGGCGGCACGCTCGCGCACCTCGCAGCACTCAAGGGTCTGGGCGATATCGTCCTGTTCGACGTGGCCGAGGGCATCCCCCAGGGCAAGGCGCTCGACCTGTCGCAGTGCGGCCCGGTCGAAGGCTTCGACTCGACGATCACCGGCTCGAACGACTATGCTGACATCGCCGGTGCGGACGTCATCATCGTCACCGCCGGTGTCGCGCGCAAGCCCGGCATGAGCCGCGACGACCTGCTCGGCATCAACCTCAAGGTCATGAAGGCCGTGGGTGAGGGCATCAAGGCCAACGCACCCGGCGCATTCGTCATCTGCATCACCAACCCGCTCGACGCGATGGTGTGGGCGCTGCGTGAGTTCTCGGGCCTGCCGCACCACATGGTCGTCGGCATGGCCGGCGTGCTCGACTCGTCGCGCTTCAGCCACTTCCTCGCCGACGAGTTCAAGGTCTCGGTCAAGGACGTCACCAGCTTCGTGCTCGGCGGCCATGGCGACACGATGGTCCCCGTGATCCAGTATTCGACCGTGTCGGGCATCCCGGTTCCCGATCTCATCGCGATGGGCATGTCCACGCAGGAGAAGATCGATGCGATCGTCAAGCGCACGCGCGGCGGCGGCGGCGAGATCGTCGCGCTGCTCAAGACCGGCTCGGCCTATTTCGCGCCCGCCACCAGCGGCATCGCGATGGCCGAAGCCTATCTCTACGATCAGAAGCGCGTCCTGCCCGCCGCGGCCTATGTCTCGGGTGAATACGGCCTCGACGACCTGTATGTCGGCGTGCCCGTGGTGATCGGCGCCGGCGGCGTCGAGAAGATCGTCGAGATCAAGCTCGACGACGAAGCCAAGGGCAACCTCCAGGTCTCGGTCGACGCGGTCAAGGAACTGATCGTGGCCTGCAAGGGTATCGACGGTAGCCTGAACTGAGGATTTGAGCTGAGGTAGGTAATACCACCCCGGCGAAGGCCGGGGCCCAATTGGGAAGGCCCCCGTGATGGAAGACCAGGCGTTCGTCTACATCATGGCCAGCGGGTATAACGGTACGATCTATCTCGGCTCGACGGTGAACTTGGCGAAACGCGTGTGGGAACACCGCAACGGCGTCGTCGCAGGGTTCACGAAGAAGTACGACTGCAAGCTACTCGTCTGGTACGAATTGCTCGGCAGTTGGGAAGCCGCCCGGCAGCGCGAGCTGCACATGAAGGAGTGGAAGCGGGACTGGAAATTGCGAGAGATCAATGGTTTCAATCCCGGCTGGGACGACCTTTACGATCGCATCGCACAACCATGACCGCTTTCCCAATTGGGCCCCGGCCTTCGCCGGGGTGGTAAGGAACGAGACAAGATGAGCATCCTCGTCGACAAGAACACCAAGGTCATCACGCAGGGCATGACCGGCGAAACCGGCAGCTTCCACACCAAGATGGCGCTGGAATACGGCACCCAGATGGTCGGTGGCGTCACCCCCGGCAAGGGCGGCACGACTCACCTCGACCTCCCCGTCTACAATACCGTCGCCGAGGCGAAGTCGGTCACCGGCGCGACCGCGTCCGTGATCTACGTGCCGCCTCCCTTCGCGGCCGATTCGATCCTCGAGGCGATCGACGCGCAGATCGAGCTGATCGTCGCGATCACCGAGGGCATTCCGGTGCTCGACATGGTCAAGGTCAAGCGCGCGCTCGCGGGCTCCAAGTCGCGCCTGATCGGCCCGAACTGCCCCGGCGTCCTGACCCCCGGCGAGTGCAAGATCGGCATCATGCCCGGTTCGATCTTCAAGAAGGGCTCGGTCGGCGTTGTCAGCCGTTCAGGCACGCTCACCTATGAGGCGGTCTTCCAGACCTCGAACGCAGGCCTTGGTCAGACGACCGCGGTCGGCATCGGTGGCGATCCGGTCAACGGCACGAACTTCATCGACGTGCTCGAGCTGTTCCTGGCGGACGACGAGACCAAGTCGATCATCATGATCGGCGAAATCGGCGGCGACGCCGAGGAGCAGGCCGCGCAGTTCCTGATCGACGAGGCCAAGCGTGGCCGCAAGAAGCCGATGGCCGGCTTCATCGCGGGCCGCACCGCCCCTCCGGGTCGTCGCATGGGTCATGCCGGTGCGATCGTCTCGGGCGGCAAGGGCGATGCCGAGAGCAAGATCGCGGCGATGGAAGCTGCCGGGATCAAGGTCTCGGAAAGCCCCAGCCTGCTCGGCGAGACGCTGCTGAGCGTGCTGAAGGGTTGATCTTACTACCCCTCTCCCCCCGGGGAGAGGGAAGGAGCCGCCATGTGGCGGCGGAAGGGTGAGGGCACGTGACCGCCCGTGCCCTCACCCTCCCACCCGCAAGTGCGGGCGGGCCCCTCCCACTCCCCCGCGGGGGAGCGGGAAACTGAGGACGAACGACATGGGCTACGAAGGCCAGGATTTCAGCGATATCGCAGCCGGCGTCAGCCCGGCGTTCGTAGAGACGCTCTACGCCAAGTTCACCGCCGATCCGGCCTCGGTCGAATCCGGCTGGCGGACGTTCTTCGAGGGGCTCGAAGGCTCCGCGCAGGGCCCGAGCTGGGAAAGCGCGCGCTGGCCGCTGACCACCACGGACGATCTGACCGCGGCGCTCGACCCGACCCAGATGGAGCCCGCGCCCAAGCCCGCAAAGGGTGGCGGCAAGCCTGCTCCCGCCGCCGCCGCGCCCGCCCCCGTCTCGAAGGACGAGATCGCCAAGGCCGCGGCCGACGCGATCCGCGCGCAGCTGCTGATCCGCACCTACCGCGTCCGCGGTCACCTCGCCGCCAATCTCGATCCGCTCGGCCTCTCGAAGCGCGAGATGCCCGAGGATCTGAAGACCGAATATCACGGCTTCTCCGACGCCGACATCGACCGCAAGGTCTATCTCGGCGGCACGATGGGCTTCGAATGGGCGACCATCCGCGAGCTCGTCGACACGCTGCGCAAGAATTATTGCGGCAATGTCGGCCTCGAATACATGCACATCGCCGATGTCGAGGAGCGCCGCTTCCTCCAGGAGCGCATGGAGGGCCAGGACAAGGCGATCGAGTTCTCCGTCGACGGCAAGAAGGCGATCCTCAACAAGGTCATCGAAGCCGAGCAGTGGGAGAAGTTCCTCGGCAAGAAGTATGTCGGCACGAAGCGCTTCGGGCTCGACGGCGGCGAATCGATGATCCCCGCGCTCGAATCGGTCATCAAGTACGGCGGCCAGATGGGCGTGCGCGAGATCGTCATCGGCATGGCGCATCGCGGTCGTCTGAACGTGCTCGCCAACGTGATGGCAAAGCCGCTCCGCGTCATCTTCCACGAATTCGCCGGCGGATCGGCCAACCCCGATGACATCGGCGGCTCGGGCGACGTGAAGTATCACCTCGGCACCAGCACCGACCGCGAGTTCGACGGCCACAAGGTTCATATGAGCCTCGTCGCCAACCCGTCGCATCTCGAGGCTGCCGATCCGGTCGTGCTCGGCAAGACGCGCGCGATCCAGACGCTCAACAACGATCTGAAGGACCATGTCGCCTCGCTCCCCGTGCTGATCCACGGCGACGCGGCGTTCGCGGGGCAGGGGATCGTCTGGGAGTGCCTCGGCTTCTCAGGGATCCGCGGCTACAACACCGGCGGCTGCGTCCACTTCATCATCAACAACCAGGTCGGCTTCACGACCAGCCCGCAGTTCGCGCGCTCGTCGCCCTACCCGTCGGACGTCGCCAAGGGCGTCCAGGCGCCGGTCTTCCACGTCAATGGCGACGATCCCGAGGCGGTGACCTTCGCCACCAAGATGGCGATGGAATTCCGTCAGAAGTTCCACCGCGACATCGTCATCGACATGTGGTGCTATCGCCGCTTCGGTCACAACGAGGGCGACGAGCCCTCCTTCACCCAGCCGCTGATGTACGACATCATCCGCAAGCATCCCGGCGTCAGCTCGGTCTATGGCAACCGCCTGATCAAGGAAGGCGTCATCGACCAGCCCTGGATCGACGAGAATGTGAAGCAGCTTACATTGCGGCTTGAGGGTGAGTTCGAGGCGGGTGCGTCGTACAAGCCGAACAAGGCCGACTGGTTCGGCGGTCGCTGGACCGGCCTCAGCGCGCCGACCGACGGCGCCTCCGCGCGCCGCAACGTCGAGACGGGTCTCAGCCAGAAGCTGTTCGACTCGCTCGGCCGCACGCTGACGACCGTTCCCGAGAGCGTGAAGATCCACAAGACGCTCGCGCGCGTGCTCGACGCCAAGCGCGAGATGTTCAAGTCGGGCAAGGGCTTCGACTGGGCGACCGGCGAAGCGCTCGCCTTCGGCGGCCTGCTCTCCGAAGGATACGGCGTCCGTCTGTCCGGCCAGGATTCGGGCCGCGGCACCTTCTCGCAGCGTCACGCGGTCTGGGTCGACCAGACCGACGAGCACAAGTACGTGCCGCTGCAGGAGATCGAGCACGGCAATTTCGAGGTGCTCGACAGCCCGCTGTCCGAGTACGGCGTGCTCGGCTTCGAATATGGCTACGCGCTCGCCGATCCGAAGACGCTCGTCCTCTGGGAGGCGCAGTTCGGCGATTTCGTCAACGGCGCGCAGATCATGATCGATCAGTTCATCACGTCGGGCGAGTCGAAGTGGCTCCGCGCCAACGGCCTCGTGATGCTGCTCCCGCACGGCTATGAAGGGCAGGGGCCAGAGCACAGCTCGGCGCGTCCCGAGCGCTTCCTCCAGTCCTGCGCGGACGACAATATCCAGGTTGCGAACTGCACCAGCCCGGCGAACTATTTCCACCTGCTCCGCCGGCAGATGCACCGCAATTTCCGCAAGCCCTTGATCGTGATGACGCCCAAGTCGTTGCTCCGTCACAAGCTCGCGGTGTCGAACGCCGAGGACTTCCAGGGCGACAGCCACTTCCGCCGCCTCCTGTCCGACACCAATGGTGCGGCGGACGTCGATACGAAGCGTCTCGTCCTGTGCACCGGCAAGGTCGCCTACGACCTGATCGAGGCGCGCGATGCGGCGGGCGACACCGACACGCAGATCGTCCGCGTCGAACAGCTCTATCCCTTCCCCGGCAACCCGATCGCCGAGCGCGTCGCCAGGATGCCGAACCTGGAAGAGATCGTCTGGGCGCAGGAAGAGCCGAAGAACAACGGCTACTGGTTCTTCGTCGAGCCGCTGATCGAGGAGGCGCTGGCCAGCGTGAATTCGCCGGTCAAGCGTGCGCGCTACGCCGGGCGCAGCGCCTCGGCCTCGCCCGCGACCGGCCTGATGAAGCGTCACCAGGCCGAGCAGGGCGCACTCGTCGCCGACGCGCTCGGCCACAGCGTCCGCGACGAAATCCGCCGCACCCGCGCGAACTGAACTGTCTTCTACCACCCCGGCGAAGGGGCACCCATTAAAGTAATACTTTGATGGGACCCAAGCCGGGGCCCAGTTGGGATGGTAGATATAATTGAGCGAAACGCCGGCCAATCAGCGTTTCGTAACTGGACCCCGGCCTACGCCGGGGTGGAGGAACCGAGAAAATGGCAACCGAAGTCACCGTCCCCGTCCTGGGTGAATCGATCACCGAAGCCACCCTCGGCGAGTGGCTGAAGCAGCCCGGCGATCCCGTCGCCGTCGACGAGCCCATCGCCAGCCTCGAGACCGACAAGGTCTCGGTCGAGGTGCCGTCGCCGGTCGCCGGCGTCATGGGCCAGCACGCCGTCGCGGTCGGCGACACGGTCCAGGTCGGCGCGATGCTCGCCACGATCGACGCCGGTGACGGCGCCGCCGCTGCCCCCGCCAAGGCCCCCGAGCCCGCCGCGACCGCAACGCCTGCCAAGGACGAGTCCGGCGCAGGTTACGGCGACCAGCCCGGCGCCGGCACCAGCGACTCGCCCGCAGCTCTCTCGCCATCGGTCCGCCGCGCGGTCCTCGAGCACGGCGTCGACCCCGGCACCGTCAAGGGCACCGGCCGCGACGGCCGCATCACCAAGGAAGACGTGACCGCCGCCGCCTCGAGCAAGCCAGCGCCCGCCGCAGCACCCGCGCCGGCACCCGCCGCAGCGCCCGCAGCCTCGGGCCGCGGCGAAGAGCGCGTCCGCATGACGCGCCTGCGCCAGACGATCGCCAAGCGTCTCAAGGAAGCGCAGAACACCGCCGCGATGCTGACGACGTTCAACGACGTCGACATGACCGCGGTGATCGAGGCGCGCGCCAAGTACAAGGACTTGTTCGAGAAGAAGCACGGCGTCCGCCTCGGCTTCATGGGCTTCTTCGTGAAGGCCGCGACCATGGCGCTGCGCGACATCCCATCGGTCAACGCGTCGATCGACGGCGACGACATCGTCTATCACGACTATGCCGACATCTCGGTCGCGGTCTCGTCGCCGGGCGGCCTCGTCGTCCCCGTGATCCGCGATGCCGACCAGATGTCGGTTGCGACGATCGAGAAGACGATCGGCGACTTCGGCAAGCGCGCCAAGGACGGCGCACTCAAGATGGACGAGATGAAGGGCGGTACCTTCACCATCTCGAACGGCGGCGTGTTCGGCTCGCTGATGTCGACCCCGATCATCAACCCGCCCCAGTCCGCGGTCCTCGGCCTCCACCGCATCGAGGAGCGCCCGGTCGTCGTGAACGGCCAGATCGTCATCCGCCCGATGATGTACCTCGCCCTCAGCTACGATCACCGCCTGATCGACGGCCGCGAAGCCGTGACGTTCCTCGTCGCGCTTAAGAACGCGATCGAAGACCCGACGCGCATCCTGATCGACCTGTAAGTATCTAACCAACCCGGCGCAGGCCGGGGCCCAGTGGGGAAGGCCGCGGTGACGAAGCGCCTCGCCCTCCCCATATATCTCCCAACTGGGCCCCGGCCTGCGCCGGGGAAGTAAGAGAGAAGCGACAATGGCTGACTATGACTATGACGTCCTCGTAATCGGCGCAGGCCCCGGCGGCTACGTCGCGGCGATCCGCGCCGCACAGCTCGGGCTGCGCACCGCCTGCGCCGAGAGCCGCGACACGCTCGGCGGCACCTGCCTCAACGTCGGCTGCATCCCGTCCAAGGCGCTGCTCCACGCATCCGAGCTGTACGAGGAGGCCAAGGCCGGTCACATGACCAAGTTCGGCGTCGAGTTCACCGGCGTCTCGCTCAACCTCGACCAGATGCACGCCGAGAAGGCCAAGGCCGTCAAGGAACTGACCGGCGGCGTCGAATTCCTGTTCAAGAAGAACAAGGTGACCTGGCTCAAGGGCAAGGCCGCGTTCCAGGACGCGCACACCGTCGACGTCAACGGCCAGACCGTCACCGCCAAGAACATCGTCATCGCCACCGGCTCGAGCGTCATGCCGCTCCCCGGCGTCGCGGTCGACCAGACGACCGTCGTCGACTCGACCGGCGCGCTCGCGCTCCCCAAGGTGCCCGAGCACATGGTCGTCATCGGCGGCGGCGTGATCGGTCTCGAGCTCGGCAGCGTCTGGCGTCGCCTCGGCGCGAAGGTGACCGTCGTCGAATTCGTCGACCAGATCCTCCCCGGCTTCGACGGCGAAGTCCGCCGTGAGAGCGCCAAGCTGTTCAAGAAGCAGGGCATGGAGCTGAAGCTCTCGACCAAGGTCACCGGTGTGACCGTCGACAACGGTGTCGCGACCGTCACCGTCGAGCCCGCTGCCGGCGGTGCGTCCGAGACGATGACCGCCGACGCAGTGCTCGTCTCGATCGGCCGCAAGGCGAACGTCGACGGCCTCAATCTCGAAGCCATCGGCCTCGAGCTCAACAAGCGCGGTCAGATCGAGACCGACCACAGCTTCAAGACCAAGGTCGACGGCGTGTGGGCGATCGGCGACTGCGTCCCCGGCCTGATGCTCGCGCACAAGGCGGAGGACGAGGGCGTCGCGGTGGCCGAGAACATCGCCGGCCAGACCGGCATCGTCAACGAGGACGTCATCCCGTCCGTCGTCTACACGATGCCCGAAATCGCCGGCGTCGGCCTCACCGAGGAAGCCGCGAAGGACATGACCGCCGAATCGGGTGGCATCAAGGTCGGCAAGTTCCCCTTCGCCGCCAACAGCCGCGCCAAGACCAACCGCGACACCGACGGCTTCGTCAAGGTCATCGCGGATGCCAAGACCGACCGCGTGCTGGGCGTCTGGATCGTCTCGAGCCTCGCCGGCACGCTGATCGCCGAAGCCGCCATCGCGATGGAATTCGGGGCGACCAGCGAAGACATCGCCTACACCTGCCACGCGCATCCGACGCATGCCGAGGCGCTCAAGGAAGCGGCGATGGCCGTACAGGGCAAGCCGATCCACATCTGAGTCCGACCGCGCGACGGCCGTAGCGAAGCTACGGCCGAGCACCCCGCGGTCAGACCGGCCGGCGGCGCTCCAGCGCCGTCCGACGACAGGGGCTTAGCCCCTGTCCGACCAAGCCCCGGCTAAACTGCGTTTCGGAAGGGCGTCGGTGGAAACCCCACCGGCGCCCTCTCCACGTCCGCCGAACGCGCGCGAAACATACCCGCTCTCAAGCCCAAACCCCGCGAGCGACCCGCACCCCCCTCCGTCATCCCGGCGAAAGCCGGCACCCACGGTCACGGCGAACCCGGCGATACCGCACCGTCATAACCCGGTCCGCGACCATGGGTCCCGGCGTCCGCCGGGATGACGGGAAGGGGAGGCGCCACAAAATCGCTCCCGCACCCGCCACAACCCGCCCCCCTCCCGTCATCCTGGCGAAAGCCAGGATCCAGAACCCCAAGCGCACCCGCCCGCGGCACTGGGTCCTGGGTCGAGCCCGGGATGACGGCAGGGGGTGGGCGCATCATGTCTCTCGCCATCGATCGCCGGGCCGTAGCGGCAGGCAAACCCGCAACGACCCGCACCCCATCCGTCATCCCGGCGAACGCCGGGACCCATGGTTACGGCGGACCCGGCGATCCCGTGCCGCCATAACCCGGCCCGCGACCATGGGTCCCGGCGTCCGCCGGGATGACGGGAAGGAGAGGCGCGACAAAATCGCTCCCGCACCCGCAACGGCCCGCATCCAGCGTGAACCCAGTACGCCGCACCCGCAGCGCTCCCAACCCGCCCCCTCCCGTCATCCCGGCGAAAGCCGGGACCCAGAGCCCCAAGCGCACCCGCCCGCGGCCCTGAGTCCCGGTTCGGGCCGAAATGACGACAGGCAGGGGGTTGCCTCGTACCCTGCCAACCTCCACCAACCGCTCATCCGCACCTCACCGCATCCATCCCTCACCTCGGGTCGAAACTGAGCCAGATTAGTGCAGTTGTTAGCAATCCGTTTACCAGCCCGGCATAGCCACTCGTCTCCACGCCGCGGCGACGCCACCGTCGCGACCGGCCGTGCAAGGAGCCTGCCGTGCGTGCGTTGATGATCCTGGCGATAGGAACGGCCTGTCTCGCCGGTTGCGCGACGCAGCCCCAGGGCGGTACCGCGAGCAAGGCGCCGGCCGCGGACCCCGCACCGGCCGCCCCAAACTGGACGACGATCGCGACGCCCGACGACCGCGCCCGGCTCGCCGCACTCGGCGACAGCTGGACGCGCGCGCGCGCCGCGGTGCCCAGACGCCTCGCGGGCCGGGTCGCGGCCGAGGGCGCGCTGCTCGATCCCGCAGGCGCGCTCGACCTGCCCGCGCTGTCGCCCGGTTCCTATCGCTGCCGGCTGGTCCGGCTCGGCGGGCGGGCGGGCTATGCGAGCTTCGCGCCCGATTTCTGCTATGTCGACGGCAACGGCGCCGGGCTGTCCTTCACCAAGCAGACCGGCACGACGCTGCCCGGCGGCTGGCTGCACCCCGACACCGACCGGCGGCAGGTGTTCCTCGGCACCGTCCGCACCGCGCCCGCGCAGGTCGCGCCGCCCTATGGCACCAACCCGGCGCGCGACGTCGCGGGCGTCGTCGAACGCGTCGGCCCGCTGCGCTGGCGCCTCGTGATGACGCGCGCGGGGCAGGGCGCGATCCTGGATCTCTACGAGTTGGTCCCGGTGCCGCCCGCGACGCCCGCGACGCCGCGCTGAGCGTAGAACCCTCCCCCTTGCGGGGGAGGATCGGAAGCATCAGCCCTTTGGCGGCTTGGCGAAGTTCGCCGCAAACCGCTCCAGGCCCGATGCGAACGAGTCGATCACCTTGGCGAATTCGGGCGGCAGCGCAGCAGCGTCGCTCCTGGGCGGTTCCGGCGTCTCGCCCGCGAACGGCCCGCTGCCCGCCGTCGACGCGCCCGGAGCCTCCGGCGAAGCCTCGGCCGAGGATTCTGGCGGCCTGGGCGGCTTGGGTGGCTCGGGCGGTGCAGGTGGCGGCGTCGCGCCTCGCATATCCTTCGCCGTGATCGCGGTCGCCGCCATCATCAGCCCGGCCGCGATGACCTGGCGTCCCGCGGGCGTGCCCATCTGCCGCGTCAGCGCTGCCGCGATCCCCGCGAACGGCGCCGCGCCGCCATGCTTGCCCGCCTTGGCGGACCAGCGCGCCTCGAACCCCTCGCTTTTCGTCGCGCCCGTCTCGGCCTCGCGCTCGCGCGCCTCGCGTTCGCGACGCTCCTTCTTCTTGCCCATCTCGGTCTCCAGCACTGTATTGTACTAACAATACACTATGTAACTATCGTCGGCACCTTGGACAATGGTTCGGCGTTACCCATCTTTGCGAGCACCCGCCCGGCGCCCTCCCGGGCTTGTCGCGTCCGAACAAATGTGGAACAGACTCTCCTATGCTGACCAAGATTTCCGTACGCGGCGCGCGTGAACACAATCTCAAGGACGTCGATATCGACATCCCCCGCGACACGCTGACGGTGATCACCGGGCTGTCCGGCTCGGGCAAGTCGAGCCTCGCCTTCGACACGATCTATGCCGAGGGCCAGCGCCGCTACGTCGAGAGCCTCAGCGCCTATGCGCGCCAGTTCCTCGAGCTGATGCAGAAGCCCGATGTCGACCATATCGAGGGCCTCAGCCCCGCGATCTCGATCGAGCAGAAGACGACCTCGCGCAACCCGCGCTCGACCGTCGCGACCGTCACCGAGATCTATGATTACATGCGCCTGCTCTGGGCGCGCGTCGGCATCCCCTATTCCCCCGCGACCGGCGAGCCGATCGCCGCGCAGACCGTCAGCCAGATGGTCGACCGCGTCATGGCGCTCCCCGAGGGCACGCGGCTCTATCTGCTCGCCCCCGTCGTCCGCGGCCGCAAGGGCGAGTATCGCAAGGAACTCGCCGAGTGGCAGAAGGCGGGCTTCACGCGCGTCCGCATCGACGGCACGATCCACGACATCGACGAGGCGCCTGCGCTCGACAAGAAGTACAAGCACGACATCGAGGTCGTCGTCGACCGCCTGGTGGTGGGCGGCGAGATCGCCACGCGCCTCGCGGAATCGTTCGAGACCGCGCTGAAGCTCGCGGAAGGCCTCGCCTATGTCGACCCCGCCGACCCGGTCGAGCCGCACACCCCCAAGTCCGAAATCCTCGGCAGCAACGCCCCCGACGGCCGCATCGTCTTCAGCGAGAAGTTTGCCTGCCCGGTCAGCGGCTTCACCATCTCCGAGATCGAGCCGCGCCTCTTCTCGTTCAACGCGCCCCAGGGCGCGTGCCCGGCCTGCGACGGCCTCGGCGAGAAACTGCTGTTCGACGAGGACCTCGTCGTCCCCAACCACATGCTCAGCATCAAGAAGGGCGCGGTCGTCCCCTGGGCGAAATCCAACCCGCCCTCGCCCTATTACATGCAGGTCCTCGGCAGCCTCGCGCGCGAATACAAGTTCGACATCGAGACCCCCTGGGGCGAGCTCCCCGAGGAGGTCCAGCGCGTCATCCTGCACGGCTCGAAGGGCAAGCCCGTCACGCTCACCTTCATCGACGGCAAGAAGAAATACGACGTCTCCAAGCCGTTCGAGGGCGTCATCGGCAACCTCAACCGCCGCCTGCTCCAGACCGAGAGCGCGTGGATGCGCGAGGAGCTGAACAAATACCAGTCCGCCGCCCCGTGCGAGGTCTGCGCCGGCGCGCGCCTGAAACCCGAAGCGCTCGCGGTCAAGATCGCGATGAAGGACATCAGCTACGCGACCCACCTCTCGGTCGTCGACGCGCTCCAGTTCTTCACCGACATGCCGCAGCATCTCGGCGACCAGCAGAACGCGATCGCCGAGCGCATCCTGAAGGAAATCGTCGAGCGCCTCGGCTTCCTCAACAATGTCGGCCTCGACTATCTCAACCTCGACCGCACCTCGGGAACCCTAAGCGGCGGCGAGAGCCAGCGCATCCGCCTCGCGTCGCAGATCGGCAGCGGGCTGTCGGGCGTGCTCTACGTCCTCGACGAGCCCAGCATCGGCCTGCACCAGCGCGACAACGACATGCTCCTCAAGACGCTGCGCCGCCTGCGCGATCTCGGCAACACCGTGCTCGTCGTCGAGCATGACGAGGACGCGATCCGCACCGCCGACTATATCATCGACATGGGCCCGGGAGCAGGCGTCCGCGGCGGCCAGGTCGTGGCCCAAGGCACGCTGAAACAGATCCTGAAGTCGAAGACCAGCATCACCGCCGACTATCTCAACGGCACGCGCGAAGTGCCGGTCCCGACCACGCGACGCAAGGGCAACGGCAAGAAGCTCACCGTCCACAACGCCACCGCGAACAACCTGACGGGCGTCACCGCGAGCATCCCGCTCGGCACCTTCACCTGCGTCACCGGCGTCTCGGGGTCGGGCAAGTCGAGCTTCACGATCGACACGCTCTACGCCGCCGCCGCGCGCGAACTGAACGGCGCGCGCATCGTCCAGGGCAAGCACGACAAGATCACCGGCCTGCAATATCTCGACAAGGTCATCGACATCGACCAGTCGCCGATCGGCCGCACCCCGCGCAGCAACCCCGCCACCTATACCGGCAGCTTCACGCAGATCCGCGACTGGTTCGCCGGCCTCCCCGAAGCCCAGGCGCGCGGCTACAAGCCCGGCCGGTTCAGCTTCAACGTCAAGGGCGGCCGCTGCGAGGCGTGCCAGGGCGACGGCGTGCTCAAGATCGAGATGCACTTCCTCCCCGACGTCTATGTGCAGTGCGACGTCTGCCACGGCGCGCGCTACAATCGCGAGACGCTCGAGGTGAAGTTCAAGGGCCACAGCATCGCCGACGTGCTCGACATGACCGTCGAGGACGCCGCCGAGTTCTTCAAGGCGGTCCCCCCGATCCGCGACAAGATGGCGATGCTGGTCGAGGTCGGTCTCGGCTATGTCAAGGTCGGCCAGCAGGCGACGACGCTCTCGGGCGGCGAGGCGCAACGCGTCAAGCTCGCCAAGGAACTCTCGCGCCGCGCGACCGGCAACACGCTGTACATCCTCGACGAGCCCACCACCGGCCTGCATTTCGAGGACGTCCGCAAACTCCTCGAAGTCCTCCACGCGCTCGTCGAGCAGGGCAACACCGTCGTCGTGATCGAGCATAATCTCGACGTCATCAAGACCGCCGACTGGGTCCTCGACCTGGGGCCGGAGGGCGGCGTCAAGGGCGGTGAGATCGTCGCCGAAGGCACGCCGGAGAAGGTCGCGAAGGCCAAGGGCAGCTTCACGGGCAAGTATCTGGCGCCGTTGCTGGAGAAGAAGGTGGTGACGGCGGAGTGATTATTCGGCCATTCGGTAGATATCACTGCTTAGAAGGCCGGATCCAAATCGATAAGGGCTGTAAAATCCTCTAGAATCTTGTCGCTTCTAGATTTGACAAATAGACTGACATTTAGCTTATCGTTAAGCGTAGTTTGATTTGCAATAAGCCACTTGCGATATATTTCCGAAAAGGGATCCGATATATGATCTTTTATAGTATCAAGCCATGTAATATATTCTCCTTTTGCTAGACATGCCGCCCCAAACATAAGAGCCGGCTTTTCCCAGTCGCTCACTTCATCAAAGCGCGTTTTCATTTCGCGAAAATAACCGCGATCATTCAAAATGCCACGAATCAATAAATGTTGCCGCTTCTCAATCACCGATCCTTGGAGCTCCAAGATCGCGAGCAATTCATGGCTGATTGGCAAAGCCTGTATAGTAAATAGATAACCAACCCAGATACGGGAAATGGCCATGTCTTTGTAAGGGGGCGAGTTAAGCAGGTTTACCAGAACTTCCGCGATCTGGGAGGCCGAGTCTGGCTGACGCTGAGCCATTGCGCCCATTAATATGCAAAAGTCTCTAGGCGTGTAATAAAGTAACTCGGCAAACCTATGAGCAAATGAAATAGGATCTGGGTAAACGACGGCTCTGAGCGCCTTCAGGACGACGCGAACAGCTGTATAATCAACATTTTCTCGATGAATTATTTCTTCGAGCTTTGTAGCGAGATCCTCGGGATTAATTTCTTGAATGTCTTCTACCGACACGTCCTCTTCGTCGTAGACAGCTCAAATATACTGGCTCAATGCCACCAGTTCGTCATCATTAAAAATATCTGAGAGCTTTTTGTCTATAATGCCGTGAGCTAAATCTGACGTGTAAGTCTTAGTCTTGCTCGCATTAAGGCTGAGACCTTCTGTTAGCATAAGATGCTCGGCTAGTCTGCAGAGAGTGGAGTGAACCTCATTTTGATGGTTTAGCACAATCCGAAAGTCGTCCACATACCGCGTGTATTTCTCAGATCTTGCCGAAATCATTCGGTCCGTATCGTTTAGCAAGCCCTCGGCAAGCAGTCGTGAAGCGGAGGTTCCAACCGGCAATCCATGGGACTGGCGTGCTCGGCTAAATTTGATAATACCTTCAATTATCTTGCGTACGCTATTGGAGGCGCCACAATCGTCAAGAACATGCTCAATTCTGTGGAAGTAAACGCGCGCATAAAAATCGGAAATGTCTGTCTCAATAACATACTTAACGTCTGAGAAGGGATTTGGATCGTGAAGGGTGTCCCTCTGGTACGATAGCCAATCATGAAAGCTTGACGAATCAGAAAACAGCTTTGGGTTGGTGGCATCATCGATAAATCGATACGAGAAAGGCCCTTCGGTCGAGGGAAGGCGAATGGCTTCGATCGACGGTGCTATTTGGATGACCGCAGCGGTGTATAAGAGCGTATCGGCTGGGTAGAGCTGATGAGCTATCCTAAATGATAGCGCGCTTTTAGGCGTTAAGGCTTCGAAGCAGCTTTTTGGCTTGTAAGACGCTGCATCGATTAAACCAATTCTTGTGGAAATTTTTTCGCTCTCTTCGGCATAGAAAGTGAACTCGAACGGCGGGGGAAAAATGTCGGTATCACCCATCGCGGCCAGATGAAGAATCGCGCGAGCTGCGGAATGTGCTTCGAGCATGATTGTTGTAACTCCGAAGCGCTACGTTAACGCCATAGTATGTAATGCTGCGTCAAATGAACAGATCTGGCAACCCTGTTGACTGTTGAAGCGCGACATTTAGTCGACGTATTCCTACCACCGGGGGATCGGGAATAACTTGGGTATTACGTTCGGATCAGACCGCAACGCCCCTGCTGCTCGACGCACCTGCGAAGCATGGGGCAGCCTTAGACGGCGCCATTCCAGCCAAGCACGATGACTGGCACGCCGGTTCGCGTAACCAGCTTCCAGCCCACCCCGCCGCCTGCTATAATTCCCCACATGGCCAAGCTCTCGCCCATCGAGTCCGAGTTCGCGACCACCGAAGAGGCGGAAGCCTATGACGCGTGGTTCCGCGCGAAGGTCGAAAAGGCGATGACGTCCACCGAGCCCAGCATCCCGCACGATCAGGTGATGGCGATGGTGCAGGAGATCATCGAGCAGCATCGGCCGCGGTGACGCTGCCGCTCGTCTGGACGGACGATGCCACCAGCGACCTGCTGGAGATCGCCGACTATATCGCCCCGCGCAATTTCGCCGCCGCGCAACGGCTGATCGCCGCGATCAGGCACACAGCGGAGACGCTACCCGATCACCCCTATCTCTACCGCCCCGGCCGCGTCGCCGGCACTCGCGAGGCGGTGGTCCATCCCAACTACGTCCTCGTCTACCGCGTCACCAAGACGATCGAGATCCTCGCCGTCCTCCACGCCCGCCAGCGCTACCCCTGAAGCCCCGCCGCCGCGCGCATCGGCGCATTGATCCGCCCCTGCCAGCCCGGCCCGCCCTCGCGAAAAGTCGCCAGCACGTCGGGATCGACTCGCACCGTTCCTTGCTGCCTGACCCCGCAACCCCTCGGCCGAGTCGCGCCGTCTCTGCCGCCCGATCCGGTCCCCCACCGCCGCCCGACCGCCGAATTGCACGAAACACCTCGGCGAAAGGTACGGAATGACCGCCCCGGAGGGCTGTCCTACTACCCCCGTTTCAGCATATCTGATCGGTCCTCTCCCCTCGGGATAGGATCAAAACGTGAACAAACGTTCCGACACGCCGCCCCGCGCACCGGCCTTCGCGACGGTCCCCGGCACCGACTATGCCGCGCTCTACGCGCCCGAGCCCATAAAGCCGCGGATCACCTCGACCGCCGACACCCCCAGATGGGGCGGCACGCCTGCGCGGCTGCGCGTGCAGCCCGGCTCCGCCGTCTCGGGCCCCGGTCTGGCGGTCCCCCGCGCGGTCGTCCCCGAAGGCGGCGCCCCCGCGAGCTATCCCCGCACGGACGATCGCTACACGGCCGTGATCGCCTCGCCGCCCACCACCTTCGTCACCGGCGGCGCGGAGGTGGACGACGACGACCCCCTCGACACGCCCGCCGCCGCGGCGCCGCCCCGCGCGCCCGCCGACCCGGACACGCCCGGCGACGACCCCGACCCGCACCAGCCCGCGCGCGACGCGCTCGACCTCATGCCACCGGGCGCCGCCTGCGGCTCGCGCCGCCAGGACGGCTGGTCCGCCGCCAACCAGCGCCGCTTTCTCGAGGCGCTCGCCGAGGGGCACGGGGTCGATGTCGCCGCGCGCCGCGTCGGCCTGTCCGCCACCTCGGCCTATGCGTTCCGCCGCACCGCCAAGGGCGCGGTGTTCGCGCTCGGCTGGCGCGCCGCCGCGCTCGTCGCGCGCGATTCGATCGCCGAGACGCTGCTTGTCCGCGCGCTCGAGGGGACGGTCGACACGATCGTCCGCGGCGAGACGGTCATCACCCGGCACAAATACGACAACCGGCTCGGCCTCGCGCTGCTCGCCCGGCTCGATCGCCAGGCGGAGAGCGCGCCCGATGCCGATGCCAAGGCCGCGCGGCTCGTCGCGCAGGAATTCGACGCCTATCTCGATCTCGTCGGGCGCGATCAGGGCGCGGCGCGCGCGGGGCTGTTCCTCGCGCGGCGGACGGGCGGGGCCGGGGCAGGGGGCGCCGATGATGCCGCGGGGGCCGATGCGCATGATCTCGCGCCGATCTACGCGCTCGCCGCCGCCGACCGGCTCGTCCGCACCGGCGTCGCGACCGCGGCCGAGGTCGATATCGCCGATCTCGATCCCGCCGCGCGCGCCGGCTGGAGCGGCGAGCAATGGGCGCCCGCCGAGGCTGCCGGGATGGTCGCACTCGCCCCGCCGCCCCCTGCGCCCCCTCCCGCCGGGGACGACGAAACCGCGCTATCGTCTCAACATTCGCAACATTCGGCCGAGGAGGAGGACGACGACGACTATGATTATGACGACGATGACGACTATGCGGAGGCGGGGGACGTCGGGGGCGCGCTGCCCGGTTTCGACCCGCCGGTCTGGCGCTGCGCGGCGACCGGCGCGTGGCGCACCCGCTTCCCGCCGCCGGCCGGGTTCGCGGGCGCGGTGGTCGGCGACTATGGCGACGACGACTATGCCCGTGCGCTCACGCCGGCCGAGGCCGAGCTGATGGACGCGGCGCAGGATCTGTCGCGCGCGTCGCTCGCGGCGTCGGAGCGGCAGGATCGCGACCGCTGGTTCGCGCGCGTCACGACGCGGATCGCCGCCCTGACGGTTCAGCTCGCCGCGTCGGCGGATCCCGGCGACGGTTCCGGTGCCGAACCCGGCCTCGATCCGGGAACAGGGTTGCACGCAAGCCGTTGAGGCTGCGCAACAACCAGGACATTCGTCATGCCAACCCCCGTGCGTCACCCGCACCGCAAGCCCAAGACCTTCGGCCGCACCGCGATCGCCGCGGGGGTCGCCGCGATCGGCCTGGCCGGCGCGCTGCTCGCGGCCTGGCTGCGCCGCGCGCCCGCCAATCCGGCCGAGCATGCCGCCCCCGATCTCGCCCCCGCCCGCCCGCATCCCGGCCCCGCCGACCGCGCGCCCGACGCCTTCCGCCCCGATCCCACCGCGGTCCCGACCAAGGCGGAATATGACTCGCTGCGTCCCGCGACGCTGCCGGTCACCTGATCCAAGTTTTTTCACGGAGAGTTTCATGAGCATTTTCAGCAAGATCAAATCCGCCATCTTCGGCGAAAAGGGCCCGCTCGGCAGCGGCCATTTCGGCACCCCCAAGCCCGCCGCCCCGGCACCCGCGCCAGCCCCCGCCGCCATCGCCCCGAAACCAGCCCCCGCTGCTCCGGCGGCCCCCGCCCCACAGGCCGCCCCCGCCGCCACCCAGCCGGTCGATGTCGAGGCGGTGCTCTCGGGCATGGCGTCGCGCAAGAATTCGGACCTCAACTGGCGCAGCTCGATCGTCGACCTGATGAAGCTGCTCGACCTCGACTCCAGCCTCGACAACCGCAAGGAACTCGCCACCGAGCTCGGCTATACCGGTGCCAAGGACGGCAGCGCGGAGATGAACATCTGGCTGCACAAGGCCGTGATGCGCGAACTGGCCAAGAATGGCGGCACCGTCCCCGCAGGTCTGCAGGACTGAGTGCATCGGCGCCGGCAACAAAGGCCGGCGCCGAGCATTGAGGTGATACCGACAACCCTCTGAAAGGACACGAAATGCGCGCTATGACGCTGGGCCTTATGGCCGCCTCCACCCTGATCGCCGGCTGCGTCGGCGGTGGCGGCGACCGCTACGGCGTCGACCCGCGCTATCGGTCCTATGACTATAATCGGCCCGACCCTGCCTATGGCAGCTACGACGCCGGCCGCTACTACCGCGACGACCGCCGCTACCGCGAACGCCGCCTGTCGAACAACGACCGCATCTATCGCGGCAATGACGGCCGCTATTATTGCCGCCGCAACGACGGGACGACCGGTCTGATCGTCGGCGGCGTGGCCGGCGGCGTGCTCGGCAACGTCATCGCACCCGGCGGTTCGGGTCTTCTCGGCACCGTGCTCGGCGCCGCCGGCGGCGCGCTCGCCGGACGGGCGGTCGATCGCAGCAACACCCCGGCACGCTGCCGCTAACGACCGGGGCTGGCGGCGTTCTGTTACGCCGCCGGCCTTGGCGCTGCGGGGGATCTTTCTGATGGTAATGGTCGTCTAAAAACACCGCCAGATTTGCAATTTCGGGTCGTCTGGCCCATATGGAGATTTGCTACAGTCGCATATCGACGGTTCTTGGCGCTTTGCGGCACCTTTCTCCTTCTTTCCCTGCTCCGCGGCATCGGGCGGTCCGAACCTCGGATTGCCCCATAACAAAGAAGGAGCCATCGCATGGCTATCACTGGCACCGTAAAGTTCTTCAACGCCGACAAGGGCTATGGCTTCATCGCTCCCGATGGCGGTGGCAACGACGCATTCGTGCACATCACCGCGGTTGAGCGCGCCGGCATGCCGACGCTGAACCAGAACCAGCGCGTCACCTATGAGCTCGAGCCCGACAAGCGCGGCAAGCAGTCGGCTGTGAACCTCCAGCCGGCCGACTGAGGCTGTCGGCGGACTTGTCCGCCGATGACTGATTTCGGTCGCGGCGCGGCGGCTCCTATGGCCGCCGCGCCTACTTCCTCTAGTTCCTCAGGAGCGCAGCAGCATGGCCGATAATCCAGAATTCTACCGGGCCCGCGCTGAAGAAGAGCGTCGCAACGGCGATGCCGCCTCGCTCGACAATGTCCGCGACCGCTGCCGCCGCGCCGAAAAGGCCTGGGACGACATGGCCAACCGTGCCGAGCGCACGCAGACGTTGCGCGCCGCCCGCGAAGCTGCCCCCCCCGGTGGCGAGCGCATGGCAAATACCACGATGATCCCCGCCGAATAAGATCGGCTTCGAACGGCCGCCGCTATCGGCGGCCGTTTCCATATTCAGCGCTCGAGCGTGGTTACACGCCGCACCGTCAGCGCAGTCCACCTGTATCCTTCCATTTGTCGAGGATTTCCGGCGCCGGCGGTAATCGATCCGCTTCGACTGGTGTCGAGGCACCAGTGACCCCACTTGTCGGAACCGTAACCGACATCGTTTCAGCCAGACCGGAATTGCCTCTAGCGCCACCCGCACTATCAGGCAGCACTGTGGTCGAGAGTGCTACAAATGCCGTCCCGGTTGCCCCGCCGGGCACCGGCTCGTGGCCGAGATAGTGCTGGTTAAAGGCCGCAGCGGTGCCCCAATAGCCTTTCCACCGGTGGAAGAAATGTGCGCCGACCACCGCCGTCATCACCAGACTGCGGCTCCATAGCGGCGTGACGGCATAGGTATGATAATGCGTCGCCAGTCCGACCGGCGCATAGACATAGCCCGCCAAAACCATCGCCGCATTCCGCTCAGCCCGGACCCAGGCAAGCCTGGCCGGTGCGCGCGCGGTCGCACCGTCACAGGCAAAGCTGAACTGACATGCAGTTGGTGCCCCGCCCGAATGCGGCCCCTGATAGACCACGCCGCAGACGGTTGCCGGAAAGGCGGGATGGCGGACACGATTGAGAATGACCTGAGCAACCGCGCGTTGCCCGGCATCGGGCTCGGATGCGGCCTCGTAATAGATCGCCGTCGTCAGGCATAACAACGCCCGCGCCCGGTCGGTCGCGCTCGTCCGCGTCATTGAAAAGGGACGTGTCGCCACGACGCCGGGATCCCCCGTGGAAGCATCAACTAAAATGGGCATCTTGGGGAGGGCGGTCGTTCCCGTCACTCCGGGGACGGGAGCCCCAAAGTCCCTGGGAATGCTCTCAAGAGCATCGCTATGGCGCCCCTCGCCATTGCCGCCACGCAAAGGTGTCCCGGCATCCCTTGGCGCGTCACGGAACGCTGCGTGCGCAAACAGCGCGGTCGACGCGATCACGCCGGATATGGCAACCGGCAACCATCGCCGTCTCGATGACCGGGAGGCCCAGCGCGTCGTGTTCAAAATCCCGCTATCCTTGCGCCACCGTCATCAAAGACGGCCAGCCATATCGCAGGAAACCCTACCGTTCCGCTACCGAATGCCCGCGGTCGTCCCGACGAGAGTCATTTAAGTGCGGCGGTATCGAGCTTTAACGCAGCCTCGGGGATCAGCTCGGTCTGCGGGTAGGCTTGACGGAGCGAGGGGGCGAACTGCCTGGCATCGCCGACAACCACAATACTGGCCTTTTTGGGATCGAGCAGCGCCGCGGCTGCGGTTTGGACCGACGCGGAATCAACTGCGCCAACCTTTGCCGTAAACTGCTGCAGTTCATCGACGCTGACGCCGTTCTGGACATAAGATCCCAGAATTCCCGCAACGCCGGACGTCGTCTCGATCCCGCGCCCGAAATTCCCGACAAGTACCGCCTTGCGTGTCTCCAGTTCGCCCGGGGACACGGGTGCCTTGCCCATGCCCGCCAGCTCCGCTGCGATCAGCGAGACGACTTCCGTTGCGGTAGGGTTCTTGGTCTGTGTCCGCGCGGCAACCGTTCCCTGCGTCTTCCCCGCGTTCAGCGTGCTGCCTGCGCCATAGGCCAGACCGCGCTTGATCCGGATTTCCTGGTTAAGTCGTGAAGAGAAGCCTCCGCCAAGCACGGTGTTCGCTACCGCCAACGAATAATAGCGGGGGTCGGTGCGCGCGATCGCCGGCCGGGCGACGACGACGCCAGCCTGGCCCGCATCGGGCATGTCGACGACGATCACGCGAGGCGCCGGGTAATCGATCGCCATGGCGGGTGTCGTTGCCGCGCCGGTCTTCTTCCAGGGGCCGAATTGGGCGTCGGCCAGCGTCTTCGCCTGCGCCGCGGTGACGTCGCCGACCATGATGAGCGTAGCCTGATCGGGGCTGAAGCTGCGCGCATAGGCCGCGGTGATGTCGGCCCGGGTGATCGCCTTCAACGAGATCGGGGTGCCGCCGATCGGTGCGCCATAGGCGGACGCGCCGAGAACCGCCCGGTCGGCGACCAGTGCGGCAAGCTGCGCCGGATCCTTGAGCGCGAGCGATACCGCGTCGATTTGCTGCGTCCGTGCCCGTTCGATTTCGTCGAGCGCGAACGCGGGGTGCATCGCCACATCGGCGAGGATCGACAGGGCAGGGGAGAGCTGATCCGCCTTCACCGTGACATCGACGGCGGCACCGTCGCTGCCCGCATCGCTGCCGATCGATCCGCCGAGCCCTTCTATCTGCCGCGCAATCTGCGTGGCCGTCCGCGTGCGCGTGCCTTTGGTCAGCAACTCGGCCGCCAGGCTGCTGACACCTGCCCGATTAGCAGGATCGGTTGCCGCGCCGCCACCGGTAACGAGATAGGCGGTGACGATCGGCAGATCGTGCCGCTCTACGGTGATAAGCCGCATGCCATTGGCGAGCTGGGTCGAGATCGGCTGGGGTAGGGTCGGCGAAATCGGTGTACCGGGGGCGGGGGGAAGGACGCGCTGTCCTTCGGCGGCGGGGGTAACAATCTCGACGCTAACGGGCGCCTTAAGATCGGCGACGAGGACGGTGGGGGCCACATCGATCGTCGCGACCCGCGTCGCGGCCGGCTTGGCATCGAGCGGGAGATACCGGATGGTCGCGGATTGCGCGTCAGCCAGATAGGTCCGTGCGACGCGCTGGATATCTGCGGCCGTGACCTGCGCAATAGCCGCGAGCTGGCGGTCTGCGGCGCGCGGATCACCATCCACGATCACCGATGACGCAAGGGTGCTCGCCTTTCCTTCGGCGGTTTCCCGGGCGATGATCGACGCTGTCAGAATTTCGTTCTTCGCCTCGGCCAGTTCGGCAGGCGTGACGGGGGCATCGCGCAGCCGTGCGATCTCTCGCTTGAGCGCGGCCTCGCCAGCGTCAACGCTCTTGCCCCCGGCCATGATGGCATAGACGACCAGATTGCCGGTCGACTGCTTGCTGTCGATCATGGCGTCCGCGGACTGTGCGAGTTGATCGCGGTAGACGACGCTTTCGTAGAGCCGCGAGCTCTCGCCCTCCGACAATATCGCTTTCAGGAGACTGAGCGCGGGGATGTCGGCAGCGCGGTCCGCCGGGATGTGATAGCTGATCAGCACCGCAGGGAGCGGCGTGTTGGGCTCGTAGACGGTACGCGTCACGGCTTGGGTACGGGCCGGCTCGGCGACCGTCACCCGAGGAATTTCCCCGCTCGGCTTCTTGATCGGGGCGAAGTAGGTGTCGATCCAGCGGTCGAGCTGTGCAGGCTCGAAATTGCCCGAGACGACTAGGACCGCATTGTCGGGTCGGTAATAGGTTGCATGAAAGGCGCGGACGTCGTCGATGCCGGCGGCTTCGAGATTTTCCAGGCTGCCGATCGTACCACGTGCATAGGGATGTCGCGCATAGGCGAGCGCGGGATAATAGAGCGAGAACAGCTTGCCATAGGGCCGAGCCAGCGTGCTCTGGCGAAGCTCCTCCTTCACGACGTCGCGTTCGGAGGCGAAGCTCTTGGGCTCGACCACGAGGCTCGCCATCCGGTCGGCCTCTGCAAACAGCAGACGCTGCAGGTGATTGGCCGGAACCACCTCGTAATAATTCGTATAGTCGTCGTTGGTCGATGCGTTGTTATAGCCGCCGACGTCCTCGGTCAGCCGGTCCATCTGTTCTGACACCAGGTTGCGGGTCGATTTGAACATCAGATGTTCGAACATATGGGCAAAGCCGGACCGGCCCTTGGGATCGTCCTTCGACCCGACGTCATACCAGACCTGGACCGACACGTTGGGTGTCGCCGTGTCCCGGATGGCGTAGACACGCAAACCGTTGGCCAGCACGCGCTCAGTGAAGGCGAGCGGCTTTACCGAGACGTTCGACGTAGATTTTGGGGGGGCGGACTGCGCCACCACCGCTGCAGGACAACAGGCTGCACCAAGCAGCAAGGCGGAGCGGAGGAGGCGCATCTGTGTCCTTACTTCTGGGTACGCGAGCGGTTAAAAAGCACCGCGCCGGCGATGGCGGCAGATCCTATGCCGACGCCAAGCCCGATCTTTGCAAGCGGCCAGGTCTTCGCCTTCTCGACGGTCGCCTTTGCTGCGGCTTCGGCGTGAAGCTTTGCTTCCTTGGCTGCGGCGAGGATTTCGTTGGGTGTATCGTCGTCGGCAGCCGTTGTGATGGGGTCGGTCACGTCACTCTCCTAACTCGATTTCCGACCATACTCCGCTCGGAAATCATTTGCGAACTTCGTCAATGTGCCGGCGGCGATCGCAGCGCGCAGATCTGCCATCAGCGTTTCGTAGAACCAGATATTGTGCTCGGTCATCAACATCGCGCCAAGCATCTCGCCCGCGCGGACGAGATGATGCAGATAGGCCCGGCTCCAGGTGGCGCAGACCGGGCAGGCACAGTCGGCCGCCAGCGGCGACTGGTCCTCGGCAAACCGGGCGTTGCGGATGTTGATCGGGCCCTTGCGCGTGAACGCCTGTCCGGTCCGCCCGGATCGCGTCGGCATGACGCAATCGAACATGTCGATTCCGCGCTCGACAGCGCCCACGATATCGTCAGGCTTGCCGACGCCCATCAGGTAGCGGGGTTTGTCGGCGGGCAATTGTCCGGGGGCGAAATCCAGGCATCCGAACATCGCCTCCTGTCCTTCGCCGACCGCTAATCCGCCGACCGCATAACCATCGAAGCCGATATCGATCAGCGCGTCCGCCGAGGATTTGCGGAACGACTCGTTCAGCGCGCCTTGCTGGATTCCGAAGATCGCGTTGTTATCCGCATGGGCACCGCCTGCATTGAAGGCATCGCGTGATCGCTTCGCCCAACGCATCGATCGTTCCATGGCGGCGGCCTGAACCTCCCGCGTGGAGGTCGTCGGGACAAGCTCGTCGAACGCCATGACGATGTTCGACCCCAATAAACGCTGGATCTCGATCGACCGTTCGGGGCTGAGCAGGTGCCGGGTACCATCGAGATGCGATTTGAACGACACGCCTTCCTCGGACCGCTTGGTAAGATCCGCGAGGCTCATCACCTGATACCCGCCCGAGTCGGTGAGGATCGGTTTCGACCAGCCCATGAAACCGTGAAGCCCGCCCAGTCGCGCGACACGTTCCGCGCCGGGACGCAGCATGAGATGATAGGTGTTGCCGAGGATGATGTCGGCCCCCGCGGCCGCCACGTCGTCGGGCTTCATCGCCTTGACCGTCGCGGCGGTGCCGACCGGCATGAAGGCGGGTGTGCGGATCACGCCACGCTGCATCGCGATCTGACCCGTGCGCGCGGCGCCGTCGGTGGCAGAAATGGTGAAGTCGAAACGAGGGGACACGGGATGATCCATTAACGGCGCTTGCCGCGCGGTGGAGCGTTGGGGGCGAAGCTCCTGATCGTCAGCAGCTCCTCGCGCACGAGCACACCGTCCCGGTTGCGGTCGAAGCGGAGAAAGAACTGCGCAAATCGGGCCTGAAGCTCGCCAAGGGTGATCGCGTTGTCGCCATCGCGATCGACTTCGAAGGGGCTGGGCAGGGCATTGCGATCACCGAGCCACTTCAGCGACCAATCGGCATAGGCGATATAGCCGATCTTACCCGTCGTGCTGCCCTCGGCGCCCGCAAAGCTTTGTGCGAGGCAAGTATCGAGTTCGGGCCTGGTCACGCGCGCGTCGCGATCCGCATCGCAGGCGGCGACCAGCATTGCGGCCGGTTCGGCAAAGATCGTTGCGGGCGGTTGCGCGACCCCAGCGGAAGGCACGACCTGCAAGGCCAGAATCAATGGGATCAACATGGGCCGGTCATGGCAGCAGCAGGCTGGCATCGCCATAGCTGTAGAAGCGATACTTGGCCGCAATTGCATGCGCATAGGCGGCCTGCATCCGTTCCCGTCCCATCAGTGCCGATACCAGCATGAACAGCGTCGATCGCGGCAGGTGGAAATTGGTCATCAGGCCATCGATCCCCTTGAAGCGATAGCCCGGCGTGATGAAGATCGCGGTGTCGCCCTCAAACGGGCGAATGATGCCGTCGTCACCGGTCGCGCTCTCGATCAGTCGCAGCGACGTCGTGCCGACCGCGATCACCCGGCCTCCCGCGGCGCGGACCGCATTCAGCCGGTCCGCCGTGGTCGCATCGATCCGGCCCCATTCGGCATGCATCTGGTGATCGTCGGTATCGTCCACCTTCATCGGCAGGAAGGTGCCCGCACCGACATGCAGCGTCAGCGTGGCCTTCGCGATGCCCGCGGCCTCGAGCGCCGCCATCACCGATGGGGTGAAGTGCAGCGCCGCGGTCGGCGCGGCAACCGCGCCGGGCTCGGCGGCGAACATCGTCTGGTAATCCTCGGCGTCGCGCGCGTCCGTCGGGCGCTTCGCCGCGATATAGGGAGGCAAGGGCATTCGCCCCGCACGATCGAGCAGCAGTTCGACCGGTTCGTCGCCTGCGAATTCGAGCGCGTAGCTGCCGTCTTCTGCCCGGTCGACCGCCCGGGCGACGACGCCGTTGCCGAAATCGATCGGATCCCCATCGCGCAGACGGCGCGCATTGCGAATGAAGGCGCGCCAACGTCGCGGCCCTTCGCGCTTGTGCAGCGTCGCCCCGATCTTCGCCCCGGACGATAGCTGCCCGTCCTGCTCGATCCCAGCACGACGCCCTTCGAGCTGCGCCGGAATGACCCGCGTGTCGTTGAACACCAGCAGGTCGCCGCGACGCAGCTGTCCAGCCAGATCCGTGACGCGTAGGTCGCGTGTTGCATCCCCTTCTAAGACCAACAGCCGTGCGGCATCGCGCGGCGTTTCGGGCCGGAGTGCGATACGGTCGGTCGGCAGGTCGAAGTCGAAAAGGTCGACGTTCAACGGACTCTCACTTCTTCGCGGGGGCCTTCTTGGCAAGCTTGGGCTTTGCAACGACCGCCTGTGCTGGCCTCGACTTGCTGCTGCCGGTCCCCGGCAGGGTTACAGGCGCGCCCAGTGCCGATGGCGGGGTAACGGGCGCGGCGACATAGGCCGGCGGGCTGTCCGCAGCGATATATGCGTGCAGGATCCGCGAGGGGTTTGCCGGCGGCTCGCCGCGCTCAATGGCGTCGACATATTGCATGCCGTCGATCACCCGGCCGAACACGGTATATTTCTTGTCGAGGCTGAGGCGCGGCTGAAAGACGATGAAGAACTGGCTGTTCGCGCTGTCTTCCTTTTCCGAACGCGCCGCGGACACCGCGCCGCGAACGTGCGGCAGATAATTGAACTCGGCCTTCACGTCGGGCAGGGGTGAGCCACCGGTACCGTCACCCTTTGGATCGCCGCCCTGTGCCATGAACCCGTCGATCACCCGGTGAAACGCCAGGCCGTCGTAGAAACGCTGCCGGGTCAGGGTTTTGATGCGCTCGACCATCAAAGGGGCGACATCGGGACGAAGCCAGATCGTGACCCGGCCCCCCGTCGACAGGTCAAGCAGTAGCAGGTTCTGCGTGTCCGTCGTCAACGGCGGAGTGGCGCGTCCGGCAACAGCTGGATCGATGATCTGGGCGGACGCAGGTGCCGCGACGAGGCACCCGAGGATCGCAAACATACCGGCGAAAAAGCGCATCAAATCCCTACTCGCATTGGCCATGGGGCCGGGGCCGACCTCGAAGCCCGCCGCTTAGAACAAATCCGTGCTTGCGCCAAACTGAACATCGTCCGCCAACTGGCGTCCCGCGCGCTTCAACTTCCCTTGCGGCCGATCTGATTGACGCGGGCAATGACCTCTTCACTGACGGCAGGCGGGACGAATTTGGCTATGTCCCCGCCAAAGAGCGCGATTTCCTTGACCAGCTTGCTCGCAATCGGCTGCAGCGCGACATCCGCCATCAGGAACACCGTCTCGACCCGCGGATTGATCTGCTGGTTCATCCCCGCCATCTGATATTCATATTCGAAGTCGGCGACGGCACGCAGACCGCGGACGATGACCTTCGCGCCTTCGCGCTCGGCAAAATCCATCAACAGAGAATCGAACGCGACCACGTGGATCTCGCCGGCCACGCCGTCTACCTCACGCCTCACCATCGCCATGCGTTCCTCGATCGTGAACATCGGGGATTTTGAGGCGTTCGTCGTAACACCGACGACCAGCCGGTCGACCAGCTTCGCGCCACGTCGGATGATGTCCATATGGCCCAGCGTGATCGGGTCGAATGTACCCGGGTAAACACCGACCCTTACGGTCTCGTGGCTTGCCGTCATGGTCGGTGTCTCCGGAAGAGGTCAGCGGTCGCGATCAAGCACGAAGCGTGCGATCGCGCGGAGCAGATCGGCCTCACGGCCATAGCTGTGCAGATGTGCGATCGCCTGGTCGACAAGCATGCGGGCCTGTTCGCGCGCGCGATCCGCGCCGAGCAGCGACAGGAACGTCTCCTTGCCCGCACCGGCATCCTTGCGGAGGCGTTTGCCGGCCGCCGCCTCATCGCCTTCGGCGTCGAGCAGATCGTCAGCAATTTGAAAGGCAAGTCCCAGGTCGTGCGCATAGCCGCGCAGGCCAACCCGGCCCTCGGGCGCAATCCTGCCAAGAATGGCGCCTGCTTCGACGGACGCCAAAATCAGCGCACCGGTCTTCATCTGCTGAAGCCGGGTGACAGTGTTCAGATCGAACCGGGCATTCTCCGCCTCGAGATCCATCATCTGGCCGCCGGCCATCCCAGTCGGGCCGGACGCCTTGGCAAGGTCGAGCACCAGATCGGCGCGCACGAACGGATCGGGGTGCGTTGACGGGTCGGCGAGGATCTCGAACGCCAGTGCGTGAAGGCAGTCACCTGCGAGGATCGCGCATGCTTCGCTGAACATCTTGTGCACGGTCGGCTTGCCACGACGCATGTCGTCATCGTCCATGGCCGGGAGATCGTCATGGATCAGCGAATAGACATGGATCGCCTCGATGGCCGTGGCCACCCGCGCCGCACAAGCACGGTCGACCCCGAACAGGCTGGCGGTCGCGAAAACGAGCAACGGGCGTAGCCGCTTGCCGCCGCCGATCGCCGCGTGACGCATCGCGTGATACAGGTCCGCACGCGGATCTTCGGGGATCGCCAGAAGGAGGTCGAACTGCGCGTCGATCTCTGCGGAAACCTCAGCGAGCGCTTCCGCCAGCGATTGCGGCAAGGTCGTCATGCGCGGCTCAACCTGCCGCAAAGGGGCGAACCCCAGCCGGCTTACCCTCGGCATCGAGCCGGATCGCTTCGATCCGCGCCTGCGCAGCGTCCAGCCGATCAGCACAACGCTGGCGCAGCTTGTTGCCGCGTTCGTAAAGCTCGATCGCCTGCTGCAGCGGCGTATCGCCACGCTCGAGCTGCCCCACGATCGTCTCCAACTCTTTCAATGCCTCTTCGAATGAGAGGTCTTCTGTCGGCGTTTCCATGGGTGCTGCTATGGAGCAGGCGCGCGACGGGGGTCAAGGACGCGTCGACGGCGGAGGCTATGCCGTGACCGGCACGCGCCGAGTTTGCCGCGAATTCTAGCGCAACCGGTCGACGGTCCAGGTGTAAAGCACCGATATGCCGATCAGCCCCAGGTCGACTGCAGCCTGCATCCTGTGCGGCGCGGGGTCGGACGGGTCATGCGTGATGAGGCGGATATCCGCCGTCGGTCGCGGCATTACTGCGAGCGTCAGCACCAGCGCAGCGACAACGAGGGCAGCCTTACGATTACGCATCGTCATTCTCCCGGGCGAAGCTGCATCCTGACGTCGTCAATCCGCTTTGACAAGCCGCGGCACCAGGCACCCCACTCAGGCGGCCGAGACGAGGCTGACCGCGCTTCGCGATCGATCGCGGCCCGCCGCCTTGGCCTCGAATAAGGCGCGGTCGGCGTCGCGGTAGAGCGTCTTCCAGTCGGCGTCGTGCAACAGGGGGCCGGTGCACGTACCGATGCTGGCGGTGACGGTGATATCATACGGCATCGACTGGCCGCGGACACGGTCGCGGATTGCGCAGGGCGAAACCGATGTCGAGGCATCGACGAGGATAGCAAACTCCTCGCCACCAATTCGGGCGATGAGCGTATCGGTTGGCAGTGCGCTGCGAAGCGCACGGGCGAAGGCCCTCAACACCTCGTCGCCGCCATCATGGCCGATCGTTTCGTTGACCCGCTTGAAATGGTCGATGTCGGCGATCAGCAGCGTCTGCTGGCCGAGGCGGCCAATCGCACGTTCCAGGAAGGCGCGACGATTGAGCAGGCCGGTCAGCGGGTCAGTATCGGCAAGCAGGCGCGCCGCGATCTCCTGTTCCCGCGCGGCGTCGCGTTCGCGGCTCAGCAACAGGATGCGATAGGCAATCGCCGTGCTCGACAGAAGCGCCTCGATCGCCATCGCGATGACCGTCGAATTGTCGACCAGCAGGCTCGGCTCGACCATCCCGAAGCTGCTGGCGATGCGAAGCCCGGACATGACGATCGGTGCACCCCACGCAAGCGCAAACAACCACAGATAATTGCTGCGGACGCGCCACGCGCGCCACAGGATGATCGCCACAACCCCGATGAACCCCAGATATGCGATCGACATGCCGGTATCGAGAACATGGATCGCGCGGGGGGCGAGTATAACCCAGAGCCCCGCCATGCCGACCAGCCCGACCATCACCGCACTGCTGAGCGGCCGTACCCAACCCGAGAACACGGCGCGTTCGAAAAAGCTGCGGGCGAAAAGGAGTGCTGTGCTGGCGGATGCAGCCAGGAACAGTATGTTGAGCCGCTGGCGGTCGTTATTGTCAAGGCCCGTAAAGACTTGGCCCGCAGCACCTGATGACGTCGATACATAGGCCAGCAGGCACAGGACGAGGAGGCAGTAGACTGGCTGGAAAGCCTGGCGAAGCGCTCCCCATAGCGCCAGATTGTAGACGATCAGCGCGATCGCCATGCCGGCAAACGCGCCGTAAAGTGCGCCGCGCACGATCTCGGTCGTCGCCGCCTCGCCATGATCCGCCAGTACCGGCTGCAGGATGACGCCGCGAAGGTTCGTGGCACCTTCGACATGCCACAGGAGACGCACCGGTGGCGCGTCATGGCGCGGCAGCGGTTGCGAGAGGACGGCGCCGAGGTTTAGGATCTCATGGGCGGTTTTTGGCGTGACGCCGACATGGCGAATCGCACCATCGGCATAGCGGACATAGAGCGTGATGCGCGTCATCCAGATGCTGCCGATACGCGCGCTGGTGCCGCGTAGCTGAGCCGCGGGAAGCGGCTGTGACAGGACCCAGAAATCACCCGGGCCGAATCGGCGCTGTGGGGTGGTGCAGTCGAATCGTTCCGGCGTTTTGAACAGGGCGGGCGCCGTCATGCCGGGTGCTGCGCGGACGAGACAGGTCGCCAAGGGAAGGGCGGTCGCGGCGGCGGGCGGTGCAGTCACCAAGCCGAGCGTCCACAGCAGCAAGATCATGACCCACCGCATATACGCCCGTATCCCCATGACATGCCTCGTAAAGCGCGTTCGGCAAAGAACGGTAAACGTAGCTGGCTATGGCACAAAAAAACCCGGCGGCAAGCGCTGCCGCCGGGTCTCGTAAACGCGGCTTGACGCCGTCTCGCTGCTACTTGGCAGAGACGGGTTCAGCCTTCCCCTTCTTCTTGGGTTTTTTTGGCGCCGCACTTTCAATCGCGAACGAAAGCGCACCATCTTTCATCTTCACCGTCACCTCGCCGCCATGGACCAGTTTCCCGAACAGCAGCTCCTCGGCAAGTGGTTGCTTGATCTTTTCCTGGATCAAACGGCCCATCGGACGCGCTCCGTAGAGCTTGTCATAGCCCTTCTCGGTGAGCCACGCCTTCGACTCGTCATCGAGCTGGATATGGACGCCGCGGTCCGCCAGCTGAAGCTCGAGTTGAAGAATGAACTTATCCACGACCCGGGCGACCACGGTCGTCGGCAGATAGCCGAACGGCACGATCGCATCGAGGCGATTGCGGAACTCCGGTGTGAACATCTTCTGCACCGCCTGTTCGTCCTCGCCTTCACGCGTAAGGTTGCCGAAGCCCACCGTCTCGCGGGCCATGTCGCTGGCCCCCGCATTGGTCGTCATGATCAGAATGACGTTGCGGAAATCGACCGACTTGCCGTGCTGGTCGGTAAGGCGCCCGTTGTCCATTACCTGCAACAGGATGTTGAACAGGTCTGGATGCGCCTTCTCGATCTCGTCAAGCAGCAGCACGCAATGCGGATTCTGGTCGACCGCATCGGTCAGCAGACCACCCTGATCGAACCCGACATAGCCCGGGGGCGCACCGATCAGACGGCTGACCGAGTGCCGCTCCATATATTCGGACATGTCGAACCGCTGGAGCGGGATACCCAGGATCGAAGACAGCTGCTTGGCCACCTCCGTCTTGCCGACGCCGGTGGGGCCGGTGAACAGATAGTTGCCGATCGGCTTCTCTGGCTCACGTAGACCCGCTCGCGCCAGCTTGATCGCCGAACTGAGCTTCTCGATTGCCGCATTTTGCCCGAACACCACGCGCTTCAGATCTGTTTCAAGTGTGGCGAGCGCGAGCTTGTCGTCGGTCGAAACCGATTTCGGCGGGATGCGCGCCATGGTCGCGATGACCTGTTCGATCTCCTTGGGGGTGATCGTCTTCTTGCGCTTATTAGGCGGCACCAGCATCTGCATCGCACCGACCTCGTCGATCACGTCGATCGCCTTGTCGGGCAGCTTGCGGTCGTTAATGTAGCGCGCACTGAGTTCGACCGCCGACTTGATCGCGTCGGGAGTGTATTTGACGTTGTGGTGATCCTCGAACGCCGACCGCAAGCCAGCCAAAATCTTGATCGTATCCTCGATCGTCGGCTCGTTCACATCGATCTTCTGGAAGCGCCGCAGTAGGGCGCGATCCTTCTCGAAATGATTGCGGAATTCCTTGTAGGTCGTCGAGCCGATGCAGCGGATCGTGCCGCCCGAGAGCGCCGGCTTGAGCAGGTTTGACGCATCCATTGCACCGCCGCTCGTCGCGCCGGCACCGATAACTGTGTGGATCTCGTCGATGAACAATACCGCGTCCGGCATCTTCTCCAACTCGTTGACGACCGCCTTCAGGCGCTCCTCGAAATCACCACGATACCGGGTGCCTGCCAGCAATGCGCCCATGTCGAGCGAATAGATCACCGCCGGCTTGAGCACATCGGGGACCTCGCCCTCGACGATCTTCCGGGCGAGACCTTCCGCGATCGCGGTCTTGCCGACGCCGGGATCGCCGACATAAAGCGGGTTGTTCTTCGACCGGCGGCACAGGATCTGGATCGTGCGATCCACCTCCGGCCCGCGCCCAATCAGGGGATCGACCTTCCCGTTCTTGGCTTTCTCGTTCAGGTCGACCGTGAATTGCTTGAGCGCGCTTTCCGTCTTGCCCTTCTCCTGTCCCTTGGTCGGCTTCTCGTCGTCGGCACCCTTGGGTGTCGACGCTTCAGTCGGCTGCTGTCCGCCCTTGCCGACGCCGTGGCTGATGAAGCTAACCGCATCGAGGCGGCTCATGTCCTGCTGCTGCAGAAAATAGACGGCATAGCTTTCCCGCTCGCTAAACAAGGCAACGAGCACGTTGGCACCCGTCACTTCGTCGCGGCCCGAAGACTGGACGTGGAGGATGGCGCGCTGGACGACGCGCTGGAAGCCGCTCGTCGGCGATGGATCGGTCGCGGCATCGACCTTGAGCGCATCGAGCTCGGTGTCGAGATAATGCGCGACCGTGGTTTTCAGCTCGCCCAGATCAACGTTGCAGGCGCCCATGACCTTCGATCCGTGCTCGTCGTCGATCAACGCCAGCAAGAGATGCTCGAGCGTCGCATATTCGTGGCGTCGGGACGATGCAGCCTCAAGTGCCTTGTGCAGGGTGGTCTCGAGGGCGGGTGCAAATGACGGCATTTACATTACTCCTGTCGGGCCACGCAGACGCAGGCCCTTTGCCACTATGTCGGAACGGTAATCGATCGCATCAAGCACTTGACCCCGCCGGCCTGCGTTCCTGCACCGTCCAAACACGGACCGCCGAGACGAGGTCGAGGACATCACCGTCTAAATAGGTCGTCGGCGCTGGCGCGGTGGCTGATCGCTCGATCTTTTTTCAACTGGCAGCGCGCAATCTCGCCTTGCAGCACGGTGATCCGCGCATCGAGCTCGGCGACCGAGAGCGAGTCGATGTCCTGACGCACGAGCGCATCGAGGAAATCGTCGGGACGAGAGGGGGCGTCATCCGGATCCATTGCGCCTGTAACGTTGACCCGCACCGGAGTGATGTCAATAAGGCACGGAAATCCAATGGGGCGTCTCGATCACATGACTGCAAAAACCGCGACTCCGCGTTACATCGTCCCTGACGTCATGAAGGCAATCGATCCCGACGCTCCGGGAGGCCCTGAAGTGCTCGTCCTTGTGGAGCGCGCCGTGCCGCATCCCGGAGCCGGCGAGGTCCTCGTCAAGGTCGCGGCGGCGGGCGTCAATCGTCCCGAGGTGATGCAACGGCAGGGTAAATATCCGCCGCCGCCCGGTGCCCCGTCGATCTTGGGCATGGAGATTGCCGGGACGATCGTCGCGGTCGGCGACGGGGTCGGCGAGGAACAGATCGGGCAGCGGGTCTGTGCGTTGATCACGGGCGGTGCCTATGCCGAATATGCGGTTGCGCCGTTCGGCCAGTGCCTCTCCGTGCCCGAAGCGCTGACGATGGTCGAAGCCGCGGCGATGCCCGAGACGTTGTTCACGGTGTGGACCAACCTGTTCGAGCGTGCCTATGCGACCGAAGGCGATACGGTACTCGTCCATGGCGGCACGAGCGGGATCGGCACGATGGCGATCGGCTTGTGTGCCATCTTCGGGATCGACATCATCGTCACCGCGGGCTCGAAGGCGAAATGCCAAGCCGCGCTCAGCCTCGGCGCGACGCACGCGATCGACTACAAGACCGAGGACTTCGTCGAACGGGTCAAGCAGATCACCGGCGGCAAGGGTGTTGCGGCAGTACTCGATATGGTGGGTGGCGACTATGTCGCGCGTAATCTGCAATGTCTGGCCGAAGACGGGCGGCACGTGTCGATCGCGGTTCAGGGTGGGGCGAATGCGACGGTGCCGCTGTTCGAGATCATGCGCCGTCGTCTGACCTTGACGGGATCGACGCTGCGCCCGCGTGATACCGCATTCAAGTCGCTCGTGGCCGATGAACTGGCGCGGACGGTCTGGCCGCATGTGGAGGCGGGCAAGCTCAAGCCAGTGATCGATCGCGTCTTTGCCTTTGCCGACGCCCCGGCTGCGCATGCGCGGATGGAGGCGGGCGATCACGTCGGGAAGATCGTGCTGTCCATGACGTGACGCGGGCACGCCTGACCAGGCTGTCCCCGAGCCGTCTCTGCAATTCGTCACGGAGGCTGTGCGTCGTCCGATGACTTAGAACAGTCACCGGACTGCGACTGCCATGTCACATTGCGCCGCTAGTCAGGACCGCAACGAACAGATTTGCGGGGCAGGCCGATGGACACCGTCACGTTTCCAACCGACGCGTTGCCGATAGCCGATGTGGCGGACATCGCGGACTTCATCCATTCGCGACCCGTTGTGCCTGAACGCGTCGTCGACCGGCGGCAATATCGCACGATCTGGATTTCCGACGTCCATCTCGGCACGCGTGGCTGCAACGCGGCGATGCTCAACGACTTTCTCGACCATGTCGACAGCGAGACGATGTTCCTGGTCGGCGACATGATCGATGGCTGGCGATTGAAGAAGAAATTCTACTGGCCGGCGGCGCATAACGACGTGCTGTGGCGGCTGCTCAAGCGCGCGAAGCGCGGTACGCGGGTCGTCTATATTCCGGGCAACCATGACGAGGTGTTCCGGCAATATTCGGGGCTCGACTTCGGTGGGATCTCGATCCGGCGCAAGGCGATCCACGAGACCGCCGACGGCCGCCGCCTGCTGGTTCTGCACGGTGACGAGTTCGACGCTATCACGCTGGCGCATCGCTGGGTCGCGCATATTGGGGATGCGGCGTACACATTGCTCATGGGGCTCAACCGGTGGGTGAATGGCGCGCGCCGACGCCTCGGCATGCCCTATTGGTCGCTCTCGAAACACGCCAAGGCCAAGGTCAAGAACGCCGTCGCCTTCATATCGCATTTCGAAGAAGTCGTCGCGCACGCGGCCGGCGTCCGCGGGGTCGATGGCGTCGTATGCGGACACATCCATACCGCGGAAATGCGCGATATTGCCGGCGTTGCCTATTATAACGACGGCGACTGGGTCGAAGGCTGCACGGCACTTGTCGAGCATTTCGACGGGCGGATGGAACTGCTTCACTGGGCAGACGAAATAGCTGCGCGTGAGATCGACAACGTCGTCACGCTGGCCGCCTGACCCAAGCCAATTCGGCTCATGCCGCGGTTCCCCAAGGAGACCCCGATGCGTATCGCGATCGTCACCGATGCCTGGAGCCCGCAAGTCAACGGCGTGGTTCGCACCCTGAAGTCCGTCCGGCGGGAACTCGAAGCGACGGGTCATCAAGTGCTGATCATATCCCCGGCGCAGTTCGCCTCGATGCCGTGTCCGACCTATCCCGAGATTCGGCTGGCCTTTGCACGGTCGGGCGCGGTCGGACGAATGCTCGAAAGCTTTGGTGCCGATGCGATACACCTCGCGACGGAAGGTCCAGTCTGCCTCGCCGCACGAACCTGGTGCCTGGCCCGAGATCTGCCGTTCACGACCGCCTATCATACCCAGTTTCCCGATTACATCGCGGCACGGACGGGCGCGAACCCCGCCTGGATATGGCGCTATATTCGCTGGTTCCATCGTCCCGCCGAGTCGATCCTGGTCTCCACGCCCTCTGTCGCGGCAACACTTACTGCACAGGGGCTGCATCAGGTTCGCGAATGGGGGCGAGGCGTCGATTTTGCACAATTCGGGCTGGACGGCGCCCGTGATCCGGAGATGGCGGCGCTGCCCGGGCCGATCCTGCTCTATGTCGGGCGCGTCGCTGTCGAGAAGAATGTCGAGGCCTTCCTGTCGTCCGCGCATCGGGGAACGAAGGTGGTGGTCGGCGACGGGCCCGCGCGCGCCGCGCTTGCACGTCGCTTCCCCGATGCCGTGTTTCTCGGTCAGCGCGACGGACAAGGGCTGGCGGCGGCCTATCGGACTGCGGACGTCCTCGTCTTTCCGAGCCGCACCGATACGTTTGGGCTGGTCATGATCGAGGCGCTGGCGTGCGGGACTCCCGTTGCAGCCTATCCCGTCGCCGGCCCGATCGACGTACTCGACCCGCGCGTTGGCGTGATGCATGAGGATCTCGACGAAGCGATCGCGGCGGCACTGACCCGCGATCCCGTCGCCTGCGCCGCCTATGCTGCCCGTTACAGCTGGCCCGCAAGTGCGCGCCAGTTTCTGCGTGCCCTTGTTCCGCTTGCCCGTCCACTCGATCGACCGCGCATGGCGGCATGATGCGACGCGACGATCGCGCGCTTGCCTGTTAGTCATGGGCGCACTAAGTCGTGTGTCATGTCAGGCCGCTCCGAAAGGGGCGGCCCTTTCTATTTTTACGGAGTTTCCGCCGTGGCCCAGCCGCTCATGCCCCATGCGACCGCCGCCTGGATGGTCGACAACACTGCGCTCAGTTTCGAACAAATCGCAGATTTTTGCGGTCTGCACATTCTCGAGATCCAGGCGATCGCCGACGACACCACGTCGACCAAGCTGACGGGGCGCGATCCCGTCCGCGCGCATGAGGTCACGCAGGACGAGATCGACAAGGGCGCGGCCGATCCCGATTATCAGCTCAAGATGATCAAGGGTCCCGAGCAGGTCCGCCGGACCAAGGGCCCGCGTTACACGCCGGTGTCCAAGCGCCAGGACAAGCCCGATGGCATTGCCTGGATTATCCGTAATCATCCCGAGATCACCGATGGCGCAATCTCGCTGCTGATCGGCACGACGCGCACGACGATCGCTGCGATCCGTGACCGTAGCCACTGGAACATCGCCAACATCACGCCAAAGGACCCGGTCACGCTTGGCCTGACGTCGCAGCGCGAACTCGACGCCGCGGTTGCCAAGGCCGCCAAGGCGGCGGGTATGGAAGCACCGACCGACACGCGTCTCGAAGGTGATCGTGAGGCGCTGCTCGAGCAGCTTCGTAACGAGCGTACGCAGGCAGCGGCGGACGCGCAGTTCGTCGCAGAGGGCGGTGTCCTGCCGGTCAAGCCGCTGTTTGACGACCCCTTCAAGCGCTGACGTTCCCGGCGCCCGCGTGGCGCGGTGCGGGGGCGGTACGGGCTATCGGATAGGTTTGCGGTCCTGACGGCGCGGGAATGGCCGGCGACCTAGGGCGTCGAGGGCATGCGGCATGGCTGATGCGCGTGTCGGCCCGGGGACTATCTCTGGCGCCTTGCGGTTGCTACCTGCGACACATGACGTCGCTGCCGGCTCCACAGGATGAACCGCTAACACGCAAGGGGCTGGTCTACCCCTTGGGCCACCGCGAGCCCGAACCCGGTAACGTATTTCGCATCGCTCCCGGCGTTGACTGGGTACGCCTCAAAATTCCCGGTCCGCTGCGCCACGTGAACTGCTGGATGCTCGCCGACGGCGACGGCGACGCGCTCGTCGATACGGGCATGAATACGCCGGAAGCGCGCGACGCGTGGACCGCAATCCTGGCAGGGCCGAAGTCGGGCGTCCGCATCACCCGCGTGATCGGCACGCATTTTCATCCCGATCATATCGGCCTCGCTGGTTGGCTATGCGAAACGCACGACGCGGCGCTCGTCATGACCCGGGGCGAATGGCTGACCGCACGAATGCTGGCCGCTGATGCCAGGGATGCCGTTCCTGCCGAAATGCTGGCATTCTGGCGCGGTGCGGGCTGGGACAGTACGCAGATCGCGCATGCCAGCGCGAAGGGGTGGGCGGGATTTCGCAAGATCATCACGCCGCTTGCCTTGGGTTACACGCGGATCAGCGACGGTGACGTGTTGACGGTAGGGCGCGATGACTGGCGGGTCGTGATCGGGTCGGGCCACAGCCCAGAGCATGCATGCCTTCTCAACGAGGCATCGGGCATCCTGATTGCCGGGGATCAGGTTCTGCCCCGTATCAGCCCCAATATCTCTTTGGGCATCACCGAGCCGCATGCGGATCCGCTGGGCGAATGGTTTGCCGCGATCGCTCGGCTGAAGACATTGCCCGCAGATCTGCTGGTCCTGCCGGGGCATGGCGATCCGTTTACTGGTCTTCATATTAGGCTTGACGCGATGGATCGTGAGCACCGCGAACGGCTCGACGAACTCGCTGCCTTTCTCGCCGAGCCGCGTCGTGCGGTTGAGTGTTTCGGACGGCTGTTCCGGCGCGCAATCGGCCCCGATCTGCTCGGCATGGCGACGGGCGAAGCGCTCGCGCATCTGCGTCGGCTCGAGGTCGAGGGTCGCGCCGTTCGGGACAGCGTCGATGGCGTGTGGTGGTGGCGCGCAACGTGAGCTAGCATCGGATCAAAGCCGGCAGGAGAGGCCCCATGTGCGACGAGCATACCGCAGACGATAACGAACACTATCTCGCCGCCATGTCGCGGCGCCAGTTCGGCGTGATGACCGGGGCCGCAGGCCTTGCGATGCTGTTGCCCGTGCCGGCCGATGCGAAGCCGATCAGCGGACGCGACGTGTCGATCAAGACGCCCGATGGTCAGGCTGACGCCTATTTCGTCGCGCCAGCCACCGGGACTCATCCGGGCGTGCTTGTCTGGCCAGACATCATGGGTCTGCGCCCGGCGTTCCGTCAAATGGCCGATCGACTCGCGCAGTCGGGTTATGCCGTCCTCGTCGTGAATCAATTCTATCGGTCGACTAAGGCACCGTTTCTCGGCCCCGGCGAATCATACGACCAGCCGGCCATCCGCGCGCGAATTGCACCCTTTCGTGACGCGCTTACGCCCGAGGCTACGGTCCGTGACGCCAAGTCCTTCACCGCCTTCCTGGATGCGCAACCGCAGGTGGATCGCAAGCGCGGGCTGGCGACCACCGGCTATTGCATGGGCGGGCCGATGGTAATCCGCACCGCTGCTGCGGTATCGGGACGCATCCGCGCGGGGGCGACGTTCCACGGCGGGGGGTTCGTGACCGACACACCCGACAGCCCGCACCGGCTGATCCCTGCACTGAAAGGCAGCTATCTGATCGCGATAGCGGCGAACGATGATGCGCGCGCACCGACCGAGAAGGACGTGCTGCGGGCGGCCTTCGCGACAGCGAAGCGTCCGGCCGAAATCGAGGTCTATCCGCAAACGATGCACGGATGGTGCCCGCCCGACAGCAAGGTCTATAATCCGGTGCAGGCGGACCGTGCGTGGGGCCGCATGCTCGCGCTGTTCGCGACGGCGCTGGCGTAAGATTCATCGCTGCTTCGTTCGACGGCACAACCCGCTGGGTGCGATCCGCGATCGCATCTTGACGGCACGGCATCGCCATGAGATCATCGTTCACTCTATGTTCTTGAGGGGCGAGCCATGACGTTGACACTGTATTCGAATCCGATGTCGCGGGGGCGTATTGCTCGCTGGATGCTCGAGGAGACCGGGGTCGCTTACGATACGGTAATGCTCGATTATGCGACGACGATGAAGGCGGCGCCGTATCTTTCGGTCAATCCGATGGGCAAGGTGCCGGCTATCGTCCATGACGGCCACGTCGTTACCGAATGCGGCGCGATCTGCGCCTATCTGGCCGACGCCGTGCCCGAGGCGCAATTGGCGCCGACGGCCGACGAGCGGGCCGACTATTATCGATGGCTATTTTACGCGGCCGGGCCTCTGGAGGCCGCGATTACCAACCGATCGCTCGGCGTGGTCCCGACCGAGACGCAGCAGCGGATGGTCGGTTATGGAAGTTTCGAGGCCGCGATCGCGGGACTTGAGCATGCCGTTGCGGCGCATCCCTATATCGCGGGCGAACGCTTCACGGCAGCCGATGTCTATGTGGGTGCCCAGGTCATATGGGGATTACAGTTCGGCACGATGCCGAAGCTTGCAGCATTCGAGGCCTATGCCGCCCGCCTGACCGAACGCGCGGCCTATCGGCGGGCAGCAGCGCTGGATGATGACGCTATGGCCAAGATGGCGTCATGAGGTTGCGCTAGGAGGTCGAATGCCCGATCAGGTGGCCCAGACGCAACCCCCGGCAGCGCCTGTGACCCCATAGTGCGGGCATTCGTCGACTCGGCCACGTACCTCCGCACTCCCAAGGCGATCGCTCCGTGGATCAACGATCAAAACGGCAAGCGCGCTTGTGTCGCTATCGCTCCTATAGTGGGCAAGCCTGAAGCTAAGCTCTCGGCATCACTCGTATCCGCCAATCACGGCATTCAGGAAGCTGGGGAAGGGGCCGTTCCACCCGTCAACCGGCGCGTCGGGCACGGTACTGCGGCGGGTGGCCCGCACGGGATCGACCTTTGGCTCGCGTGCCTGCTCGGGCATGGCGGTCGACGGTGCTGGCGGCACCGGGGCCGCGGCAGGACGTTCCGCGACCGGCGCGATGGGCATTGCCGGAGCAACACGGGGAAGCGCAGGCTGTGCGGCTGGGACCGGTTCGTCAATCGGCGTCCGAGCCCAGCGCGATGGTTTCGGCGTGGCAGCGGCCATGGGCGCTGCGATTTCGGCAGCTGCCATCACTTCGTCCTCGACGGCATGGGCAACGACATCGGCACGCGGCACCCGCCGCGTCCGCGACCGCTCGCGCCGCGGTGGCAGCTCTTCATTGCTATCGGACGGCGCGGTAGCCGCCGGAGCCAGCGCTCTCGGCTCGGACAGCTTGAGCCGCTCGATCGTCTGGCCCGTCAGCTTTTCGATATTCTGGATATTCTCGGAATCGTCGGGTGCGACGAAGGTATAAGCGGTGCCCGTCGCGCCCGCACGGCCCGTGCGGCCGATCCGGTGGACATAATCGTCGGGATGCCAAGGCGCGTCATAGTTGAAGACGGTCGACACGCCCTTGATGTCCAGACCACGCGCAGCGACGTCCGAGGCGACGAGGATCGTCACCGCACCGTTCTTGAACAGGTCCAGTTCGGCGAGGCGCTGGGGCTGCTCCATGTCGCCATGGATTTCGCCTGATTTGTAACCCGCCTGCTTCAACACCTTGTTGAGGTCGCGCACGGTCGTCTTGCGATTGCAGAAGATGATCGCGTTGGTGACCTCGTCCTGCGCCAGGATCCGGCGCAGTGTCTCGCGTTTCGCGGTCTGGCTGGCGACCGGGACCAGATACTGCTTGATGTTGAGGTTGGTCGATGCAGGGCGCGAGACCTCGATCGTCTTGGGGTTCGAGAGAAACTTGTCCGCCAACTTCTTGATCGGCGGCGGCATCGTTGCCGAGAATAGCAGCGTCTGGCGCGACTTGGGCAGCTTGGTGCAGATTTCCTCGATGTCGGGGATGAACCCCATGTCGAGCATCCGGTCCGCCTCGTCGATGACCAGCAGCGAACAGCCGTTGAGCATGATCTTGCCGCGGCCGAACAGGTCCATCAGCCGGCCCGGCGTCGCGATCAGGACGTCGACGCCCTTTTCGAGCGCGGCGAGCTGGTCGCCCATCGACACGCCGCCGATGAGCAGCGCCATCGAGAGATGCGAATTGACGCCGTATTTCTCGAAGTTTTCGGCAACTTGCGCGGCCAGTTCGCGGGTCGGCTCAAGGATCAGCGAGCGCGGCATCCTGGCGCGGCTTCGGCCATGGGCAAGAATGTCGATCATCGGCAGCACGAACGACGCGGTCTTGCCGGTGCCCGTCTGGGCGATGCCGATGATGTCGCGCATCATCAGAACCGAAGGGATCGCGCCGGCCTGGATCGGCGTCGGCTCGGTATAGCCGGCGTCAGTGACCGCCTTCAGGAGTTCTTCGGAAAGGCCGAGATCGGCAAAGCTCATTTATATGTCCGGGAAAAGGAGGGCGCGCATTATTCCCTCAAGCGCCCCGCCGCTCGCGGATTTCCAGCAAAATGTCAAGGAAAGCGGGTGGCGGCACGACGAAAGTCGCACATCACCCCTGCCGTCTTGTCTATTGCTTGAGCTTCAGAGTCTTGAAGTCATCGATTTCGCAGCGCGCCCCGGACCGCATGCGAATCGCGTCGCGATCGCGACATATCAGACCGTCACCGCTCGGCCGCAGGTAAAAGCCCGGATAATAGTCGAGTGGTTTGCAGTCGCCATCAAGCTTCGCGCGCAATCGCGTGCCGTCCTGCATGACGAGATCGACCGAGCCCGGCTGGCCGAGAAAGGCGCCTGCTATCTCCGCGACGGCGACGCATTTGGGCCCCTTGCGCTCCTTCCACTCGCGCGGCTTCGACAAGGGCGCGCTACCGACGGGTTGGGCCGATCGCCTGAACATGCGGGGGACGCGGATGATGATGCGCTCGTGGATCGAGACCTGCGTGATCTCGACGCGCGCGCGCGTCGGCGCGGCGGGGTTCGCCACGGCCGCGAGGGGGGCGGTGAGGGCGAGGAGGGAGGCGGGAAGCGCAGGGTGAATCATGATGTCGCTAAGCAGCGTTAACCGCGATCGTTGAACGGGAGGTGAATTGCGCTTAGCGGCGCTGTCATGACGCCCGAACAGATACAGATGCTCGACGCGCTTGCCCCGCAGCTTGAGCGCAAGTCCATCGTCACCGATGCCACAGATATCGCCCCCTGGCTCGAGGACTGGCGCGGCCGGTTCCACGGTGAAGCCCCGCTGATGCTCGCCCCGTCGTCGGTGGCCGAGGTATCGGCGATCGCCCAGGCCGCACTGGCGTTCCGCGTCCCGCTGGTACCGCAGGGCGGCAACACGTCGATGGTCGGCGGGGCGACGCCGCCCGCTGATGGCCGTGCCGCCCTGCTGTCGCTGCGCCGCCTCAACCGCATCCGGTCGATCGATGCCGAGGCCGGTCTCGCGGTGGTGGAGGCAGGCGCAATCCTCGCTGATCTCGACGACGCCGCACAGGCGGTTGGTCAGCGGTTCCCGCTGACGCTCGGCGCACGTGGCAGCGCCACGATCGGCGGCCTGGTCTCGACCAATGCCGGCGGCACGCAGGTGCTGCGGTTCGGGACGATGCGCGGACTGGTCGCAGGGGTCGAGGCGGTGCTGCTCGACGGCAGCGTCCATGACGGCCTGTCCGCGCTGAAGAAGGACAATCGCGGCTACGACATCGATCAGCTGCTCGTCGGATCCGAGGGAACGCTGGCGATCGTCACCGCAGCCACATTGCGGCTGGTGCCAGCCGTGGCCGCACGTGCGGTCGCCTGGGTCGGGGTCTCCGGACCCGACAGCGCGCTCCGGCTGCTCCGCCGCTTGCAGGCGGCGACCGACCGTGTCGAAAGCTTCGAGATCCTGCCCCGCGAAACGCTAGCGGCAGCGGTCGCGCATCTCCCAGGGACGCGGCCCCCGCTCGACGGCGACCATGCCTGGCATGTCCTGATCGAGGCAACCGCACCGTCCATGGACGGCGAGACCCCCGCGGCGCTGCTCGAACGGCTGCTGGGCGCCGCGCTGGAGGCAGGGCAGGCCGAGGATGTCGTGATCGCCGCCAGCGAGGCGCAGGCCGCGGCATTCTGGCGGATCCGCGATTCCCTGTCGGCGGCAGAACGCGCGCTCGGCCCCGCCACGCAGCACGACATCTCGGTCCCGGTCGAGGCGATGCCGCGCTTCATGATCGATGCCGCGCGGGCCTGCGAGGCGCGGTTTCCCGGTACGCATGCCAGCGGGTTCGGCCATCTGGGCGACGGCAATGTCCATTTTCACGTCCGCGCTCCGCAGGGGACCGATCCCGCGCGCTGGTATGCCGAGGATGCGCCGGTCGTGACGCGCTTCGTCGACGATCTGGTCGTCGCGGCCGGAGGATCGATCTCCGCAGAGCACGGGATCGGCCAGATGAAGATTGGCGAGCTGGAGCGGTTGTCGTCGCCCGCACGGCTGACGATCCTGCGCGCGGTGAAGACCGCATTCGATCCGCACGGGCTGCTGAACCCCGGCAAGCTCGTCACGCTTGCACGGGCAGGCGTCACGCCATAGAGCCTCGCGCCAATCGCCGGCGTCCTGCCGCCCAGATCCTCTGACGAAACACTGGAGATACATGATGGCCAGCGCACCGCAGCTTCCGCTCTTCTACAACGGCCTAGAGCCGCTTTCGAGCGACACGCACGCCGATTACAAGGTTCGCCCGCAGGAGAGCGCGCCGTTCCTCGTCGGCCAGCATGCGATCCCGATCACCGTCGACGAATTCCCGCTGGTGCAGCGTCACATGCCGATCGTCTTCTCGGTCGGCGACGATGCGATCCCGCTGGCGCTGATGGGCCTCAACGAGGGCGTCAACGTCTTCATCGGCGACGACGGCAAGCTGACAGAGAACACCTTCTACGTTCCCGCCTATATCCGCCGCTATCCATACATGCTCGCGCGGCTGCATCCCGATGCGCAGGAGCTGTCGCTCTGCTTCGATCCGACCTCCGATGCGCTCGGTGCGTTCGACGAGGGCGACGCGCTGTTCGCGGATGGCGCGCCGACCGAGGTCACCAAGTCGATCCTGGCGTTCAACGAATCGTTCGAACAGGCCGGCGCGCGCACGCAGAACTTCATGAAGGAGCTGCGCGAACTCGGCTTGCTGATGGACGGCGAAGTCTCGATCCAGCCCGACGGTGCCGAGCAGCCCTTCGTCTATCGCGGGTTCCAGATGGTCAACGAGGAAAAGCTGATCGACCTGCGCGGCGATGCGCTGCGCAAGATCAGCAAGTCGGGCATGCTGCCGCTGCTCTACGCACATTTGTTCTCGCTCGCGCTGATGCGCGACATCTTTGCGCGCCAGGTCCAGCTCGGCAAGACGCCGCTGCCGCAGCTCGGCGGCTGATCCGTCCGCGCCGACCGATCACAGCGCGGTCTGTCGGCGCACCGGATACCGCGCGCTCGCGCCGGGATCCCGGGCTGCGATCGTTGCGGCGCAGAATTTTTCGCGTCGGGGTTGAACCAAAATCCCGCTCGCCCATTTTAGACCTGTACGGCACCGTGTCCCCCCCTTTCGCGGCGTCGTACGGCACGCTTCCAGCGTGCCTCCTCCCTGAACCTTGGCCACCTCGTGCTTCGCGCACGGGGTGGTTTTTTTATGGGCCACGCTAGGGTCCTGCTGCGGGGAACTGGTGTCGCTGGCGCTGGCCCTTATTCGGCGGCTGCGGCTCGGGTGGTGGCCGATGCGCTCATTCCCAGCGCCTCGTTCGTCAAGGTCGTAAGAAGGGCCTTGAGCAGCCGCACCGTCGCATCCACGCCGGTGCCCAACCCGTCGAATTGGCGATCCAGATAGAGCGACCGATCGAATTCGAGCTGGATCGCGTGGATCCCCGCGGTGGGACGCGCGTGCCGTTCGAGGATATGCCCCCCGGCATAGGGCGCGTTGCGGGCAAAGGGGAGGCCTGTGTCCGCGATCTCGGTCTCGAGGCGGGCGAGGAAGCGGGGATCGGCGCTGCGGCCGAAACGGTCCCCCAGCACGATCCGGGGCGGGCTGCCGCCCGGTACGCCCGCCGCCGAGAGCGGCGGCATCGAATGGACGTCGAGGAGGATTGCGATCCCGAACCGCGCCTGCGCTGCAGCCAGCGCGTCGTGCACCGCGTCATGATAGGGGCGGTGGTCGTTGGCGATCCGGCTGGAGATGTCCGCGTCGGTAAACCGGCGCCGCCAGAGGTCGGGCGCGGCGGCTGCCCGACGCGGCACCAGGCCGAGGCCGCTTCGCAGCTTGGCGGAGGGTTGAGGCTGCGCCATCGGGTTCGCCCCCTCGTCCACGCGCGGATCACGTTCGGCCTCGCTGCGGTTCAGGTCGATCCAGGCGCGTGCCCGGGTCTGCACGATCATCGTCTCGACCGTCCGTGCCCGGGTGGCAACGATGTCGATATGACGGTCCTCGAGCGCCACGACGGTGTCGAACGGGACGCGCAACGCCTCGCGCAAGGCGGGCGGATAGTCGCGACCGGCATGCGGTACCGACATCACCACCGGGTTGGCAGGCGGCAGGTCGCCGAAGCGCGTGAACGAAGGAGACTGCATGCGGAAAAGCGTAGGGCGCATTGCATGAACGGGCAAACGATCTGGAAATCTTAACTGCTTATGGAGTAACGGACCGCTAAATCACGGGAATATATCGATGTTGCGAATCCTGCTGGCCGAGGATGATCAGGTCATGCGCGAATATCTTACCCGCGCCCTGCAGCGATCGGGGTATGCGGTGACCGCGGTCGACCGTGGCACCGCGGCGATTCCGCTGCTCGAGACCGAGACGTTCGACCTGTTGCTGACCGATATCGTGATGCCCGAGATGGACGGCATCGAGCTGGCACAGCGTGCCGGCGAGCTCTGCAAGAACCTCCGCGTCATGTTCATCACCGGCTTTGCGGCGGTCACGCTGAAGGCGGGCAAGACGATGCCGCAGGCGCGCGTGCTGTCCAAACCCTTCCATCTCCGCGACCTGGTGGCCGAGGTCGATCGGCTGTTCGAGATGGATAATGCAACAAGCTTCAATTGAGCGCTTGCGCCCCGCGATAAGCGCGGCTAGTGGAGCGCTCCGGCGGGCGTGTAGCTCAGTGGTAGAGCACTGTGTTGACATCGCAGGGGTCGCAAGTTCAATCCTTGCCACGCCCACCATGGAATTGACCCTACCCGGTTTTTCTCGTCTTTGCAGACAGAAAGCCGGGTAGGGATAATTCGAAGCAGAGGATGTCCTCAGGGACTTCCGGGCTTCCCAAACCCCATAATGTCATTTCTGGATCTTCGTGAGCACGGCCCTTAAAGGGGGCCGGACTCGGGAGCGCGGATCAGTGCGCTCCCGCGGGATCAGAAGCCCAGCCGCGCGCGGGCGACGATACGGTCGCCGCTGTGTCGCGCATCCGCAAACGGGCCGGTCGCATCGGCGCGTGCGATGTCGGTGCCGATATAATCGACCCCGAGCGTCAGCGGCCCCTGCTGGCGTTCGATGCCCAATCGCCAATCGGTATAGCTGCCACCGGGACGCAGCCGCTGTATGCGCAGCGGATCCGTCGTGGTGCCCGAGGAGTGCCCGATACCTGCCAGCAGCGTGTAGGGCGTCCCGGGGATCCCGGCATCGGCATTCGCATAAAGATAGACGTTGCTGCCCCCCAGCGCATCCTGCGACGGGGCGAATTCGATCCCGCCGACCAGACGGGCCGGACCATAGCTGTACCGCGCGGACGCGCCGATCTCGGCATAGTCCATCCCGGTGCGCGCGCCGGCGAACAGATGCCCGGTCGCGGACGTCCGGAGCGTGACTGCGCCCAGATCCCACCCGGTTGCCAGCATCACGTCGACGACCGCGTCGGCGCCCGCGTGGCGGTCGGCGTTGCGGAGCGTCGTCACGCGCGCTGTCGCGTCGATCCTGCCGAGCGAGGCCGCCGCGTCCGCGGACAGTACCGCGCGGCCCTCGCTCCAACTGAGCCCGCGGCGTGCCTCGTCGGTGGCGCCCTCGATCCCGCCGGAGGGCGCGACCTGTGCCCGCACGGACGTTGGGAGAAAGGCTGCCGTGCTGCACAGGGTCAGCGCGAGTGTATGCGTGAAGGGGCGCGTCATCCTGCGGCCAACGCTCCGTGGATCTGATCGAGTTCGGCGCGGAGTACGTCATGGTCTTCCTGTGCCATCGCGGTCACGTCCTGATGCAGGTCGCGCGTCTTCGCGGCGACCTCGCGCGCGATCGCGGCGCGGCTGCTGCTGCACCATCCCGGCTGGTGGCCCGCCGCGACGCCATCGCGCGCGAAGTTGCGCGTCATCAGCGTCCCCGACGACGCCTTGGCGTGCCGGTCGACGATCATGTTGGCGGTCCAGGCACAACGCAGCGTCGAGGATTGTCCGGCGGGTGCGACCGCACCGATCTGGCGGTGTTCGACGACGACCGCGCCGCGATAACGGACCTCCACGGGGCCGCTGTGATGATCGACCCGCGTCGTGTGTTCGATGGTCGGTGCGGCCATGGTGGCGGCGGTCGCGAGCGCGAGGCCGGCGAGCAACATATGGGTCATGTTCGTCTCCTTTCGGGTCCCGGCTTATGCTGGCCGGTGACGCTTCCAAGTCTGGGCACGGTCGATTGACCATGGCCTGTGAACGCGCGCGTCTGGCGGTTCGTTGCGCGGGTACCGCGTCGGGCCGGGGGTGCGACGTCCTGCGTGCGGCAATTCGGGGCAGCGCGCCACGGCGGCGCGGTGGTGTTGACACGCCATTTACCGCGGGTATGGCAGGGCGATCAGAGCGTCGGTTGCAGCGACTTTGGATGATCCGGTATGGTCCGCGCCCGTGCGCGGCGACGCCGGCCCCGGTCCACTGGCGCACGCCGCATGCCGTTTACAGGAACGATCACCATGACCGACGATCCGATCATCATCGCCAGCTATGCCCGTACGCCGATGGGTGGATTCCAGGGGGCCCTGTCAGGGGTCACCGCGACCGAACTCGGCGCGACCGCGGTCAAGGCGGCGGTCGAGCGCGCACGGGTCGACCCGGCGGTGATCGACCGCATCTATATGGGCTGCGTCCTGCCCGCCGGGCTGGGCCAGGCGCCCGCGCGGCAGGCGGCACTCGGTGCGGGGCTTCCCGATTCGGTCGAGGCCACCACGATCAACAAGATGTGCGGATCCGGAATGCAGGCCGCGATCATGGGGTTCGAGGCGCTTGCCGCCGGGACCGTCGACGTGGTCGTTGCGGGCGGAATGGAAAGCATGACGAATGCGCCCTTCCTGCTCGCCAAGCATCGCGGCGGCGCGCGGATCGGCCATGACGTCGTATCCGATTCGATGATGCTGGACGGTCTCGAGGATGCCTATGAAAAGGGCAAGCCGATGGGCGCGTTCGCCGAGGACACGGCGGGGGCCTATCAGTTCACGCGGGCGGACCAGGATGCGTTCGCGCTCGAAAGCCTGGCGCGGGCGAGTGCGGCGGTCACTGGGGGCCATTTTCGCGACGAGGTCGTGCCGGTGACGGTCAAGACGCGCGGCGGTGACGTCGCGGTCGTCGAGGACGAGCAGCCGGGCAAGGCAAAGCCCGAGAAGATCCCGGGCCTGCGCCCCGCCTTTGCCAAGGACGGGACGATCACCGCGGCGACCTCTGCCTCGATCTCGGACGGGGCCGCGGCACTGGTCCTGACGCGGGCGAGCGTCGCCGCGCGGCTGGGGCTGGCGCAGGAGGCGCGGATCGTCGCGACCGCCGCGCATGCGCACGCCCCCGCGCAGTTCACGACCGCGCCCGTCTCGGCGATCCGCAAGGTGCTCGACCGTGCGGGCTGGACCGTCGGGGACGTCGACCTGTTCGAGGTGAACGAGGCGTTCGCGACGGTGGCGATGATCGCGATGCGCGACCTCGCAATCCCGCGCGACCGGTTGAACGTCAATGGCGGCGCCACTGCGCTCGGCCATCCGATCGGCGCGAGCGGCGCGCGGATCATCGCCACGCTGGTCGCCGCACTCAAGGCGCGCGGTCTGCGCAAGGGCGTGGCGGCGTTGTGCATTGGTGGCGGCGAGGCAACGGCGGTCGCGGTCGAACTCGTCTGACGCAGCCCGCCTTTGCCCTGGCGTCAGGTCTTTGGCGAAAGAGGCTTTTCGCCGGCGGTGCAATGCTGGCATGAGCCCGCGATGACCATTATCGCGCGATCGCGTCGCCTGTCCGCCGTCCTTCTCCTTCCGCTCGCGCTCCCGACGCCAGGCATCGCGCAGAGCGTCGCCCCATCGCCCGTCGCCGAGACGCCGCCGGTGATCGTCGTCACCGGCCGCGGGTTGGCGGATGCACCAGGTGACCGGGCCTATGATATTGTCACGATCGAGCGCGGCCGCATCCAGTCGAGCGCGAGCAACCGGCTGGAAACCGTGCTCGCCGATGTCGCGGGGCTGCAGCAGTTCCGCCGCTCGGATTCACGCAGCGCCAACCCGACCAGCCAGGGCATTTCGCTGCGCGGCATCGGTGGCAATGCGTCGAGCCGCGCGCTGCTGCTGTTCGACGGCGTCCCACAGGCTGACCCGTTCGGCGGCTGGGTCGCGTTTCCCGCCTATGCGACGGGCCGGCTCGGCCGGATCCGCGTCACGCGTGGCGGCGGCAGCGGCTATCAGGGGCCGGGCGCACTTGCAGGCACCGTCGAGCTCGAAAGCGCCAGTCCTGGCCAGCTGACCCCGTTCCAGGCGGGCATCGCCTATGGCAGCCGCGATTCGGTCGACGCGCAGGCCTCCGCGGCGCTGGTCCGCGACGGCGGTTTCGCGGTCGTGTCGGGCGCTTATACGCGCGGCGACGGCTTCACGCCGACGGTCGCGGGGTCGCGCGGCGCGGTCGATCGCCAGGCGCCGTATGAACAGGCGTCGGGCGCCTTGCGCACGGTGATCGCCGTCGACGCGACCACCGAGCTGCAGCTGAACGCGAGCGCCTTCACCGACACGCGCGACCGCGGCAGCGATTTCACCGCCAATCGCAGCGAGGGCGCGGATGCCAGCCTGCGACTGGTCGGGCGGGGACGCTGGGGCTATTCGCTGCTCGGTTATCTTCAGACCCGCGCCTTTGCCTCGAGCTTCGGCAGCATCAACGCGGCACGCAGCACGACCACCCAGTCGCTCGACCAGTATAATACGCCCGCGACGGGGCTCGGTGCGCGGTTCGAACTCCTGCCGCCGCTTGGTGAGGCGATCACGCTGCGGCTCGGCGCGGACATTCGCGACGTCAGCGGCAAGACGCAGGAGCTGTTCTTTTTTGCCGGCGGCAATCCTACACGGCGACGCGAGGCGGGGGGCAGTTCGACCACGTCGGGGCTGTTCGCGGACGGCAGTCTCGTCGCGGGCGATGTGACGTTCAGCCTTGGCGGGCGGATCGACCGCTGGACGATCGACCAGGGTTATCTGTCGGAACGACCGCTTGCCGGGGGGCTGCCGGTCACCGACCTGCGCTATGCCGATCGCGAGGGCACCGAAACGACGGGCCGCGCGGGGATCGCCTATCGTCCCGTCGACGCGGTTACGCTGCGTGTCGCGGGCTATCGCGGCTGGCGGCTGCCGACGCTCAACGAACTCTATCGACCGTTCCGCGTCGGCAACGACACGACCGCGGCCAATGCGCTGCTGTCGCCAGAGCGGCTGACCGGGGTCGAGGGTGGGGTCACGCTGGCGCCCGCGCCTGGGGTCAGCATCGCCGCGACCTATTTCTACAACAGGCTGAAGGACGCGATCGCCAACGTCACGCTCTCGTCGACCGCGACGAGCGCGTCGCGCGTCCGCCGCAACCTCGACGCGATCCGCGCGCATGGGTTCGAGATCGATGCTGCGTATCGCCCCGGCCCGATCGGCGTCCAGGCCTCGTGGTCGCACGTCAATTCGACCGTGGACGCCTCGGCCGCCGCGATCGCGCTCGACGGGCTGCGTCCGGCCCAGACGCCGCGCGACCAGGTATCGGCGACGGTCGACTGGCGCCGCGATGCCGCCGCCGCATCGCTGACGGTGCGCCATGTCGCGCGCCAGTTCGACGACGATCAGAACAGCCGCACCCTCGATCCCGCAACCACGCTCGACGCCTATGCGGCCTATCCGCTTACCCGCGCGCTGGTCGTCGAGGCGCGCGCGGAAAACCTGTTCGATGAAACTGTCGAGGCGGGAATCAGCAGCGGCACGATCGTCGAACGTGCGACGCCGCGCACGCTCTGGATCGGGCTGCGCTACGCCATGCGGTAACGGACGGATCGGGGCCGGGCGAGGGCGGGCAGGCGGGAAGGTCATCGACGATGCCGCGCGAGCGCTCTATCCCGCGCGGGTGATCGATATTCCCGCCCCGCTCCGCCTGCGCCTCGACGGCGACGCTCTCGTCCGCAACTGGCAGACGCTCGACCGCATGAGTGGCCGCGCCGCGTGCGGCGCGGCGGTCAAGGCGAACGGCTATGGCCTCGGCGCGGTCGAGGTCGCGCGGCGTCTGGCGGGGGCGGGGTGTCGCGACTTCTTCGTCTCCAACTGGCGCGAGGCCGTCGAGCTTGCGCCGCTCGGCCTCGCGGTGTCCGTCCTGCACGGGGTCCGCGACGAGGACATGGTGGCGGCCCGCGCCGGCATCGCGCGCCCGGTGCTCAACACGCCGGCACAGGTCGCGCGCTGGAAGGCCGGGGGCGGGGGCGCGTGCGACGTCATGGTCGACACAGGGATGAACCGCCTCGGCGTGTCCGCGCAGGATATTGCCGACGGGCTGCTCGACGGCCTGACGATCGAGACGTTGATGAGCCATCTCGCCTGCGCCGATGAGGACGCGGCGATGAACGCGGTACAGCGCGATCGGTTCGCGGCGTTGCAGGGCATGACGGGCGCGCGTCGGATGAGTCTTGCGAACTCCGCGGGGATCGCGCTGGGGCACGACTATGCGTTCGATCTGACCCGACCGGGGCTGGCGGTGTATGGCGGGGTGCCGCGAGGGGAACTGGGCGAAGTGATTACGCCGGTGGTTTATCCCGAGGCGGAGATCCTGCAGGTCCGGCGGGTGCGCGCAGGCGACGCGGTCGGGTATAATGCGACATGGACCGCGAAGGCCGACACCGATGTCGCGGTCGTCAATCTTGGATATGCCGACGGGTATTTCCGGGGATTTTCCAATTGCGGCACCGCATGGCATGGCCAGGACCGGCTGGCAGTGATCGGCCGGGTCTCGATGGATCTCGTCGCGATCGACGTGACCTCGGCGACTGTGTGCGAGGGGGACTGGATCGCCTTTGACGCAGCCTTGCCGGATGCGGCCGTTGTGTCGGGGATGTCGCAATATGAACTGCTGACCGCGATGGGCACCAGGTTCCAGCGCCTTTGGGACGCGCCGCGTATATCTGCGTGACGCTTCGCGCGGGCAAGCCGCGGCACTAGGTCACGGCAAGCACCGCATAGGTGTCCGCGGACCGGCGGGTTACAAAAAAAAGGGGCGGTGGAAATCACCGCCCCCCAAGGGATACCGTTTGTCACGAAAATCGCGATCAGGTCAGAACTTCGCCTGGAACCCGGCGTAAAATTTGCGGCCCAGCGGCTCGAAGATCGCGGTGCCGGCGCCGATGCCCGTCGAGCCCAGTGGCGGAAGGCGGTCGGTCAGGTTGTCGATGCCGAAGTAGAAGTTCGTTTCGCGCGTGACGTTCACGCCGAACTTCACGTCCATGTAGAACACGTCGGGGTAGTAGGGGATGTCGAAATCGTCGAGGTTCTGCGGGACGCGGCCCTGGAACGACTGACGGTTCTCGGCGGCCCCGACCGACTGCTTCGTGATGTAACGCATCTGCAAGTTGCCGAAGACCGAGCCGAAATCAGCGCCAAGGTTCCAGTTGACCTGATCCTTGGGCGTTCCGACTTCGCCGACCGTCGTGTCAGCAAAGCCCGGCTGCGTCGGGTCGGTGAACGAGCTGTTGGTCAGCACGTGCGTGTAGATGATGTGGCTGTTCAGGCGAACATCGCCAAAGGTGTGCGTGTAGTTCAGGTCGACGTCGATGCCGCGAACCTGCAGCTTTGCATAGTTGAGCAGGGTCTGCTGAAGGCTGCCCTCGACGATGCGATACTGCTCTTCACCGACAGCACCGGTCTGACCCGCGGGAACGCGAGTGAAGAGCGAGCAGAACTGGTTGCCGGTCGTTGGCGAATCGTAGCAGCTGTTGATGATGCCCTGCGCCGATGGCGCGGTGATCACATTGTTGACCTTGATGTTGTAGTAATCGACCGACAGCGTCAGGCCCGGGATAAACCTGGGCTGGAGCAGCACGCCATAGGTGTAGGAATCCGACTTTTCGACGTCGAGTTGCGGATTGCCGCCGCTGACAATCTCCAGCGTCTGTGCGTAGACATAGTCGTAGGTGGTCGGAATGCCCGCCGCGGCGCAATTGCCGGCCCGGAACTGCGTGCCCCCCGCGACGTTTCGCGCCGAGCACGGATCTGTGACGGTGGCGAAGTTCTGCGATTGCGGCGAGTAGAGATCGGACAGGTTGGGCGCACGGACCGAGCGAGAATAGTTTCCGCGGAAACGGATCCCATCGATCGGCGTATAGGTCGCGTTGCCGCTATATGCGTAAACCGTGCCCGCCGAGCCCTTGTAATCCGACACGCGGCCCGAACCGCTCAGTGTCAGCTCGCGGATGAGCGTGATGTCCTTCAACAGCGGTATGCGGATTTCGCCATACGCTTCCTTGACCTCGAACGAGGTCGGGTCGAACTTTCCGATCGCGTTGTAAAAGGTATAGCCTGACGAGACCAAGGGATCCTGCTCGTAGAAGGCCGTCTCGCGCCGGTATTCGCCGCCGACCGAGAAGCCGATGTCGCCGCCGGGCAGGCTGAACAGCTGGCTCAGATCGCCGGAGACGAAGCCGTTGATGTCAAGCTGCGTGATCTTGCCACTCGAGACCGTGTCCTGAAGGACGTAGTTCTTGGCCGCCTGCGAGATATTCCCGGTGCCGAACGGATTGAGCGGCTGGCAGGCGGCGATATCCGCCGCCTGGACGGCTGCGTTTCCGGCGATGTCGCCGCCGAAGGACGCATCGGCGCGCGCCTGACCCGTACCCGGCAGCTGCGATCCGCAGATGATCTGCCCGTTTGCCGGATTGGTGACAGCGTCGAGGGCAAGCACCATGCGCTGCTGGTTCAGATTGCCCATGACCTTCGTCTTTTCGCGGAACTCGCCATAGTTCCCCGCAAGCTCATAGTGCCAGTCGTCGTTGAACGTTCCCCGGACACCGCCGACAAGACGGTAGGTTTCGCGCCGCGCGGCTTCGGTGCGGACGCCCAGATCGGTGAGGTTCTTGCGCAGGATGAAGCGGAAGGACCCGTTGTTGATCGCGGTGATGTTCGCGGCCGTGAGCGGTGCGTTGGTGGTCGGATTGATACCGCTTGCGAGGATCTGCGCAGCGATGGTGTTGCGCGCATCGGCCGACAGATAGGGGTTATCAAGTCGCGGACGCTCGTAGAGAAGGTCCAGCGTTTGGCCGGTGAAGAAGGCCGGTCCCGAGCTCCCCTGTCCGACCGAATCGGTGCGCGAATATTTGGCCTCGATGAACGGGACGAAGGCGTCCGATACCTCGAAATGGCCGATGAGATTGGCCGAGTACCGGTTAAGTTCTGGCAGGATCTGAATCAGCTGCCCTTCACGGCGCGTGTCGCCATTGCCGCTCAGATAGGATCCGGCCGGCACTGCGCTGGCGCGGAACGGGTTGGTGGCACTGCCCGTGCCGGCCGTTGCGGCAAGGCCGACGCGCGAGCCGGTTTGCTGCGCGAGGGCCCCGGACGACTGGAACAGGAAGTTGCACGAGAAGGGGCGTCCGGCATTGTTGAACGTCGCCGTCGGCGTGTTGTCGCGCCCGCACGCGCCGGTCGGGCTTGCAAAGGCGACAAGACCGCCGGCCGAGATCGTTGCCGACCGGATATCGCGGAAGAACACCGAATCCGGAATGCCGTCATAGTTCAGGTTCGTCTGACCGGTAGCGACGCCCGCGGAGTCGGAATCGGTTGCGATGAAGCCGTTGGCCTGGCGCAGATAGTCGCGCTGCGACGCGTAGAGCGCATTCTGCCGCGAATATTCCAGATTGACCGCGAGGTTGCCGCGACCGTCGGCGAAATCCTTGCCCGCCAGGACGCTGCCGAAATAGGATCCTGCATCGCCGCGCTCGCTGATCGCACCCTGGCCGCGGACCTGCAGACCCTCGTAATTGTCCTTCAGGATGAAGTTGACGACGCCGGCCAGCGCGTCCGATCCGTAGACGCCCGAATTACCGCCCGTCACAAGATCGACGGACTGGATCAGGTCAGTCGGGATCGTGTTGGTGTCGACCGATACGGCGTTGTTGAGGATGTCGGACCCGACATGCCGGCGACCGTTGACGAGCACGAGCGTGCGCTGCGTTCCAAGGCCGCGCAGATCGAGCAGGTTGAGGCCGGCCGTGCCGAGGAAGCGGGTCGAGTTCGCCTGGCTATAGGTGCTCTGGAGCTGCGGCAGATCGTTCAGGACGTCGCCGATCGACGTCTTGGCGGTCGTCGTCAGTTCGACCGCACTGATCGTGCTGACGGGAACCGCGGATTCGCCGTTCGGGCTGGCGATGCGCGACCCGGTGACGAGGATCTCGTCGTTCGCGGGCTGTGACGCTTCGCGCTGGGGTGCTTCCGCAACAGGTGCGACCTGATCCGGTGCGGTTTGTGCCAGCGCAGTGCCGGGCAGTGCCGCAAGCGCGCCGACGATCGCCGTCGCGCCCAGAAAGCGAGAAAATTTCATAAAACCCCTTTGCGTTGGCATTTATGCCCTATTCGATGGCGAGAGGGTGACGCCATGCGATTGGCCGCGCAATTGGTTTATTGCTGCAGCATGAACGGAAGTCCGAGTTTTCACAAAACTGTAGCGTTCACGCAACAATTCGACACATCCCCTTCCATATTCCATGTTGTGAACTCGAAGAGGCGAGGTGGCGTTATCACCGCAGTGGGGCGATAGCGGCCGCGTCGTTGTCAACGAGGCTCACAGCTTCCGCCGTGCGATCGCAACCATAGGGTTTAAACCAAAATACACCCAAGCGGCCTTGTGGAGGTTTTTTACAACAAACATAGATTATAAATCGACATATTGTGACAAATATGTTGCATTCTTACAACGCGTGCGGCGCCAAATGACAATTCCGTCATGTAAGGGTCGATCTTCGTCCGATGTCTCCCTAGAAAATCACGTGTTCACAGGGGGATATAACTAATGCGATGCAATCTGCTCGTTCGCGTATCCGCGCTTGCCGTCTTGGCTGCGGGATTTTCCGGCACCGCCTATTCACAAACCTCGACCACCCCTGAATGCACGCCCGGCCAGGAGCGTTTGGCCGATGGGTCGCTGTGCGCGCCGGTCGCGGGCGAGTCGGCGGTGGGCGCCGATGGCGCAACGCGGCGCGAGTCCGGCCCCGCAGAGATCACCGTTACCGGATCGCGTATCCGCCTGCCGAACGTCGAAGGCACCGTGCCGATCACGGTGATCAACAACCAGTATCTGTCCAATCGTGGCCTGACCAATGCCGCCGATGCGCTGAACGAGACGCCGGGCATTCGCGGCAGCATCACGCCCGCGGGCGCGCAGGGTTCGTTTGGCCAAGGCGTCAATTTCATCAACGGACTTGGCCTCGGTTCGAACCGGACGCTCACGCTGATCAACGGCCGCCGCTCGGTATCGTCCAACGTGACGACGATCTTCAACCAGGGCGGCGCGGGGACGCAGGTCGACGTCAACGTTATTCCAACGCTGTTGCTCGACCGTATCGAACAGACCTCGACGGTCGGGGCGACCACCTATGGTTCGGACGCGATTGCCTCGACGGTCAATTTCATTCTCGACACCCGCCTGAAGGGCGTCCGCTACACCGCATTGAGCGGTATCACGGAAGAGGGCGACGCATTCCGTTACAACCTGGCGCTGGCGGGTGGCTTCGACTTTGACGATGGCCGCGGTAACATCACGCTGGCCTATACGCGCGATTATCAAAAGGGCTTGCTGTACAATTCACGGGGATTTCTGCGCGACAATATCGGAAGTGGCGACAATCCCTCGACCGCGCAGGCCGCGCAGCTTGGTCGTCCCGCCGGTACGACGGCCGCCAATGACGGTCGCGTCAATAGCGGGATCGGCTTCAACAATTCTGCGAGCGACGGGATTCCGGGATCGATCCTGATCCGCGACCGGACGTTGCCGCTACTGACCGGTGGTGGTCTGATCACATCGGCGTTCGCCAACGTGAATGGAACCGGCGCTGTTGCCGCGGCCGTCCAGAATTATCAGTTTGATCGTAGCGGTAATCTGGTGCCGTACAATCGCGGCATTCGGTTCCTCAGCGTTCAGCAAGCCAGCGGCGGCGACGGGTTCCGCTTCAACGATTATTCGCAGATCACCAGCGATCTGCGGCGCAACGTGTTTAACGGCTTTGCCGGTTACGACTTTTCCGATGCGTTCAAGGTCTTCATCGAGGCAACCTATTTCCAGTCGCGCGGTGACGAGCTGGTTCAGCAGCCGACCTTCAACAGCAGCCTTTTCGGCGGTCTCAGCGGTGCGCTGACGTTCACGACCGCAAGCCCGTTCCTGACGGATCAGGCGCGCGCGCAGCTGACGGCGCTCGGGGTCCAGCGGTTCCAGGTCTCGCGTGCATCGCTCGATCTGGCCGACCTGACGGGCTTCTCGACCAACAAGCAATATCGTGCCGTCGCCGGCGTCCGCGGCGATTTCAATGTTGGTGGTCGTCGTTTCAACTATGAAGCCAGCAGCAACATCGGTCGGGTTGATATTCGCGATACGCGCCAGGACATCAACGCGCAGCGGTTCATCAATGCGGTGAACGTCACGCGGAACGCCTCGGGACAGATCGTGTGCACGGCAACCCCGTTGGTGCAGGCTGCACCGGGCGGTACGCCAGTCGCAGACGCCGCCTGCGTGCCGCTCAACCTGTTGGGTGAAGGTCTTTCGAGCCCGGAGGCACGGTCTTACATCGTATCCGAGAACATCACGAGGAGCCGGCTCGAACAGATCGTTTACAACGTCAATGTCGGCGGCAGCCCGTTCGACCTGTTCGGCAATGAGACCGGCTTCAACCTCGGTTATGAACATCGCGAGGAGCGCGGCAGCTTCACCCCCAGCACCTTCGAGCAACTGGGGCAGGGGCGTGCTGTCGCCATCCTTCCGGTCGCGGGACGATACAATGTCGACGAGGTGTTCGGTGAAGTCATCCTTCCGATTGTCACGGCGCAAAACGGGTTGTCATTCCTGCATTCACTTCAGTTGAATGCTAGCGGCCGTCACGTAAACAACACCGTCAATGGCGGTTTTACAGCCTATGCAGGCGGCGTGTCGTTCGCGCCGATCCGGGATATCGCGCTGCGCGGCAATTATACGAAGTCGTTCCGCGCACCTGCCATCACCGAGCTGTTCTCCCCCGTTGCGAACGTGTTCACCACGGTTCCCGACCTGTGTTCGCCCGCCAACATCAATGCCGGTGCCGCGCCCGAAAACCGTGCCCGCAACTGCGCGGCCTTCCTGTCGGCATTCCCGAATGCCACGCCACTGGATGCCGCAGCCGCCACCGTCCCGGGACGCAACGGGGGCAATGTCGGGCTTGCGAATGAAGTGGCGAAAAGCTTCACCTATGGTGTCGTTCTGCAGCCGCGTTTCATTCCCAGCCTGACGCTGACGGTCGATTATGTGAACATCAAGATCTCGGATCCAATTGCCAGCCTGACGGTCGCGCAGATCGCATCGGCGTGTTTCGACAATTCGACGTTCGACGCCGCCGATCCGGCGAACGGCAATGCGTTCTGCTCACAGATCCGACGCTATGCACAGGGACAAGGCGGCGCATCGGCGAACGGTGGCAACAATGGCGGCCAGGTGGTCAACGACCCCCTAAACCCGGGTGTCGGAAGTGGTTTCGTCAACGGAAACAGGATCAAATTCGAAGGGATCCAGTCCGAACTCACCTATAATCGTTCGTTGTCGGGGCTGGGCATTCCTGGCTCGGTCGGGATGCGGGGAAATCTTTTCGTCTCGCTCAAGCGCGTCAACGACATCACCGGCGTTGCCCCCGTGCGGACCGACGGAACGCTGGGCGATCCGACGTTTCAGGGCCAGTACAACCTTTCCTATTTTCATGACGACTTCGGCATCTCGACCTCGTTCAACTATACCGGCGAGCAGCTCTTCTCCCGCGTCAGCCGTGGGGCCGATATTCGGGAAATCGACAAGCTGAAGGATTTCGTGACGGTCAATCCAAGCGTCTACATCAACGCGAGCGACCGTTTCCGGGTTACCTTTGCCGTGACCAATCTTTTCAACAGGGTCGGCGAAAAGTATAACGGGATCATCATCCCGGCCAGCTATAGTGATCTGATCGGTCGCCGGTTCGCGGTGAGCGTTGCCGGTAAGTTCTGACCGAGCGATAATATGAAAAAGGGGGCCGCTCGTCTTACCGAGCGGCCCCCTTTATTCGTTTGAGGCTTATAAGTGCGGCAACGGCAGTCTCACCGTTCGAGGCACATGGCGATCCCCATGCCGCCGCCGATGCACAGCGTCGCGAGACCCTTGCGGGCGTCACGCTTCTCCATTTCGTAGATCAGCGTCGTCAGCACACGCGCGCCACTCGCGCCGATGGGGTGGCCGATCGCGATCGCGCCGCCATTGACGTTGACCTTGTCGGCATCCCAGCCGAGCTCCTTGCCGACCGACAACGCCTGGGCGGCAAACGCCTCGTTCGCCTCGATCAGGTCGAGATCGGCGATCGTCCAGCCGGCCTTCTCCAGCGCGCGGCGCGTGGCGGGGACGGGGCCGATGCCCATGATCGACGGGTCGACGCCGGCGGAGGCCCAGCTTCGGATCGTCGCGAGCACCGGACTGCCGCGGCGCTCTGCCTCGTCGCGGCGCATCAGCACCAGCGCGGCGGCGCCGTCGTTGAGGCCGCTCGCATTCGCCGCGGTGACGGTGCCGTCCTTCTTGAACGCCGGCCGGACGCCCGACACGCTCTCGATCGTCGCGCCCGCGCGGATATATTCGTCGTCGCTGACGATCGTGTCACCCTTGCGGCCCACAATCGTCACCGGCGCGATCTCGTCCTTGAACCGGCCCGATCCGCGGGCCGCCTCCGCCTTGTTCTGCGAGCCGACCGAGAAGGCGTCCTGTTCGCTGCGCGTAACCTGATATTGCTCGGCGAGATTTTCGGCGGTGATGCCCATGTGATAGCCGTTGAACACGTCGGTCAGACCGTCGCTGACCATCGTGTCGACGAGGCTGAGAGTGCCCATCTTCTGCCCGCCACGGATCGACTGGGCGTGCGCGGACAGCGACATGGATTCCTGACCGCCGGCGACGACGATCGTCGCGTCGCCGGTCTGAATCGCCTGGCAGGCAAGCGCCACCGCGCGCAGCCCGGAGCCGCAGACCTGGTTGACGCCCCAGGCGGGGACTTCCTTGGGAACGCCCGCCGCCATCGACGCCTGACGCGCAGGATTCTGCCCCTGCGCCGCGGTCAGCACCTGGCCGAGGATCACTTCGGAGACATCGGCACCGTCGACACCCGCCTGCGCGAGTGCCGCCTCGATCGCGGTCCGGCCGAGCTCATGCGCGGGGACGGTGGCGAAGGCGCCGAGGAAGCTGCCGACCGGCGTACGCTTGGCGGCGGTGATGACGATGTCGCTGGGGTGGGTGGCGGTCATGACGGGTCCTCTCGTTTCGAGGATGCAATACGCTAGCCGAGCGAATCTATCCAGTTCGCGAGCGGCTCCCAGAGCTGGTCGCGGGCGCGGCTGCCGACGATCATGCCGACATGGCCGGCATCGACGTCGCGCCGGTCCGCGAGCCCGATCGCGGTGGCGGTGGGCACGATCCGGTCGTTGCGGGCGACGAACTCGACCGCGGGGCAGGACAACGCCCGCGGGGCGATCGGGCGACCGGCAATCCGCCACAGACCGCGTCCGGGGAGGTCCCGGGCGATCATGTCACCGAACAGTCCGGCGGCGGCGGCAGCGGGGAGCGGCGCACCCGCATTCGCCCAGTCCTCCAGCCTGACGAACGCGCGCGCGGCGGGGCTGGTCGGATCGCGGTCGGCGAACGTCTCGTATTTCGCGATCGTCTGCGAGGGCGCGAGCTGCCAGAACCCGCTTTGCAGCACTTCCATCGGCAACAGCCCCGTCTGGCGCGCGAACGGAGCAGCGGCGCGCCAAAGTCGCGCCATCTGGACACGCGCGGTCTCGCCATAGCCGGCGAAATTCCAGGGTGCCGCGATCGTCGCCAGCCCCGCCACCCGCGTCAAGGCGGCAGCGGCGACGGCGAGGGTGCCGCCCAGGCAATAGCCCACCAGGATCGGCGGTTCGGCAAATCCGTGCAGCAGGGGCAGGAGGATGCGCGCGACGTGCGCGTCGAGGTCGAGGTCCCGATCCTCTGGTCCCGGCGTTCCCCAGTCGAGCAGGTGCGCATGATAGCCCCGCGTGGCCAGCCACCGCATCAGCGACGTGTCCGCGGAAAGATCGAGGATCGCCGCCGGGTTGATCAGCGAGGGTATGACGATGACGGCCGGCTTGCCCGTAGTGCCACCGCCATAGTCGCGCAGGACCGCCCGGCCGGCCGACGCACGGATGGGACGGGGTGGCAGGGGAAGATCCCGGGGCGCGGCCTGATAGCGGTCGAGCCCGGCCAGCGCCCGCGCGCGGCGGTCGGGCGATGCTGCGGTTTCGTTGCGCAACATGGCAAGGAACAGCGGCAACGGCCGTGGACCATGTTGCGGCGCAATGTCAAAGCGCGTAGCGTTTGCTCCGGTCACGTGGAGGGGCTGCATATGAAGAAGCAAAGCACGGTCGACGGGCTTGTCATCATCAAGAAGTACGCCAACAGGCGGCTTTATAATACCGAAACATCATCCTACATCACGCTCGATCATCTCGCGACGATGACTCGCGAGGGCCGTGACTTCAAGGTCGTCGATGCGAAGACCGAAGAGGATATCACGCACAACGTCCTCACCCAGATCATCATGGAGGAGGAAAGCCGCGGCGAGACGATGCTGCCGGTCAATTTCCTGCGCCAGCTGATCTCGATGTATGGCGATTCGATGCAGAAGATGGTGCCCGGCTATCTCGAGGCATCGATGGACAGCTTCCGCCGCAATCAGGAACAGTTCAAGACAGCGGTCGAAGGGGCGTTTGCCCATTCACCCTTCGCCGACATTGCCAAGCGAAATCTGGCGATGTTCGACGTTGCAGCGCAGGCCTTTGCCCCCGGCAATGCTGCGGGTGCAGCATCCCCCGCACCAGCAGCCAGGCCGGTGGCGACGAAGGACGAGGAGATCGCTGCCCTGCGCACCGAACTCGCCAGTCTTCAGGACAAGGTGGAAAAGCTCGGGAGCTGACATGGCACCGCTGCTGTGGACGGCGAGCGGCGGCTTCGCGGCGCTGGCGATCGCATCGGGTCTGGGCGCCCGCCGTCGCCATCGGCGGCGCGATCCCGACGCGGTCGGCTGGGTCGACTGGCCGACCGTCCAGATGCTTTCGCTCATCGGGCTGGCGGTAACGATCGGGCTGGCGTTCAAGACCTAGCTGGCGGGGCGGCGGCCGAGCCGCGGCCTCGACGTTCGGCCGTGCGCCGGTTACTATCCGCGCCAACCGTCAGGAGGGCAGGGCATGGACACGCTGGTGAGCACCGAATGGTTGGCGAACGCGCTCGAGACCAGCGTCCCGGGCGCTGGCGATCTCAGGGTCGTCGACGCAACCTATGCCGAGGGTCGCGACGCCGCGGCGGACTATGCGGCGGCGCATATTCCCGGCGCTGTATTCATGAACCTCGCCGAGCTTCGCGACACCGACAGCGACCTGCCCAACATGCTGCCGTCGCCCGCCAAGTTCGCCAGCCGGATGCAGTCGCTCGGGCTCGGCGACGGCAGCCGCATCGTGCTGTACGACAGCTCGCCCTGGCGCACGGCGGCACGCGCCTGGTGGATGCTGCGAACCTTCGGTGCGCACAATGTCGCGATCCTCGACGGCGGTCTGGCGAAATGGCAGGCCGAAGGGCGCGAGACGGAGTCGGGCAAGCAGGCGGTGCGGCATCGCCACTTCACCATCTGGGCCGACGACAAGGCTGTTCGCACGAAGGACCAGATGACCGCGAACCTGTCGAGCGGCGCCGAGCAGGTCGTCGATGCACGCTCCGCCGCCCGGTTCACCGGTGCCGAGGCGGACCCGCGACCTGGCACCGCATCGGGGCATATCCCCGGATCCAAATCACTGCCCTATGCCACGCTGTTCAACGCGGACGGCACGTGGAAGACGGGCGACGCGCTGCGATCGGCATTCGAGGGCGCGGGCATCGATCTGGCAAGGCCGATCGTGACGACCTGTGGATCGGGAATCACCGCGGCGGTGCTGGCGTTCGGCGCGCACCTCCTTGGCAACGAAGCCGCGCTGTACGACGGCAGCTGGTCGGAATGGGGCGGCGATCCGTCGACGCCGAAGGCAATGGGCGCGAAGGCGACAGGAACGCAATGACCGAAACGACAAGGCCGGTCGGCGACGCCACCAAGGTGGTGCTCGCCGGACGTCGCGCGGAATGGACTCGTGGTGTCGGGGAAGGGGCGATCGTCAGTCCGCCGGTCTGGCGGGCGTCGACGATCCTGTATGATTCCGTTGGCCATCTTCGCGACAGCGCGACCCGCGATACGCATCATCGGTTGTTCTACGGTCGCAAGGGCACGCCGACGCAGTGGAGCCTTGCGGATGCGCTGACCACGCTCGAACCCGGGGCGGAGGGCACGTTCCTTTATGGATCGGGCGTTGCGGCGATCGCCGCGGCTTTGCTCTCGGTGCTGTCGCCGGGCGACGAACTGCTGCTGGTCGACAGCGCCTATGACCCGACGCGCGGGATGGCGAACGGCCTGCTCAAGCGGTTCGGCATCACGACCCGCTTCTACGACCCGCTGATCGGTGCGGGGATCGCCGACCTGATCGGCGAAAAGACCCGCGCGATCTTCATGGAGAGTCCCGGCTCGCTCAGTTTCGAGGTGCAGGATATTCCCGCGATCGTCGCGGCGGCGCGTGCACGCGGCGTGACGACCCTGCTCGACAATACCTGGGCGACGCCGCTGTTCTTTCCAGCGATCGGCCACGGCGTCGATCTGACGATTCTGGCGTGCACCAAATATGTCGTCGGCCATTCGGACGCGATGCTCGGATCGGTGACGGCAGGGCCCGGCCATTTCAAGGCGCTGCGCGAGACGAGCTTTCAGCTGGGGCAGATCGCCAGTCCCGACGACTGCTGGCTCGGCAGTCGCGGGCTGCGGACGATGGCGGTCCGGCTGGCCCAGCATCAATCGAGCGCGCTGGCGATCGCGCAGTGGCTGGAGGCGCGTCCGGAGGTGGCGCAGGTGTTGCATCCTGCCCTGCCCGGTTGCCCGGGGCACGACCTGTTCGTGCGCGATTTCAAAGGATCGAGCGGGCTGTTCTCGTTCGTGCTGGACGGCGGTGACGAGGCGTCGCGGGCCGCGCTGATCGACACGCTCGAGCTGTTCGGGATCGGCTATAGCTGGGGCGGGTTCGAAAGCCTGGCGCTGCCGGTCGATCCGCACCGCTATCGCAGCGTCACCCGCCGCGAGGTCGCCGGGCCGATGATCCGCCTTCAGATCGGGCTCGAGGATCCGGCGGACCTGATCGCCGATCTCGATGCCGGGCTTGCTGCCTTTCGGGCGGTGCGCGGCTAGCGACCTTGCTCGCCGGACGTGATCGGGTACAGCGTGCCGGCCATGCACACAGAACCGCCCGACGCTGGAGGCCCGGTCTTCGATACGGCGTTTCAGGCCAGGCTCGACCTGCTGTTCCGCTGGCGCCGTGATGTCCGCCGGTTCCGGCGCGACGCGCTGCCCGCAGGCGCAGTGGACGCGCTGCTCGCGATCGCCGACGCCGCGCCGTCGGTGGGGCTCAGCCAGCCCTGGCGGTTCGTGACGATCGATGACTCCGCGCGACGCGACGCGATCCTCGCGGACTTTGCCGCCTGCAATGCCGCCGCGCTGGCCGGGCAAGACGAGACGCGTGCCGCGCTATACGCCCGGTTGAAGCTCGCCGGGCTCGAGCAGGCGCCCGTTCACATCGCGGTGTTCGTCGAACCCGATCCGAGCCAGGGTCATGGTCTGGGGCGTCAGACCATGCCGGAAAGCGCCGCCTATTCCGCCGTGATCGCGATACACACATTGTGGCTGGCGGCGCGCGCTCAGGGGATCGGGCTCGGCTGGGTCTCGATCCTAGACCCCGCGCGGATCGCGCACATTGCGGGCGTGCCGGAGCGATGGCGGTTCGTCGGCTATCTCTGCCTCGGTTATCCCGAAAGCGACGCGGACATGCCCGAATTGGCGCGTGAGGGGTGGGAAGCGCCGCGTCGCACGCCGATCCTGCGTCGATAGGCCGGCGCGCACCCAAGCGTCGCGACCGAGACGGTGTGGCCGGTGCGCAACATCCATGGCGTCAACACCGCGCCTGGCGCAATAATCGCTTGTGCAGTGCATCAACGACTGTCATTCATTTGTCACCGCAGGAAAGACCGTGCTCGGAGGCCATGCCTCGATAGATGCGGCGTCCGCGGGTGCAGGCGGGGACATCGAATTTCCAGTTTCGAAAGGGAAACGATGCGCTTCTCCACTATCCTCTTCGGCAGCCTCGCGCTGGCTGCCGCACCCCCTGCGTTCGCGCAGGATACGGCGCCACCCAAGGACGTCACGGTCAGCGGATCGGTCGGACTTGTCAGCGACTATCGCTTTCGCGGTGTGTCGCAGTCGGACGAAAATCTCGCGGTCCAGGGCGGCATCACGATCGCGCACAAAAGCGGCGTCTATATCGGCACCTGGGGGTCGAACCTCGCCGGCTGGGGCACGTTCGGCGGCGCCAACATGGAGCTCGACCTGATCGCCGGGTACAAGCTTCCCGTCGGCGGCGGCACGCTCGACGTCGGCGCGACCTGGTACATGTACCCGTCGGGCTTCGACAATACCGACTTCATCGAGCCCTATGCCAAGCTCTCGGGCACCGCCGGCCCGGTCGCGCTGACCGCGGGCGTCGCCTATGCGCCCAAGCAGCAGGCACTGGGCCCCTGGTATTCGAACGGCACCTCGGCCGCCAACGGGGTCTATGACCGCGTCAACGCCAAGGATTCGAACCTGTATTTGTGGGGCGATGTCAGCAGCGGCATTCCTGATACCGGCCTGACCGTGAAGGCGCATGTCGGCTATTCGAACGGCAACAAGGGGCTCGGGCCGTTCGCCACCAGCGTGTCGCCGACGGGGGAGTATTTCGACTGGCTGGTGGGTGCGGATTACGTGATTCCGGGCACGCCGCTGACCTTGGGCGTCGCCTATGTCGATACCGACATCAGCAAGGCGGAGTCGGCGTATCTCCAGCCGAGCTTCAGCCGTGGGCAGGACGGCGTCGGTTCGATCGCCAACGGAAAGGTGCTGGCGTCGCTGACCGCCGCGTTCTGACGTAGCGCGAGTGCTGTCGTCGTCCTGGCGCTTGGCCGGGATGGCGGGAGCGCGCGGTTGCGACTTTTTGCACGGTTGGTTCCTGCCTCCCTCTCGTCACCCCAGCGAAAGCTGGGGTATCCTACGGAGCAGGGGCGGGCGGGGTGGCCATCGACCGAACACGAAAAAGGGCGGCCCCCCTGCGGGAGCCGCCCTTTTTCACGTCTTGCAGCAACCGATCAGTTGGCAGTGGCGCGCGCATCCTGGCCGTCGCCTTCGGGGGCGGCGACGATGTCGCGCGTGGTCGAGCCCTTGTCGATTACGGTCGTGCCGGGATCGCCCGCGCTCGACCGGATGCCGGGATCGGCGGCGCTGGGGCCAGCTTCGCTCAGCACGCTGGCTTCGGCAGGGCTGCGCGCAGCGGTGCCGCCGAACAGCGCGTCAAGCGTCTGGGCATTTGCGGCGGTATCCTGCGGCCGTGCGGCACCCGGCTGCGGCGGGACCAGCGCGAAATCGGGCGGGATGACCAGCGGGGCCTGGCGGGCGACGGCGAACTCGTCCGGCCGCGCACGATCGAGGCTCTTGCCAGCGCCACAGCCGGACAGCAACGCGACGCTCGCCAGACCGGCAGCCAGGGGCACAAACTTACGCATGGGAATTCTCCACAGGGGGCTTCTCGCGCACGAGCAGCGCCCGGACAAGCAGGACGAGCACGCCGACAGTAATCGCTGCATCCGCGACATTGAAGACCAAAAACGGGCGCCACTCGCCGATATGCAGGTCGGCGAAATCGACGACATAGCCAAGGCGGATCCGGTCGAGGATATTGCCGACCGCACCGCCGAGCACGAAGCCCAGCGCGATCTGATCCGCCCGGTTCTTTTCGCGCGTCATCCAGATTGCGACCCCGACCGAGATCGCGCCCGTCAGCAGCACCAGCGCCCAGCGCGTCAGATGGCCATCGGCGGGCAGCAACCCGAGAGAAATGCCGATATTGGGCACGAAGCGCAGGTCGAAGAACGACGTGATCGTTTGCGCATCGCCGAGCGAATCGATCCCGAGCGGGCGCGTTACGGCCCATTTGCTGAGTTGGTCGGCGAGGAACAGGGCGATCGCCGCCCCGAAGCCGGCCTTTGGCAGGTTACGCATGCGCCACCACCTCTTCGCACCGGTCGCAGAGCTCGCCGTCGGTGGTCACCTCGGGGAGGTGGCGCCAGCATCGGCCGCATTTGTGGAAGTCGGTGCGCGTCACGGTGACCGCATCGCCCGGCGTGACCTTGGCGACGATGAACGCCTCGGCCAGCGCATCGGCGTCGAGCAGCATCGACGGGACGGTGATCTCTGCCTCGAGGCTGGACCGCACGGTCTTCTCGCGGCGCAACGGCTCGATCGCCTCGGTGACGGCGACGCGCAGCGCGCGGATCTCCTGCCACTTGGCGCCGACCACGTCGTCCGCGTCGAGCGACGGGAGCGATGGCCATTCGAGATAGTGGACCGAACTGTCGTCGCTCGGGAAGCGCGACTGCCAGACTTCCTCCGCGGTGAAGCACAGCACCGGCGCGGCGTAGCGGACGAGCGCGTGGAACAGCACGTCGAGGACGGTGCGGTACGCGCGGCGCTTCACGTCGCCGGGCGCGTCGCAGTAGAGCGAGTCCTTGCGGATATCGAAGAAGAACGCGGACAGGTCCTCGTTCGCGAAGTCGGTCAGCAGCCGCGTGTAGCGGTTGAACTCATAGCCTTCCGCCGCCTGGCGCAGCTCGGTGTCGATCATGCCGAGACGGTGGAGCACATAGCGCTCGAGCTCGGGCATGTCGGACACCGCGACACGCTCGGACTGGTCGAAGCCTTCGAGCGCGCCGAGCATGTAGCGGAACGTGTTGCGCAGCTTGCGGTAGGAATCCGACGCGGTGGCGAGCACCTCCTTGCCGATCTTCACGTCGTCGAAATAGTCGGTCGAGGCGACCCACATGCGCAGGATGTCCGCGCCGCTCTCGCCGATGATCTTCAGCGGATCGACGACGTTGCCGAGCGACTTCGACATCTTCCGGCCCTGGCCGTCGAGCGCGAAGCCGTGGGTGAGGACCGCGTCATAGGGTGCGCGACCGCGCGTGCCGCAGCTTTCGAGCAAGCTCGACTGGAACCAGCCGCGATGCTGGTCCGACCCTTCAAGGTACAGGTTGGCGCGGGTGCCCTCGCCGTAGCGTGCTTCGACCGTGAAGACGTGCGTGCAGCCCGAATCGAACCAGACGTCGAGGATGTCCTTCACGACCTCATAGTCGGCGAGCGCATAGTCGGGGCCGAGCAGCGCCTGGTGGCCGTCGGCGTACCACGCATCCGCACCGTTCGCACGGAAGGCTTCGACGATGCGCGCGTTGACGGCGGGGTCGTTGAGGTACTGGCCGGTGGCGCGGTTAACGAACAGCGCGATCGGCACGCCCCAGGCGCGCTGGCGCGAGATGACCCAGTCGGGGCGGCCCTGCACCATAGACGTGATCCGGTTTTCCGAGCGTGCGGGGATCCAGGTGGTCGCGGCGATCGCGTCGAGCGCGATCTCGCGGAGGGTTGCGCCGTTGCTCGACCCAGGCCCTGCTACTTCGTTCAGGGCGAACGGGGGTGCGGCCGCATCCCCAACCCCGTTCGTGCTGAGCGAAGTCGAAGCACGTTGGGTGCCGACCGACGTGGCCGCATCCATTGGGATGAACCATTGCGGCGTCGCGCGGAAGATCACCTTGGCCTTTGAACGCCACGAATGCGGGTAGCTGTGCTTGAAGTCGTCGCTCGCCGCGAGCAGCGCGCCGGTCGAGCGCAGGTCGGTGCAGATCGGGCCGTCGGCGGCCACGAACTTCTTGTTGATGACGGACCCTTGCCCGCCGAGCCAGGCCCAGTCGGCGCGGTACATGCCCGCACCGTCGACCGCGAAGACGGGGTCGATGCCGTACTGCTTGCAGAGCTCGAAATCGTCCTCGCCGTGATCCGGCGACATGTGAACGAGCCCGGTGCCCGCGTCGGTCGTGACGAAGTCGCCGGGGAGGAACGGGCGCGGCTTTGCGAAGAACCCGCCGAGTGCGTGCATCGGGTGCCGCGCGGTCGCGCCTTCGAGATCCGAGCCCTTGCCGCGCCACATGATCGCGCCTTCTGCTCCGTCATCCCGGCGGACGCCGGGACCCACCTTACCGCCGTCTCCCACCTGGGTAGATGGGTCCCGGCTTTCGCCGGGATGACGGGAGGAGAGGGTACGGGCATTGAAACTGCCGACGAGCGCCTCTGCGATCAGGAACCGGCGATCGCCGTCCGCGAGTAGAACATACTCGATCTCAGGCCCATAGCTCAGCGCCTGGTTCACTGGGATCGTCCACGGCGTCGTCGTCCAGATCACCGCATGCGCGCCGACCAGCTCGGCCGCGTTCGGCGCGTCGACGATCTCGAACGCGACGTCGATCTGCGTCGAGACGATGTCCTCATATTCGACCTCGGCCTCGGCGAGCGCGGTCTTCTCGACCGGCGACCACATCACGGGCTTCGCACCGCGGTAGAGCTGGCCGCTCTCGGCGAACTTGAGCAGCTCGCCGACGATCGTCGCCTCGGCATCGTACTTCATCGTGAGGTACGGATCGGCCCAGTCGCCCATCACGCCGAGCCGCTCGAACTCGCCCTTCTGCACGTCGACCCATTTTTCGGCATAGGCGCGGCACTCGGCGCGGAACTGGTCGACGGGGACGTCGTCCTTGTTGAGCTTCTTGGCGCGATACGCTTCCTCGACCTTCCACTCGATTGGCAGGCCGTGACAGTCCCAGCCGGGGACATAGGGCGCGTCCTTGCCCATCAGCGACTGCGAGCGGACGATGATGTCCTTCAGCACCTTGTTCATGGCGTGGCCCATGTGGATGTCGCCGTTCGCGTAGGGCGGGCCGTCGTGCAGGATGAACCGCTCGCGCCCAAGCCGCTGTTCGCGCAGCCGGTCGTAAATGCCGAGCTTCGCCCAGCGCTCGAGGATCGCCGGCTCCTTGGCGGCGAGACCGGCCTTCATCGGGAAGTCGGTCTTCGGCAGGAAGACGGTGTCGCGGTAATCGCGGGCGGGCGCAGGAGTATCGGTCATAAGTGGGCCGGGCTGTAGCCGAGCGGAGGGCGCGTTGCCATCCCCCCTCCCGCACGCACCGGCGCCGCCGCGGTCAGCCGAGAATGGTGCGCGCGCGGTCGCAGTCGATGTCCATCTGCGCGATCAGCGCGTCGAGGCTGTCGAACTTCGCCTCGGGGCGCAGATAGTCGATCAGCGCGACCTCGATCGTCTGCCCGTACAGGTTTTCGGTGAAATCGAAGAAATGCGGTTCGAGCAGTTCCTTCGGCGGATCGAAGCTCGGGCGGATGCCGAGGTTCGCCGCGCCCTTGAGCACGCGGCCGTCCTCCAGCCGGCCGGTCACCGCGTAGATCCCGTAGGCGGGGCGCAGATAGTTGCCCATGTCGAGATTGGCGGTCGGATAGCCGATCGTGCGACCGAGCTTGTCGCCATGCTGCACCACGCCCTCGATCGCGAACGGACGCGTCAGCAGCCGAGTTGCGGTCGCCATGTCGCCGGCACGCAGCGCCTCGCGGATCCGGGTCGAGGACACCGTCTCGCCATCCAGCGCAACCGCGCCGACCGTTTCTGCGCGGAAACCGTGGACCGGCCCGCGCGCGGCGAGCGTGTGGACCGTGCCGCTCTTGGCATGGCCGAAGGTGAAATCCTCGCCCGTCACCACGCCGCCGATCCGCAGATTGCGTTCGAGCCGGTCGGCGACGAACTGCTCGGCGGTCAGCGCGGCGAGATCGCCGTCGAAATGGAACACCACCATCGCATCGGCGCCAGCGTCTGCGAACAGACGCTCGCGCTGGTCGAGCGTGGTGAGGCGGAAGGCGGGCGTATCGGGGCGGAAATGGCGGACCGGATGCGGATCGAACGTCGCCACCAGCGCAGGGCGACCCTCCGCCTTGGCCCACGCGATCGCGCGCGCGACCACCGCCTGGTGACCGAGATGGAATCCGTCGAAATTACCCAGCGCCACGATCCCGTCCGCCAGATGCGAAGGGATGGATGCGCCACCGTCGAGCCGTTGCATGCACGGGTCAGTACCCAGACGCCGCGGATGACGATAGTCCTTCCTTACGCTGACGCGCCTTCGTGGGAGAACAATCCTCAGCGGCGGGTGAGGGTGACGAAGCTGTAGGGTGGGCGCTGCTTTTCACCTGGGTAGTCTTCGCGGGCGATCTCGTGCCAGCCGTCAAACGCGGGGACGAAGGCGTCGCCTTCGGGTTCGTCATGGACTTCGGTGAGCTCGATCCGGTCTGCATGGGGGAGCAGCTGCGCATAGATCTGCGCGCCGCCGATTACCGCGACGTCGTCGCCGGCCATCGCGAGCGCCTCGTCGATCGAATGCGCCACTTCCGCGCCGTCGGCGTGCCAGTGGCCGCGGGTGAGGACGATGTGGCGGCGGCCGGGGAGGGGGCTCGGGAAGCTCTCGAACGTTTTCCGGCCCATCACCATCGGCTTGCCCATCGTCAGCGCCTTGAAGCGCTTGAGATCGGCGGGGAGGCGCCAGGGGAGCTGGCCGTCGCGGCCGATGACGCCGTTGCTGGCGCGGGCGAGGTAGAAGGTGATCATGCGGCGCATCATGGCGGATATGGGGGCGGGGGGCTATGCTTGTATCACCACCCCGGCGAAGGCCGGGGCCCAGTTGGGGGACGTTGGTGGTGAATGACGGCGCTCCGTACGACCACCTTTCCACCTGGACCCCGGCCTTCGCCGGGGTGGTAAGAAGCGGGTGGATCAGTTCGGGGCGTGTTCCTTGACGTACGCCTCGGGATCCTTCTCGACGACCTTCACGCCGTTCAGGTGGTTCGCCTCGAACGCCGCGAACCGGACGCCCAGCTCGTGCCGCTCTTCCAGCGTCGCATGCTTGCGGAAGTCGGTCAGGCCCTGGCGCTCTTCCTCGGCGAGGTGATCGCTGTTCGCCTTGTTGCATTCGCCGACCGCTTCGAACCACGCGTCCGAGCCGACCGGGTGCTTGTCGACCGCTTCGCCGGTTTCGCGGATGTCGTTGTGATCCTCGATCGCGTCCTCGGTCTCCTCGGCGGCCGAGTCGGCGTCGTTGCCGCCGGTGCCGATCTTCATCAGCCGCGGGTAGAAGAAGCGCTCCTCCGCCTCGGCATGCGCGTCGAGCAGGTTCTTAAGGCGGGTCCACAGTGCCGACAGCGCCTCGGTGTCCTTGGCGTCGATGCTGTCGATCTGCGCGAACAGCGCTCGCTGCTGCGCGTGTTCGTCGAGGATGAGCTGGGTGATGTCCATGATAGGCCTTCCGAATGGGTTCGGACGGTCAACCGCGCGGACGGCAACCAGTTCCTATTGCGATTCGCTCTCTGTTCAGACCGCGACGGGCGCCTTGATATGCGGCTGCGCGACGTAGTCGTGGAGTACGAAATCCTCATACTCATATGCGTCAATCGAGTCCGGCTTGCGCACGATCTCGAGCCGCGGGAGCGGGCTGGGGGTGCGGCCGAGTTGCAGTCGTGCCTGCTCGAGATGGTTCGAATAGAGGTGGCAGTCGCCGCCGGTCCAGATGAACTCACCGACCTCGAGTCCGCATTGCTGCGCGAGCATATGCGTCAGCAGCGCGTAGCTGGCGATGTTGAACGGCACGCCGAGGAAGATGTCGCCCGAGCGCTGGTAGAGCTGGAGCGACAGCTTGCCGTTCGCGACATGCGTCTGGAACAGGCAGTGGCAGGGGGCCAGCGCCATGGCATGCAGATCGCCCGGGTTCCACGCGCAGACGATCTGGCGGCGCGAGGCGGGGTTGGTCTTGATCTGGTCGACCAGCTCGGCGATCTGATCGATATGGCGACCGTCGCCGGCCACCCAGTCGCGCCATTGCTTGCCATAGACGGGGCCGAGATCGCCGCTCTCGTCCGCCCATTCGTCCCAGATCGCGACCTTGCGGTCCTGCAGCCAGCGGACATTGGTGTCGCCGCGCAGGAACCACAGGAGTTCGACGATGATCGAGCGGAGGTGAAGCTTCTTCGTCGTCAGCACGGGAAAGCCCTGCGCGAGATCGAAGCGCATCTGCGCGCCGAAGACGCTGAGCGTGCCCGTGCCGGTGCGGTCCATCGTCTCGACTCCGGTCGAGAGCACGCGGTCCATGAGGTCTAGATATTGGCGCATCGCGACGGCCTAGCGATGCGGGACGGATCGCTCAAGCGGATGCAGTTGTGGATGCGACAGGGGCGGCGATGCGGCAGTCGAGGTGGTGCCCGCCTCGCCCGCCTCCGCTCCGATCATTGCCGACCTTGCAGCGGCATGCGCGCTGTTCGCAAGACTCGGGCATGCACCGACCGAGGCGGTGGCGGTCGCCTATCTTGATCCGAATCGGAGGCTTTTGGGCATGCGGCATGTGGCGGGCGGGCGCGACCAGGTGCGGATCGCGGTGCGCAGTATCGCTGCCGATGCGCTGGCGTTCGCGGCGCAGGGGGTGGTGATCGCGCACAATCATCCGAGCGGGGACGTGACACCGAGTACGCGCGACGTGGCGTTTACCCGTGCGCTAGCGGCCGGGTTGCGGACCGTGGAGGTCGTACTGTTCGATCACGTGGTGATCGCTGGCGAGCGGGTGGCGAGCCTGCGCGCGATGGGGGTGGTCTGACGGTCCGGAGCACCATTTGCTCCGCCCGGTGGCGCTATTTCGTCCGGCAGGCGCGGATCGCCTCGGGCGCGGGGCGCGGGCCGGTCGCGCGGAACATGGCCATATAGCCGCCTGCCGACGGCATCTCGTCCCTGTCGACCTGCGTATAGCCGACCGCCGCGAACTCGCATTTGAGCAGTGCGGGCGGCGTGCCGTGGTTGCGCGTCTCGCGATCGGCATCGACGACGACGACCAGTCCGTCGGGTTTCAGCGATGGGCGAAGCCGCCACAGGAATTCATAGGGCTGCTCGATCTCATGATACATGTGCACCATCAGCACGCGGTCGAAACTCGCCGGGGGCAGCTTCGGATCATTGGCTTCGCCGAGTCGCACGCTGACATTGGCGAGGTCCTCGCGCGCGACGCGCTCCGCCAGCTGGTCGCGCACGCTCGCAACGATGTCCTCTGCGAGAACGCGACCGTCCTTGCCGACCCGCGCGGCGGCGCGGATCGTGTAATAGCCCTCGCCTGCGCCGATATCGGCGACCGTCATGCCCTTGCGGATGTCCGCCTTGGTCATGACCTCGCCCGCCTCGTTCAGCCGGTCGCGCGCCTCCTCGTTCGACCAGCGCGCGGAAACGATCGACGCGACCGGCCGGTCGGCGGCGGGGAAGGGCCCCGCATCCTTGGGTTCACGCTGGATCAGCGGTTTGCTGCCATCGCATGCCGCTAGCAGCCAGATTGGGGACAGCAGCAGGGCCAGGACGCGCGTCATCTTCAATCGACGTCCTCCACCTCGACCGCCTCGCCGGTTACACGCTGCGACAGCGCGGCGGCCATGAAGGCCTCGAGATCGCCGTCGAGCACGTCCGACGGACTGGTCGAGACCACGCCGGTCCGCAGATCCTTCACCATCTGGTACGGCTGCAGCACATAGGACCGGATCTGGTGGCCCCAGCCGATATCGGTCTTCGACGCATTCTCGGCATTGGCCGCCTGCTCGCGGATCGCGAGCTCGCGTTCATAGAGCCGCGCGCGGAGCTGGTTATAGGCCTCGGCCTTGTTCTTGTGCTGCGATCGCTGGTTCTGACACTGCACGACGATGCCGGTCGGGACGTGCGTGATGCGCACGGCCGAGTCGGTCGTGTTGATGTGCTGGCCGCCTGCGCCCGATGCGCGATACGTATCGATACGAAGGTCGCTCTCGTTATACTCGACCTCGATATTGTCATCGACGACCGGATAGACCCAGACGCTGGCGAACGACGTATGCCGGCGTGCTGCCGAATCGTAGGGGCTGATGCGCACCAGCCGGTGGACGCCGCTCTCGGTCTTGGCATAGCCATAGGCGTTCTCGCCCTTCAGCAGCAGCGTTGCGGACTTGATCCCCGCCTGCTCGCCCGAATGCTGGTCGACCAGCTCGACCTTCAGCCCATGGCGTTCGCCCCAGCGCGAATACATCCGGCTGAGCATGCCCGCCCAGTCCTGGCTCTCGGTCCCGCCGGCGCCGGCGTTGACCTCGATATAGGTGTCGTTGGCATCGGCCTCGCCCGCGAGCAGTGCCTTGATCTTGTCCTTGTCTGCGCGGGCGGCGAGTTCGGCGAGCGCGGCGACGCCGTCCGCTTCCATCGCGGTGTCGCCCTCGGCCTCGGCCATTTCGATCAGCTCGGACGTGTCGCTGAGCTCGCTCTCGATCGCACGCGTCGCGCTGATCGCCTCGTCGAGCCGACGACGCTCGCGCATCACCTCCTGCGCAGCCTTGGGGTCCGACCAGAGCGCCTGATCCTCGACGCGCGCGTTCAGCTCGTCGAGACGACGCAGTGCGCGGTCCCAGTCGAGAAAACGGCGCAACAACGCCAGCGCGTCCTTGATGGTGTCAACGTGAGCCTGCGCTTCGGCGCGCATGGGTATTCTCCAGTGTTGGGGTCGGCATGAACAGCCAGCCCCGGAATATGGGGACGGCTAGTAGATTCCGCCCTGTCTTTGCAAGAAATCGCTGTCGCGCGGAGCCTCTGCCTTGGGGGCGGCGGTCGGCGCGGTGGTGGTGGTGGGGGCGGGGCCCGCACGGCGCGCGGCACGCCGCGGTTCGCTTTCGGGCTTGAACGCTTCCCAGATGACGCCCGGCTTGGGATCATCGGTGTTCGGCCATGTCCCATAGACCGGACGGCCGCTCCCCCGGTCGATCCGGACCATCCGGATGCCCGCGGGTGCGCGGAATGGCAGCTTGGGCAGATCGGCATAGGCCTTGACCGCGAACTGTTTGAAGATCGGCGCCGCCAGCGTGCCGCCCTGCGCTGCGCTGCCAAGGTTCCGCGGCGTATCGAAGCCGATATACAGCCCGCCGACATATTGCGGGGTTCCGCCGATGAACCAGACGTCGGTCGGGCCATTGTTCGTGCCCGTCTTGCCGAACATCGGCCGATCGAGATCACGCAGCGTCACGGCGGTGCCGCGCTGCACCACGCCTTCGGTGATGTGGACCATCTGATAGGCGGTCATCGCGTCGAGCACCTGGCGCTGGCGCGCGACCGGACGCGGCATCGACTTGCCGTCCCAGTCGGGGGCGTTGCACCGGTCGCAGGCGCGCCAGTTCTCGGGCCAGATTACCTTGCCGTGCCGATCCTGGACGAAGTCGATCAGCGACGGCGGCCCGCCTTTGCCGTTGTTCGCGAGGATCGAATAGGCGTTGACCATCCGCCCCACGGTGGTTTCGCCGGCGCCCAGCGCGAAGGAGAGATAAGGCGCGTAATCGCCGACGCCCATCTTCTTGATGGTGGCAACGACCTTGGGCATGCCGGTCTGCGCGGCGGCGCGGACCGTCATCAGGTTGCGCGACTGTTCGATGCCCCAGCGCATCGTGTGCGGCCCGGCGCCGCGCGAATTGCCGAAGTTGCGGAAGCATTTCTGCCCCAGTCGTGCGCCCTGATAGACACAGAACGGCCCGTCGACGATGATCGAGGCGGGCGTCATGCCGTTGTCGAGCGCGGCGGAATAGACGATCGGTTTGATCGTCGATCCGGGCTGGCGCATCGCCTGGGTCGCGCGGTTGAACGCCTGCAACCGGTCGTCGAAGCCGCCCTGCATCGCAAGGACGCGGCCGCTGGCAGGCTCCTCGACGACGAACGCACCCGAAACCTTGGGGATCGCCCGGAGCGCGAACTCGCCGCCTTCGGGCGCAACCGCGATGATGTCGCCGGTCTTGATCGCCCCGAACGCATTGCCGCCCTTGCCGCGCACCGCCATCTGCGCGGCATAGCGCGGCAGCGTGCCGGTCTTGCCGGTGCGGAAGCCGAGGTTCCAGCTATTGCCGTCCTTGCCGGTCACGATCGCCGCGACCCAGTTGCGGTAATCGAGCGCGATGTTGCTGTTGAGCAGCGGCTGGAGCCAATTGTCATCCTCGATCTCGACATGGCGGATCGGCCCGTTCCAGCCGCGCCCGCTGTCGAAGCGGACCAGGCCATCACGCAAGGCTTGCTGCGCCAGATCCTGCAACCGCGTGTCGAACGAGGTCCGCACCCAGAGGCCGCCCGAGTAGACGCTGTAAGGTCCGTCCTTCGCGCTTTCGCCGAACTTGGCCATTAGCTGGCGGCGGACTTCCTCGACGAAATAGCCGCCGACGCTTTCAAACCGCGGCGTGCGTCGCAGCACGACGCCCAGCGGTTCGGCGTTCGCCGCGTCGAATTGCGCGCGGGTGATGAACCCGTTCTCGAGCATCCGGTCGAGCACATAGTTACGCCGCGTCATTGCGCGGTCGTGATAGCGCACCGGATCGTAATTCGACGGACCCTTGGGCAGGATCGCAAGATAGGCGATCTGTGCGAGATCGAGCTGGTCGAGGTCCTTGTCGAAATAGGCGTGGCTCGCGGCTTCGACGCCGAACGCGTTCCGGCCAAGTGCGATCTGATTCAGATAAAGTTCGAGAATCTGAGGCTTGGTCAGCGTATCCTCGATCTTATACGCCAGCACCGCTTCGCGCAGCTTGCGCGTCGGCGAATATTCGTTGCCGATCAGAAGGTTCTTGGCGACCTGCTGCGTGATCGTCGATCCGCCGCGGGCGCGTCGGCCGCTGCCGATCTTCGAGACATAGTCAAAGACCGCGCCGGCAAGTCCCGGAAAGTCGACGCCGTGATGCTCGAAGAACGACTTGTCCTCCGCCGCCAGGAACGCATTGATCAGCATCGGCGGATATTCGGCGAAGCTGAGCTCGACGCGACGTTCGCGCGCATAGCTGTGGATCGGCGCCCCATCGATCCCGCGCACATTGGTCGGCAAGGGCGGTTCGTAGGTGCGCAGCGTATCGACCGAAGGAAGGTCGCGGACGACGATCAGCCAGAAGCCGAACAGCGCGATCAGCCCGAGGCCGAACAACGCGAGCGCCGCCTTGGTCCAGCGGCTCGCCCAGACGCGCGCGACACTGCCGCGCAGCCTGTCGGTGGTCCGGCGGGTCGCCGTCGAGGAGTTTGGGGAAGGATCGGACGCCATATTCGTGCCCCGCGTCTAGCAGGTTCGCGCGTCCTTGCCAGCCGCGTTCGGCGGGGTGGGGGCTGGACACGACGGTCGCGGTGGTGCGCGGACCCCTGAAAAGCGGTTGCACCACGATCGATCTGTGGCAGCAGGCGGCGATGACCCCGCCGCCGCTTCCGATCCTTGCCGTCCTGCCCGACCTGCTCGCTGCGCTGCGTTCGCGGTCCTCCGCCGTGCTCGTCGCGCCGCCGGGCGCGGGCAAGACGACCGCGGTCGCGCCTGCGCTGCTCGAGCAAGCCTGGTGCACCGGCGAGATCCTGTTGCTCTCACCCCGCCGGCTGGCCGCGCGCGCCGCGGCGGAGCGCATGGCGGCGACGGCGGGCGAGCCGGTCGGCCGGACCTATGGCTATGCGACGCGGATGGACAGCAAGCGATCCGCGGCGACGCGCGTTACGGTCGTCACCGAGGGCATCTTCGTCGCGCGGATCCAGTCCGACCCGGAACTGGCGGGGGTGTCCGCGGTGCTGTTCGACGAGGTGCATGAACGCAGCCTCGATGGCGATTTCGGGCTCGCGCTCGCGCTCGACGTGCAGGCGGGCTTCCGTCCCGACCTGCGGCTCGTTGCGATGTCGGCCACGCTCGACGGCGCGCGGTTCGCAGCGGTGATGGACGACGCGCCGGTGATCGAGAGCGAGGGGCGCAGCTATCCGCTGACGCTGCGGCATATCGGTCGCGCGGCAGAGGCGCGGATCGAGGATGGCATCGCGGCGGCGATCCGCCGGGCTCTCGGCGAGGAGCAGGGCGGCGTTCTCGCCTTTCTGCCCGGCGTCGCGGAGATCGAACGGACCGCGGACCGGCTCGCGAACCTGCCCGACGGCATCGTGGTGCACGAACTCCATGGCAGCCTCGATCCGGCGGCGCAGCGTGCGGCGATCCTTCCCGAACCCGACGGCCGCCGCAAGGTCGTGCTCGCGACCAGCATCGCCGAGACCAGCCTGACGCTCGACGGGATCCGGATCGTCGTCGATTCGGGTCTTGCGCGGCGCCCGCGTTACGACCGTGCGGCGGGCATGACCCGCCTCGTCACCGAACGCGCGAGCCAGGCCGCGGTCACGCAGCGCGCCGGCCGGGCCGCGCGTCTGGGCCCCGGCACCGCCTACCGGTTGTGGGAAGAGGCCGCGACCGCGGGACTGCCGCGATACGATCCGCCCGAAATCCTCGAGGCCGATCTGTCCGCGCTGGTCCTCGCCTGTGCCTTGTGGGGTGTCGCCGACCCCCGCGACCTGCGCTGGATCGATGCGCCGCCCGCTGCGGCGATCGACGAGGCGCTGCGCCGGCTGGCGACGCTCCAGGCGATCGACGCAGACGGTCGCCCGACGGCGCATGGTCGCGCGATCGCGAAGCTGCCAATGCCGCCACGCCTTGCCCATATGCTGTTGCGCGCCGGGGAGCGGGGACTCGCGGACGTCGCTGCACAGGTCGCGGTGCTGCTCGGCGAGCGCGGGATCGGTGGTCAGGACGTCGATGTCGAAACCCGCCTGCGCCGCTGGAAGACCGAACGCGGCGCGAAGGCGCAGGCCGCGCGCGGGATGGCCGAGCGGTGGGCCCGCCTCGCACCGTCGCGCGGGTCTCTCTCGCCGGCAGACGGGGGCGTCGCCACGTGCATCGCGCTTGGCTATCCCGACCGCGTCGCCCGGCGGCGTGATCCGTCCGGCGAAACCTGGGCATCGGTCGGCGGACGCGGGTTCCGGCTCGATCCGACGTCGCCGCTGGCGCGTGCGGAGTGGCTTGCAGTGGCCGACACGCAGGGGGCCGCGGCGGGCGCGCGGATTTTGTCTGCGGCGGTGATCGATCAGGCGACGGTCGAGGCGCTGTTCGCCGATCGGATCGAATCGCGCCGCACGGTCAGCTTCGACCCAGCGACCGGCGGCATTCAGGCGCTGCGAGACCGGCGGCTCGGGGCGATCCGGCTGTCGAGCGGTCCGGACAGCGGCGCTGATCCCGACGCGATCCTCGCTGCGCTGCTGGAGGCGGTTCGCGAGCACGGTCTTTCGCTGCTGCCGTGGAGCGACGGCGGGCAGGCGTTGCGCGACCGCGCCGCCTATGCGGGTGTGCCGCTCGACGATGCGGCGTTGCTCGACCGCCTGGACGAATGGCTCGCGCCGCTGCTCGTCGGAAAGCGCCGACTCGATGCGATCGCCCCGGGGGCACTCGTCGAGGCGTTGCGCAACCTGCTCGGCTGGGACGCGATGCAGACGATCAACCGCCTCGCGCCGCCCGATTTCACGAGTCCGGCGGGCAGCACGCACGCGATCGACTATGCCGCCGAGGGAGGGCCCCGTGTCGAGCTGCGCGTCCAGGCGCTGTTCGGGCTCGGCGTGCACCCGACCATCGGCGAAGCGCGCGTCCCGCTGGTGCTGAGCCTCACGTCACCGGCGGGACGCCCGATCCAGACGACGCGCGATCTGCCCGGGTTCTGGGCGGGGAGCTGGGTCGCGGTCGCCAAGGAAATGCGCGGTCGCTACCCCAAGCATCCCTGGCCCGACGATCCCGCCGCGGCATCGGCGACGCTGCGCACGAAAAAGGCGGATGCAAGGGGCGCAACTTCGCGATAAGGGGGGCCCATGCCAACCGCCCGTATCTTCCAGCGCCCCAAGAACGCCATGCAGTCCGGTAAGCACCGGACCGACAGCTGGCAGCTCGAATTCGAACCCTCGGAGCCCAAGCGCCCCGACCCGCTGACCGGCTGGGCCGGCAGCGGCGACACGCGCGACCAGCTCCGCCTGTTCTTCCCGACCGCCGAGGCCGCGATCGCGCATTGCGAGCGTGAAGGGTTCGGCTACACGGTCGTACCGGCGCCGCAGAAGACGCTGAAGCTGCAGAGCTACGCGGACAACTTTAAGTAAGCGGCAACCCGCCGCCGTTCCGGCGACGGGGCTGAAAACGGCTCAGCGCGCTCGTCGCTAGAGGATCGATCCCGCGAGGATCAACAGCATCTTTGCGTCGATCGCAACGCCCGCCTCGCGCTTTGCCGCGATGAAGGCGGGAATGTCGGCGAGCGGTACGCGGTAGACGGTGATGTTCTCGTCACCATCGCCGCCGCCGTCGCCGACCCTGGTCAGCCCGGTCGCACGAACCAGGGTGAAGCATTCCGACGTCATCCCCGGCGACGAATAGAAGAGCCCCAGATCCTCGATCGCGGCCGCGCGGTAGCCGGTTTCCTCCTCGAGCTCGCGCCCGGCGGCGACCGCGACGCTCTCGCCTTCGGTCTCGTCACCCACCAGCCCGGCAGGCAGTTCGAGGCAGGCGCGGCCCAGCGGTACGCGAAACTGTTCGACCAGGATGACGTCGCCCGCGTCGATCGCGACGATCACGGCTGCCGCGATCTGCCCGCGACGTTCCACATATTCCCAGGTGCCTTCGGTCTGCACGGTCAGGAACTTGCCCGCCCATACGGTCGTGCTCATAATTCGATCAGCCTGTCGGGAAGTTCGTTGTTCGCCGCACCGGTTCGCGGGAAATGCTCGGCGAGCACCGTGCCGATCTGCGCGACGGCATCGGCCATGCCGTCCGCCGGCCGGTCGTCGCGCACCGCGGTGAGCACGGCCGCCATTGCCGCACCCCAGATCTCGTTCGGCACGCGCGAATGGATGCCCGAGTCCGCGACGATCTCCGCGCGGTGCTCGGCAAGCGACAGGTACAGCAACACGCCCGTCGCGCCCCGCGTGCGCTTTTCCGCGCCCGCCCGGAACAGCATCACCGCACGCCTGCGCACCCGCCGCGATTTCGTCGCGCCCGGCGTCAGCGCGAGTCGCAACGCGGGGATAGTGAGCAGCAGGCGCATGCCCAGGAACACCAGCGTCATCAGGACGAGCGCGATCGCGAACAACGCGCCCTGTGGTGCCGACTGCGCCCACGGATCGACGAGCCGCGCATAGATCTGGTCGGCCGCCACCGGGTGCAGCGCGAGCACCGCAAGGCTCAGCAGCATGGCAAGCACGGACCATTGCAGCGAGACGTCGTGATAGGCGTCGGACTGGCGCGCGACGATCGCGACGATCTCGCCCGTCGTCGTGGTTTCGGCCTGCGTCACCGCGGCGGTGACGCGGCCGTGATCGGCTTCGCTCAATCGCATGTCACCAACTCCCCGATGCGCCGCCGCCGCCGGCAGAGCCGCCGCCGCCGCCGCCAAAACCGCCGCCCATCCAGCCACCGCCGCCGCTGTCACCACCGCCGCCGCCCCAGCTGCTACCACCGCCACCGCCGCCGCGCCGTGACATCTCGTTGGCGATGCTCCACAGCACGATCGGCAGCGTCCCGTTGCCGCCGCCACCGCTTGAATAGCGGGTGCCACCGGCACGTCGCGAGATCATCGGAATGACGATCGCGGCGGCCACGATCCCGAAGATGATCAGCCCGATCGGCACGCCGCCACCGCTGCCGGACGGCGCGCGGCGATGCGTCTTGTCATATTCCGCCGCCGCCGCGCCGACCTTCGCGCGGGCCTCGGCGTCGGGCAAAGCGAGCTGGTCCGCGACCGCATTCGTGCCCGCGACGATACCGCCGGTCATGTCCCCGGCCTTGAAGCGCGGCAGGATCTGCTGGTTGATTACGACGCTCGAAAACGCGTCGGTCAGGACCGGTTCCAGCCCGTAGCCGACCTCGATCCGCACCTTGCGATCGTTCGGCGCGACGAGCAGGATCGCACCGTTATTGGCGTCCTTCAGCCCGACCCCCCAGTTCCGCAGCAGGCGATAGCCATAATCCTCGATCGGATAGCCCTGCAGATCGGCGACGGTCGCGACGACCAGCTGGTTGCCCGTCGCCTTTTGCAGATCGTCGAGTCGTTTGGTGAGCGCCGCTTCCTGCTCGGGCGGGATCACGTTTGCCGAATCCACGACGAAGCCGGTGAATTTCGGGAAGGTCTGGGCGCCTGCGGTGCCGCTGCCGAGCAGCACCGCGAAGAGGAGCGCCGCGAGGACGCGGATCATGCCGCCGGCCCCGCGATCAGCTCGCGTTGCCGAAGTTCACCGTCGGCGCCGTCTCGGCCCCCGGCGTGGTCGCGGCAAACGGCACCATCGGCTTTGCGCCATGGAAGATCTTCGCGCCGACCGCGTCGGGGAAGGTGCGGATCTTGGTGTTATAGGCCTGGACCGCGCCGTTATAGTCGCGCCGTGCGATCGTGATGCGGTTCTCGGTGCCTTCGAGCTGGCTCATCAGCGTGGTATAATTGGCCTGGCTCTTGAGTTCGGGATAGGCTTCCTGCAGCCGCTGCAGCGACAGCCCGACGGCACCCTGCACGCGCGAGAACTGCTCGATCTTCGCCGGGTCGGTCAGATCGTCGCCCGACACCTGCACCGTGCTCGCCGCGGCGCGCGCCTGAGTCACCTCGACAAGAATGCTCTTTTCCTGCGCGCCGGCCGCCTTGACCGTCGCGACGAGGTTGGGGATCAGGTCGGCACGGCGCTGATAGTCGTTCTGGACATCGGCCCAGCGCGCCTTCACATTTTCCTCGGCGGTCGGGATGCTGTTGATCCCGCAGCCGCCAAGCATCGTTGCGAGCGCAACGACGGCGAATCCGCGAAGAATCTGGGCATAGGACGACATCGGGGCTCTCCTGCTGGTCTGTATCACCCCCATAGGACAGCGGACCGGCTTGGCGAAACCGAAATCGATGGCTAGCGTGCGGTGGACTGGAAAAGGGGGCGCAAATGCTCAAGGAATTCAAGGCGTTCATCATGCGCGGCAACGTGCTTGATCTGGCTATTGCGGTGATCATCGGGGCGGCGTTCAGCAAGATCGTCACCTCGCTGACCGACGACGTGCTCATGCCGGTGATCGGCAAGATTTTCGGCGGGCTAGACTTTTCAAGCTATTTCTGGCGGATGGGTCCCGTCCCCGCAAACTATGTCGGGTCGCTCAGCGACTATGCGGCGCTGAAGAAGGCGGGGGTGCCGTTGCTCGGCTATGGCGCGTTCGCGACGCAACTTGTCAACTTCGTGATCGTCGCCTTCATCATCTTCATGATCCTGCGCGTCGTGAACCGCGCGGCGGCGCTGATCGAGCGTGAAACCGCGCGGCTCAAGCGTGAGGAAGAAGCGACTCCGGTCGCGCCCGCGCCCGAGCCGGTTGAGATCGCGCTGTTGCGGGAGATTCGCGACGAGCTCAAGGCACGCGGCTGACCGTCCTGCCCCTCTCCCTGCGGGGGAGGGGGAGATCAGGCTGCGGCCAAATCCTCGGCGTTGGCATCCGCCAGGCTCGTGCCGTCGAGGATCCGCGCAGTCTCGTCGCGGACGCGCATCATCGCAAAGCGGATCGCGCAGTCCGCCTCGCTCTTGCAGTCGAGGCAGGGCCGATAGGCCGTCCGGCTGACGCAGGGCACCAGCGCGAGCGGGCCCTCGATGATCCGGATGATCTCGCCGAGCGAGATCAGGTGGCTGGGGCGCGACAGGCGATAGCCGCCCATCTTGCCGCGATGGCTGTGCAGCAAGCCGGACTCGCGCAGGTCCGCAAGGATCAGCTCGAGAAACTTGCGCGGGACATTGGCCTCGGCCGCGATGCGGGTCATCGGGATCGGTGGGCCACCGACCGGGGCGCCGCCAAGGAAGATCATCGCGCGAAGCGCGTAGCGAGAGCGCTGCGTCAACATAATACAGATTTCTATGCACGCGGTTTGTGGCGAGCGAAAGGCCGCAAAGGGCAAAATCACGGGCTTTTAATCGGCCGACCGCCGCTCTATATCACAAGCGTCATCGGGGGAATTCTCTCTCGGTGACTATGGCGATAAACCGTGGCGTGTCATAGACACAGCGGACCCGGGGGCAGTACCCGGCGACTCCACCACCGCCCTCTTCGCAAGAGGGGGACGATGACGGGGTCGAACTAGGATCGACGTGTGTTCAACGACGCTATGTTTCGCTCGGAATGGGACCACCGCAACGGCCCATACACAAGTGCCAACGATAACGAAGCACTCGCAATTGCCGCATAACTGACGGTCTAACGACCTAAGTTATACGGACGAAAGCGCGGTTCGGGCCACACCGGGCAACAGAAGTGGAAACCGGCGGTACGGGGGGCACCGAGCAACAGAAGCTCCCCACTCAAATCATACTCAAGCGCGCGCCCGCCGTCAGGCGGCAAGTTGCGCGACCAGCTTGTCGAGCCGCGGGCTGAACCCGACGATGCCGATCAGCAGCTGGACGAGGGTCAGCATTCCCGCGCCCCACCAATAGGCCAAGTGCACCCGCCCGCGCAGTTGCGCATCGAACAGCATCGCAGCCCCCAGATAGACCATGGTGGCGACGAAGATCGCCCATGTGCCGGACGGGCCCATCAGCGGCATCGGCAGAATGCGCCCCAGCGCTGGCGACATGATCAGGATCGTCGCGCATAGCATCAGGCGCTTGTGCCAGTCGGACCGGTGTCTCAACTGGATCGCCCAGCCCGCCAGGATCGCAAAGCCGATGATCTGAAGGTCGAGCGCGAGGAAAAGGCCCGGCGAGAAGAAGGGCGGGACGCGGTTTAGCCGGACGGCCATGACCGTCGTCGCGACGCCCACCACGACCATGACCGGGACCAGACACGCGGTTGCGACGCCCAGTCGCCGGTGCGTTGCGATCGACCCCCGGTCGACCAGCCAGTTCTGCGCGACGTAGAGGATGATCCAGCCGAAGAAGACGGCAGCGTGCAGATGGACCTGGGCGGGAAGCCCGACGATGTTCCAGTCTGTCCGCTGCAGGTCCAGCCCGAACCCCGCGAAGACGGTGACCGCGATGATCGCAGCCAGCATGAGATAGAAACGCCGCTCGGCGGTGATCGCCGACACGCTGGTCGCCAAGGTTGCCATGATGCCCCCGCATCTCTGCTGCCTTGGCCGAGAATGCGCATGCACGCTGGACCCTGCAAGCCGATAGCAGCGTGTCCGGCCGTCATTCTCGTACAAATTGCCGAGCGCGGATCCCGCGGCATCGCGCCGCCGGCTTCCGCAGTCGTGATCGCCACGAAAAAGGGGACCCGGTTGCCCGGATCCCCTTTCGCTAGTTGCCAGTCGGCAAGATCGCTTAGTCGCGATCGCCCGTCAGGAACGCCGGGGCGAACTCGGGGGCCTTGTCGCCGTCCGAACGCTCGGCGCGGGGAGCGCGCTCGCCGCCCTGGCCACCGCCGTCGCGACGCGGGCCACGGCCCCCGCCGTTGCCGCCATCACGACCGCCATCACCATCACGACGCGGGCCACGGGGACCACGATCACCGCCGCCGCCTTCGCCGCGCGGGCCACGACCGCCACCGCCGTTACCGGCGTCACGACCACCATCGCCATCGCGACGCGGACCGCGCGGACCACGATCACCGCCTTCGCGCGGCTCACGGGCAGGACGCGTGTCCTCCAGCTCTTCGCCGGTCGTCTGGTCGACGACGCGCATCGACAGGCGAACCTTGCCGCGCGGATCGATCTCGAGGACCTTGACCTTGACTTCCTGGCCTTCGCTCAGCGCATCCGAGACCTTCTCGACGCGCTCGTTCTTGATTTCGGACACGTGGACGAGACCGTCCTTGCCACCCATGAAGTTCACGAACGCACCGAAGTCCACGAGGTTGACGACCTTGCCGTCATAGACCTTGCCGACTTCGGCTTCCTCGACGAGGCCCTTGATCCACTTGATCGCGGCTTCGATCTGCGCGGGGTCGGACGACGACACCTTGATCACGCCCTCGTCGTCGATGTCGACCTTGGCGCCGGTCTGCGCGACGATCTCGCGGATCACCTTGCCGCCGGTGCCGATGACTTCACGGATCTTCGACTTCTCGATCGTGAAGGTCTCGATACGCGGTGCGTGTGCCGACAGCTCCTCACGCGTGTGGTCGAGCGCCTTGGCCATTTCGCCCAGGATGTGCGCACGGCCTTCCTTGGCCTGTGCCAGCGCCTTGCCCATGATCTCTTCGGTAATGCCGGCGATCTTGATGTCCATCTGCATCGTGGTGATGCCCTCGGACGTGCCGGCGACCTTGAAGTCCATGTCGCCGAGGTGATCCTCGTCGCCCAGGATGTCCGACAGAACCGCGAAGTTCTTGCCCTCGAGGATCAGGCCCATCGCGATGCCCGACACCGGACGCTTGAGCGGAACGCCCGCATCCATCATCGACAGCGAACCGCCGCAGACCGTCGCCATCGACGATGAGCCGTTGCTCTCCGTGATGTCCGACAGAACGCGGATCGTGTACGGGAACTCTTCCTTCGACGGCAGCACCGGGTGCAGCGCGCGCCAGGCGAGCTTGCCGTGGCCGACTTCGCGACGACCCGGCGCACCGAAGCGACCGACTTCACCGACCGAGTAGGGCGGGAAGTTGTAGTGCAGCATGAAGTTTTCGTACGAAAGCCCGTTGAGGCCGTCGATCATCTGCTCTGCGTCGCGCGTGCCGAGCGTGGTGGTACAGATCGACTGAGTCTCGCCGCGCGTGAACAGGGCCGAGCCGTGCGTGCGCGGGAGGAAGTGCACCATCGCCTCGATCGGACGGATCTGCGTGGTGGTGCGGCCGTCGATCCGGGTGCCGTCCTTGAGGATGGCGCCGCGGACGATCTCCGCCTCCAGCTTCTTCATCAGCTTGCCGGCCGCCATCTGGTCCTGCGGGGTCGCATCGGCAAAGGCGGTCTTGCCCTTGGCGCGTGCGGCGTTCAGCAGGTCCGAACGCTTGGACTTGTCGGTCACCTTGTAGGCGGCCGCAATGTCCTTGCCGATCAGCTTCTTCAGCTTGTCCTTGGCGGTCGACAGGTCGGCCTGCTCGGCCATTTCCCAAGGATCCTTGGCAGCCTGCTCGGCCAGATCGATGATCAGGTTGGCGGCTTCGCGGCAAGCCTTGTGCGCGAACTGGACCGCGCCGAGCATGATCTCTTCCGAGAGCTCCTTGGCTTCCGACTCGACCATCATCACGGCCTGGCCGGTGGCGGCGACGACGAGGTCGAGATCACCCGCCTTGGCTTCGTCGAGCGTCGGGTTGAGGATGTAGGCGCCATCGACATAGCCGACGCGTGCTGCGCCGATCGGGCCCATGAACGGCACGCCCGAGATCGTCAGCGCAGCCGACGCCGCAACCATCGCGAGGATGTCCGGCTCGTTCTCGCCGTCATACGACAGAACCTGGCAGATCACGTTGATCTCGTTGTAGAAACCCTCTGGGAAGAGGGGACGGATCGGGCGGTCGATAAGACGGCTGGTCAGCGTCTCCTTTTCGGTCGCGCCGCGCTCACGCTTGAAGAAGCCACCGGGGATACGGCCGCTTGCGGAGAACTTCTCCTGGTAATGGACGGTGAGCGGGAAGAAATCCTGCCCTTCCTTGACGGTCCGTGCAGCCGTGACGGCGCACAGAACGACGGTCTCGCCGAGGGTGGCGAGCACGGCGCCGTTTGCCTGACGGGCCACGCGGCCGGTCTCGAGCGTCAGCGTCTTGCCGCCCCACTGGGCGCTTACGGTTTTGGTATCGAACATTTCGTTTCCTTCACTCCGGCGGCCAGATGCCGACCGGGGCCTATGTGCGAGCTAAGCCGGCTCGCGGCGGTGTGGAGCGAGTTGTCGCTCCTTGCCAGTCCACCGAATTGCGTCCTGGCGTTTGCCTCCGCGCGCGATGGCGCGGGATCAAAGTCGTATATACAAAAACGGCCCCCCGAAGGGAGCCGTTCGTTTTACTTGCGGAGACCGAGCTTCGCGATCAGATCCAGATAGCGCTGGCCGTCCTTGTGACGGAGATAATCCAGCAGCGACCGGCGCTTGTTGACCATCATCAGGAGACCACGACGCGAGTGGTTGTCCTTCTTGTGGCCCTTGAAGTGCTCGGTCAGGTTCTTGATCCGCTCGGTCAGGATCGCGACCTGGACTTCGGGCGAACCCGTGTCGCCGTCCTGGCGTGCGTGGATCTTGACCAGCTCGGTCTTGCGTTCAGCGGTAATCGTCATGAAATTCTCAGTCCTTCGACATCACAGATTGAAACCGCGAACGACCCGGACGTCTCCGTCCTCGACCTCGACCAGCGCGACCGGGACAGCGTCCAGCTCGGCGAAGTATTGGCCATCGTCTGCGGCGATCCCGGCCAAGATACGCCCCTGTCGGAGCGCCCCTGCCTGGTCGGGGGTGAGGGAGAGAGCCGGGATGTCGTCCAGCGCCACCCTCAAGGGCAGTAGTACATCTTCAAGCGCGGAGGCCTTAGCGAGTTCGTCCAGTTTGTCCAGCGATATCGCCGATAAGAGGTCGAACGGGCCGGCCTTGACGCGCCGCAGCATGGTGACGTGACCGACGGTTCCGAGCGCCAAGGCGATGTCGCGCGCGAGGGAGCGGATATAGGTGCCCTTGGAGACATGCGCGGTGAGGGTGACCGCCTCCAGTTCCTCCGCGACCTCGTCATCCAAAAGACGGGTGGGGTGGGGCGTAAGTGCGTGGATCGTCACGTTTCGGCTGGCGAGCACCACGTCCTGCCCGGCGCGGGCGAGGTCGTAGGCGCGCTCGCCATCAATCTTGAGTGCGGAATAGGCGGGGGGCACCTGCGCGATCGGGCCGGTGAACTGCGCCAGCACCGCCTGGACCGCTGCCATCGTCGGGCGCACGTTGGAGGTGGCGAAGCTAACGCCCTCGGCGTCGAGCGTGTCGGTCTGGACCCCGAACATGATGGTGAAATCGTAGATCTTGTCGCTGTCGAGCATCCGCCCGGCAAGCTTGGTCGCCTCGCCGACCGCGATCGGCAGCACGCCGGTCGCGAGCGGATCGAGCGTGCCGCCGTGGCCAACCTTGAACTTGGCATAGCCGCCGTTGCGCAGCGCGCGCTTCACCGCGGACACGCCCTGCGTCGAGCCCAATCCCAGCGGCTTATCGAGAATGATCCAGCCATGCATGTCTTGGGGTCCTTGAATATGGGGAGTGCGGGGCTCGTCCGTCCCTCCCGTTCGTCCTGAGCGAAGTCGAAGGACATTTGGCACAAGTGCTTCGACTTCGCTCAGCACGAACGGGCAGGGGGAGGGGTACTAGCCCAAAGCCGCGGTAAAATGCCGGCGGCACAGTGCGACATAGCGGTCATTGCCGCCGATCTCGGTCTGCTGCCCCTCGGCGATCGCGCGGCCGTTCGCGTCGACGCGCAGGTTCATCGTCGCCTTGCGCCCGCACATGCACACCGACTTGATCTCGACCAGCGAGTCCGCGAGCGCGAGCAGTCGCGCAGAGCCGGGGAACAGCGCGCCCTGGAAATCGGTCCGCAAGCCGTAGGCGAGCACCGGGATGCCGACCACGTCGCAGATCTGGGCAAGCTGGTCGACCTGGGATGCGGTCAGGAACTGTGCCTCGTCGACGAGTACGCAGGAGATCGCATCCTCGGCGTGCTGCCGGGCGATGCAGGCGCCGATATCGGTCTCCGCGTCGAACGCGATCGCCGGTGCCTCCAGCCCGATCCGCGACGTGATCGTGCCCGCCGCAAAGCGATCGTCGATCGCGGCGGTGAACAGCATCGTCCTCATCCCGCGCTCGCGGTAGTTGAAGTCCGCCTGAAGCAGGTTGGTCGACTTGCCTGCGTTCATCGACGCATAATAGAAATACAGCTTGGCCATCGGCTCAACCCAAAGACGCGTCGCGCGGCGGCGTCAATCCTCGGACAGGTCACGCGCGATATGCGGATCGCGTAGCAACGTATCGATATGCGTGCCCTCGTCGAAGCTCTCGTCGGCGACGAATTTCAGCTTGGCGGCATAGCGCGTCTGCACACGGGTCGCGACTTCGCGCTGGAGATAGGCGGTGTTCGTCCGCAGCGCCTTCAGCACCTTTTCCTCGTCCTTGCCGAGCAACGGCTTCACGAAGACGGTGGCGTGGCGCAGGTCGGGGGACATGCGGACCTCGGTGATCGTGACGAGGTGCTTTTCGAGCACCGGATCATGCACGTCGCCGCGTGCGAGGATGTCGCTGAGCGCGTGACGCGCCTGTTCGCCCACGCGCAGCGCGCGGACGGTTTTGATCTCTGGGGTATCGGTCTTCATTCTTCTAACTCCCTCGCCCCTCCGGGGAGAGGGTGGGGGTGAGGGGCGGCCGCAAGCGTTACCGCCCGGTACTGCCCCTCACCCAACCCTCTCCCCGAGGGGGAGAGGGCTTCAGTATTACAGCGTGCGGTCGCGCATCTCGACTTCGAACGTCTCGAGGACGTCGCCGGCCTTGATGTCGACGAAGTTCGACGTGAACGTCACGCCACACTCCAGCCCGGCGCGGACTTCGGCGACATCATCCTTGAAGCGACGCAGCGATGCGATTTCGCCCTGGTAGATGATGACGTCGTTGCGCGTGATGCGTGCCTTGAGCGCCTTGCGGATATTGCCCTCGGTAACGAGCAGACCCGCCGCCTTGCCATGCTTGCCCGCCGAGAAGACCTCGCGGATATCGGCACGACCGACGACCGTCTCGAACGCTTCCGGCCCAAGCTCGCCGGCCATTCCCGCCCGGATCTCGTCGATCAGGTCGTAGATCACGTCATAATATTTGAACGCGACCTTCTGGCGCTCCGCGATCTCGCGAGCCTTGGCATTCGGACGAACGTTGAAGCCGATGATCGGTGCACCCGATGCCGCCGCCAACGTGACGTCCGACTCGGTGATGCCACCGACGCCCGAGCTCAGCACGCGCGCCTTGATCAGGTCGGTGGAGATCTTGTTGATCGCCCCGACGATCGCCTCGACGGTACCCTGCGTATCGGCCTTCACGACCAGCGGATATTCGATCGCCTGCTTTTCCTTCAGCGCCGAGAACATGCTCTCGAGGCTGGCCGGAACCGATGCCGTCCGCTTGTCGGTCTTCACGCTGCGACGATATTCCGCGACTTCGCGGGCCCGTGCTTCGTTCTCGACAACCTGGAACGGATCGCCTGCCGACGGCACGCCCGACAGACCGAGGACCTCGACCGGCATCGCCGGACCCGCTTCCTTGATCTGCTTGCCCTTGTCGTCGACCAGAGCACGAACCTTGCCGCTCTCGCCGCCGACCACGAAGATGTCGCCAACCCTGAGCGTACCACGATTGACGAGGATCGTCGCGACCGGGCCACGACCCTTGTCGAGCTTGGCCTCGATCACCGTACCCTCGGCCGCGCGATCCGGATTGGCGCGCAGTTCGAGCAGTTCGGCCTGGAGCTGGATCTTCTCGATCAGCGTGTCGAGACCGATCTTCTTGGTCGCGGAGACTTCGACGTCCTGGACGTCGCCGCCCATGTCCTCGACCACGATCTCCTCGCTCAGCAGGCGCTCGCGCACCTTCTGGGCATTGGCGCCTTCCTTGTCGATCTTGTTGATCGCGACGATCATCGGCACGCCTGCTGCCTTGGTGTGGGCGATCGCCTCCACCGTCTGCGGCATCAGGCCGTCGTCCGCCGCCACCACCAGGATGACGATGTCGGTGACATCCGCACCACGCGCACGCATCTGCGTGAACGCCTCATGGCCCGGCGTGTCGAGGAAGGTGATCTTCGACTTGTCCTTCAGCGTGACCTGATACGCGCCGATATGCTGGGTGATGCCACCCGCTTCGCCGCGCACCACGTCGGTGCCGCGCAGGGCATCGAGCAGCGACGTCTTGCCGTGATCGACGTGCCCCATGATCGTGACGACCGGGGCACGCGGACGCAGAGTCTCCTCGGCATCGTCAATCGTGTCGTTCGCCAGATCCTGGTCGACATCGCTGACGCGCGTCAGGTTGTGACCGAATTCGGTGACGAGCAGTTCGGCCGTATCCTGGTCGATCGTTTGCGTCATCGTGACGGGCATGCCCATCTTGAACAGCGCCTTGACGAGGTCTGCACCCTTCTCGGCCATACGGATGGCGAGTTCCTGCACGGTGATCGCCTCGGGGACGACCACGTCGCGGACCTGCTTGGCCTGCGGCTCGCGCGGACCACCGGTGCCACGACGCTCCTTCTCACGCGCACGCTTGAGCGCGGCGAGCGAACGGGCGCGGGCGCCATCGCCATCACCGAGGGCACGGTTGACGGTCAGCTTGCCCGAGGTGCGACGATCGTCGCCCTTGCGGTCACGCTGCTGCGGCCGTGCCGGGGGTGCGTCGCGACGGACGCCACCAGCCGGCGCGTTGGCACCGGTTGCACCAGGGCGCGCTGCGGTCGTGCCGGCATTGGCCGTCGTCGCCGGCGCTGCAGGCGCAGGTGCCGGGACGGGCTTCGGCGGCGGCGGAGGACGCTCGGGACGGGCGACTGGCGAGAACCGGCGGGGTGCCGGCATCGACGGATCGCGCGACAATTCGAGAATCGGCGGCGGGGCCGGCGGTGCGACAGGCGCGGGCGCCGGCTTGGGAGCCGGTGCTGGCGCCGCTACCGGAGCTGGCGTCGGAGTCGGCGCGGGTGCCGGGGCCGCAGCGGGGGCAGGGGCCACCGCAACGGGGGCTTCAACCGGCGCGGCAGCAGGCGTCGGCGCTACGATCGGCGCTGCTTCGACGACGGGTGCCGGTGCAGGTGCAGGTGCAGGCGCCTCAACGGGCTTCGGCGCAGGTGCAGCCTTGGCTTCCGCCTCGGCACGCGCGCGTTCGGCGATGCGGTTGCGCTCGTCCTCGGCGGCCTTGGCGCGCTCGGCTTCCTGGCGACGACGCCCTTCTTCGAGCGTGTTCATCCGCTGCTCTTCCGCCTCGCGGAGAAGCTTGGCCTGCCGCTCCTGCGGCGACAGGTTGCTCGGTGCCTGCTGGCGTACCGGTGCGGGGGCGGGCTGCGGCGCACGCGCCTGCGGAGCCGGTGCGGGGGCCGCAACCGGCGCGGGCGCGGCAACCGGCGCATCGGCGACCGGACCGTCGGGCTCGCCCGGACGGCGCAGGACGCGCGCACGCTTGGTTTCCACGATCACCGTATTCGATCGGCCGTGGCTGAAGCTCTGCTTCACCTGGCCGGTCTCGACCGTGCGCTTCACACCCAAAGGTGCGCGCATGCCAAGTTTCGGCTTCTCGTTGTCCGTGTCGCTCACTCAAATTCCTCAGTCATGTCCACGGCCGGGCTGTGTCCGGTCGATCCGGACGCCCCTGTTATGGGTGACGTCCCGTTTTGTTGAGACGCCGATGCGCCCTGCGAGGCCGTTTCGCAAGACACGGGAGAAGGTTCGGGGCCGATAAAATGCAGCCAACGGTCGAGCGCTTCGCTCACCCGCTTTGCTGCAGCGCGGTCAGTCAGGCCAATGTGTACCACATTCTCCCGCCCCAGCGCCAACGCCAATATGGTACGTGACGCGGGCAGTGCCAACCCCCGCAGACCCGAGCCTTCGACATCGTTGCCGATGCGCCACGCTTGGTCGAGCTTGCGGTTGCCGTCCTCGGCCGCGTCGGACGCATGATACAGCGCCTTCAGCTTGCCCTGGCGCGCATTCTGCTCGATCCGGTCGGAGCCGATCAGCACGGTGCCCGAGCGCGATTCGAGCCCGAGCCGGTCAAGTGCGTTGCGCTCAAGCGCGGCTTCGATCTGCGCAGGCAGTTCGGGGGGAATCGCGAACTCGCCGGTCTTGAACGCACGCGCGAGCGCGCCCTTCAGCTTGCCCTTCTTGATCGCCGCTTCGAGTTCGATTCGTGTCACCCCGATCCACGCGCCACGGCCAGGAGCCTTGGCACGCACGTCGGGATGAATCTGGCCATCGGGGGCCAGCGCGAGTCGCACCATATGCGGCCGAACATCGCGCTCGCCCGACAGGATGCACTTGCGAATGGGGGCGTCTTCATCCCCCTCGCGCACGCGGGATGGGTTAGGCTCGCGCCCACCTGCACCCTTGTTCTTAGCCGAGGCCGGGCGCCCACCCTTCGGTCCTCTCCCGCTTGCGGGAGGGGAGGAAGGAAGGCCGTTGGTAGCGCCTAGCGTCTCATCGGGAGGGTTCCGCATGTGCGTCCTCCTGCGCCGGAGTCGTCTTCGGGGCGTCGCGGTCGACCAGCAGCTGGCCACCCGCGCCGTAATTCTCGGTCGACACCTCTTCGATCACGATCTGCACCGCAGCCGGGTTCTTTCCCAGCCGCTCGACGAGCGACTGGGTGACGTCGGCGACGATGCCGGCCTTCTGGTCCTTAGTCGCGGACCCCGAAATGCGGATGCTGACAAACGGCATCAGGCCTTGCCGTCCTCGCTCTTCGCGTCGGTCGTGTCCGCAGCGTCATCCGCCGCGACGTCATCCGCCGCAGTGTCCTCGACCGCCGTGTCCTCAGCCGAAGCCGCTTCCACCGGAGTCTCGTCCGCGTCCGCCTCGGGGGCTTCGTCCTCGAACCAGTGCGCGCGCGCGGCCATGATGATCTCGTTGCCCTGTTCGTCGCTGAGACCATATTCGGCGAGGATGCCGCCCTTGGGCTCGGGACGCTTGGGCGCGTCGTCGTTGCGGCGGCGCGGTTCGGCGCGCTTCTTCTCGACCAGCTCGTCGGTCGCAAGATCCGCGAGATCGTCCAGCGTCTTGATGCCCGCCTTGCCGAGCGTGACGAGCATCGCCTCGTTCAGATACGGCATGTCGATCAGCGCGTCCTCCACGCCGAGCGCGGTACGCTCTTCGCGGCTGGCCGCGTCGCGACGCTCGAGCGCCTCGGTCGCGCGGTTCTGCAACTCGCCCGCCAGATCCTCGTCGAAGCCCTCGATGCCGGCGATCTCCTCGACCTCGACATAGGCGACCTCCTCGAGGCTGGTGAACCCTTCGGCGACCAGCAGCTGTGCGAGCGTCTCGTCGACATCGAGCTCCTTCTCGAACATCGCCGAGCGCTCGACAAAGTCCTTCTGGCGCTTCTCGGAGGCATCGGCCTCGGTGAGGATGTCGATCGCCTTGCCGGTCAGCTGCGACGCGAGCCGCACGTTCTGGCCACGACGGCCGATCGCCAGCGACAGCTGATCGTCGGGAACCACCACCTCGATGCGCTCTTCCTCTTCGTCGATCACGACGCGGCTGACCGAGGCCGGCTGCAGTGCGTTGACAACGAAGGTCGCGATGTCGGGCGACCAGGGGATGATGTCGATCTTCTCGCCCTGCATTTCCTGCACGACGGCCTGAACTCGCGACCCCTTCATGCCGACGCACGCGCCGACCGGATCGATCGACGAATCATGGCTGATGACGCCGATCTTGGCGCGCGAACCGGGATCGCGGGCCGCGGCCTTGATCTCGATGATGCCGTCGTAGATTTCGGGGACTTCCTGCGCGAACAGCTTCTTCATGAAGTCGGGGTGTGCGCGGCTGAGGAAGATCTGGGGCCCGCGGTTCTCGCGGCGGACGTTCAGGATCAGCGAGCGGATGCGGTCGTTGACGCGCACCACTTCGCGCGGGATCTGCGCATCACGGCGGATAACGCCCTCGGCGCGGCCCAGGTCGACGACGACATGGCCGAACTCGACGCGCTTGACGACGCCGGTGATGATCTCGCCCGCGCGGTCCTTATATTCTTCGAACTGGCGCTCGCGCTCGGCGTCGCGGACCTTCTGGAAGATGACCTGCTTGGCGGCCTGGGCGGCGATGCGGCCGAACTCGATCGGGGGCAGCGGATCGACGATGAAGTCACCGAGCGCCGCGTCCTTCTGGAGCTTCTGCGCGCCCTTGACGTCGACCTGCTTGAAATAGTCATCGACCGCCTCGACCACTTCGACGACGCGCCACAAGCGCAGATCGCCGGTGTTCGGGTCGAGCTTGGCGCGGATGTCGTTCTCGGCGCCGTAGCGCGAGCGGGCGGCGCGCTGGATCGCGTCCTCCATCGCCTCGATCACGATCGCCTTGTCGATCATCTTCTCCGACGCGACCGAATTCGCGATCGCGATCAGTTCCGCGCGGTTTGCGGTGACTGCCGTGGCCATCAATGCTGTCCTTCTTCGGTCTCGACGCCGCGAGCATCAGGCTCATCGGACGTATCTTGATAGAAAACCTCGTCCGCGCCTTCGGTCGAAAGCGGCGCGGTCGCGGCGATGAGTCGGTCGGTCATGACGAGCTTGGCGTCGGCGACTTGGCTGAAGTCGATCGTCATGATCTTGTGCTTGTTCACGTCGACGGTGATCTTGGTGCCCTCGACGCCCATCAGATTGCCCGAGATCTGCTTGCGATCCTCGAACGGCTCGACGAGGCGGATGCGCGCCTCCTGGCCTTCCCAATCGGCAAAGTCCTGGAGCCGGGTCAGCGGGCGGTCGATACCGGGGCTCGACACCTCGAGACGATAGGCGTCCTCGCCGACCGGGTCCTTGCCTTCGGCTTCGAGCGCATCGAACTTGTCCGAGATGCGGCGCGACAGCTCGGCGCAATCCTCGATCACGAGCTGGCGGGTGTCGGGCCGCTCGGCCATCACCTGCAGCGTCGGATCGGACTTGCCGCCCTGCATGCGCACGCGCACGAGGCTGAGGCCGAGCGCCTTGGCTTCGGGTTCGATCAATTCGGTCAACAGGGCGATATTCGCCATCGCAATTCCAAACAGGGCCAAAGCACAGGTGATCAGCGCCGCGGAGCGAACCCCGCAGCCTCTTCATCTGGCGATGTAGAGAAAGTAGGATCTCCATACCCGCGATGGCAACGCTTCGCAAGCGGGAGCAACCTTCGTTCGTCACGCCGCGTTGGCGCAGGGATTTCCGGGAGAAGATCATGATCCGTCGCACATTGGCCGCCACCGGCCTGATATCCGCCACTTTGCTCGCCGCCGCTGCCTGTTCCGCACAGCCCGCGCCGGGGGAAAAGCCGTTCAGCGAAACGGTCGTCGCCGATTTCGAGTCACCCTGGGCGATGACGGTGCTGCCCGACGGGCGGATGCTGGTGACGGAGAAGGCCGGTGAAATACTCCTCGTTTCGGCCGATGGGAAGCAGCGTCAGACGGTCGCGACGATCACGGTCGATTCGGCGGGGCAGGGCGGGTTGATGGACGTCGTCCTCGCGCCCGACTTCGCGACGAGCAACCGCGTGTATTTCAGCTATTCCTCGGCGGGTGCTGGCGGCAAGGGCGTGGTTCTCGCGCGGGGTCGGTTGCGGCCTGACGGTGGTGAGGGCGAGCGGCTCGGCGAGATCGAGGTGGTCTTCAGCGCGCGGCCGTTCGTCGAGGGCAATGGCCATTATTCGGGTCGCATCGCGTTTTCGCCCGACGGCAAATATTTGTTCTTCACCAATGGCGACCGCCAGAAATTTACCCCGGCGCAGGATCCCAAGGTCACGCTTGGCAAGGTCCTTCGCCTGACGCTCGACGGCAAGCCCGCGCCTGGCAATCCGCTCGCGGCCAAGGGCTTCGCACCCGAGATCTGGAGCTATGGCCACCGCAACCTGCTCGGCATCGCATTCGACGCGCAGGGCAATCTCTGGGAGCAGGAGATGGGGCCGAAGGGCGGCGACGAGGTCAATCTGATCACGCCCGGCCAGAATTACGGCTGGCCCAACGCGTCGAACGGCAGCCATTATGACGGGCGCGACATTCCCGACCACATGCCCGGCGACGGCTATGCGGCGCCCAAGGTGTCGTGGAACCCAGTGATCTCGCCCGGCGGGTTGATGATCTATTCCGGCAGCATGTTCCCGCAGTGGAAGGGGGATGCGTTCATCGGCGGGCTGTCGTCGAAATCACTCGTCCGCGTCGACCTGAACGGCACCAATGCCGCCAAGGGCGACCAGTGGGACATGGGCGCGCGTATTCGCGAAGTGGAACAGGGCCCCGACGGCGCGATCTGGGTGCTGGAGGACGGCGGCGAATCGCAGGGGCGTCTGATCAAGCTGACGGCGCGGTAAGACTGCGCTGCCTCCTGCCCGCGGGCGGGAGGCGGGGTCAGTCGCGGACGATCAGGTAATTCATCCGCGCGGCCGCGATCGGCTTGTCGCGGTCGTCCTGCCACGCGGTCGCCTCGACATTGGCCACGCGCGTGCCGAGCCGGGTGACCACGCCTGCCGCGCGCGTCGGCTTGTCGCGGCCGCCGCGCATGAAATCGACGGTGACGGTCACCGGCTTGATCCGTACGCTGGCGTCGTCAGGCCCCTCGGTCTTGATCGCATGGTAGAGCGCCGCGATCGCCGCGACCTCGAGCAGCCCCGCGATCGCGCCGCCGTGGAGGAACCCGGGGCGGCCGATCACGTCGTCGCCGAACGGCATCAGCAGCACCGGCCGACCCTCCGCGTCGCGTTCGATCTCGACGCCCAGCGTCGCGGCATAGGGTGGCAGCGTGCTCACCATGACCCGAGCACCATGAACGTGCCCGCGACATGCGCAAGCGGATCGGCGGGATCGCCGTCATGCGCCTGGCCGCGGACGAACGCGATCGACCGGGTGATGCGGTAGCATTCGCCGTGTCCGATCACCGTCTTGCCGGGCGTCGCCGGGCGCAGATAATCGACGCGCAGGTCGAGCGTCGCATGCGGCACGAACGCCGCGCGGCGGATCCAGATGGCGATGCTGGCGGCCATGTCCATCATCGTGATGATCGGTCCCGACGCGATCACGCCGCTGGCCGGATCGCCGATCAGCTTTTCGTCATAGGGCAGCGCGAGCTCCGCCCAGTCCGCGCCATGCGCATGATAGCGCATCCCGAGCGCGGCGCCGTGCCCGCCGAACCCATGTCGTGTAAACCGCTCTGCGTCGAAGCCATCCATGCCCCGACCTCTACACGCCAGCGACCGCCACGCAACATTGCCGCACATGCGGGGCGGGGCTAGCATCGCGCGCAACGAGATCAGGAGAGAGGATCGCCATGAACGACCGGGTCACCATCGCCGTCGCGGACGGGATCGCCGATGTCCGCCTCACCCGCGCGGACAAGATGAACGCGATCGACCCGGCGATGTTCGAGGGGATCGCCGCTGCGATCGACCGGTTGGCGGGGATGGCCGAGGTGCGCGTCGTCGTGCTGTCGGGCGAGGGTCGTGCGTTCTGCGCCGGGCTCGACATGGCGTCGATGGCGGGCGGCGGGTCGGGCCTGTCGCTCGACGATCGGACGTATGGCGATGCCAATCTGGTGCAGCAGGTCGCCTGGGGCTGGCGGACGTTGCCGATGCCCGTGATCGCCGCGGTCCACGGCGTCGCGTTCGGCGGCGGGTTCCAGATCATGTCGGGCGCGGATATCCGCATCGCTCATCCGCAGGCGCGGTTCGCGATCCGCGAGACGCATTGGGGGCTGGTGCCCGACATGGCGGGGATCGCGCTGTGGCGGACGCTGGCGCGCGACGACGTGCTGCGCGAGCTGACGTACACCGCGCGCGAATTCGACGGGGCGGAGGCGCTGCATCACGGCTTTGTTACGCGGCTCGACGACGATCCCCATGCCGCCGCGATGACGATGGCCCGTGCGATCGCCGCGAAGAATCCGCAGGCGATCCGGGGGGCGAAGGCGCTCTACACGCTCGCCGCCGATGCGGACTCGGCGGCGATCCTGCGCGCCGAAAGCGACGCGCAGGGGCAGGTGATGCGCAAGCCCAATCAGATCGAACAGGTCCGCGCCAATCTCGAAAAGCGCGCGGCGGTGTTCGTCGACTAGGCGCTACTTCATCAGGACGAGCTCTTCCGCCATCGTCGGGTGCAGCGCGACGGTCGCGTCGAAATCGGCCTTGCTGAGCCCCGCCTTCACCGCCACCGCGGCGGACTGGAGGATCTCGGGGCAGTCGGGGCCGATCATGTGGATGCCGACAACGCGGTCGGTCTCGCCGTCGCAGATCATCTTGTAGAGCGAGCGCTCGTTGCGCCCTGCCAGCACGTTCTTCATCGGCCGGAAGTCCGAGGTGTAGACCTTCACCGAGCCCAGCGCCTGCTTGGCCTGCGATTCGGTCATGCCGACGCCGGCCATCGGCGGGTGGCTGAACACCGCGGCGGGGACGTTGGCGTAGTCGACGCGGGTCGGCTTGTTGCCGAAGAACGTGTCAGCAAACGCCTGTCCCTCGCGGATCGCGACCGGGGTCAGCTGGATGCGGTTGGTGACGTCGCCGACCGCGAAGATGCTGTCGCAGCTCGACCGGTTGTCCTCGTCAACGACCACCGCGCCCGCCGCGTCGAGTTCGACCCCGGCCGTCTCGAGCCCGAGGCCCTTGGTGTTCGGCAGGCGGCCGGTCGCGAACAGGACGAGATCGACGACGATCGGCTCGTGCCCGCTGGTGTGCACGGTCAGGCAACCGTCCTCGCCCTTGTCGATTCCCTGGAACGCCGCGTTGAAGCGGAAGTCGATGCCCTTGCTCATCGAGATCTGGAGCAGCCGGTCGCGGATCGATTCGTCATAGCCGCGCAGGATCACGTCGGTGCGGTTGATCAGCGTGACGTGCGCGCCGAACTGATGGAAGATGCCGGCGAATTCGTTGGCGATATAGCCTGCGCCAGCGATCAGCACGCGCTTCGGCACATCGTCGAGATGGAACACCTCGTTCGAGGTGATGCCGTGCTCGGCACCGGGGCAGTCCGGCACCAGCGGGTGCGCGCCGACCGCGATCAGGATCTTCGCCGCGGTCTTCTTGCTGCCGTCGGCGAGCGTGACTTCGTTGGGGGCAGAGACGACCGCGCGCTGGTGGATGATGTCGACATGGTTGTTCTCGAGCGTCTGGGTGTAGGCGCCGTTGATCCGGTCGACCTCCTCCATGACGTTGTCGCGCAGCGTCGGCCAGCTGAACGCGCAGTCGTCGGGCACCTGCCAGCCGAAGCGCTTGGCGTCCTTCAGATCCTCGGCGAAATGCGCGCCGTAGATCAGCAGCTTCTTGGGCACGCAGCCGCGGATGACGCAGGTGCCGCCGACGCGATATTCCTCGGCAACCGCGACGCGCGCGCCATGCGCGGCGGCAACGCGCGATGCACGCGTGCCGCCCGAGCCGGCGCCGATGACGAAGAGGTCATAGTCGAATTGGGTATCGGTCACGGGCTATCCTTGTACGTCGCGCTGCGGCTTTGGATGCCATCTGGGGCAGGGGGGATGCGCGGACAAGACCGATGCGGCGATCAGGGTGATCGGCTGGCTCTATCGCCGACCCGCCCTCCGCATCGGCATCGCGTCGATCGTCCGCTCCAGCACGACGGCGGGGAAGGGGTGTGCGCTGCGCAGTTTCTCGCCGCCATCCTTGCCGATGAGGATCGCGGTGAAGGTGGCGGGAAGGCGGAACTTGCGGCGCAGCGCGGGGGCGCTGCCCCCGGCACCGCGGACCTGATCGCCGACGATTTCGACGACGGTGAGGTCGCGCTCGTCGCGTTTCGTGGCCCAATTGTCGAGGATGCGGCGCTGCTCGGCGAGTTCCGGGTCCTGCGGGGAGGGGGCCGCAACGATCAACACGCGGCGCTCCCATCGCATCTGCGCGAGGGTGGGAGAGGCGGCGAGCGCTACGGCGAGGAGGATGGGCATAGCGCGGTAACGCTCGAGGTACGCGCACGGTCCCCCCAATACCACCCCGGCGAAGGCCGGGGCCCAGTTGGGAAGGCCTCACTGTGATAAATTGGGGTTCGCCCAACTGGACCCCGGCCTTTGCCGGGGTGGCGGAGTGGGGTGGGGCGCACTCAGCGCACGCCCACCCCAAAAATCACCCGAAGGCGCGCTTTATCAGATCGTCGGTCGAAGGATCGAACGTCTGCCCGCCCTTCTCCGCCGCCTTCGCCATCTCCTTGCCCAGCTCGACCCCGAACTGGTCGAACGAGTTGATCCCCAGCAGCACGCCGTTCACGAACACGCGGTGCTCGTAGAACGCGATCAGCGCCCCGAGCGTGCGCGCGTCGAGATCGTCGAGCAGCAGCGTCGACGACGGCCGATCACCCGAATAGCTGCGCGCCGGATCCTCGACCTGCTTGCCCGCCATCAACGCCGCACCCTGTGCGAACGCGTTGAGCAACAGCGCCTTATGATGCTCCTCGGGCAGCGTATCGCCCGGCTCGATCGACGCGACGAACTCGACCGGCACCAGGTGCGTGCCCTGGTGGAGCAACTGGAACACCGCATGCTGCGCCTCGGTGCCGACGCCACCCCAGGTGATCGCCGCCGACGGCCGCCCGAGCGGCTGGCCATCCGCGGTCACCGACTTGCCGTTCGACTCCATCTCCAACTGCTGGAGATAGCTCGGCAGCAGCCGCAACCGTTCGTCATAGGCGAAGGTCGCGCGCGTCTCGGCATGGCGGATCTGCGTGTAATAAAGATCGGCGAACGCCGCGAGCACCGGCGCATTCTCGTGCAGCGCGGCGAGGCGGAAATGGCGATCCATCTCGGCCGCCCCCTCGAGCAGCTCCTCGAACCGGTCCCAGCCGAGCGCGATCGCGGCGGGAAAACCTATCGTCGACCAGAGCGAGTAGCGCCCGCCGACGCTCTCGGCGAACGGCAGGATCCGCGTCTCGTCGACGCCCCATTCCATCGCCTTTTCGGGCGCCGCGGTCAGCGCGATCACGCGGCCGTAAGGATCGTCGACATTATGCTCGTTCATCCACTGAAGCACCGCTTCGGCGTTCATCAGCGTTTCGGTCGTGGTGAAGGTCTTCGACGCGACCACCAGCAACGTCGCGGCCGGATCGAAGCGTTCGAACACGTCCTCCAGCGCGACGCCGTCGACATTGGCGACGATCCCGACATCATAACGCTTGTCGTCGCGCCCGAGCGAGTCGACCAGCAATTGCGGCCCCAGCGCGGACCCGCCGATGCCGACATGCAGGATATGCCGCACGGGGCCGAGCGCATCCGCCTCGATCGCGTCGATCAGCGTGCGCATCCGCGAATGGCTGGCCTGTGCGATCGCAACGCTCTCGGGCTTGCCCTCACCGCGCTCGGCGGTGTGCTCGACCGCGCGACCTTCGGTGACGTTGACGATCTCGCCCGCGAACATCGCCTGGCGCTTGCCCGACAGGTCCTGCGCCTTGGCCATCTCCTCGAACGCGCTGATCATGTCCGCGGTCAGGTGAGTCTTCGACCAGTCGAAGTGGATGCCTGCGACGTCGAGGCTCAGCTTGGACAACCGCTCAGAGTCGGCGGCGAACAGGTCGGTGAGTTTGGCGGCGGGCAGGGCTTCGATTTTGGACCAGTCGGCGGTCATGCAAAGTCTCCGATTTGGAATTCGTGCGCACCGATACGGCGACGCGAGCAAGAACACCATAACGTCCCGGGAGGCGATTGGGTCTCCGGGGGTGTCCGGATCGTATCCGGACATGGCGGATGCTGCATATGCTTGACGGCGCGCGCCGGTTGAGCAAACCCGCGGCCATGGCAAAAGACGCGAAGACCAAACCGGCCCGATCCGAAACCGCAGAGACGTTCCGCTTCCTGCTGAAGCTGGCGGTGGTCGTATTGATCCTGCGCAGCTTCATCTTCGCGCCGTTCAGCATTCCGTCCGAATCCATGCTGCCCCGGCTGCTGATCGGTGATTATCTGTTCGTGTCGAAGTGGAGCTACGGCTATTCGCGCTGGTCGCTGCCGGGTGGCGTGCCGTTGATCCCCGGACGGATCTTCGGCAGCACGCCGACGCGCGGCGACGTCGTCGTCTTCCGCGCCCCCGAAGTGCTCGATCACGACGTCATCAAGCGCGTGATCGGCCTGCCCGGCGAGACGGTGCAGATGCGGCAGGGGACGCTGTACCTGAACGGCACCGCGATCCCCAAGGCGCGGATCGCCGACTTCACGATCCCGCTGACCGCCAATTTCGATGCGGAGAAATGCGGCGCGCCGTTCGTCGACGTCGCCGACGGCGTCCAGATCTGTCGCTATCCGCGCTACCGCGAGACGCTGCCCGGCGGCCGCAGCTATTCCGTGCTCGACCAGGCGCAGCTGCCCGATCGCGACGACACGGGTGTCTATACGGTGCCCGCCGGCCATATCTTCGTGATGGGCGACAACCGCGACGACAGCGGTGACAGCCGGTTCCCCGCACCAAGCGGGATGGGCTATGTCCCGCTCGAGAATGTCGAGGGCAAGGCGGTCGTCAGCTTCTTCTCGACCGACGGCAATGCCGAATGGCTGAAACCCTGGACCTGGGTCAGCGCCGCGCGCTGGGAGCGGATCGGGGAAGGCTTTTGAGCGATCTCGGCGACTGGCTGGCGGGCGTGTTCGGTCGCCGGCCGCGCGATCTGGCACCCTATGAGCGCGCACTGACGCATGGCAGCCAGGCGAAGGCGAATTACGAGCGGCTCGAATTTCTCGGCGACCGCGTCCTGGGGCTAATCGTTGCCGAATGGTTGTACGAACTGTTCGCGACCGATCCCGAAGGGTCGCTGTCGAAACGCCTGAACGCGCTCGTCACCGGGCCGGTCTGCGCCGAGGTGGCGCGTGAGCTCGGAGTGCGCGCGCATCTGAAGCTCGGCAAGCAGGCGCGCGACGACGGCGCCAGCGACAGCGACAATGTGCTGGGCGACGTGATGGAGGCACTGATCGGCGCCTGGTACCAGGAGGCAGGGCTCGACGCCGCACGTGCGTTCGTCCGCGGCGCCTGGGGGGACCGCGTCCAGGCCGGTGCCAAGGCGCCGCAGCACCCCAAGTCCGCGCTTCAGGAATGGGCAGCCGCGAATAACCGCAAGCCCCCCGAATACACAGTCGTCGAACGCTCCGGCCCCGGCCACGCCCCCAAATTCACGATCCTCGTCTCGATCGGCAAGCTCGCCGAAGCGACCGCGATGGGATCGAGCAAACAGGAAGCCGAAACCGCGGCGGCCAAGGCGTTGCTGGAGAAGCTGGGCTAAAAAAGTTTTGTTCGCGCGGAGGCGCAGAGGACGCGGAGATGCTGCGAATGAGGCTCGCGGCCGCTGCGATCACGCGCCGCCGAATATCTCGGTGTCTCGTTGGGCACGACCTTGCCCCGATCGCACCACCTCCGCGTCCTCCGCGGCTCCGCGCGAACAAACTCCCTTTCTCGAAGTATCCGCGACGCGATGACGGACAGCCGTTTTCCCTGTACAGGTGCGCACAACACCAGTTCGAAAAGAGCATATGTGACTGAAACGAATACCACGCCCAATACCAAGCATTGCGGCCTCGTCGCCATCGTCGGCGCCCCGAACGCAGGCAAGTCGACGCTCGTCAACGCGCTCGTCGGCCAGAAGGTCGCGATCGTCAGCCCCAAGGCGCAGACCACCCGCGCCAAGCTGATGGGCGTCGCGATCGAAGGCGACACGCAGATCCTGCTGGTCGACACGCCCGGCATCTTCGAGCCCAAGCGCCGGTTCGACCGCGCGATGGTCGCCGCCGCCTGGGGTGGCGCGGAAGGGTCGGACATCATCGCGCTGGTCGTCGACGCCAAGGGCGGGATCGGCGGCAAGGTCACGACGATCGTCGAGTCGCTGGTCGGCCGACCTGAGCCGATCTGGCTGATCCTCAACAAGGTCGATCTCGCCGACAAGACCAAGCTGCTGATCCACGCGGAAAAGCTGAACGCGCTGCTTCCCTTCGCCGAGACGTTCTTCATCAGCGCAGGCACCGGCGACGGCCTCGCGCACTTCAAGACGCAGCTTGCCAAGGCGATGCCCGAAGGTCCGTGGCATTATCCCGAAGACCAGGTATCCGACTCGACCGAGCGCGCGCTCGCGTCCGAGGTCACGCGCGAGCAGCTCTATCTCCAGCTCCACGCCGAACTGCCCTATGCGAGCACGATCGAGACCGAGCAATATATCGAGCGCCAGGACGGGTCGTTGGAGATCCACCAGCAGATCCTCGTCGAACGCCCGACGCAGCGCGCGATCGTGCTCGGCAAGGGCGGCGTGCGGATCAAGGAAATCGGCGCGCGCTCGCGCATCGAACTCGCCTCGATCACGGGCAAGCCGGTGCATTTGTACCTGCACGTCAAGGTGAAGCCGGGCTGGGACGAGGACCGCGAAGTGTACCGCGATATCGGGCTAGACTGGGTCGACTGACCCGCGACCACGACCACCACACTCCACCCCGGCGAAGGCCGGGGCCCAGTTGGGGGACGGTCGTCACGACGGACAGCGCGCCGTTACTCAGGCCTTCCCAACTGGGCCCCGGCCTTCGCCGGGGTGGTAGCGTTCGAGCGGATGACAGAGTTCGGCTCGGCAATGCGTCACGCCCACGCCTATTGTACCAAACCCGCGACCTCCTGAAATCTATTGATGCTACCGTAGACCTCGCCCGAGAATCCGGACGAGGATCACGCGATGCTAACCCTGATCGATGCGACGTCCGCGATCCGCTACGACCAGTTGCATCTGTCCCCGGTGGCGCTCGATTTCGGCCTGTTCCAGATCCGATGGTACGCGCTCAGCTATATCGCGATGATCGCGCTGGGCTGGTGGTATCTGCGGAGAATGCTCCGCCGGTCCGGTGCGCCGATGACGGCGGGGCATGTCGACGATCTCGTCTTCTACCTGACGCTGGGCATCATCATCGGTGGTCGGCTCGGCTATTGCATATTCTACCGCCCCGAGATCTGGCGCGCGCCGCTCGATGTGCTGAAGCTCTGGCAGGGCGGCATGTCGCTGCATGGCGGATTCCTGGGGGTGATCGTCAGCCTGGTCCTGTTCACGCGGCGCCACCGGCTGTCGCTGCTCCGGGTGTGCGATTACGTCGCGTGTGCAACCCCGTTCGGCCTCATGCTGGTGCGGATCGCCAATTTCGTGAACGGGGAGTTGTGGGGTCGGCCAAGCTCGCTTCCCTGGGCGGTGATCTTTCCGGGCACGCATGACGGCATTCCCAGACACCCGAGCCAGCTCTACGAAGCCGCACTCGAGGGCGGTCTCAGCATGATCGTGCTGGCCTATCTGTTCTGGCGCACCGACGCGCGGCTTCGACCCGGCCATCTGCTCGGGGCGGGGCTGATCCTGTACGGCACCGCGCGCTTCCTGCTCGAATTCGTCCGCCAGCCCGATGCCGGGCTCGACCATCTGTGGTGGGGGCTGACGATGGGGCAGACGCTGAGCGTGCCGATGATCGGCGCCGGCATCTGGTTCTACGTCCGGTCGTTCAAGCGCGCGCGCGTCGCGGCCGTCCCTACCCCGTGACTATCGCCCCAGGACCTCATCGACCCAGGCCGGCACCAGCACCCCGGCCGCGCCGATCCGCGTCTCCTCGAAAAACACGCTCCCCATCGAGGGGTCGAGGTTCAGCTCCAAGGTAGCGGCGCCGTGATAGGCCGCGGTCTGCACAAAGCCGGCCGCCGGATACACCGCGCCCGACGTTCCGATCGACACGAACAGATCGGCCTGCGCCAGCGCCGCCTCGATCCGCTCCATCTGGTACGGCATCTCGCCGAAGAACACGATGTCAGGCCGCAGCGCCGCCGACCCGCAGGCGCCGCATATCGACCCCTCCGGCAAGCTGCCCGCCCAGGACTCGCGCGCGCCGCAGACGGCACATAGCGCGGACAGCAGTTCGCCATGCATGTGCAGCATCCGCGTCGCGCCCGCCCGCTCATGCAGGTGGTCGACATTCTGCGTGACGATCAGCAATCCGCCGCCCCACGCTTCGTCCAGCCGCGCCAGCGCACGGTGCGCGGCATTGGGCTCGACCGTCGCCAGCGCCGCCCGGCGCAGATTGTAGAATCGGTGTACCAGTTCCGGATCCGCCGCGAGCGCCTCGGGCGTGCAGACATCCTCGACCCGGTGTCCTTCCCACAAGCCACCCGGCCCGCGGAACGTGGCGATCCCGCTTTCCGCGGAGATGCCCGCGCCCGTCAGAACGACGATGTTCCGTATATCCTTCATGGGCATAGTCTACGGACGGCGCTGTCGCCGCGATAGCCAAAGTCGTGCCGATATCGCGCCCATCCACGCGCTGCGTCGACGCGATGCGTCCGGTTGCTCGGTTCCGGCGTTGAGCCGAACCGACCATGTCTTCATGGCCGCGCGCTAAACGATCGCCGATGCCGTCTTGGCACCGCGCGCCATGATATTCGAAGGATCCAATGCGATGGTGACGAAAAAACTGATGCTGTTGAGCGGCGTGATCGCGGTCCTTGGCGGCTGTGGCGACACGACATCGACCGGCGCCAACACTGCCACCGTCAATACCAGCGCGGCGGCAAGCGCAGCGTCCGACGTCACCCGCGTTCGCGGCGTGATCACCGCGGTCGGCGCCGACGCGGTGACCGTCCAGACCTATGACGGCAAGTCGGTCAGCGTTCCGCTCGACGCCAAGACCAAGGTCGCCTGGGTGGTGAAGTCCGATCTGTCGACGCTGAAGGACGGCGACTTCATCGGCACCGCGACGACTGGTCCCGACGACGCACTGCGCGCGGTCGAGCTCGTCATCTTCCCCGAGGCGATGCGCGGGACCGGCGAGGGCCATTATCCCTGGGACGTTCCTGGCGTGGTCGCGGCTGCCGGCGGCGGCGCGGCCGATGGGCAGAGTGCAATGACCAACGGCACCGTCGACGGGCAGAGTGCAATGACCAACGGCACCGTTGACCAACAGAGCGGGATGACCAACGGGACGGTAACCGGCGGCGCGGGCAAGGCCGGCGAAACCAAGCTCAGCATCTCGTACAAGGGCGGCAAGGCGCAGGTCGTCGTGCCCGTCGGCACGCCGATTGTCCGGTTCGAGCCGGCTGAGCGTTCGATCCTCGCAAAGGGCCAGAAGCTGTTCGCGATCACCTTGGCCGGCGCGTCGGGGGCGAGGTCCGTCGCGGTCGGCAAGGATGGCCTGACGCCGCCGATGTAAGACTGCTGCACGTAATCACAGCCTGAGGGGCTGGAGTGGTGATGTGTCCACTCCAGCCCCGTTTGTTTGGAGAACCTTACACGTCGGACCTCGTGCATGCGCGGACGTCGTGGCGCGTCGCGCGGCGATCGCCCGGCCGACCCTATCTTCATAAATCACCCGATCGCCGCTAAGACGCCTGCAAACTCGTATCCGTAAAGGCGCTGCATGACCGTCATCACCGAAGCCGACCTGATCGAAAGCGTCGCCGACGCGCTCCAGTTCATCAGCTACTACCACCCGATGGATTACATCCGTGCGCTGGGCGTCGCGTACGAGGCCGAGAAGAGCCCCGCCGCCAAGGATGCGATCGCGCAGATCCTGACGAACAGCCGGATGTGCGCAGAAGGCCACCGCCCGATCTGCCAGGATACCGGCATCGTCACGATCTTCGTGAAATGGGGCCAGGACTGCCGTCTCGATTCAACCCGCAGCCTGCAGGAGGTCGTCGATGAAGGCGTCCGCAAGGCGTATCTCAACCCCGAGAACAAGCTGCGCGCCTCGATCCTCGCCGATCCCGCCTTCACGCGCCGCAACACCAAGGACAACACGCCGAGCGTGATGCATGTCGAGATGGTGCCCGGCAACACGGTGTCGATCGACGTCGCGGCCAAGGGCGGCGGCAGCGAGAACAAGTCCAAGTTCAAGATGATGAACCCGAGCGACTCGATCGTCGACTGGGTGCTCGAGATGATCCCGCAGATGGGCGCGGGCTGGTGCCCGCCGGGGATGCTCGGCATCGGCATCGGCGGCACCGCGGAAAAGTCGATGATCCTCGCCAAGCAGTCGCTGATGGGCGCGATCGACATGGCGCAGCTGAAGGAGCGGGGGCCCAGGAACGACATCGAGGCGCTGCGGATCGAGATCTACGACAAGGTCAACGCGCTGGGTATCGGCGCGCAGGGGCTGGGCGGGCTCTCCACCATCCTCGACGTGAAGATCTTCGACTGGCCGACGCATGCCGCGTCGAAGCCGGTTGCGATGATCCCCAACTGCGCCGCCACGCGCCACGCGCATTTCGTGCTCGACGGGTCGGGGCCGGTGTATCTGGAGGCGCCGAAGCTCGAGGAGTGGCCCGACGTCAACTGGACGCCGGACAAGGCCGCGATCCGCGTCGATCTCGACACGCTGACGCCCGAGGTCGTGCAGACGTGGAAACATGGCGACCGCCTGCTGCTGAACGGCAAGATGCTGACCGGGCGCGACGCCGCGCACAAGCGGATCGCCGACATGCTCGCCAGGGGCGAGGAACTTCCCGTCGATTTCCGCGGTCGCGTGATCTATTATGTCGGACCCGTCGATCCGGTCGGTGACGAGGTGGTCGGGCCAGCCGGTCCCACCACCGCGACGCGGATGGACAAGTTCACGCGCATGATGCTCGACCAGGGCCTGCTCGCGATGGTCGGCAAGGCCGAGCGCGGCGGCGATGCGACCAAGGCGATCGCCGAGGCCAAGTCGGCCTATTTGATGGCGGTCGGCGGTGCGGCCTATCTCGTCGCGCGCGCGATCAAGGGATCGAAGGTCGTCGGCTTCGAGGATCTCGGCATGGAAGCGATCTACGAATTCGAGGTCGCCGATTTCCCGGTGACCGTCGCGGTCGATTCGGCGGGAGAGAACGTCCACCAGCTGGCGCCACTCGTCTGGCGCGAGAAGATCGCACGGGAGCGGTTGCTCGCGCCGGCGTGACTGCTCGTCCTGATGACGTGGAACGGGGAGGGCGGCCCTTCCGTTGAGCTTGCGAACCAGAGGAGTTTCGTATGTTCAAGCCCGCCAACCCCGTCGTCGCGATCGCGGTCGCAACATTGATGACGACGAGCGCCGTTGCCCAGAGCGGGGCACCCGCGCCCGCGCCCCGTACGTCCAGCGGGGGCCTCGGTAGCCTGGGTGACAGTCTTGGCGGGCTCGGCGGCGGACTGGGTGGCGGATTGGGTGGCCTGCTTGGCGGTGGCGCGTCGGGCATCGGTTCGATCGGTGCGGGCAATGCGGCAGGTCTGTTAGGCTATTGCCTCAAGAACAACCTGCTCGGTCAGGGCGGCGCACTAGGCGCGTTAACGGGGCGGCAAACGGCGCCCCAGACCCGGACGCAGTCCCCCGCGACGGGCCAGGCGGCAGGCGCGCAGTCGATCCTGCAGCGGTTGACCGGGCGGCAGGGCGTGCGGACGTCGCCCGGCTTTGCTGCGGGACAGGCGGGGGAGCTTCAGGCGCCGAACGGTCAGGGGCTGTCGCTCGACAATCTCGGCGGACAGGTGAAGACGAAGATGTGCAGCCTCGTGCTCAACCGGGCCAAGGCGTTTCTGTAACCGGCGCGTGCGCTAGGGCGGCTAGCCGTCGCCCGTCCCGTCATCCTGACGAAAGTCAGGATCCAGGGTAATTAGGGGCAACCTGCGTGGCTCTGGATCCTGACTTTCGTCAGGATGACGGCGTGGGTGGGCCTAGGGCGGTTCATCTCGCCGATGCGGGGCGACGCCCGCATTCCCAAACCAAAAGCACCCAGAAATGAAAAGAGGTTGCCGGGGCGTCTCACGACGACCCGACAACCTCCTAACATGGTCAGCGGCCGGAGAGCTCCAGCCCGGAGGACCATGCGTACCACCTCATCCTGTGCCATGCGCGTTGATTGGAGGGCGATACCTCCCGCACATGCCGTCGGATATCAGTAGCGCGTCCCCCGAACGAACCGAACCGAACTCACTGCTGAACCATGAGACATCGGATCACCTCCTTTCGCTTGTTGAAAAAACGCGGCCAAGCCTGACCGCAACCGCAATGTGTGCCGGGTGCCCGGTTGATACAAGTCTTGTTTTGCAGAAGATTTCGCGCAATCCTCAAAGGCTGTGCGGCACGCTGGGCGAATGCCCGCCCTTACCCGCGACAATCCTCGGTCACGCGTTCGATCTCCGCCCATGAGGGGATGACGAGAGCGGGCTGACCCTGCTGGTCGATCACGAACCGACCGCGGCTGAACCCCATCGCTTCGAGCAACGGATCGCTGGCCGGCAGCGTCGCCGTCATGGTTCCGGGCGTGCTGCCGGGCTGGACCGACAGCGCGCGGGTGACGCTCGACGTGCGGATCGTCATCGGCGTGGCGGCCGCCGCAGTACGCGATAGATGGATTTGTCGCGTGCCGGTATCGCACTGCAATGTCAGCGCTGGCAGCGCCGCCTGCGTTCCGAAGCTCGCCACCGATCCGCGCGGATCGCGGCGATAGGTCCAGCTTCCCGGGGTATAGGGCCAGTCGCGCCAGTCCGCCGCGAGCGGGGCGGGGCGTGGGGCGGGGGCGGGCGCTTCGACGCGCGGTGGCGGCGGCGGCGGTTCGGCGCGGGGCGGCGCGACGCAACCGGCGATCAGCGTCAGCGTGGCGAGGCCGGCGGCGATAGGCCAGCCGGCGGCGATAGGGGTGTGGGCGCGCATGACCCGCTATGCGGCACGCCCGGCGACCGCTCAAGGCGCGAGGACGGCGATCGCGTGGGAACCGGCGCACGCTGCTACCGGTTCAGCGACGGAACACTGTAAATCAGGAGACGATCCATGTCCGATACCGTTGCCCAGACCCCAACCCAGCTGCTCGTGCAGGCCAATATTTCGGGGACGATGAAGGTCGAGAGCCGCGATGGCGACGCGGTGGGGACCGTCTATGCCTTCATGGTGCACAAGGGTACCGGGCGCGCGACGCATGCCGTGCTGAGCCTCGGCGGGTTCCTGGGCATGGGCAAGAGCTTCTACCCGCTGCCGTTCGCGCTGCTTCAGTTCGACGCTGTGCGTGATCTGTATGTGGTGACGATCGACAAGCGCGTGCTTGAGGGCGGGCCGAGCTGGTCGAACAATGCGCCGGTCTTCGACCAGGCCTATGCCGATCGGGTGGCGAGCTATTACGGGTCGAGCAGCGAGGATCTGGTCGTCGGCTGACCCGCGCACGGTTCGACCCCTCCGTCATCCTGACGAAAGTCAGGACCCAGAGTTACTGACCGCAGTATCCGCGGCGTCTGGGCCCTGACTTTCGTCAGGGTGACGAAAACGGAGGTAGGCGGTTTAACGCGAGCGCGAGCCACCCATTCGCATCTTCTGGCTCTTCCCGTAGCGCGTCTTGCGCGTGCCCGGCTTGCCTTCGTTCGAGCGGCCCATGACCGGCGCCTTTTGCTGGTCCACCGGCAGGCCAAGTTCCTCGTTCTCCAGCTGCCGGATTTCGTCGCGCAGCCGCCCGGCGGTCTCGAACTCCAGATCCGACGCGGCCTTGCGCATCTGCTTCTCAAGATCCTCGATATACGCACGCAGGTTATGTCCGACCATGTGCGGGCGGTCCTCGTCTATCGGGACGGTGACCTGATCCTGGCTCGCCACGTGCGCGATGATGTCGCCGATGTTGCGGCGGATCGTCGTCGGCGTGATGCCGTGCTCGGTGTTGTACGCGACCTGCTTCTCGCGGCGCCGAGCCGTCTCGTTCATCGCGCGCTCCATAGAGCCCGTGACGCGGTCGGCGTACAGGATTACGCGCCCGTCGACGTTCCGCGCCGCGCGCCCAATCGTCTGGATCAGTGAGGTTTCGGACCGAAGGAACCCCTCCTTGTCCGCATCGAGGATCGCGACCAGCCCGCATTCGGGAATGTCCAACCCCTCGCGCAGCAGGTTGATGCCGATCAGCACGTCGTACACGCCGAGCCGCAGGTCGCGGATCAACTCGATACGCTCGAGCGTCTCGACGTCGCTGTGCATGTAGCGGACCTTGATCCCCGCCTCATGCATATACTCGGTCAGATCCTCTGCCATCCGCTTGGTCAGCGTCGTGACGAGCGTGCGATACCCTAGAGCCGTCGTCTTCCCGACCTCGACGATCAGGTCCTGCACCTGCTCCTCGACTGGTTTGATCTCGACGGGCGGATCGATCAGCCCGGTCGGGCGGATGACCTGTTCCGCGAACACGCCGCCGGTCTGCTCCATCTCCCAGCTGCCCGGCGTCGCCGAGACATAGGTCGTCGGCGGGCGCATCGCGTCCCATTCGTTGAACCTGAGCGGCCGGTTGTCGATCGCCGACGGCAGGCGGAAGCCATATTCGGCCAGCGTCAGCTTGCGGCGGTGATCGCCCCGCGACATCCCGTTGATCTGGCCGATCGTTACATGGCTCTCATCGACGAACAGCAGCGCGTTGTCGGGCAGATATTCGAATAGCGTAGGTGGCGGCTCACCCGGCATGCGGCCGGTGAGGAAGCGGCTGTAATTCTCGATCCCCGCACAGCTGCCCGTCGCCGCGATCATCTCGAGGTCGAAGTTCGTCCGCTGCTCCAGACGCTGCGCCTCGAGCAGCTTGCCCTCGAGCACCAGTTCCTTCAGCCGCTCGGCCAGCTCATGCTTGATCGCCTCGCCCGCCTGTTTCAGCGTCGGGCCGGGGGTCACGTAGTGCGAGTTCGCATAGACGCGCACCGAGTTGAGCGACGCGACCTTCTTGCCGGTCAGCGGGTCGAACTCGGTGATCTCCTCGATATCGTCGCCGAAGAACGAGATGCGCCACGCGCTGTCCTCGTAATGCGACGGGAAGATCTCGAGCGTGTCGCCCTTCACGCGAAAATTGCCGCGCTGGAACGCCGCGTCGTTGCGCTTGTACTGAAGCGCGACGAGCTTGCGCACGATCTCGCGCTGGTCGACCGTCGTGCCCTTTTTCAAGTCGAAGATCATCGCCGAATAGGTCTCGACCGAGCCGATGCCGTACAGGCACGATACCGACGCGACGATAATCACGTCGTCACGTTCGAGCAGCGCGCGCGTCGCCGAATGCCGCATCCGGTCGATCGACTCGTTGGTCGAGGACTCCTTCTCGATATAGGTGTCCGACCGCGCGACATACGCTTCGGGCTGGTAATAATCGTAATAGCTGACGAAATATTCGACCGCGTTGTCGGGAAAAAACGACTTCATCTCGCCGTAGAGCTGCGCCGCAAGGATCTTGTTCGGCGCGAGGATCAGCGCAGGCCGCTGCACGCGTTCGATCACGCTCGCCATCGTAAAGGTCTTGCCCGAGCCGGTGACGCCGAGCAGCACCTGGTCCTTCTCGCCCTCGCCGATCGCCGAGACGAGTTCGGCGATCGCGGTCGGCTGGTCGCCCGCAGGGGCGTAGTCGCTGACGAGCTTGAACCGCTTGCCACCCTCGACCTTTGCGGGGCGCGCGGTCGGGCGGTGCGGGACGAAGGTGTCGCCGGTTTCGGGTTCGGCGAGGCTGGTGCGGATCTGGATGGCCATCGAGCGGGAATATGGGGAACAGACGCGGCGACGGCAACGTCGTTAGATGCTCCATCATTCCACTAACCACTCGTCATCCCCGCGCAGGCGGGGATCCATAACCTACGCTGTCAGCAATTTAAGGGAGAGCGTTGCCAGTCTGGATTCCCGCCTGCGCGGGAATGACGAGCGTTTTGTTGCGGCGTGCTTTGTGCCCCCCCAAGCTTTGCTGTTGTTGACCCATACCCCGCGCGCCAATAATGCGATCGTTTCGCAAGCCATCGATCCGCCAACGCCCCCCCGCGCAGGCCAAGGAAAACGCATGACCGCCCCTATCGTCGCCGAAACGCGCGCGCCCGCGCTGATCCCCGAAACGCCCGCGTTTCTCAACGCCAAGGTCCTCTGGGTGCGCCACTGGAACGAGCATCTGTTTAGTTTCGCGATCGAGCGCCCGTCGACCTTCCGCTTCCGCTCGGGCGAATTCGTGATGATCGGCCTCCCCCAGGACGGTGGCAAGCCGATCATGCGCGCCTATTCGATCGCGAGCCCGCATTATTCGGAAGAGCTCGAATTCCTATCGATCAAGGTCGAGGACGGCCCGCTGACCTCGAAGCTCCAGCTGATCCAGCCGGGCGACGAACTGTATCTGGGCAAGAAGCCGACGGGCACTTTGGTGCTCGACGCGCTGCTCCCGGGCAAGCGGTTGTTCATGTTCTCGACCGGCACCGGCCTCGCCCCGTTCCTCAGCCTGATGCGCGATCCCGATGTCTATTCGGCGTATGAGCAGGTGATCGTCGTGCACAGCGTGCGCCGCGTCAGCGACCTTGCCTATCACGACGAGATGGTCGCCTTGCTCGCCGAGGATCCGCTGATCGCCGAGGAGGCGGCCACCCAGTTCCACTACATCCCGACCGTGACGCGCGAGCCCTTCCGCACCACGCGGCGGATCGGTGCGCTGATCGAGGACGCGTCGCTGTTCGGTCATCCGGTGCGCGGTGACCAGAAGCTGAACCCCGAGACCGACCGAGCGATGCTGTGCGGATCGACCGAGATGATCAAGGAATTCGCGGTGATGCTCGAGGCGCAGGGCTTCGAGGAGGGCGCGAATTCCAAGCCCGGTACTTTCGTGATCGAGCGCGCCTTCGTCGGCTGACCCGGCAGGGCGCTTGGCGCGCCGCCCGATCCCCGATAGCGTCAGGCCAAAGGGGGACTGAAAATGCGCCATATCACCACCGGAATCCTGCTCGCCACCGCCGCCATGCCAATGGCGGCGGTGGCTAGGACCGTCGCGGTCGAGGAACGCTCGATCGATCAGCTCCAGGCGAGCATGACGGCGAGGACGGCGAGCAGCGTCGATCTGGTCCGGGCATATCTCGCGCGGATCGCGGCGATGGACCGCAAGGGGCCGATGCTGCGCAGCGTGATCGCGCTCAATCCCGACGCGCTGGCCCAGGCCAAGGCGCTCGACGCCGAGCGTCGGGCGGGGCGGGTGCGCGGGCCGCTGCACGGCGTGCCGGTGCTGATCAAGGACAATGTCGAGACCGCCGACGCGATGCCGACCACCGCGGGCAGCCTGGCGCTCAAGGACAATATGACGCGCCGCGACGCGCCGGTGGTCGCGCAGCTGCGCGCGGCGGGGGCGGTGATTCTCGGCAAGACCAACCTCAGCGAATGGGCGAACATCCGCTCGACCCGGTCGATGAGCGGGTGGAGCGCGGTCGGCGGGCTGGTCCGCAATCCCTATGCGCTCGATCGGACCGCATGCGGATCGTCGAGCGGGTCGGGCGCAGCGATCGCGGCGAGCTTTGCTGCGGCCGCGATCGGCACGGAAACCGATGGCTCGGTCGTGTGCCCGTCATCGATCAACGGGCTGGTCGGGCTGAAGCCGACGATCGGGCTGGTCAGTCGCACGCATGTCGTGCCGATCAGCCATAGCCAGGACACGCCGGGGCCGATGGCGCGCAGCGTGCGCGACGTGGCGACGATGTTCTCGGCGATGATCGCGGCGGATCCGGCGGATGCCGCGACCGCGGGGGCGGGCGCGTACAAGCGCGACTATGCCGCCGCCCTGTCGACGAGCGCGCTGTCGGGGTTGCGGATCGGGGTCGTCCGGCCCGAGATGACCGCGGACGTCGCGGCGCGGTACGAGGTCGCGCTGGGCGTGCTCAAGGCCGCGGGCGCGGTGCTCGTCGAGGTCAAGCAGCCCAAGCTCGACGGGATCGGCGAGGCGGAGCTGCTGGTACTCCAGACCGAGCTGAAGGCCGATCTCGACACCTATCTCGCGACCACCCCCGCGGCGGTGCGGACCCGGACGCTCGACCAGGTGATCGCGTTCAATCGCGCCAATGAAGCAGCGGAGATGCCGTTCTTCGCGCAGGAGACGTTCGAGGCGGCGGCCAAGACCAAGGGGCTCGACGACCCGGCCTATAAGGCGGCACGTACGAAATCGCTCCGGCTGGCGGGCGCCGAGGGGATCGACGCGATGCTGAAGGCCGCACGGGCGACGGTGCTGGTCGAGCCGACCTATGGTCCCGCCTGGCTCAGCGAGCCAGTGTACGGCGACCAATATGGCGGGCCGAGCGCGAGCGAACTGCCCGCGGTCGCCGGCTATCCCAACCTGACCGTGCCGATGGGGCTGGTCCGCGGACTGCCGGTCGGGCTGTCGTTCATCGCGACACGCTACGGCGACGGCACGGTGCTGAACGCAGGCTATGCCTATGAACAGCGGGCCAAGGCGCGGACCGCGCCGCGTTACCTGCCGTCGGCGGCGGTGGGCACCGGACTCGACGGGGCCCGCTGACCGGGCGCGACGAACACGCGGTCGTTGCGCAGATAGACGGCGCTGCGATCCTTCAGCCGGCGCGTGGTAAAGACGAGGCGATAGTCGCTCGCGAGCGTCGCCTTCAGCGCGCGCAGGCTGCCGACGTTCCAGATCGACAGGCGGCGCGTCGAGGTGACGATCACCGGCGGACGGTTGGCGAGGATGCGGCGCACCTCGGCCGCCTCGTCGATCCCGGTCGCGCCTTGCTCGGTCGACAGGCTGAGCAGGTTGGGAAAGGCGTAGGGCGTCGGTACGCAGGTCCGTGCGAGCAGATAGGTGACGGTGTCGCCGCGGAACACATAGGGGCATTCGTCGCCGCTGTTCGCCTGGACGATGCGGGCCAGCGCATAGGCGCCGTCGGCGTCGTCGCGCCGGACGACGCGTTCGACCGCGAGGATCGTAAAGGGGACGATCAGCGCGATCGCGAGCAGCTTGGCATGGCGTGACAGCGCGGGCGCGGCGGCGATCGCCAGCGGCGCGACCAGCGGCAGGCCGTAATGATCGAAGAAGGTTCCGATCGCGAGAAAGCCGAGCGACGCCGCGATCAGCCAGCCAAAGGCGAGCCGCGCGACCGCACGGTCGATCCCGAGATGCGCGCGGCGATGCCAGGTGATCGCGGCGGCGGCGATCAGCGGCAGCAGCTGGATGAGGATGCCGAGCAGTCGCATCACCACCTGCGCGAGCGGATAGCCGGGGCGCAGGAAGATCGAGGTGACGTTGGAGAACCAGAAGGTCGCGAACAGGTCGTGCGCGGTGTACCAGCCGAGCGCGGCGAGCGACGGCGCGAGCCCGACGGCGATCCACAGCAGCGCCGCGCCCAGCGTCGCTGAGACCGGCGCGCCGGTGCGGCGGTGGAACCAGAGATGCGCCAGCCCGAAGAACGCGCCTTCGAAGGCGGGCGTGTATTTCATCTGGATCGCGATCCCTGCGAGCAGGCAGGCCAGCGCGCCGCCACGCACGATCGCGCGGCGGTCGTTCGCCGCTGCGAGTGCGGGCAGGCGGAAGGTCAGCAGCGCGGCGATGGCGATCGGCAGATTGTAGAAGACCGGCGCCTGTCCGCCGCCGCCGCTGAGCAGCGACAGCCCGGCCAGATAGGTCGCTCCCGCCGCCAGCGCACCACGCCGCGTCGCGCCGATCCGCATCGCGCCGTGATGAACGAGGACCGCAGTCAGCCAGGCGCAGCCGGTCGCGACGAGCTGATAGGCGAGGATTCCGTCGCCGGGGAGCAGGCGGATCGCCGCGAACAGCAGGAACAGCCCGATCGGCTTGCGATCCCAGATGTCGACAAAGGGGATCGCGCCGTGCAGCATCCGGTCGCCGACCAGCAGATAATATTGCTCGTCGACGGCAATCACCGGATTGCCGAAATCCCAGGCGCGGATCGCCAGCGCGATCATCAGCAGGATCAGCGCGGGCGTCCAGCGGGATCCGGACGATGCAGTCGTGGCCGATGTCATCAGTAGAAAGTCCTGAGCGTCAGTGTGCGCGTCGTACCGTCGCACAGCCCGAGCCGGACGACGCTGCCGGGCGGGCGGATAGTCCAGTTCGCCAGCGGGCTGGCTGGATAGTCGCGGGGAATGGGCTGGCCGTCGATCGAACAGATCAGGTCGCCGACCTGCCACCCGGTCGCCTCGGCCGGGCCGCCGCGCATCACGTGCAGGACCTTCAGCCGGTTGCTTTCGACCCCCATGAGCAGACCGCTGGTCGATCGGATCGGGCGGGGATCGGCGACGTCGCCGCGGCGCAGGACCATCCGCGCCGCGCTCGGGTCGAGCAGCACGCGATAATGCTGGAGAAACCCCGAGCCGAGCCGCCCGGCGGCGCCGATCGACTGCGAAAAGCCCGCCTCGGGTTCGATCCGCACCTCGGTGTCGCGCGCGACGAGCGTGCCGACGCGGATCTCGGGGGCGATCGCGAGGCCGCTGACGACCGAGCCGCCGAGCCCATAGGCGATCGCGGTGGTGGTCGGCAGCCCCGGCGGTGCGGCGCGGCGCCAGCCCGCCGCGGTCACGGTGATCGCCGATCCATCGCCGGTATCGACGACGATCGGCGCCAGCGCGTGCGTGCCAATCCGGATCGCGCTTTCATAGACGCGTCGATCGGACGAGATCGTCAGCGGCGCGGTCTCGCCCGCAAAGGGCAGCCGCCCGGTCGGGATCAGCCGGAAGCGGCGCGCGGCATAATCGATGTCGAGCGCGTGCGCGGCGAGCAGGTCGCGCCCGACCAGCAGGTCGACCGCGGTCGCGCTGCCGGTCGCGAGCGCAGGGAGGGCGGCGACGCTCACACCGCCGCCGCTGCGCGTCAGACCGCCGAGCGCGATCGACCGCGTCGGCATCCAGCGCAGCGCGACCGACCCGCCGATCGCGCTCGCCCGCCCGCCGGGCTTCAGCGCGCGGCGGACCACCGCGGGGGAGGTGTCGGCAAGCAAAGTATAACTGACCCCCGTATCGAGGATCGCGGTGATGCTGCGCCCGTCGATCTGCATCGCGAACCGGATCTGATTGCCCGGCGTCAGGTCGAACGGCACCCAGCGTGTCTCGGTATCGGCGGCGAGCCGGGCGACGCCCTGGTCGCGGTCGGCGGGGGAAGTGGCGGGGCCGGGGGATGTGCCGGGGGTGGAACCGGACGGATTGGCCTCGGGCACGGCCTGCGATGCCGGCTGCCGCGCCGAAACGCTCAGAACCGCCAATAGCGGGACGATGGCGAGGGTAAGCATACGCATGTGCACCCGTCCCTAGCGCGTTGGCGGGGCCTTACAAGCTGCACCTCCCTCGGGGGCAGGTAGGCTAGAGAGGAAACCGGCCGGGCGGCGTCTGGTGAAGCCGCAGTTTGTCGGCGCCGTTCATCCAGACTGGTGCGCCGCTCGCACGTAAGAGTGCGCTGTCTGCCCTTCCTGCAGCTGTCTTACGCTTCCATTGCAATGGTCCGACGCTTGTCCCGTCGCTCCTGACGACGGCGGCGTTGTCCGTCAGACGCCTACCGCCTACCCGACAGCGAGTGCCGCCCGTCGTCCGCGAAGCGATAAGCCTGAAAACCGCCCCCCCAAAGGCCAGCGTCGTAGAATGCCGGTGTCCCATTTGGCACACCGGTACGCCTCACCCATCAACAGGATCAGCGCAGCCCCCATCGCAACGGCGCCGAACAGGGGCAGTATCCCGTAATTGAGCCTGGTTACCTGCGCGACCTCGCCGGCGCGGCCCCATACCGGGTCAAACGCGATGTAGCTGTCGGCAATGAATGGCACATAGGACAGGAGAGACGCTGTTTGGGCGAGGAGCATGGGTGCAAGGAAACGACGGTCACGGCAAGCCAGCGCTACCATAACCGGATCGACCAGATAGAAGTATCGATCATGCATTTTAGGTGTGACGTAGGGGACAATGATCAGCAGGATCGCCGCAGCCAACAGAAGCCCGTTGCGCGCATGCAGCGTGCCTGCGCGCCATAGCAGCAGAATGGCAGTACCCGTCAGCATCACCGCGCAGGGCAGGCCCAGCATCAGGCCGCGTTCGTAACTCATCATGCTCTGCCCGACCTGCCAGACATTCGGCGCATTGACGGACAGGATTGCAAAAAAGTCGTATTGCTGGCTGTAGACGCCAAAGATCTCGATCGCTGAACGGCCCGCCATGGCCATGGGCAGCGCGAACAGCACGTACGTGAGCGGGACAAGCGCAAACGAACATAAAGGTTGGCGACGGTCCAGCCACAGCAGCACAAGCAACGGTGCGACCAAAAGCGCCTGCAGTTTGACCGCAATGGCAGCCGAGAAGGCAAGCATTGCCCATACCGGCTTCTTTCGCAGAGCAGCGGCGATGCAAGCAGCGACCATGGCCCCATAGATCGCATCGGACTGGGCGAGCAGGGCCGAATTCATCGCGATGGTCGGCAGCGCCAGCGTAACTGCCGCGGCGAGCAGTCGTCTGCCTCGCGGCACGAGACGCGTGACGGTAAATGCCAGCATCCCGTCAAACAATACTCCAGAGATCTTGATCCGCAGGACCGCGGTTCCGGGAAACAGCGCCATGAGCGCCATGCAATGTTCATAGAATGGCGTGTAGTTAGTGAACTTGTGTCGCAGATAGCTTCCGCCTGCCCGTTCGGCAGCCTGCAACCATGGCGTTTGATAGATCCCCATGTCCGACGTGCGCACCGGCAAAAATGCAAGCCGTTCGGCCAAGCCCAGCACGATCAACAGTGCACACAACAACACCATTCGGTGACGAACGAGAAAAGCTAAGCTGGATGGAGGTTGGTGGTGCATATCGACGCTGATAACGCTGGCGCGCTCTTGGGCCGGACGGTCCGCCGCTCGCTTTACAATCACCGTTCGGAGGACGGGTAAAACAACTCGAACAAGTTCATCAGATTAAAATCAATAAACGACAATAGTTGGGTAGTCGCGCAGACGACCTGAATGTCCGGAACTGGGCACACACAGAATGGCATTTCTAGCACGGTCTCAACCACCTGTCCTTTATGCGGTCAGCAGGGATCAGAGACAGGCTTCGAGATAGGCCTGATCGAAACCGAACTGCTTGGCCTTGTCGAGCGTGTAAGGACGCAGGCCCATCGAGCGGTATTCGCCGAGGATCTTGCCGTCCGCGCTCTCGTCGAGATATTCGAACTTGAACAACTCCTGCGTGACGATCACGGGGCCCTCCATGCCGATGACTTCGGTGATGTTGGTGACGCGGCGCGAGCCGTCGCGCAGGCGCTTCACCTGGATGATCAGCTCGACCGAATCGGCGATCTGACGCGAGATCGCCTCCTTGGGCACCTTGATGTCCGACATCATCACCATGTTCTCCATACGCGCGAGCGCCTCGCGCGGGGAGTTGGCGTGGAGCGTGCACATCGAGCCGTCGTGACCGGTGTTCATCGCCGCGAGCATGTCGAAACACTCGGAGCCACGGATTTCGCCCAGGATGATTCGGTCGGGGCGCATACGCAGCGCGTTCTTGACGAGATCGCGGATGCTGATCTCGCCCTGGCCCTCCAGATTGGCGGGGCGGGTTTCGAGCGGCAGCCAGTGCGGCTGCTGCAGGCGAAGCTCGGCGGCGTCCTCGATCGTCAGCACGCGCTCGCCCGGGTCGATCATCTTCGACAGCGCGTTGAGCATCGTCGTCTTACCCGAGCCGGTACCGCCCGAAATGACGACGTTGAACCGCGAGGCACCGGCGATCTTCAGCGCGGTCGCCATCTTGGGGCTCATGCTGCCGAACCCGGCCATCATGTCGAGCGTGATCGGCTTGGCCGAAAACTTACGAATCGAGATCGCGGTGCCGCGCAAGCTCAGCGGCGGCACGATCACGTTGACGCGGCTGCCGTCCTTGAGGCGGGCGTCGGCGAGCGGCGTGGTCTGGTCGACGCGGCGGCCGACCGAGTTCACGATCCGCTGCGCGATCTGGAACAGATGCTCCTCGTCGCGGAACTGGATCGGCGCGAGCTCGAGCTTGCCCTTGCGCTCGACATAGGTCTGTTCGGGGCCGTTCACCATGATGTCGGTGATGTTCGGATCCGCCAGTAATTCCTCGAGCGGCCCGAGCCCGAGCAGCTCGTCGACCAATACCTTTTCGAGAGCGAACTGTTCGCGGCGGTTGAGCGTCAGCTTCAGCTCGGCGAGCACCTCGCCGATGATCGGGCGGAATTCCTCCGCCAGCTCGTCCTTGCCGAGCGTTGCCGCAGCCTCGGGATCGACGCGTTCGAGCAGGCGGGGGAGCACCTGTTCCTTGATCTTGTGGATCGACTGTTCGAAGCCCTCGACCTTGCTCGCGCCCGCGTCGCCCGACGCGGCCTGGCGATCGGCGAGTCGCTGCATCGCGTCGACCTGGCCGATCGGCACGCCGCCCTCGGTCTCGCCGGGCATCGGCAGGAGGGTGTCGAGCGCAGGGAACTGCGCGCCGCCTTCGGGATCGGGTCGCGGGGCGGGGCCGCCGCCCTGCATCGGTCGCGCGACGCCGAACGCGGGCCGCGCTGCCGTTCCGCCACTCATCCCACTGCGTCGTCCGAACGCGCTCATGCACCAGTCCCTCGATCGTTAATGCCGGGGTTACCGGCGAAGCCTTGCCAATTCGCTAACCAATCGGTCGGCGACCGCGCGGCGTCCGGAAACGGGTTCTGCCGCGGCGCGCGGGCGGATAAGGGGGGCGCATGCTGATCCGCCTGCTATCCCTGCTCGTCCTCCCGCTCGCCGCGCTCATCGGCATCGCCGCCCCCGCCAGCGCCGACGACATCAGCGCGACCGGGCGAGGGGTCGTGCGTGTCGTGACGATCGCGGTGGTCGACGATCAGGTCGTCGGCTTCGGTCATGGCAGCGGCTTCGCAGTCGCGCCCAACCGGATCGTCACCAACGCGCATGTCGTCGAGCTGGCGGAACGCTATCCCGACAATGTCGTCGTCGGCGTTGTGCCGACTGAGGGGGACAAATCCTATCAGGGCAAGGTGATTGCCTATGACGTGCAGCGCGATCTGGCGCTGATCGAGTTCACCGGCGCGCGCCTGCCGCAGACCGCGCTGTATACGGGGCCGATCGATGAGGGCGGGGCGGTGGTGTCGCTGGGCTTTCCCGGCAACGTCGACCTTGCCACCGCGCGCTCGGCCGCGGACTATATCCGGCCGACCAGCCCGGTGCGGTCGGAGGGCGTGTTCTCGGGCCGGCGCAGTCTGAGCGATGTCGAGGTGCTGTTGCACACCGCCAATATCGCGCGCGGCAATTCGGGCGGACCGCTGCTCGACCGGTGCGGGCGGGTGATCGGCGTCAATTCCGCGATCACCCGCGGCGAGGAGGGTGATTCGACGTTCGGTTTCGCGATTGCGGATACCGAACTCGCCGCGTTCCTGCGCGAGTCGAAGCAGCCCTATACTGCGGTCGGAACGCCGTGCACCTCGATAGAGGAGCGCTTGCGGCAGGACAGCGACGCAGACGTGCGCGCGGCGGCCGATGCGGCGGCGGCGCGGCGTGATGTGGCGACGCAGGCGGCGCTGTCGCGTGAACGCGCGCTGGAACAGGCGCGTATCGAGGCGGAGCGCCGGCGCGAGAACGTCATGGCGATCGCGGGGCTGCTGCTGGTCGCAGGCGCGCTCGGGATCGGTGCGGCGGGGCTGCTCGAATCGCGCGGCCGGCGGCGTGCGGCGATCTGGACGGCAGCAGGCGGTGGCGTCGCGGTGGTCGCGGCGATCGTCGTGTTCATGGCCAGGCCGTCGGGCGCGGTCGACCTTCCCGCGGCGTCCGTCGCGCGCTCGGGGCCGGTGGTCGCGGATAAGGCGCTCGGCCGGCTGGTGTGCCGGCTGATCCCCGAACGGAGCCGGATCACGATCTCGTCGAGCGAAGACGTGCCGCTCAGCTGGGGCGCGGGTGGCTGCGTCAACGGCAAGACCCAATATGTCGCGGGCAATGGCCGGTGGGAACGCGTGCTGGTGCCCGAGGCAGAGCAGACGGTGTCGCTACTATCGTTCGACCCGGCGACGCGCACCTACGCCAATACGCGCTATCTGATGTCGGCGGCGGGGATGACCTCGGCGCGGGCGGCGCGTGGCGACACGCCGGGGCAGTGCACGACCGATCCGGCGGCGATCACCCGGCTGGTCGGCCAGCAGTCGGCAGTCCGGGCCACGCTGCCGCCGCTGCCCAACGAGAAGCTCGTCTATTCTTGCGCGTCGGCAGACTGATCGCGACCTCGTTTACCCCCTCGGCACGCGCTGATCCGCATGGCAGGATGGCGGTGTCGAGGGGGATGGCGATGCGGGTAATGCACAGAGTTAGGCATGGGGTGGCGTGGAGCGTTACGATCATGGCGGGACTGGTCGCGGCCTGGACGCCGGCAGCGGCGAAATGGGCGCACGCGACCTCCGATCATTTCGAGATCTATGCCGACATGTCGCCCGCCGCGCTCACGACGATGGCGACGCGGCTCGAGCAGTTCGACGGGGCGATCCGGCATCTCCACCGCACGCCGGAGGGCACCGGTGCGAAGGGCGCGAACCGCGTCACCGTCTATGTCGCGAACGACGTCGCGGCGATCCGCCGATTGTCGGGCGATCGCGGCATCGCCGGATTCTACCTGCCGCGCGCGACCGGGTCGGTCGCCTTCACCCCGCGGATCGACGAGGGCGGGGACGGTAGTCGTTCGACGCGCGGCGGCGGGATTCCGCAGATCGTCCTGTTCCACGAATATGCGCATCACTTCCTGCTGGGCAATTACGCCGCCGCCTATCCGGCATGGTTCTCCGAGGGCTATGCCGAGTTCGTCTCGACCGCCGCGTTCGAGAAGGAGTATGTCCAGCTCGGCGGCGCGGCGCAGCACCGGGCGTACAGCCTGCTCGCGGCGAAGCTGGTGCCTGCGGCGACCTTGTTCGCGACCGGGCAGAAGCTGACCGACGAGCAGCGCGGGGTGATGTACGGGCGCGGCTGGTTGCTGACGCACTATCTGATGTTCGACGCGGCGCGCGGCCGGCAGTTCCAGCAGTATCTGACCGCGCTGAACGCGGGGACGCCGAGCGTTGCTGCGGCCACTGCGGCGTTCGGCGACTTGCGCACGCTCGACAAGGCGCTCGATGCGTATCTGCGCCAGTCGCGCATCCCGGGGCTGCGAATCGCGTATGATAAGCTGCCCGTCGCGCCGGTGGTCGTGACGCCGTTGTCGCCGGGCGCCGCGGCGATGGTCGAGCTGCGGATGCAGTCGGAGCGCGGCGTCAATCGTGCCACCGCCGCACCGATCTTCGCGCGCGCCGCCCGGATCGCGGCGGCCTTTCCCGATGATGCGCTGGCGCAGGGCTGGTTGGCGGAGATGGCGTATGATGCGGGGCAGGACGATGCGGCACTGGCTGCTGCCGACCGCGCGCTCGCCGCCGATCCGACGTCGCGCCAGGCGATGCTGTACAAGGCGCAGGTGATGATGCGGCGCGCCGCTGCGTCGACGCCGCGCGACGCTTCAGCATGGGGTGCGGCGCGGCGCTGGATCGTCACGGCCAATCGCCAGGCGCCCGACGATGCCGAGGCGCTGTCGCTCTATTATGACAGCTTCGCCGCGGCGGGCGAGGCTCCCAGCGCGGCCGCGATCCTGGGGATCGGTCGCGCGCTCGAGCTGGTGCCGCAGGACCCGGCGCTACGCTTCAAGGTCGCGGCGCAGGCGATCATGGATGGTCAGACCGATGCTGCCCGACGCGCACTGCGCCCGCTCGCCTATGACCCGCACCAGTCGGCAGACAACCCGGCGGCGCGGCTGATCGCGATCCTCGATACCGGCGTGACGGGGCCCGCGGCGATGCTCGCGCTTGCAAAGGCACGGGGGGAGACGGTGGCGGCGACGCCGTCTGGGCCGACACCGGCGAATTAGCGGCGAGGGCGCGGACCCCGACCCTCGTCACGATGTCGACGGTCGGGGATCGCCTGAATGTGCGGGCGACAGGGCGGGTTCGCGCGGCGCCTCTTTCGCCAGCAGCGCACGTTTGCGGTCGAGCCCATAGGCGTAGCCGCCGAGTGTCCCGTCGGTGCGAAGCGCGCGGTGGCAGGGGATGAGGATGGCGATCGGATTGGCGCCGCACGCGCTGCCGACTGCGCGGACCGCGGCCGGGGTGCCGGCGGCAGCGGCGAGTTGCGTATAGGTGCGCGTCTCGCCCGCGGGGATGCAGGCGAGTGCCTGCCAGACCGCCTCCTGGAACGCGGTGCCGCGGACGTCGAGCGGAAGGTCGTGCTGGCGCTCGGGTGATTCGACGCTGGCGACGACGCGCGCCGCGAGATCGGCGAGTGCCGTATCGCCGGGCGTGACGATCGCGCGGGGAAAGCGTTCGACGAGGGCGGCCGCGTCCTCGTCGAACGCCACGCGGCACAGCCCCGTATCGGTCGCGGCGATCAGCAGCGGCCCGAGGCTGGTCGCGACGACCGTCCAGCGGATCCGGACCCCGTCGCCGCCGCGCGCCCAGACGCTCGGCGGCATCCCCATGCGCGACGCGGCGCCGGCATAGAAGCGACTCGGAGCGGCATAGCCCGCATCGTAGATCGCGGCTGCGACGTGGGCCTCCCGGGTCAGCGCGTCGGCGGCGCGTGCGCTGCGCAGGCCGCGGGCGTAGGCGGCTGGCGTGACCCCGGTCGCGCGCTTGAACAGTCGGTGGAAATGATGCGGCGCATAGCCCGCCTGCGCCGCGAGTCGGTCGAGCGAAAGGCGGTCGTCCGTGGCTTCGAGCAACGCGACGGCGGCGGCGACCGCGATCCGGTCGCGCCCCACCGTGTCCGGGGTACAGCGAAGGCAGGCCCGGAACCCGGCCGCTCGGGCGCTGGCCGGGTCATCATGGAAGACGACATTCTCGCGTCTGGGATGGCGAGCCGGACAGCTCGGCTTGCAATAGATACCGGTGGTCTTCACCGCGACGATGAACCGACCGTCCCACGCCCGGTCCCGGTTGGCAAAGGCGGTCCAGGCGGTGTCCGGATCTGGGGCGGTGTGTGTCATGGACAGGGTGTAGCGCGTCGGTCAGGGCGCTGCATCCCGCGGCTTGCGGTCAAACCGGGGAGCAGACGCCCGCGCTTCTCAGCCGCCGTTCGCGTGGAACAGCGCAAGCGTGCGTGCCTTCGCAAGATCGGCGCTCGGCTCGTGATAATCCTTGCGGCGATCCGAGTTGAAGCCGTGGCCCGCCTCGTAGACATGGACCGTCGCGTTCGGCCAGTCCTTGGCGATCACCTGCTCGACGCCCTCCATCGGAATGCCGTGATCGCGGCGGCCGAAATGGAGGATGACGGGGACCTTGGGCTCTTCGTCGGCCGCCGCCGGGATCATGCTGCCATAATAGCCGCTCGCGGCGGCCACGCCGGTGAGGCGGGTAGCGGCGAACCACGCGACCGACCCCCCATAGCAATAGCCGACGACGAACACGGGCCCGGCGGGGGCGAGCGAGTCGATGCAGGTCTGAACGTCGGTCAGCGACAGTTCGAACGGATGGAGCTGCCGCGCAAGCTCGATCCCGCGGGCGAGGCCGTCACCCGAATAGTCCGCCTCGAAGCCCGGATGCTCGCGGTCGAACAGGGCGGGTGCCAGCACATCATAGCCATCGGCCGCATAGTCGTCGCACAGATCGCGGATATGGTCGGTGACGCCGAAGATCTCTTGCACGAGGACGAGACCGCCGCGACGGTCTCCCGTCGGCTGCGCATGATAGACCGCGATCGTCGCGCCGTCGGACATGGTCATCGTTTCCATCGTGCCGGTCATTCCGATTCCTTGTCGTGTGATCCTGTTCGGGCCATTATCGTCATTCCCGCGGAGGCGGGAGCCCATAGTGGCAGGCCCTGCGATGAATACGCTGGGTCCGGAGGATATGGATCCCCGCCTGCGCGGGTATGATGAAGAGGGCGAGGTGGGGCCTTCCAACCATCTGCCGATGACAAAACAGTCACAAACCAGTCGTCTCGGCCGCCCGCCCGGCTTGCCAATGGTGGAACCCGATGCTACCCGCGCCGCGTCCCGGTAGAGGTGCTTTCGCGCCCTCTTCCCTTGTGGGACGGCGACATTCGGTTTCAGACGAGGATTGACAGGTCCGTGGAGACACTTCCCGGTAACGGCGGCGGCGCTATCCAGGCGAGCTTAGGTGGGCGTTATGCGCTCGCCCTGTTCGAACTGGCGCGTGACGCCAAGACGATCGACGCGGTCGAGCAGAGCCTGTCGACCGTGCGCGACGCGCTGGCGCAGTCCGACACGCTCCGCGACCTCACGACGAGCCCGATGGTATCGCGCGGCGCGGCGGTGAAGGCGATCTCCGCCGTCGCCGACGAACTCGGCGTCGATGCGACCACGAAGAATTTCCTGGGCGTGCTGGCCGAGAACCACCGGCTCGGCGCGCTGGCCAAGATCATCAAGGCGTATCGCACGCTTGCCGCGCAGCATCGCGGCGAGATCGCAGCCGAAGTGACCTCTGCGCATCCGCTGTCCGAAGAGCAGGTGATCGAGCTGAAGCATCAGCTCCGCCAGCGGGTCGGCCGTGAAGTTTCCGTCGACCTCAACGTCGACCCATCGCTGCTGGGCGGACTTGTCGTCCGCGTCGGCAGCCAGATGATCGATTCGTCGATCCGCACCCGTTTGAACACGCTCGCGCAGGCGATGAAAGGCTGACCATGGATATCCGCGCCGCAGAAATCTCGAAGATCATCAAGGATCAGATCGCCAATTTCGGCACCGAGGCCCAGGTCAGCGAGACCGGCCAGGTGCTGAGCGTCGGCGACGGCATCGCGCGCATCTTCGGCCTCGACAACGTCCAGGCCGGCGAGATGGTCGAATTCTCGAACGGCGTGCAGGGCATGGCGCTCAACCTCGAGGCCGACAATGTCGGCGTCGTGATCTTCGGGTCTGACTCGGAGATCAAGGAAGGCGACATCGTCAAGCGCACCGGCACGATCGTCGACGTGCCGATCGGCAAGGAGCTGCTCGGCCGCGTGGTCGACGGTCTCGGCAACCCGATCGACGGCAAGGGCCCGATCCACACGACCGAGCGCAGCCGCGTCGAGGTCAAGGCGCCGGGCATCATCCCGCGCCAGTCGGTCAGCGAGCCGGTCCAGACCGGTCTCAAGGCGATCGACGCACTCGTTCCCGTCGGCCGTGGCCAGCGCGAGCTGATCATCGGCGATCGCCAGACCGGCAAGTCGGCCGTCGCGATCGACGCGTTCATCAACCAGAAGACCGCGAACGCGGGCGACGACGAGTCGAAGAAGCTGTATTGCGTGTATGTCGCGATCGGCCAGAAGCGCTCGACCGTCGCGCAGCTCGTCAAGACGCTCGAAGAGAATGGCGCGATGGAATATTCCATCGTCGTCGCAGCCACCGCGTCGGATCCGGCACCGCTCCAGTATCTCGCGCCCTATACCGGCGTCGCGATGGGCGAGTATTTCCGCGACCGCGGCATGCACGCGCTGATCTGCTACGACGATCTGTCGAAGCAGGCCGTCGCCTACCGCCAGATGTCGCTGCTGCTGCGTCGTCCGCCGGGCCGTGAAGCCTATCCCGGCGACGTGTTCTATCTCCACAGCCGTCTGCTCGAGCGTGCGGCCAAGATGTCGGACGCGAACGGCGGCGGCTCGCTGACCGCGCTGCCGATCATCGAGACCCAGGCGGGCGACGTTTCGGCGTACATCCCGACCAACGTGATCTCGATCACCGACGGCCAGATCTTCCTCGAAACCGACCTGTTCTTCTCGGGCGTGCGCCCGGCGATCAACGTCGGTCTGTCGGTCAGCCGCGTCGGCTCGGCCGCACAGACCAAGGCGATGAAGAAGGTGTCGGGCTCGATCAAGCTCGAGCTCGCGCAGTACCGCGAGATGGCGGCGTTCGCGCAGTTCGGGTCGGATCTCGATGCGTCGACGCAGAAGCTGCTCAACCGCGGTGCGCGTCTGACCGAGCTGCTCAAGCAGGCGCAGTTCTCGCCGCTGCCGTTCGAGGAGCAGACCGTTTCGATCTTCGCTGGCACCAGCGGTTTCCTCGACAAGGTGCCCGTCGCCGACGTGACCCGTTACGAGCAGGCACTGCTGGCCGACATGCGTGCGAACCATGCCGATGTGCTCAAGCTGATCCGCGATACCCGCGATCTGGGTAACGAGGCGAAGGACAAGCTGAAGGCAGCGCTCGAGGCGTTCGCCAAGACGTTTGCATAAGTAGAACATGCCCCCGCTGATGCGGGGGCAGGCTGGGCCTCCGCTGTCGCGGGGGAACAAAGGGACGTAGATGGCGAGCCTCAAGGCACTCAAGATCCGTATCGGCTCGGTGAAGTCGACGCAGAAGATCACCAAGGCGATGAAGATGGTCGCCGCTGCGAAACTGCGCCGTGCGCAGGACGCGGCGGTCGCCGGCCGGCCCTATGCCGAGCGGCTCGAAGCGGTGATGGCGAGCCTTGCCGGGCGCGTCGGCATCGCGCCGGGCGCATCGCCCCTGCTGGCCGGGACCGGCAAGGACCAGGTCCATCTGATCGTCATCGCGACGTCGGAGCGTGGTCTGGCGGGTGCGTTCAACACCAACATCGTCCGCGCGGCACGTCGCAAGGCCGAGGAGCTGATCGCGGCCGGCAAGACCGTGAAATTCTATGTCGCCGGCAAGAAGGGCCGCGTGATCAAGCGTTTCTTCCCGAACGACATTCTCGCCGATCACGAGATGGGCGGGATCAAGAAGCTCGCGTTCAGCGACGCGCAGGCGATCTCCGAAGACCTGATCAAGCGCTTCGGCGAGGGTCAGTTCGACGTCGCGCATCTGTTCTACGCCAAGTTCGTCTCGGCGCTGGTGCAGGTGCCGACCGGCATCCAGATCGTCCCCGTGCCGCTTTCGACCATCCCCGGTGCCGAGGCCAAGCCGAACGCACCTGCGGAAGCCGTGGTCGAGTACGAGCCCGACGAGGAAGCGATCCTCGCCGATCTGCTGCCGCGCAACGTCGCGATCCAGATCTTCCGCGCGCTGCTCGAAAACGCGGCGTCGGAGCAGGGCAGCCGTATGAACGCGATGGACAACGCCACGCGCAACGCGGGCGACATGATCACGCGCCTCTCGATCCAGTATAACCGTACACGCCAAGCCGCGATCACGACCGAGCTGGTCGAAATCATCTCGGGCGCCGAAGCGCTCAAGTAAGCCCAAGGAAGCAGATAATGGCAACCGCCCCAGAGACCATCGCCCCAGTGGCGGCAACGAACAACACGGGTCGCATCTCGCAGGTGATCGGCGCGGTCGTCGACGTGCATTTCCCCGACAACCTGCCCGCGATTCTGTCGGCGCTCGAAACCGACAATAACGGCAACCGGCTCGTGCTCGAAGTCGCGCAGCATCTCGGCGAGAATACCGTCCGCACGATCGCGATGGACGCGACCGAGGGTCTGACCCGCGGCCAGACCGTCACCGACACCGGCTCGCAGATCCGCGTGCCCGTCGGCCCGAAGACGCTCGGCCGCATCCTCAACGTCATCGGCGAGCCGATCGACGAGCGTGGCCCCGTCGGCGCAGAGCAGACCGCCCCGATCCATGCATCGGCACCGCTGTTCGTCGACCAGTCGACCGAGAGCGCGATCCTGGTCACGGGCATCAAGGTCATCGATCTGCTCGCACCCTATGCAAAGGGCGGCAAGATCGGCCTGTTCGGCGGCGCCGGCGTCGGCAAGACCGTGCTGATCCAGGAACTGATCAACAACATCGCCAAGGGTCACGGCGGCACCTCGGTGTTCGCCGGCGTCGGCGAGCGTACCCGTGAGGGTAACGATCTGTACCACGAGTTCCTCGACGCAGGCGTCATCGCCAAGGATGCAGACGGCAATCCGCAGTCGGAAGGCTCGAAGGTCGCGCTGGTATTCGGCCAGATGAACGAGCCGCCGGGCGCACGCGCACGCGTCGCTCTGTCGGGCCTGACGATCGCCGAGTATTTCCGCGACGTCGAAGGCCAGGATGTGCTGTTCTTCGTCGACAACATCTTCCGCTTCACGCAGGCGGGCGCAGAGGTTTCGGCGCTGCTCGGCCGCATTCCGTCGGCCGTGGGCTATCAGCCGACGCTGTCGACCGACATGGGCGCGCTGCAGGAGCGCATCACCTCGACCAACAAGGGGTCGATCACCTCGGTGCAGGCCGTGTACGTTCCCGCGGACGATCTTACCGATCCGGCACCGGCAACGTCGTTCGCGCATCTCGATGCGACGACCAACCTCAACCGTGCGATCTCGGAGCTGGGCATCTACCCGGCAGTCGATCCGCTCGACTCGACCTCGCGTCTGCTCGAGCCACGCGTCGTCGGCCAGGAGCATTACGACACCGCCCGTGCGGTCCAGTCGACGCTGCAGAAGTACAAGTCGCTGCAGGACATCATCGCGATTCTCGGCATGGACGAGCTGTCCGAGGAGGATAAGCTCACCGTGCAGCGTGCGCGCAAGATCCAGAAGTTCCTGAGCCAGCCGTTCCACGTCGCCGAGGTCTTCACCGGCATCAGCGGCAAGTTCGTCCAGCTCGAGGATACCGTCCGTTCGTTCAAGGCGGTGGTCGAGGGTGAGTATGATCACCTGCCCGAGAGCGCCTTCTACATGGTCGGCGGCATCGACGAAGCGGTCGCCAAGGCCGAGAAGATGGCTGCGGAGGCGTAAGCTTCTGCTGCTCCCTCTCCCCTCGGGGGAGAGGGTTGGGGTGAGGGGCCGCCACGAGCGNATGCTGCATTTCGAACTCGTCACGCCAGAAAAGCTCGTCCGGTCGGAGGAGGTCTATATGGTCGTCGTCCCCGGCACCGAAGGCGACTTCGGCGTGCTGGAAGGCCATGCGCCGTTCATGTCGACCGTCCGCGACGGAAGCGTGCAGGTGTACCGGACGCAGAACGGCACGTCCGAGACGATCGCGATCCGCGGTGGTTTCGCCGAGGTCAACGCCAAGGGCCTGACGATCCTCGCCGAGCGGGCGGGCGAGTAAACCGCCTCAGGCGAGCGCCGCGTCGGTAGCGACGGGCGCCGCCGCCTTGCGCTGCCGGGCTAGGACCTGCAGCAGCGGCCGTTCGATCCAGCGGTGGACGATGAGCCCCGCGACCGTCGACAGCATCACGAAGAGCGCGACGAAGACACCCGCCGGGCAGTCCGGCAGGACCCCGCCGATGCGCCACAGCAGCGCGATCAGGCAGGGGTGGACGAGATAGGTCGAATAGGAGGCGTCGCCGATCCGCGCGACGATCCGGTCGAACCGGCCGCCACCCGGCGTGTCGATCACCCCGAGCAGGACGAGTGCCCAAGGCAGCCCCCAGGTCCAGCTGCGGGCGAGACCGGAGATGCCGGCGACCGCCGCCTGGACATCGCCCGAGACCGCGGGACCCAGCCCGACGGCGATGCCGATGGCGAGCAGCGCGATCCCCAGAACCGTGGCCATCGCCGCGACGGGTGCGGTGATGCCCCGTCGCCAGGCGATCCAGACAAGCAGGCCAAACGCGAATTCCAGCTGCATCGGGTTGAAGAGCAGCCGCGCCGGCGCCCAGCCGGGCTGAACGATGCAGCCGATCAGCGCAACGGCCAGCGTCGCGACCAGCAGCCACCGGATCCTGTGATGGCGGGCAGTCATCGCGAGCGCGACGAGCGCGTAGAAGGCGAATTCGAACCCCAGCGTCCAGCCGACATAGAGCGAAGGCTGATGATAGTCGGCGCCATCGAGCAGCGGGAGGACGGTGATCGACATCAGCATCGCCTCGACCGGCTGCGGCTCGGTCGCGACGAGGATATAGGCGATGCTGGCGAGCGCGAAGAGCGGGACGATGCGGCGCCAGCGCTGGACGAGAAAACCCCAGGGATCGCGTGGTGCGGTCGCGAGCGACTGCGCCATGACGAAGCCGCTGATGACGAAGAAGAGATCGACGCCGCTGATGCCGACCACGGAGAGATTGGGCACCGACGGGATGAACGCGCCGGTGATCCGGACCGGACCCGCATCGACCAGGTTCGCTGCATGCGCGGCAACGACCATCGTCGCGGCGAGCGCGCGCAGCCATTGGACCGGGGTGACACGCTGCGCCGACATCCACCCTGGATAGCGTGCTAGCGGTTAAGCTTCGGTTGCTGTCGTATCAGAGAAAATTATAGGGATCGACGTCGACGGTGACGCGCACCTTGGACGGCCAGTCGAGCGTGCCGAGCCATGCACGGATGACGTCCTGCACGTCGAGCGCGCGCTTCGCATGGACGAGCAGGCGGTAGCGGTGCCGGCCGCGCAGCATCGCAAGCGGTGCGGGCGCGGGGCCGTAGACATGCATCCCCTCGACCTGCGGTGCGCTTCGCCCGACGAGATTGGCGGTGTCGTGCGCGCAACGCTGATCCTCGGACGAGACGACGATCGCGGCATAACGACCGAAGGGCGGCGCGCCCGCATCCTTGCGCGCCTCGGTCTCGGCCGCGTAAAAGGCGTCGGCGTCGCCGGTGATCAGCGCCTGCATCACCTGCGCGGCGGGGCTGTGCGTCTGGATGAAGACATGGCCGGGCTTCTCGCCGCGCCCGGCACGCCCCGACACTTGGCGAATCTGCTGGAAGGTGCGCTCGGCCGCGCGCAGGTCGCCGCCGTCGAGCCCCAGATCCGCATCGACCACGCCGACCAGCGTCAGATTGGGGAAGTGATAGCCCTTGGTCACCAGCTGCGTGCCGACGACGATGTCGATATCGCCCGCCTCCATCCGGTCGACGAATTCCGCTGCCTTGGCGGGCGACCAGATCGTGTCGGAGGTGACGACCGCGGTCTTCGCCTCGGGAAACAGCGCGGCGACCTCGTCCGCGATCCGCTCGACGCCGGGACCGCAGGCGACGAGCGTATCCTCGCCCTGGCATTCGGGACAGACGCGTGGGGTCGGCTCGGCATGGCCGCAATGATGGCAGGCGAGCCGCCGCGTCAGCCGGTGCTCGACCATCCACGCGGTGCAGTTGGGACACTGGAACCGGTGCCCGCAGGTGCGGCACAGCGTCAGCGGTGCATAGCCGCGGCGGTTAAGGAACAGCAGCGCCTGTTCGCGCTTCTCCAGTGTCGCCTGCATCGCCTGGACCAGCCGCGGGGCGAGCCAGCGACCGCGCTCGGGCGGCTCCTTGATCAGGTCGATCGGTTCGATCGTCGGCATCTCCGCCACGCCGAACCGGCCGGGCAGCTTCAGTTCGGCATAACGGCCGGTCGCGACCTGCTGGCGGGTCTCAATCGCGGGCGTGGCGGAGGCGAGGATGACCGGGCATCCCTCGAACTTGCCGCGCATCACCGCGACGTCGCGCGCATGATAATGCACGCCTTCCTCCTGCTTGAAGCTGGTCTCGTGCGCCTCGTCGACGACGATCAGGCCGAGATCGCGATAGGGCAGGAACAGCGCGGAGCGTGCACCGACCGTCACCAGCGCCTCGCCGCTCGCGATCGCACGCCAGGCGCGGCGTCGCTGCGTGGACCGCAGCCCCGAATGCCACGCGATCGGCTCGCAGCCGAACCGGTCGTGGAAACGCTTGAGGAAGGGCTCGGTCAATGCGATCTCGGGCAGCAGCACCAGCGTCTGGCGGCCGTCGCGGATCGCCTGCGCGACCGCCTCGAAATAGACCTCTGTCTTGCCCGAACCGGTCACGCCGTCGAGCAATGTCGGCGTGAAGATGTGGTCGGCGACGCCTTTGACGAGCGAGTCCGCCGCTGCGCGCTGATCGGGCGACAGCACGGGGACGTGATGCAGCGGGTCGGGGACAGGGTAAGGGCTGTCGATGTCCACCTCGACCGCCTCGATCCCGCCGACCTTGACGAGGCCGCGAATGACCGCGTCGCTCACCTCGGCGAGCTGCGCCAGTTCACGGATCAGGCCCTGGCGATCGCCGATCCGTTCGAGCGCCTGTTCGCGTTGCGGCGTCAGGCGCGGGGGGATCGTGCCGGTCGCGCGATATTCGGTCGCGGTGCGCGCGCCCTCGAGCGCGGAAGTCGAGGCGAGCGACATCCGCAGCACCGAGGCGGGGGGCGCCAGATAATAATCGGCGGTCCATTCGATCAGCCGGCGAAGCGCCGCACCGAGCGGCGGTACGTCCGCGACCGCGAGCAGATTGCGCAGGCGGTTGTCGCCGACCTCCGCATCGGACGGCATCCGCTCCGCCTCCCATACCACGCCGAGCAGCTGGCGCGGGCCGAGCGGCGCGACGACGATCGAGCCGGGCGCGACGTCCATGCCCGCAGGCACGCGATAGTCGAGCGGCCCAAGGGCGGCGTTGAGGATCAGGACACGGGCGCGCGACGACATGGCCGACGCATATGGGGGCAGATCGACTCGACGGAAACCTTTTAGCGGCGTGTGATCGTCGTCGCGGCGCCCATCGGGGTGAACCCGATCAGGCGGCGCGGCGCCGTTCGCCGATCCGTTCGCGCTTGGCGCGGTAGAGGACGATGTCGACGCGGTGGACGAAATCACGGACCGTCTGGCAATCGGTTTCGAGCGCGGCGATGCCGACGGTGCCCGCGCTGATCATCGCCAGGCCGTCGACCGAGACCGGCACCTGCAACGCCTCCTGCAGGCGGCTGACGATCTCTTCGGGTGCACCGACCAGCGCCGGGTCGTCGACGATTACCGCGAATTCGTCACCGCCAAGCCGCGCGGCGAGGCTGCCGCGAAGCCATGGCGCCTGCAGGATCTGGCCGACGCCGCGCAGCACGTCGTCGCCCGCGTTGTGGCCAAGCGTGTCGTTGATCGCCTTGAACCCGTCGAGATCGACCAGCGCGAGCAGCAACGGCGTGGCCGCTGTACGCGCGCGCGTGATTGCCGCGTCGAGCGCCCGGTCAAACGCGGCCCGGTTGGCGAGGCCGGTGAGCGCATCGGTTTCGGCCGTGCGTCGCAGCGTGAGTTCGAGCGCGTGACGCTCTGTCACGTCCTGGAAGATACCGACGATCGCGACGGGACCGTCCACGTTCCGCTGGGCCGCATGTTCGAGCTCGCCCTGCACGCGCACGCGTCGTGAATTGCCCAGCGCAGTGGTGAAGTCGAGTTCGAGATCGATCGGGACGCCGGTGCGGATGACGTCGGTGAGCGCCCGCGCGATCTGTTCGCGGGCATGGGGGGGATAGTGATCGATCGCCTTCGACGGGTCGGGTTGCGCGCCCAGCGGCAGCTCGTGGATCCGGAAGACTCCGTCGGACCATTCGAGCGGACCGTCGGGCCACAGCACCCGCCACGATCCGATCGCCGCCATCCGCTCGGCCTGGCGGAAGATGCGGTCCTGGCGAGCGAGAACGGACGACTGGCGATCCGCGGTCACCGCGATCGCCAGCGCCTGCATTGCCGCGGTCCGCGCGGCGATCGCAGCCTCGGCAAGCGTGGCGAGATGCACAAGCGCTTTCCGCCCCGCCGCGTTCAGGCTGCGCGGATGGGTGTCGAGCACGCACAGCGCGCCGATCGGGTGACGTCGACCGTCGTCGGCGATCGCGTGGATCGGGGCACCGGCATAGAATCGCACCCCGTCGGATGCGGCAACCAGGGGGTTGGCAGCGAATCGCGAATCACCCGACAGGTCCTCCACGACCAGCGGCGCCGAGCCCTGAATGGTGACGTTGCACATCGTCACGTCGCGCGCGATCTCGCCGCGTTCACCGTCATTGGCGGCCTTGATCCACAAGCGGTCGCGATCGATCAGCGTCATCATCGCGCTGGGGCAGTCGAGCATTTCGGCTGCCAGCGCGACGAGCGCGTCGAATTCGCGTTCCGGTTCGGTATCGAGCAGCGCGAGCGCGTTGAGCGTCGCCACCCGGCGTTCCTCGTCGGCCGAGGCAAAACGCGATGGTGATCCGGGCATTTCGCGAGGGGCGGACTCGGGGAGCGACATGTCTTCGAATAGGCCTGCGTTAGTTAATTTTCTTTGTCGTTCAAACGCTCTAGCATGCAGGAATGACCTCACCCGACACGCTTCCCCCGTCGATGCTTTGGGCGACGCATCTGGCGCGGGACCGGATGCGGTCGGTGCACACGGTGCGCGCCTATCGCGCAGTCGCCGAGCGGTTGACGGCGTTCCTCGTCGGGCACTGGGCGGGGGCGGTCGACCGCGCGGCGCTGGGTCGGACGAGCACGGCGGATCTTCGCGCCTATCTGGCCTATCGGCGCGGGCAGGGGCTGGGGAATGCATCGGCGGCGCGCGAGCTGTCCGCGGTGCGCGGTTTCCTCGCTTGGGCGAATGCGGATGCCGAACCGCCGCGGCTGAAGGGGCCGCGGGTCCAGCGCGGCGTGCCGCGCCCGATCTCGCCGGCCGAAGCGGTGGCGCTGGCCGGGGAGGTCGCCGACGACGCTGCCGAGCCGTGGATCGGCGCGCGCGACTGGGCGGTGCTGATGCTGCTGTACGGCGCGGGGCTGCGAATCGGTGAGGCGCTGCTGCTGACGCCGGCGATCCTGCCGCTCGGCGAGACGCTGTCGGTAACCGGCAAGCGCGCCAAGACGCGGATCGTGCCGCTGTTGCCGCAGGTCCGGACCGCGGTCGAGGCCTATGTCGCAACGTGCCCCTGGGCGCTGGTGCCGGGGGAGCCGCTGTTCCGGGGCGCGAAGGGTGGCCCGCTCGCCCCCGCGATCGTGCGCCGCGCGGTCCGCGGGGCACGCGGGCGGCTCGGGCTTGGCGAGCGGACGACGCCGCACGCACTGCGCCACAGTTTTGCGACGCATCTGCTGGGACGCGGGGCGGACCTGCGCGCGCTGCAGGAGCTGCTCGGCCATGCGAGCCTCAGTTCGACGCAGATCTATACGCAGGTCGACGCCGCGCATCTGATGGACGTGTACCGCAACGCGCATCCGCGGGCGTAGCGCAGGGTCAGCCTTTCGGCTTCCATGTCAGCACGCGCCAGCCATAGGCCAGCGCGATGATGACGAACGTCGCGACCGAGACAGGGCCGACATAGCGGTCGAGCTGCTGGAACCGCGAGCCGAGCAGGATGCCGGCATAGGCGAGCACGGTGTTCCAGATCGCGCTGCCCGCAGCGGTCCAGATCACGAACTTCCACAACGGCATGTACGTCATGCCGGCTGGGAGCGAGATGATCGTCCGGAAGGTCGGCATGAAGCGGAAGACGAAGATCACCCAGCCGCCGCGCTTCACGAAGAAGCGGTGGACCTTCTCGATATCCGACCATTCGATCGTCAGCCAGCGGCCATGCCGCTCGACGAACGGGCGGAAGCGCTCGTAGCCGATGTTCCGGCCGATATAATACCAGAAGTAATTGCCCGCGACCGATCCGACCGTGCCCGCGACGATCAGCGGCACGACCGCCATATGGCCGCGCGCGACGGCAATGCCGCCGAGCCCCATGATCACCTCGGACGGCACGGGGGGCACAATATTCTCGAGCGCCATCAGCAGGAAGATGCCGAAATAGCCGCCCCAGGCGATCAGGTTGATGATGAATTCGGTCATGGCTAACCGATACTTCCGGGGGGCCGCATGTGTTCCCTCGACAGTATGGTCGCACCATCCCGGCCTGAGCCAGGATGGTGGTTTTCCTACCGCGCCGCGACCTTCGCCTCGATCGCGTCCCAGATCATCGCGGAGACGTCGGTGCCGTCGAACCGCTCGATCGCGACGATGCCGGTGGGCGAGGTCACGTTGATCTCGGTCAGCCACTTGCCGCCGATCACGTCGATGCCGACGAACAGCAGCCCGCGCTTCTTGAGTTCAGGCCCGAGGACCGCGCAGATCTCGCGCTCGGTCGGGGTCAGCTCGGTCTTTTCCGCCGAGCCGCCGACCGCGAGGTTGGAGCGGATCTCGCCCTCACCCGGCAGGCGGTTGATCGCGCCGGCGACTTCGCCGTCGACCAGCACGATGCGCTTGTCGCCCTTGGCCACGTCGGGAAGGAACGCCTGGACCATGTGCGGCTCGCGCCACGTCATGTTGAACACCTCGATCAGCGCGGACAGGTTGGCACCGTCCAATTCGACCTTGAAGATCGCCTTGCCGCCATTGCCGTGGAGCGGCTTGATCACGATCGCGCCGTGCTCGGCCAGGAAGGCGCGCGCCTCGTCGAGACTGCGCGTGACGAGCGTCGGCGGCATGAACTGCGGATAGTCGAGCACGAACACCTTTTCGGGTGCGTTGCGGACCTGTGCGGGGTCGTTCACGACCAGCGTCTTGCCGGCGATCCGCTCGAGCAGATGCGTCGCGGTGATGTAGCCGAGATCGAAGGGCGGGTCCTGCCGCATGAGCACGACGTCGGCCTCGTCGCCGAGATCGAGGTTCACCGGCTCGCCGACGCTGAAGTGATCGCCGGTCACGCGCTGCACGGTGACGGGGTGCACCTTCGCCCAGACCCGGCCGTCGCGGTAGTTGAGATCCTCCGCCGCGTAGTGGAACAGGCGGTGCCCGCGGTCCTGTGCGGAAAGCATCAGCGCGAAGGTCGAATCGCCCGCGATATTGATGCTGTCGAGCGGGTCCATCTGGACGGCGACGGTGAGGCTCATGCGTCTTCCTTCTATGCGGTCGAGCGCATGTAGGTGCGCGCGGGCCGCAAGTCACCCAACCCGCTCAGCCGATCCATGCATTCTCGATATGGCGGGGGCGCGTGCCGGGCGCGAGCAGGATGACGTCGACGCGGATGTCGTCGCCGGGCCCGGCATAGCGCGGCATTAAAAACTCCGCCGCCGCAGCGACCCGCGCGAGCCGCCGCTCGTCGATCGCGAAGTCGAGTTCGGCGGCGGTCGCGCGCGTCTTGACCTCGACGAACGCGACCAGCGTCCCCTTGCGCGCGACGATGTCGACCTCGCCCGCAGGCGTCCGGACGCGACGGTCGAGGATGCTCCAGCCCTTCAGTCGCAGCCACCAGCCGGCCAGCCGCTCCCCGCGCCGCCCCGCAGCTTCCGCGACCTGTCGATCGGCAGTGCTCGCCGTCCGCCTGCGGGAGGGGCGCGGGGCGGGGAGGGTCACCCCTTCGCCTTCAATTCGAGCGCGCGGGCGTAGAGCGTCTTGCGGTCGAGCCCGAGTGCCTTCGCAACCTCGCTCGCGGCCTGGCCGGTGGAGAGGCGGGTGAGGGCATCGGCCAGCGCCGTGTCGGCATCCGCCGCGCTGGCCGGGGGGGCGTCGCCGGGCGGCGCGATGACGATGACGATCTCGCCGCGCGGCGGCGCGTCGGCGTAGCGGGTGGCGAGGGTCGTCAGCGTGCCGGTCACCGCCTCCTCGAACCGCTTGGTGATTTCACGTGTGACCGCCGCCTCACGGTCGCCGAGCCCTTCGGCGAGCGCGGCAAGGCTGGCACCGAGACGCGGACCCGATTCGTAGAGCACCAGCGTCGCGCGGATCGTGGCGATCTCGGCGATCGCCTCCGACCGGGCATGCGCCTTGGACGGCAGGAAGCCGACGAACAGGAAGCGATCGGTCGGCAGGCCAGCCAGCGTGAGCGCGGCGACTGCGGCGCAGGGGCCGGGGATCGTCACCACGAGATGCCCCGCCGCGCGCGCGTCGCGCACCAGCTTGAATCCGGGATCGGAAATCAGCGGCGTGCCCGCGTCCGACACCAGCGCCACCGCCTCTGTCGCCATCCGCGCGATCAGCGCTGGGCGGACGCCCTCGGCGCTGTGATCATGATAGGGGACCATCGGCGTCTTGGTACCGACATGGCGGAGCAGACCGGCGGTGACACGGCTGTCCTCGACCGCGACGACGTCGGCACGCGCGAGGATATCGGCGGCACGCGGCGACAGATCACCGAGATTGCCGATCGGCGTTGCGACGATGTAAAGGCCGGGGTTCAGTGGAGTTTCAGGGTTCATGGGGATTGTCATGGCAGACGCAGCGACGATAGGGCAATCGGCCCGGCACCGGATGCGCGCGTTTGGGCGCTCGGCCGCGCTCACGATGGCCTGCCTGCTGGGCGCGTGCCAGACGATCGTCCCGCGCGGTCCCGTCGAGCCGTCGCAGCAGCGCCCGACCACCCGTCCTGCCGACACGCCGACGATCGGGGTCGAGACCGGCATCCCGCGCGATGCCGAGCGCAACCGCGTCGCGCTGCTCGTGCCGCTGTCGGGAAGCAATGCGGGGGTCGGTACGTCGATCGCCAATGCGACGATGATGGCGCTGCTCGACACGCAGAACCAGCGTGTGCGGATCACCAATTACGATACCGCGACGGGTGCCGCTGCCGCGGCCCAGCGCGCGATCGCGGAAGGTGCGCAGCTGATCCTCGGGCCGCTACTGTCCGAGGACGTGCGGACGGTCGCGCCGATCGCGCGCGCGGCGGGCGTGCCGGTGCTGAGCTTCTCGAACGATCTCGGGGTGGCTGGCAACGGCGCCTATCTGATGGGCTATGTGCCGACCCAGTCGATTTCGCGCGTTGTCGATTTCGCGCGCGAGCGCGGCGTGTCGAACTTTGCCGGGCTGGTCCCGAACGGACTGTACGGGGAGCGCGCCTCGACCGCATTCCTCCGTGCGGTCGAGGGGGCGGGCGGTCAGGTCGTGTCGCTCCAGACCTATGGCCGGACCGCCGGTGGTGTGTCGGGCGCGGTCACGCGGCTCGCCGCGAAGGCACCCTATGACGCTGTGCTGATCGCCGACAGCGGTTCGACCGCGGCGTCGGCGGCGGCGCTGGTGAAGCGCGGCGCGGGCGCATCGACCCGGATCCTCGGCACCGAGCTGTGGAATTCCGAATCGAGCGTCGCCGCCAAGCCGGCGTTGAACGGCGCCTGGTATGCGAGCGTGTCGGATACGCTGTACCGGCAATATGCCGCCAAATACCGCGCACGCTTCGGCAGCGGACCGTACCGCCTGTCGAGCCTCGGCTATGATTCGGTGCTGCTGACGGTGCGGATCGCGCGCGACTGGAAGCCGGGGACGGCGTTCCCCGTGTCGCGGCTGCGCGATGGCGACGGCTTTTCGGGCATCGACGGTGCGTTTCGCTTCGGCCGTGACAATGTCGCCGAGCGCGCGCTGGAGGTGAAGGAAATCCGCGGGGGGACCACCACTGTTGTCTCGCCCGCGCCGAGCGGCTTCGGCGGCTGAGGCCGACTCCGTTCGTCATCCCCGCGGAGGCGGGGATCCATACGGATGATCGGTTGCGATTCGAGTCGCGCGGCTAGCCAGTCTGGGTTCCCGCCTCCGCGGGAATGACATGGGTGGGGGCGTTACGCCGTCACGATCTCCGGCAGGATCGCGTCCAGCAGGAGCGCACCCGCATCGGTCACGCGCAGCCGGCCCGGCGTGTGGGCGATCAGCCCGAGCGCTTCGAGCCGCGCCACCGCGGCGAGATCCACCGGCATAACGCCGGCGTTGAGCCGCGTGATCCGGTCGAGATCGACTCCCTCGGCCAGGCGCAGCCCCATCAGCAGTGCCTCGGTCGCGCGCGTCGAGGGGGTGAGCGGGTCCTCGACCTCCATCCCGTGGCCGTTGCGCTCGATCGCCGCGAGCCAGTTTTCGGGCTTCTTGCGACGCACCGTCGCCAGCCCACCGCGGCGGCCATGCGCGCCGGGGCCGATCCCGGCATAATCCTGGTAGCGCCAATAGGCGAGATTGTGGCGGCTCTCCGACCCCGGCCGCGCGTGGTTCGAGGTTTCATAGGCGGGGAGCCCGGCGGCTTCGGTGTCGGCGCGTGTCGCCTCGAACAGGTCCGCCGCGCTGTCGCCGTCGGGAATGACGATGCGGCCCGCCAGTGCCTCGGTCGCGAACCGCGTGCCGGGCTCGATCGTCAGCTGATAGAGCGACAGATGCTCGGTCCCGAAGCTCAGCGCGCGCGCGAGTTCGGCGCGCCAGTCGGCAAGCCGCTGGCCGGGGAGCGCATAGATCAGGTCGAAACTCACGCGCGGAAAGACGCTCTGCGCGGTTGCCAGCGCGGCCTGCCCCTCGTTCACGTCATGCGCGCGGCCGAGAAATTTCAGCGCCTGATCGTCGAGCGACTGCAATCCCAGCGACACGCGGTTGACGCCCGCACTGGCCAGGTCGGCGAAGCGCGCGGCCTCGACCGACGAGGGATTGGCCTCGAGCGTGATCTCGATCCCCTCGGCAAAGCCCCAGGCGCGTTCGGCGGCGTCGAGGATCGCGGCGACCGTTGCGGGCGGCATCAGCGAGGGCGTGCCGCCGCCGAAGAAGATCGACTGAAGCTTGCGTCCCGGCAGGACCGACGCTTCGTGCGCGAGGTCGGTGAGCAGCGCCGCGCGCCAGGCCGCCTGGTCGACGCCCTCGCGGACATGGCTGTTGAAGTCGCAATAGGGGCATTTCGACACGCAGAACGGCCAATGGACGTAGAGCGCGAGGTCCCCCGAGGGCGGCGGGGCGGGGCTTGGCGTTTCGATCGGGGGCATTATCTCGCGCATATGGTCGCACGGAGCGACAGAAGGAAGCGTAATGACGGTTCGGTTGGGTCTGGCAGTTGCGGCGGCGTTGCTTGCCGCAGGCTGCGCGCAGGGGCCGGAACGCGTCGTGGAGCGGCGCGAGACGCAGGCGCCGGCGCCCCGCGGGCCTGCGCTTCTCAAGGCGGCGATGATGGACGGGCATAATGCCGCGCGGGCGGCGGTGGGTGTTCCGCCGCTGGTATGGAGCGATACGCTGGCGACCACCGCGCGCGCCTATGCCGAGGAAATGGCCAACACGCGCAAATTTGCGCACGCGCATCAGGTTCAGGGGCCCGGCCGCGAGGGCGAGAATCTGTGGACCGGCACGCGCTATGCCTATGCCTATCCCGAGATGATCGGCCACTGGGTTGCCGAACGGAAGGACTTCGTCAACGGCGTGACGCCCGCGTTCAGCCGCACCGGCAAATATGAGGATGTCGCGCACTACACGCAGATCGTCTGGCGCAATTCGACCGCGGTGGGATGCGCGATGGCGAGCAACGAACGCGACGATTATCTGGTGTGCCGCTATTCGCCGCCGGGCAATGTGGTGGGCGAGCGTAGCTACTAGGCAGCCGAGATCGCCGGACCGTGACCGGGGGGTGGCGGTCCGGCGGCGTTTCAGAACACGGCGGCCTTCAGCAGTTCGAACGCCTCGTTCCTGTGGCTGATCGCGTTCTTCGTCTCGTGCGGCAGTTCCGCATAGGTCTGGTCATGGCCCAGCGGCACGAACATCGGGTCATAGCCGAAGCCGACCTTGCCGCGCGGCGGCCAGACCAGCGTGCCCTCGGCGCGGCCCTCGAACCATTCGACATGGCCGTCGGGCCAGGCGAGCGCGAGTACGCTGACGAAATGCGCGCCGCGGGTCGCGTCGGGACCCTTGGCGGCGAGCGCGTCCTCGACCTTCTGCATCGCCATCGACCAGTCGCGACCGTTCGGCGTCTCCGCCCAGTCGGCGGTGTACACGCCCGGATCGCCACCCAGCGCATCGACACACAGCCCGCTGTCGTCGGCGAGCGCGGGATAGCCCGACAGGTCGGCGGCGGAGCGTGCCTTCAGTTCGGCATTGGCGAAGAAGGTCGTCCCCGTCTCGACCGGCTCGGGCAGGTCGAGATCCGCCGCCGACACGACGTCGAACCCGCGCCCTGCGAGCAGGTCGGCGATCTCGCGGACCTTGCCCTTGTTGTGGCTTGCGATGACGAGCTTGCCGGGCTGGAGCTTGCGGATCGCCTGGGGGGTGCTGCCTTCGCCGCTCACTTGGCGACAGCCTTGGCCTGTGCCGCGAAGATATCCGCGCAGCCGATCCGGGCGAGCCGCAACAGGCGGAGCAGCGCCTCCTCGTCATAGGTCGCGCCCTCGGCGGTCGCCTGCGCTTCGGCGATGTTGCCGTTTTCGAGCAGGACGAAATTCGCATCCGCGTCCGCACCCGAATCCTCGATATAGTCGAGGTCGAGCACGGGGTTGCCCTGATAGATGCCGCAGCTGATCGCGGCGACCTTCTGCGTCAGCGGATCGGCGGTCAGTTTGCCGCTGTCCAGAAGCCCGTCGATCGCGAGCCGCAGCGCGACCCAGGCGCCCGAGATCGACGCTGTGCGCGTGCCGCCGTCGGCCTGAAGCACGTCGCAGTCGAGGACGATCTGGCGCTCGCCGAGCAGCTTCAGGTCGGTGACGGCGCGGAGCGAACGGCCGATCAGGCGCTGGATTTCCTGCGTGCGGCCCGACTGCTTGCCCTTGGCCGCTTCACGGTTGTTGCGCGTGTTGGTCGAGCGCGGGAGCATGCCGTATTCGGCGGTCACCCAGCCTTCGCCCTTGCCGCGCAGGAACGGCGGGACCTTTTCCTCGATGCTGGCGGTGACAAGCACCTTGGTGTCGCCGAAGCCGATCAGCACGGAGCCTTCGGCGTGCTTGGTGAAGCGGGGTTCGATCGTGATGCTGCGCATCTGGTCTGGGGCACGGCCGGATGGGCGCATGGTGTATTCCTAAACTTCTTCCGTTCGTCCTGAGTAGCTGCTGAGCTCGTCGAAGCGGCGTATCGAAGGATCGGCCCGCTTGGGGCACATCCTTCGATACGGGCTTTCGACTTCGCTCAGTCCCTACTCAGGACGAACGGGTGGTGGGCAATAAGCGCTGCCTAGCCTTTCGCATTCCGGCTCGCCAGCCTAGATCAGCCGCATGGCCACGCCCCCCGTCACCGAACTGACCGACCGCGCGCGCGATATTTTTCGTGCGGTCGTCGACAGCTATCTCGCTAGCGGCACGCCGGTGGGGTCGAAGACGATCGCGCAGCTGGCCGGGCTCAGCCTGTCGCCCGCCTCGATTCGCGGGGTGATGGGGGAGCTGGAGGGGCTGGGGTTGCTCGCCAGTCCGCATACGAGCGCGGGGCGGATGCCGACCGATCGCGGCCTGCGGCTGTTCGTCGACGGGATGATGCAGGCGATGGAGCCGTCGTTCGAGGAGCGCCAGACGATCGAGGCGCGCGCCGGCGTCGGTGGTCCGGTCGAGGAGGCGCTCGCCGCCACCACGCTTGCGCTGTCGGGGCTTTCGGCGTGCGCGGGGCTGGTGATGGTGCCGAAACGCGAGATGACGCTGCGCCAGATCGCGTTCGTCGCGCTGTCGCCCGATCAGGCGCTCGCGGTGCTGGTCAGCGAGGATGGCTCGGTCGAGAACCGCGTGATCGCACTGCCCAAGGGCATGTCGCCGTCGACCCTGGTCGAGGCGGGCAATTACATGTCGGCGACGCTCGGCGGGCTGACGCTGGCCGAGGCGCGGCTGCGGATCGAGCGCGAACTGGCGGACGGGCAGGCGGCGCTCGACGGTGCAGCACGGATGCTGGTCGAGGGCGGGATCGCGGTGTGGAGCGAGGATGCGGATCGCCGCCCGGTGCTGATCGTGCGCGGGCAGGGGCGGCTGATCGATGCCGCCGCCGCCGCCGATCTCGACCGGGTCCGCGACCTGCTCGACGACCTCGAGGGAAAGCAGGAGGTCGCATCGCTGCTCGACAGCGCGCGGGCGGGCGATTCGACGCGGATCTTCATCGGTGCGGAGACCAAATTATTCGCCCTGTCCGGCTCGTCGGTGATCGCGCGACCGTTCCGCGGATTGGACGGGCGGGTGGTCGGCGTGGTGGGCGTGATCGGCCCCACGCGGTTGAACTATGCGCGCGTCGTGCCCATGGTGGATTTCACGGCTGCAACGCTCGCCCGGTTGATGGGTTGAGCCGGCCCAACTTATAGGGAAAACAATGTCCGATATCGATCAGAACACGCCTGCCGACCTGCGCGAAGAGACCGCCGAAGCCGCACCCGAAGTGGCCTCGAACGATCGCGTCGCCGAGCTGGAGAACCAGCTTGCCGAGGCCAAGCAGAATGTCCTCTATGCGCAGGCCGAGGTGCAGAATGTCCGCCGCCGCGCCGAGAAGGAAGCGCAGGACGCGCGCGCCTATGCCGCCACCGCGTTCGCGCGCGACGTGCTGTCGGTTGCCGACAACCTTGCGCGCGGCCTGTCGGCGATCCCGGCGGACCTGCGTGCAGACGACAAGATGAAGGGCCTCGTCACCGGGCTCGAAGCCACCGGTCGCGAGCTGGAGAGCGTGTTCCAGCGCCACGGCATCACCAAGATCGCTGCCGAGGGCCAGATGCTCGACCCGAACAAGCATCAGGCGATGCTGGAGATCCCGAGCGACCAGCCGGCCGGCACGATCGTCCAGGAAATGCAGGCGGGCTACATGATCAAGGATCGCCTGCTGCGGCCTGCGATGGTGGGCGTCGCCAAGGCGGGGTGAGCCTGTCGGCCTGGTGTTCTCCCGCGAAGGCGGAAGCCCAGGGTTTCAAACGCTGTCGCCTGTGACCCTGGGCCCCCGCCTTCGCGGGGGAACGGCAGGAGGCGGCGCTCAACTTTCTGCCTCGCCGGGATGACGCCATGAACGAGAATCTGACCACCGATCGCGAGACGTTCGTCACGCATCTCGAATGTTCGATCACCGGCGAACGCTATGAGGCGGACCAGCTTCATGGCCTTTCACGTGCGGGCAGGCCGTTGCTCGTCCGCTACGATCTCGGCGCGGTGCGGTCGGCGATTTCGCGCGACACGATCGAGGCGCGGCCAACCGATCTGTGGCGGTGGCGCGAACTGCTGCCCGTGCGGGAGACGTCCAATATCGTCAGCCTCGGCGAGATCGAGACGCCGTTGGTGCCGATCCCCAGGTCCGGTGGCCCCAATGTCCTCGTGAAGGACGAAGGGCGTCTGCCGACCGGGAGCTTCAAGGCGCGCGGGCTGGTCATGGCGGTGGCGATGGCGAAGGAGCTGGGCGTCACCAGGATCGCGATGCCGACCAACGGCAATGCGGGCGCGGCGCTGGCCGCCTACGCCACTCGCTGCGGGATCGAGACGATCGTGCTGTGTCCCGACGACACGCCCGAGATCAACGTCCGCGAGATCGCGATGCAGGGCGCGCGCGTCTGGCGCGTCAACGGGCTGATCGACGATTGCGGCGCGATCGTCGGCAAGGGCGCCGCCGAGGGGCGCTGGTTCGACTTCTCGACGCTGAAGGAGCCCTATCGAATCGAGGGCAAGAAGACGATGGGACTGGAACTGGCCGCGCAGTTCGGCTGGAAACTGCCCGATGCGATCTTCTACCCGACCGGTGGCGGCACGGGTCTGATCGGCATGTGGAAGGCGTTCGACGAGCTTGAGCAGCTCGGCTGGATCGGGTCGGAGCGGCCCAAGATGTTCGCGGTGCAGGCGAGCGGCTGCGCGCCGATCGTCCGCGCGTTCGAGGCGGGCGAGGAGCATGCCGAGCGCTGGGAGGATGCGAGCACCGTCGCAGCGGGCATTCGTGTGCCGAAGGCGGTCGGCGATTTCCTGATCCTGCGCGCGGTCCGCGAGAGCGGCGGGCAGGCGATGGCGGTCGGCGATCCCGCGATCCTCAAGGCGGTCGAGGCAGCGGCCAAGCAGGACGGCCTGCTGCTGTGCCCGGAAGGCGGCGCGACGCTCGCGGCCTATCGACAGGCGCTGAACACCGGTCTGGTCGACGAAGACGACCGCGTCGTACTTTTTAATTGTGCGACCGGACTGAAATATCCGATGCCCGAAGCGCCGCAAGCGCTTGATAGAACACAAGCTATCGATTTCGACGCATTGTAGGATCGGAATCGCCACCGGCTGGGCTCGCCTTCCGGTGGTTGATATTAATCCATGTTATCTGCAACGGGGCGCCCTTCATCACGAAAAGGGCGGAAATGCAGAAGATTCTTCAGGTCGTGTGTGTCGTGCTGGTCGCGGCGGCGGTCATGTTCGGCGGGCGCTGGTACATGTATGTGGCGCGCGGCGAGACCCCGTATGACGAGGTCGGCATCGCGCTGAACGGCTATGCGCCCGCGCCGCTGCGCGCCTGGGGCTGTCACAAGATGCAGGAACGGTTCTTCGGGCAGTTGCCGCCTTATGGCTGTGCGGGACCGGATGGGCGCAGCTGGCTCTGATATCGTCCTAGCCCACGTCATCCCAGCGTTCGCTGGGGTGACGGTTTGGGGAGTGGCGGACTAGGCCGACACCCGCGGCTTGAACGGCAGCAGCGTCTCGTACTGCGCGAGCGGCGGGGCGCCTGCGATCGTCGCGCCGGCACGCAGCAGGAAGGCGTGGCGGACGATCTCGCCCTGCTGCTCGATACCGTAGCGGTGCAGCGCGACGCCGGGACGCAGTGCATAGTCGTAGCGGCACCACGGATGCCGTACGAGCGGGAGGAAGATACCGCGCTGGTGTTGCCAGATATGCGTCATCTCGTGGATGAACAGCCCCTGCAGCGTCAGATGGGCATGCGCGAAATCGTCGCACCACAGATCGCCCTTGGGGTGGAAATGGATGCACCCGCGCGGCGCCATCACCGTGTCGCGCGGCTGGAAGAACGCCCATTTGCGGCGTGCCAGCCGCACCGGCGCATAGTCGATCGCATCGCCGAAGACCGACGCCGCGAGCCTCGTCTCGGCCGGGGTCAGCGCTCGCGTCGACCGATCGCGAACGCTCACTTGGTTCCGGTGTCGCCGGCGCCGACGACGGCTGCGTTCTGCAGGATTCTGGTGCCGTCGGCGAAGGTGAGGGTGAAGGTGATGGTGCGTTCACCGGGCTTGATGCCGGGATTTACGTCGAACAGCATCACGTGACGGCCTCCCGGCGCGAACACGACATCGGTCTTGGCCGGGATCTCGACGCGCGCGATCGGTTTCATCGACGACACGCCGCCGGCCGACATGCTCTCGTGCATCTCGCTCCGGATCGCGACGTCGGTGGTGACGTTGATCAGCGTCGCATCGGTCGGCCCGCCATGGATCGTGAAATAGCCTGCCGCCGGTCCGCCCTTGACCGCCGCGAGGCGGACCCACGCCTTCTCGACGGACAGCTGTTGCGGCTGTGCACAGGCCGCCACCCCGACCAGGGCCGTCACGGCAAAAATACCACGCATCGTCATCATCGCCACTTCATACCCCTCTTGCGATCTCTACGAGCCGTACAATCTTGCGGCAAGCGCGAGCCAACCTATATCGCGCCCATCAATCGAAAGGTTCCACTGCCGTAACGGGGTGGAGCCCGAGACTTTTTCACGATGTGTGAGGGGCTATTTAAACTCATGGCTAAAGTAATCGGTATCGATCTCGGCACGACCAACAGCTGCGTTTCCGTCATGGAAGGCGGCAAGCCCAAGGTCATCGAGAATTCCGAAGGCGCGCGCACCACGCCGTCGATCGTCGCATTCGCCAAGGACGGCGAGCGACTGGTCGGCCAGCCGGCCAAGCGCCAGGCAGTGACCAACGGCGACAATACCATCTTTGCGGTGAAGCGCCTGATCGGCCGTCGTTTCGACGATCCGATCACCAAGAAGGACACCGAGCTGGTCCCGTACAAGATCTCGCGCGGGCCGAACGGCGACGCATGGGTCTCGGCCGGCGGCAAGGATTACTCGCCCTCGCAGATCTCGGCGTTCACGCTGCAGAAGATGAAGGAAACCGCGGAGTCGTATCTCGGCGAGACGGTCACGCAGGCAGTCATCACCGTTCCAGCCTACTTCAACGACGCACAGCGCCAGGCGACCAAGGACGCCGGCCAGATCGCCGGCCTCGAAGTGCTGCGCATCATCAACGAGCCGACCGCGGCGGCGCTGGCCTACGGCCTCGACAAGCAGGACGGCAAGACGATCGCGGTCTACGATCTCGGCGGCGGCACGTTCGACATCTCGATCCTCGAGATCGGCGACGGCGTGTTCGAGGTGAAGGCGACCAACGGCGACACCTTCCTCGGCGGTGAGGATTTCGACAACAAGATCGTCCAGTTCCTCGCTGACGAGTTCAAAAAGGCAGAGGGCATCGACCTCGCCAAGGACAAGCTGGCGCTGCAGCGTCTGAAGGAAGCGGCCGAGAAGGCGAAGATCGAGCTCAGCTCGGCACAGTCGACCGAGGTCAACCTGCCCTTCATCACCGCGGACCAGAACGGGCCGAAGCATCTGGTGAAGTCGATCACCCGCGCCGATCTGGAGCGGATGGTCGAGGATCTGGTCAAGCGGACGCTCGACCCCTGCAAGAAGGCACTCGCCGACGCCGGCCTGAAGGCCGACGACATCTCCGAGGTCGTGCTGGTCGGCGGCATGACGCGCATGCCGCGCGTGCGTGAAGTCGTGAAGCAGTTCTTCGGCAAGGAGCCGCACACAGGCGTCAACCCGGACGAGGTCGTCGCGATGGGCGCCGCGATCCAGGCCGGCGTGCTGCAGGGCGACGTCAAGGACGTGCTGCTGCTCGACGTGACGCCGCTGTCGCTCGGCATCGAGACGCTGGGTGGCGTGTTCACCCGGATGATCGATCGCAACACGACGATCCCGACCAAGAAGTCGCAGACCTATTCGACCGCGGACGACAACCAGGGCGCGGTCACGATCCGCGTGTTCCAGGGCGAGCGCGAGATGGCGGCCGACAACAAGATGCTCGGCAATTTCGATCTCGTCGGCATCCCGCCGGCACCGCGCGGCGTGCCGCAGATCGAGGTCACGTTTGACATCGACGCCAACGGCCTCGTCAGCGTCTCGGCCAAGGACAAGGGCACCGGCAAGGAGCAGCAGATCCGCATCCAGGCCTCGGGTGGTCTTTCGGACAGCGACATCGACCAGATGGTCCGCGATGCCGAGACCTTCGCCGAGGAAGACAAGAAGCGTCGTGCGGGCGCCGAGGCGAAGAACAACGCCGAGAGCCTGATCCACACGACCGAGCGTCAGCTTGCCGATAACGGCGACAAGGTCGACGACGCGCTCAAGACCGAGATCCAGGCCGCGATCGACGCGACCAAGGCAGCGGTCGAGGGCGGCGATGCGGACGCGATGACCGAGAAGAGCACCGCGCTCGCCCAGGTCGCGATGAAGCTCGGCCAGGCGATCTATGAGAAGCAGGCTCAGGCGGATGCCTCGCCGTCGGCTGATGGCGATGCGGCGAAGAAGGACGACGACGTCGTCGACGCCGAATTCTCGGAAGTCGACGAGAACCCGAAGGCGTAACTGAAACTCCCTCTCCCCAGGGTCCCATGAAAGTAATATTTTCATGGGTGCCCGGTCGGGGAGAGGGCCGGGGTGAGGGGCAGTTCCGCGCGCTGTCGCCCGGAACGACCCCTCACCCAACCCTCTCCCCGGAGGGGAGAGGGCTAAGAGGGCCGCTATGAGTACCCAGACAGACTATTACGAATTGCTCGAGATCGAGCGGACCGCGGATGCGGGGACGATCAAGTCGTCCTACCGCAAGCTCGCGATGAAATATCACCCGGACAAGAATGCCGGCTGCAAGGATTCGGAAGCACAATTCAAGGCGGTCAGTGAGGCGTATGACTGCCTCAAGGATCCCCAGAAGCGTGCGGCCTATGATCGCTTCGGCCATGCCGCGTTCCAGAATGGCGGCGGCGGCGGTCATGGCGGCGGCGCGCAGGATTTCGGCGGCTTCAGCGACATTTTCGAAAGCGTCTTCGGCGAATTCATGGGCGGCGCGCAGCGCGGCGGCGGTGGCCGATCGTCGGCACGTCGCGGCGCGGATTTGCGGTACGACATGGAAGTCAGCTTGGAAGAGGCTTTCCACGGCAAGGCGACCGAGATCACCGTCGACGTCTCGGCGGTGTGCGACACCTGCGACGGGTCGGGCGCGAAGGCCGGCACGCGCGCCAAGACCTGCCAGCATTGCGGCGGTCACGGCAAGGTCCGTGCACAGCAGGGCTTCTTCGTGGTCGAGCGCGCCTGCCCGGTCTGCAACGGCGCGGGTCAGGTGATCGCCGATCCATGCCCCGATTGCCGCGGCGAGGGCCGGGTCGAGAAGACCAAGACGCTCAGCATCAACGTGCCGCCCGGTGTTGATGAAGGCACGCGAATCCGAATGACGGGCGAGGGCGAGGCCGGCGCACGCGGTGCACCGGCAGGCGACCTCTATATCTTCCTCCACGTCACCAAGCATAATCTGTTCGAGCGTGAGGGTACGACGCTGTTCGCGCGCGCACCGATCAGCTTCACGGTCGCGGCACTCGGCGGATCGCTGTCGATCCCCGGCCTCGACGGGCGCACGCACGAAGTGAAGATCCCGGCGGGTATCCAGTCGGGCAAGCAGCTTCGTCAGCGCGGTGCGGGCATGCCGGTATTGCAGGGCCGCGGTCATGGCGATCTGGTCGTGCAGATCGACGTCGAGACCCCGACCCGTCTGTCGAACCGGCAGAAGGAACTGCTCGAGATGTTCCGCGAGACCGAGACCGGCGACGAATGCCCCGACAGCCAGGGGTTCTTTGCGAAACTGAAGGGCGTCTTCGCGGCGGAATAGGCCGCGCTGCTTGGCGCGAGTGACAGGGGGATAGTGTGGCGGCAATCGGTCTGACGTTTCTCGCTTGCTGGTTGCTGATGATAGCCGCGCCCACGATCCCCCTGTCGCGGTTCCTCCGCGCGCTTCTGGTCGAGGCGCTGGTCAGGCGGGTGGCGCGGCTTACGCGCGGCGACGTCGCGGTCGGTCTGGTGGTGATTGCGGCAGCGTGCGTCATGATGTTCGCCGATGACGGCGACAGGGTCCGGGTTGCCATGATGGGCGCGCCCGACATCGCGATCTGGCTGACATCGTTCGAAGTGTCGGCGTATCTGGACGTCGCGATCGGGGTGATCGGCGCTGCGTCGAGCCTGCGGGGCCGGAGTTTGCCGGCGCGGCTGGCGGCGGTTCTACGACGTGGGCGGCCGGTGGGTGCAAACCGCCGTGCGATACGCGTGCGCAAACCCGACGCGCCTAGTGGCGCCAACGATGACGATCATCGACGGGGTGTATCGGTAGCAGCCTGAAGGCGGGAGCCTGCGACCCTAGCCGCGCCCCTCCTTGGAGGGGCGGGCGGGCCGATGGATCAGAGGGTGGAAATGACCACCCCGACCACCAGCGCTTGAGCCGCGATCGCCAGCATCGAGCTGGTCACGGTTTCGAACATGCGCATGGGTAGGTCTCCGACGCCGGAGTAATATCCGGCATCGGTGATATGGCGATAGTTACGAGCTGTCGCAATTTTGTAACATGAAATCGTAATTGCGTTGCGTGCACTTTAGAGGTGGTCGGCAGCATCCCCTCATCCACCCACCGTCATCCTGACGAACGTCAGGATGACGGGCGGGGGCTAATGCCGTGCCGTTACGCCGCGCCGAACACTCGGGCGAAAATCGTGTCGACGTGCTTCAGGTGATAGCCAAGGTCGAACTTGTCCTCGAGCTCGGCATCGCTCAGCGTAACTTCCGGATCGGCCTTGAGCAGGTCGAGCAGCGAGAGGGCGCCGTCCGAATCCCACACCTTCATCGCGTTGCGCTGGACGAGGCGATAGGCGTCCTCGCGGCTCACCCCGGCCTGCGTCAGCGCGAGGAGGACGCGCTGCGAATGGACGAGCCCGCCCATCTTGTTGAGGTTCTTCTCCATTCGTGCCGGATAGACGACGAGCTTGTCCATCACCCCGGTGAGCCGCGCGAGCGCGAAGTCGAGCGTGATCGTCGCGTCGGGGCCGATATAGCGCTCGACCGACGAGTGCGAGATGTCGCGCTCATGCCACAGCGCGACATTCTCGAGCGCGGGGGTGACATAGCCGCGGACCATGCGCGCGAGGCCGGTGAGGTTCTCGGTCAGGACCGGGTTGCGCTTGTGCGGCATCGCCGACGAGCCCTTCTGGCCAGGCGAGAAATATTCCTCCGCCTCGAGCACTTCGGTGCGCTGGAGATGGCGGATCTCGGTCGCGAGCCGCTCGATCGAGCTGGCGATCACGCCCAATGTCGCAAAGAACATCGCGTGGCGATCGCGCGGGATCACCTGGGTCGAGACGGGCTCGACCGACAGGCCGAGCTTGCCCGCGACATAGTCCTCGACGAACGGGTCGATGTTGGCGAACGTGCCCACCGCGCCCGAGATCGCGCAGGTCGCGACGTCGGCGCGCGCCGCCACCAGCCGAGCGCGGTTGCGCGCGAACTCGGCATGCGCCTGCGCCATCTTGAGGCCGAAGGTGACGGGCTCGGCATGGATGCCGTGGCTGCGGCCGATCGTCGGCGTCATCTTGTGCGCGCGCGCGCGGCGTTCGAGCACGACCAGCAGCGCGTCGAGGTCGGCGATCAGGATGTCGCTCGCCTTGGCGAGCTGGACCGCGAGGCAGGTGTCGAGCACGTCGGACGAGGTCATGCCCTGGTGCATGAAGCGCGCCTCGGGGCCGACATGCTCGGCGACGTTGGTCAGGAAGGCGATGACGTCATGCTTGGTCTCGCGCTCGATCTCGTCGATCCGGTCGACTTCGAACGCGCCCTTTTCCCAGATCGCGGCCGCGGCCTCTTTCGGCACGACGCCGAGTTCGGCGAGCGCGTCGGTGGCGTGCGCCTCGATTTCGAACCAGATCTTGAAGCGCGCTTCGGGCGTCCAGATCGCGACCATGTCGGGGCGGGAATAGCGGGGGACCATCGGGATTTCCTGTGGCTGGGGAGAGGAGGCGCGACGCGCGCCCCGGCGGGACCCACGGCGGCGATCGCTCGCGCGGTAGCAGGCCGGACGGCAAGGTTCAAATCCAGCCCCGGGGCGATCGGGCGATGCCGGCGGAACCATCAACGGCAGTCATGCATTGGTTGCGCCTACTATCCGAACGAACGACCTTCGCGACTGAGAAGTTGCCATGAAGGTCGCAGCAGGAGAGAAGACATGCTGAAATTCACTCTACTTATCGGTGCTATCGCTCTTGCGACGCCGACATCCGCGCAAACCATGTCCGGCGGCACGCCCAATTCACCGGCGCAGCCCATGGCGCAGACGGAATCTTCGCCGCAGTCGCCGTCATCTTCGACGATGCAGGGCAATCCTGCGGGAGCGACTGCGCAGCAGCCGGTGACGGGGGCGCAGGTGGCGCAGGTCGTCGATGCGGAATTTCCGGGATATGACAAGAATGGCGACAATCTGCTGAGTACGTCCGAATTCGGCGCCTGGATGGTCGCCCTGAAGACGCAGTCGGACCCGACCACGGTCGCGGCCGCGCCCGAGACGCGCAAATGGGTCGATGGTGCGTTCGCGCAGGCGGATGCCGACAAGAACAAGATGCTGACCAAGACCGAGTTGACCAGGTTCCTGACTCAGGCCGGCTGAACCAAACGCGCGGGAGGACCCTCGCGACATCAAGGTCGCCGGCTGACCCCGGCGGCCTTTTTGCGTCAATCGTTCCTTAAATCAGTCCCTGCGCGCGGAGGCTCACATGGCCGGCGGTGCCGATGACGATGTGATCGTGTACGGCGACTCCCAGCCGCTTGCCCGCCTCCGCGATCGTGCGGGTGATCTCGATGTCCGCGCGACTGGGGGAGGGGTCGCCGCTGGGATGATTGTGGACAAGGATGATCGAGGCCGAGCCGAGATCGATCGCGCGGCGGATCACCTCGCGGACATAGACCGCGGCCTGGTCGATCGAACCCTCGCTCATCACCTCGTCGCGGATCAGCATGTTGCGCGTGTTGAGATGCAGCACGCGGAACCGTTCGATGACGTGGTGCGCCATGTCCGCGCGCAGATAGTCCAGCAGCGCCTGCCAGTTGGCGAGCACCGGCCGCTCGCCGACGCGTGCCTGCAACAGGCGAAGCGCGGCGGCGTGCGCGATCTTGACCGCGGCGGTCGAAATCTCGCCCATGCCATCGACGCGCGTGAGCGCCGCCGGATCCGCGGTCAGCACCCCGCCGATCCCGCCGAATTCGCGCATCAGCGCCTTGGCGAGCGCCTTGGTGTCGGCACGGGGAATCGCGACGGCGAGGAGATATTCGATCAGCTCGTGATCGAGCAGCGCCTCTCCGCCACCCTCGAACAGCCGCTTGCGCAGCCGCGCCCGGTGCCCCTTGCGCTCGTCGACTATATCGTCTGCCCCCGCCATGGCCGGATGCTAGCACATCCAGCCGCAATTGCATGACGCCCCCGCTACCGCCTATGCAGGCCGGGAAAGCGTGACGGAGTAAGCGGTTGACGGAGACGAGCGAGACAGGGCCCGACCCTCGCCGTCACGCGCCGGCTCGCCGTCGCGGCGGGCTCGCGCGGATTCAGCGAATCGTGCTGGTCGTAGCGCTCCTCCTGCTCGCCCTGCTCATCGGAGTCTGGGTACTCCGGAAGCAGATCGCTACGGGCTTCATCGATCGCGAACTCGCGCGTGCCGAGGTGCCTGCGCGCTACGAGATCGCCGATCTGGCGCTTGGCGGGCAAAGGCTGACCAATGTCGTGCTCGGCGATCCGGCCGATCCCGATCTGGTCGCAGACTGGGTCGAGACGCGGACCGGGATCGGGCTGTCGGGACCGTATCTGGAGGCGGTGCGCGCGGGGCGGGTGCGGCTGCGCGGGCGGCTGGTCGGTGGACGGTTGTCGCTGGGGGCGATCGACCGCCTCCTGCCTGCACCCTCGGGCAAGCCGTTCGCGCTGCCCGCGCTCGACGCGACCGTCGACGATGCGCGGATGCGGCTGGAGACGCCTTACGGGCTGGTCGGGTTGAAACTCACCGGGACGGGGAAGCTCGATAACGGTTTCAGGGGCTCGCTTGCTGCGGTCAGCGACCGGCTGAGCGTCGGCGGCTGTACGGGTGACCGCCTTGCCGCGACGGTACGCGTGCGGATCGACGAGGCGAAACCGATCCTGAAGGGCCCCGTGCGGCTGGGGCGGCTGGCGTGCGGCGATTCGCGCGCGGACAGCGTGGTCGCGACGCTCGACCTGACGCTCGGTGCGGCGCCCGATCGCTGGCAGGGGCGGGCCGCGCTGGCGACCGGACCGGCCGTCCTGCCCGGAGCGACGTTCGCCGCGGCCAAGGGCGACGTCGCCTTCGCGGGCACTGCTGCGGGAACCTCGGGCAAGGCGGATATCGCAGCGGATACCGTGCGGACGGCCGAGGGCCGCGCACGTCGCGTGTCGATCGCAGGATCCTACCGGCTCGGCGAGACGATCGCGTTCGAAGGTCGCGTTCGCGCGGCGGGTGCCGCGATCGCCCCACGTCGGCTTGCCGGGGTGGAGGCGTTGCAGGGATCGGCAGCCGGGTCGCCGGTCGCGCCCCTCATGGACGCCGCGGTGCAGGCCGTGACGCGGGCCGCAAAGGGCTTTGCCGCCGATGCGGTGATCGCGGTGCGGCAGCGCGGCGGGCGCGGCGAGGCCGTGCTGTCACGCCTCGCGCTCGCATCGGCGAGCGGCGCGAGGATCTCGCTTGATGGCGGGGAGGGGCTCCGGTTCGCATGGCCCGGACGCGGTGCGTCTGGCGGAGGCGTCACGCTCGATACGACTCTTGCGACGCAGGGTGGCGGGTTGCCGCAGGCGCGCATCGCGCTAGCCCAGGCCCGGCCGGGTGCGCCCGTCCGCGGCGTCGCGACGGTCGCGCCTTATGTCGTGGACGGCGCGCGGCTGGTGTTGACCCCGGTGCGGTTCAGCGCGACGCCCGGCGGGGCGACCGCGATCACGACGCGGGTGACACTCGACGGTCCGATCGGCAGCGGCGGCAAGGACCGGGTCGAAGGCCTGTCGATGCCGATCGATGCCCGCTGGGACGGTAACACGCGGCTCGTCGTCAACACTGGCTGCACGCCGCTAGCGGTTCAGCGGTTGGCGGTGTCGGGGCTGGTGCTCGACCCTGCGCGGCTGTCGCTATGCCCGATCGACGGAGCGCTGGTGCAGACCGATCGCGGACGTCTGCGCGGCGGTGCGCGGATCGCCGCGGCCGCGCTGTCGGGGCGGCTGGGGCGGACGCCGCTTACGCTGAACGCGAGCGGAGCGACGCTGCGGCTGGCCGACCGGGGCTTTGCGATCGACGGCGTGCAGACCCGGATCGGCGCGCCCGAGCGGGTCACGCGGCTCGACTTCGCGACGATCACCGGGCGGATGACAGCGCAGGGAATCGCCGGCGCGTTCACCGGCGGGGCAGGGCAGATCGGCACTGTGCCGCTGCTGTTGAACGAGGCGGCGGGCGACTGGACGCTGATCGGCGGTGCGCTGGCGCTCGAAGGCACGATGGGTGTCAGCGACGCCGCCGCCACCGCGCGGTTCAAGCCGGTCGCGGCGCGCGGCGTGACGCTGTCGCTGGTCGGCGGCACGATCACTGCGGCCGGAACGCTGTTCGAACCGGTCAGCAGCACCAAGGTCGCCGACGTCACGCTTGTCCACGCACTGAGCACGGGCATCGGCCGCGCTGACCTGCTGGTGCCGGGGATCGTGTTCGCCAAGGACGCGCTGCAACCCGAGGCGCTGACGCCATTGACGTTCGGCGTGATCGCCGACGTCAACGGTTCGGTCAGCGGCGACGGGCACATCGCGTGGACGCCTGACGGCGTGACGAGCACCGGGGTGTTCCGAACCGCGGGCACCGACCTTGCCGCCGCGTTCGGCCCGGTGACCGGGATCGCGACCGAGATCCGCTTCACCGACCTGCTCAATCTGCAAAGCGCACCGGGGCAGGTCGCGACGATCCGGACGCTCAACCCCGGCATTCCGGTCAGCGACGGGACGATCCGCTATCAGACCCTGCCGGGTGCGCGCGTCCAGGTCGAGGGCGGGGCGTGGCCGTTTGCGGGCGGATCGCTGACGCTTGACCCGACGCTGCTCGATTTCTCCGCGCAGAGCGAGCGGCGGATGACGTTCCACATCGCCAACATGGCCGCGGACCAGTTCCTGCAGCAGTTCGATTTCAAGAATCTCGACGCGACGGGGATCTTCGACGGCGTGCTGCCGATGATCTTCGACGAGACGGGCGGTCGGATCGAGGGCGGCGACCTGCGCGTCCGGCCGGGCGGAGGGACGCTCGCCTATGTCGGCGATCTCAGCCAGAAGGATCTCGGCATCTGGGCGAACATCGCCTTCCAGGCGCTCAAGTCGCTGCGCTATCAGTCGCTCCGCGTGGGCATGAACGGGCCGCTGGCGGGCGAGATGGTGACCGACGTGCGCTTCGCTGGGATAAGCCAGGGCGAGGGGGCGAAATCGAACTTCATCGTCCGCCGGCTGCAGAAACTGCCCTTCGTGTTCAACATCCGGATCAAGGCGCCGTTTCGCGGACTGCTCGATTCGGCGCAGAGCTTCTATGATCCGAAGCGGCTGATCGAACGCAACCTGCCCGCGCTGATCCAGCAGCAGTCCGCGCCGTCATCCCCCGGGTCTGCCGTCCCGGCAGCCCCATCCATTCAGCCCGCCGAAAGCAGGATCGTGCCATGACCGAAACAGGATTGAACAAGCTGGAGCAAAGACCGATCTTGCACAGGATGAGGACGATCGTCTTTCTGGTCACGACCGCCGCCGCCCTGCCGGGCTGCATCAACGTGTCGGCGCCGGACAAGCCGATCGAGATCAACCTCAACATCAATGTGACGCAGGAAGTGGTCTATCGTCTCGATGGCGAGGCGAAATCGCTGATCCAGCAGAATCCGGGGATATTCTGAGATGAAGATCAAGGCTTTGACGATGATCGCAGCGGTGGCTGTGCTTGGCGGCCTGTCGGTCGCCGCGTCGGCGCAGCGTGACCCCGCCTATGCCGCAGCGCGCGCGGGCGGCGAGGTCGGCGAGCAGCCCGACGGCTATCTCGGGCTGGTCGGCGCGGCGAGCGGCGATTTGCGCGCGCTGGTCAACAGCATCAACATTCAGCGCAAGTCGGCCTATACCGCCAAGGCGCAGGCGAGCGGCGCGACGGTCGAGCAGCTGGCGTTCACCAGCGGTTGCAACCTTATCGCGGGGACCAATCCGGGCGAGAAGTACAAGACGCCGGGTGGTGTGTGGAAGACGCGCACCGCGGCCGCACCCGAGCGTGATTCGCGTTGCGTCTGAGCATGCTGTCCTGATGCCCTCCGTCATCCTGGGCTCGACCTAGGATCCAGAGCTGTACATGGTCCGCCTGCAGCTCTGGATCCTGACTTTCGCCAGGATGACGGATGGGAGAGGGCGTAACGCGCCCCGCAGTCACCACATTGATGACGATACTGTCACACCGGTTGACTTGGCCCCCCCCCTTTTCTAAACGGACCGCGCCTTGGCGGGATCGCTCGTCGCTGCGTATATCTCCCCGGTGTCGTATCAGGTGGAGAGCATGTCGTGGCGGAGATCGAACCCGGACAGGACCCCTACGGTGTTGAAGATCTGCGACTTTCCGCGCTCGATGAGCGATTGAGGGAGGTCAAGGCTCGGGAGACGCTGAAAAAGGGGCAGGGAGGGCCGGATGCTGAGCGGGGATACTCGCAGGGCAATCGGGTCATCTCCGCCCTGATCGGGAGTCTCGTCGGCAGTGCGCTGATCGGATGGTTGATTGACCATTGGGTCGGCACTGGGCCTTGGGGTCTGATCGTGTTGCTGTTCCTCGGAATCGCGGTCGCGTTCAGGCAAATCATTCGAATTTCAGGCGAACGCCCGGAGTAGCCGGGCGTTTGTCGTTTCAAGACGGCAGGGATTCCACGTGGCGGCAGAACAGGGCGGCAAGATCGATCCGATGCACCAGTTCCTGATCGAGCCGGCGTTCGGCTCGCACTGGATCGTAGGTGGTTACGACCTGTCCTTCACCAATTCCGCGATGTGGATGGTGGTGACGCTGGTCGCACTTTGGGCCTTCATGATCGGCGGGATGAAGCGCGAGCTCGTCCCCGGTCGCTGGCAGGCCGCGGTCGAGGGCTTTACGGGCTTCATCTCGGGCATGCTCGAGCAGAATGTCGGGCCCGGCGGCAAGCGCTTCATTCCCTACGTCTTCTCGCTCTTCATGTTCATCCTGTTCGCGAACATCATCGGCCTGATGCCGTTCGGTATCGTGCCGGGTGTTCACCCGTTCACCGTGACCAGCCACATGACCGTCACCGGCGTGCTGGCGCTGATCAGCTTTGCGATCGTCCTGATCGTCGGCTTCGGCAAGCACGGCTTCCACTTCTTCTCGCTGTTCGTGCCGAGCGGCACGCCCGCGCTGATGATCCCGCTGATCTTCGTCGTCGAGCTGATGTCGTTCCTGGTGCGTCCGTTCTCGCTCGGCCTGCGACTGTTCGTGGCGATGACCGCGGGGCATATCCTGCTCAAGGTGCTGGCGGCGTTCGTGATCAACGGCATCAACCTAGGCGGCGTCTATATCGGTCTGGTGACCGCGCCGAGCATGCTGCTGATGATCGGCATCACGCTGCTCGAGCTGCTGGTCGCCGCGATCCAGGCCTATGTGTTCGCGCTGCTGACGTCGGTCTATCTGAACGACGCGGTCAACCTTCACTAAGTTTTCTTTCGAACCACTACTGATTTTCCAAGGGAGTTTTAACATGGACGTCAACGCAGCAAAGATGATCGGTGCCGGCCTCGCAGCGATCGGCATGGGCCTCGCCGCACTCGGCGTGGGTAACGTCTTCGCCCAGTTCCTCGCCGGCGCGCTGCGCAATCCGGGCGCTGCCGACAGCCAGCAGGGCCGTCTGTTCATCGGCTTCGCGGCTGCCGAGCTTCTCGGTCTGCTCGCATTCGTCACGATGATCATCCTGGTGTTCGTCGCCTAACATGCGCTGATCTGGTCGGGCGATATCCCGTCCGGCCGTATCACGAAGGACTGCCATGCCCCAGATTGCCCAGATAGCCGCCACCTACGCTTCACAGATCTTCTGGCTGCTCCTCACCTTCGGGATCCTGTATTTCGGGATCGGCAAGGGGATGGTGCCTAAGATCGTGTCGACCGTGGACGCGCGTGAAGGCCGAATCGCGGGCGATCTGGCAGCGGCAGTCGCTGCACGGGCGCAGGCCGATACGGTCCAGGCGACCTGGCAGGCCGAAATGGATGCGGCCCGCGTCGCGGCACAGGCCGAGACCGCGGCCGCAGCCAAGCGGGCGGCAACGGCTTTCGAGCAGCAGGTCCATGCGGCCGACGCCGACATCGCCGAGCGTCTGGGTCATCACGATCTCGCCGTGGCGAATGCGAAGGCGCAGGCCCTCGCCAATCTTCAGAATGTCGCAGCCGAAGCGGCACAGCAACTGGCCGACAAGGTTGCCGGACTTCAGGTGAGCCTGGACTCGGCGAGCGACGCGGTACGCAGGACGATGGCTCATGGCTAATACCCCCGCCGCCAACCCGGACGCACCGGCCAAGGTGATCTCGGCCGAGGGCATGGCGCCCGAAGGCTCGATCGACAATCAGGGGTTGCAGGGTCACACCGTCGCGCCTGGGACCGTCGAGCATGTCGTCGACCCGACCGCGCTCGGCGTCAACTCGACCGGCTGGGTCGCGATCGCAATGATCATCGTGCTGGCGCTGATGGTGTGGAAGAAGGTCCCCGGCATGATCGGGCGGTCGCTCGACGCCAAGATCGCCGGGATCCGCACGCAGCTCGACGAGGCCAAGGCGCTGCGCGCCGAGGCCGAGGCGATCCGCGCGGAGTATGAGGCCAAGGCCAAGACCGCGTATCTCGAAGCCGAAGCGATGAAGGCGCATGCGCATACCGAAGCCGCGGCGATCATCGCCAAGGCCAAGGCGGGTGCCGAGGATTTGATGACGCGTCGCGCCAAGATGGCGGAGGACAAGATTGCCGCCGCCGAGCGCGCCGCGATCGCCGAGGTCCGTGCGCGGGCCGCCGACGCCGCTGCCAAGGCAGCCGGTATCCTGATCGCCGAGCATCACGATGCCGCCGCCGACCGCGCGATGGTCGATCGGTCGATCTCGGGGCTTAGCCGCCTGAACTAATCGTCTGTTCCCCCGCGAAAGCGGGGGGCAGGTTCTCACGACACAGCGCCCGCAACTCTGGACCCCCGCTTCGACGGGGGAACGGTCGTTCGCTTGGCGCCTTTTTCGTTTTTCACAGGCGGCCGTCTCTTCCCGGGTTTCCGGCGGCTGCGTCTCCAATCTGAGCCCGTTGGAGATACCCTTATGTCCTGGCTCATCCTCGGCGTCGCCGTGATCACTGAAATCACCTGGGCGCTCAGCCTCAAATGGGCAGCGACCGTTGCCACGTGGCAGGCGTCTTCGGTTCCGATCGTCCTGAGCTTCGTCAACATGGGCCTGCTCGCGCTCGCAATGCGCGGCCTGCCTGCTGGAACCGCCTATGCGATCTGGACCGGCGCTGGGGCGATCGGCGTGATCATCGGTGGCGTGATTCTTTTCGGCGACAAGGTCAGCGGGGTCCAGGCCTGTTTCATGGCACTGACCGTAGTCGGTATCGTCGGCACCAAGGTGTTCGCGCAGGCCTGAGCTTCTGCCTTTGCCCGCAGGGCGTTCAGAAGGTTCGTTCACGCGAAGGCGCTACGGCGCGAAGAGAAGGATGGTTCGCGCGGAGGCGCGGAGACGCGGAGGTGCTGCATGCCGGGCTGGCGTCTTGGCCAGTGCCGGGTGAGTTTAAGCCTTCGGCGATTTGAGAACGGGCGCCGCTCTCCCCAATCTTCTCTCCGCACCTCCGCGTCTCCGCGTGAACCATCCTTCTTCTCTTCGCGCCGTCGCGCCTTCGCGTGAACATCAATGTCCTCGGCTGGCATAACCCCCTCCGACTCCCTAGATTCCCCAGCGATGTCCTCCCCCAATTCCCCAGACCGTTTCAACGAAGATAAATCCACCTTCGCCGTCCGCGGCGGCGGCGAGGCGCCCGATCTTGCGGCGGGCGTCGCGGCGATCCGCAACGTGCTCGACACGCTGCCGATCCGCCCCGGCGTCTACCGGATGCAGGATGCGCGCGGCGACGTGCTCTATGTCGGCAAGGCGCGCGCGCTCAGGAACCGTGTCGCGAATTATGTCCAGGTCGAACGCCTGACCAAGCGGCTCCAGCGGATGGTGTCGCAAACCCGGTCGATGACGATCGTCACGACCAACAACGAGGCCGAGGCGCTGCTGCTCGAATCGCAGCTCATCAAGCGCTATCGCCCCGCGTACAACGTGCTGTTGCGCGACGATAAGAGCTTCCCGTTCATCCTGCTGCGCGACGACCATGATTTCCCGCGCGTCCAGAAGCACCGCGGCGCCCGGCGCGCCAAGGGTAATTATTACGGCCCCTTCGCCAGCGCGGGGTCGGTCAACAACACGCTCAACGCGCTTCAGAAGCTGTTCCTGTTGCGCAGCTGCACCGACAGCTTCTTCAAGACGCGCGACCGGCCGTGCCTGCTCTACCAGATCAAGCGCTGCTCCGCGCCGTGCGTCGGCCGGATCGACGAGGGTGCGTACAAGGAGCTGGTCGAGGATGCGAAGAGCTTCCTCGCGGGCAAGTCGACCGGCGTGCAGGCCAAGCTCGGCGCACAGATGCAGGCTGCGGCCGAAAACATGGACTTCGAACTCGCCGCGCTGCTGCGCGACCGGTTGAAGGCGCTGACGTTCATCCAGGGCACGCAGGCGATCAACGCGGAAGGCGTGGGCGACGCCGACATCTTCGCGATGGCGTGCAAGGACGGGCTGATCGGCATCCAGGCCTTCTTCATCCGCGGCGGCCAGAACTGGGGGCATCGCAGCTTCTTCCCGCAGCACACCAACGACGTGCCCGAGGACGAGGTGCTGACCAGTTTCCTCGGCCAGTTCTACGAGGACGTGCCGCCCGCACGGCAGATCCTGCTCGACCGCGAGCTTCCCGAAGGCGCGCTGCTGGTCGAGGCGCTGGGCGAGCGCGCGGGTTACAAGGTTGCGGTGCAGGTGCCGCAGCGCGGCGATCGCCGTCGCCTGATGGATCAGGCCAAGCGCAACGCGGTCGAGGCGATCGAGCGACGTCAGGCCGAGTCGACGACTCAGGCCAAGCTGCTGCGCGAGGTCGCCGACCTGTTCGACCTGGCCGAGCCGCCGCAGCGGATCGAGATTTACGACAACAGCCATATCCAGGGCACTGCCGCGACCGGCGCGATGGTGGTCGCCGGCCCCGAAGGCTTCCGCAAGGGCCAGTATCGCAAGTTCAACATCAAGAACAAGGACACCATCCCGGGCGACGATTTCGGGATGATGCGTGAGGTCTTCACCCGGCGGTTCGCGCGCGCGCAGGCGGAGGATCCCGACCGCGACTCGGGCGAATGGCCTGACCTGGTGCTGATCGACGGCGGCAAGGGGCAGCTCAATACGGTGAAGGCCGCGCTCGAGGAGCTAGGCGTCGAGGACGTGTGCCTCGTCGGGATCGCGAAGGGGCCGCAGCATGGCCGTGACGGGCGCGAGGTGTTCCACATGCTCGACGGCCGCGAATTCCAGCTGCCCGTCAACGCGCCGGTGCTGTTCTACCTCCAGAGGCTGCGCGACGAGGTCCACCGTTTCGCGATCGGCGTCCACCGCGACAAGCGCAGCAAGGCGATCGGTGCGAGCCCGCTCGACGAGGTCCCCGGCATCGGCCCCGCGCGCAAGAAGGCGCTGCTGATGCATTTCGGCACCGGCCGCGCGGTACGCAATGCCAGCCTGCAGGATCTGCAGCAGGCGCCGGGCGTGTCCGCAGCGGTCGCACAGCAGGTGTACGACTTTTACCATTCAAGATAATTTAGTTTAATAATGTTGATCAATCTTCAGCTGGGGCCGATAGATTGCGGAGGTCGGGTCACGCCTGTCTCGTAGGCGGAAACCTTATCTTCACCACGGGACACTAGGCCAGTGACGTGACCACGGCAGTTTTCCTGACGATCGACACCGAATTTGCCTGGCGGCACCATCGCGAGGGGCTTTGTAGCGATGCGATCTACCACCGGTCGGTCGAGCCCGCGGGGGTCGGGATCAGCTATCAGCTCGACAAGCTGGCGCGGTACGGGCTGAAGGCCTGTTTCTTCGTCGACCCGATGCCCGCGCTGACCTTCGGGATCGAGCCGGTCCGGCGGATGGTCGCGACGATCCTCGACGCGGGGCAGGAAGTTCAGCTGCATCTCCATCCCGCCTGGACCGCCGCAATTGCCCGGGACCGCGGCGCGAATCACGCGAAGTTCGACCTGTCCGACTATCCGCTGGCCGAACAATACGCGCTGATCCTGCGCGCCACCGAACTGCTGATCGACGCGGGTGCGCCCGACCCGATCGCGTTTCGCGCGGGCAGCTATGCCGCGAACGACGATACGCTCGCCGCGCTCGCTGCGCTGGGCTTCGCCTATGACAGCAGCCATAACGGTGCGGCGTCATGCGATGCGAGCAGGATCTCGCTGTCGCCGCGTCAGATCGCGCCGGTCGCTGCGCAGGGCCTGATCGAGATCCCGGTGACCGTCATCGAGGATCGGCCGGGCCAGTTGCGCACACTGCAGCTCTGCGCCCTGTCCGCGAACGAAAGCCGCGATGCGCTCGAGCACGCCGCGGCCCGGGGGCATGTCGCCGCGACGATCGTCAGCCATGGTTTCGAGCTGGCGAATCGGCAGGGCACGCGCGCGAACGCGGTCCATGTCCGCCGGTTCGAGGCGCTGTGCGCGACGCTGGCGGAGCTGCGCACGGATTTGCCAACCCGGCATTTCCGCGATCGCCCGCCGCTGGTCCTTGGCCGGCACGACCGGCCGCTGGCGCGCGATCCGATCCGGCGGGGCCTGCGCCAGGCCGAGCAGCTCTGGTCGAACTGGGTCGAAGAACGCGCCTGATGACCGCGGTCAGTGTCCGCCTGAAATTCCAGCTCGGCGCGCGCACGCTGGCGACGATCCCGCGCCGGCTGGTTCGCGTTGCGCTGTCGCTCGACGCTGTGCTGGCGGGCGATGTACCGATCCTGCCCGCGCTGCCGACTCAGGCCGATGGCTATGTGGTCACCTCGTTGCCCGCGGACCGGGTGGACGCACTGGACACGCATGGTCTGCTGAACGTCGTCCGGCAGCGTTATGTCCGGTATCACGCAGACCTGCGGATCGGCGAGGCGGCATGGCTTGCGATGCTGTCGGGCAGTGCGCGGTCGGGGCTGAAGCGCAAGACGAAGCGGCTGGCAGCGTTGTCGGGCGGGGCGCTCGACATCCGTGGCTATAGAACCCCCGCCGAGATTGCGGTGTTTCACCCGCTGGCGCGGACGGTGTCGGCGACGACCTATCAGGAGCGGCTGCTGGGATCGGGGCTGCCCGATGGCGAGGCGGCGCTGCAGGGTTTCAAGGCGCTCGCCGCGGCGGACCGGGTGCGGGCCTGGCTGCTGTTCGTCGAGGGCCGGCCGATCGCCTATCTCTGCTGTACCGCGCAGGGCGGGACGCTGCGCTATGACCATGTCGGGCATGACCCGGCCGATAACGCGCTGTCGCCGGGCGCTGTGTTGCAGGTCGAGGCGATGCGGCAGCTGTTCGACGACCGCTTCGCCTGGTTCGACTTCACCGAGGGGGAGGGACAGCACAAGCGGCAGTTCTCGACGGCGGGGACGCCCTGCGTCGATCTGCTGCTGTTGCGACCGACGCTGGCAAACCGCGCGACGGTGGCTGCGCTGGGGGCGTTCGATGGCGCGGCGGGCTGGGCAAAGCGTACGCTGTCGCATCCGCGACTCGCGCGCGTGATGCGCGGGATCCGGCGCTGAGCGCGCTTGGCCGGCGGATCTGGAACAAGCGGAGTTTTCGAGGCTCCCGTTCGTCACGACGCACGCGTAAGAACGGGCGATGCACCTTCGCGCATCCGCCATCGTCGTCGCCGTTCGCCAGCATGGCGAGCATGGCGCGATCGTGCGGGCGTTGACGCGCGAGGACGGCGTACAGCCGGGCTATGTGCGCGGCGGGCGGTCGCGGGCGATGCGGCCGGTGCTGCTCGCGGCGAACGTGATCCAGGGCGAATGGCGCGCGCGGACCGGTGACCAGCTCGCCGCGCTGACCGCCGAGTTGATCCACAGCCGCGCAACGCTGCACGGTGAGCCGCTCGCGGCGGGGGCGCTCGAATGGGCGACGGCGCTGGCCGCGGTCGCGCTGCCGGAGGCGCAGCCCTATCCGCATATTCACGACGCGCTCGACGGCGTCCTCGGCGCGATCGAGGCGGCGCCGTCGGCGCGCGGCTGGGCGGCGGCGCTGGTGCGGTACGAACTGCTGCTGCTCGCAGAGCTCGGTTTTGGTCTCGATCTCGACCAGTGCGTCGCGAGTGGTGCGGTCGACGACCTCGCATTCGTCAGCCCGCGAAGCGGGGCGGCGGTGTCGCGCGGTGCGGCGCAGGGCTATGAGGCCAAGCTGTTGCCGCTGCCCGCGTTTCTCACCGCTGGCGGCGAGGCGGGGTGGCCGGACATCTTCGACGGGCTGCGGCTGACCGAGCATTTTTTGACGCGCGATGTTCTGGTCGAACGCCGCGCCGAACCGCTCGCAGCGCGGGCTCGCCTCGTCGATCGGCTTAAAAGGGCGGTTGCGTGAGCGCGGCTTGCCCGGCAAGGGCGGCGGCGGAGGAACGCACATGCCCCTGATCGCGATACTGGCCGGTGACGGCATCGGACCCGAAGTGACTGCCGAGGCACGTCGCGTGCTCGACCGGCTCGACCTCGATCTGAGCTTCGACGAGGCGCTGGTCGGTGGTGCGGCGTACAAGGCGGCGGGGCATCCGCTGCCGCCCGAGACGCTGGCGCTTGCGCGGCGCGCGGACGCCGTGCTGTTCGGTGCGGTCGGCGACCCCGATTGCGACCGGCTCGAGCGGCATCTGCGACCAGAACAGGCGATTCTGGGCCTGCGCAAGGAACTCGGGCTGTTCGCCAATTTGCGTCCGGCCAAGCTGTTCGCGGGGCTGGAGGATGCGTCGTCGCTGCGCCCCGAAATCGCACGCACGATCGATATGGTGATCGTCCGCGAGCTGACCGGCGACGTGTATTTCGGTGCCAAGGGCATCCGGACGACGGCCGATGGCCTGCGCGAAGGCCATGACGAGATGCGTTACGACGAGGCGGAGATCGCCCGGATCGCGCGCGTCGGGTTCGAGACCGCCCGCACCCGCAAGAGCAAGCTGCTGTCGGTCGACAAGGCCAATGTCTTGGAGACGTCGCAGCTGTGGCGCGACGTCGTGATCGAGGTCTCGGCTGACTATCCCGACGTCGCGCTCAGCCACATGTATGTCGACAACGCGGCGATGCAGCTGGTGCGCGATCCCGGCCAGTTCGACGTCGTCGTCACCGGCAATCTGTTCGGCGACATCTTGTCCGATCAGGCATCGATGTGCGCGGGATCGATCGGCATGCTGCCGTCCGCCGCGCTCGATGGCCAGGGTCACGGTCTGTACGAACCGATCCATGGCAGCGCGCCCGACATTGCCGGGCAGGGCAAGGCGAACCCCTGTGCCGCGATCCTGTCCGCGGCGATGATGCTGCGCCATTCGCTCGACAAGGCCGATGCGGCCGACCGGATCGAGGCGGCGGTGGCTGCGGCGATCCTGGGCGGCGCGCGGACCCCTGACCTCGGCGGCACGCTGACGACGCGCGCGATGGGCGACGCGGTGATCGCATCGCTCGGGTGAGTCCGGTCGACCTGGACCCGGTGAAGGGCGCGGGGCCGGACACGCTCGAGATCGCGGTCGTCATCCCGACGTTCAACGAGAAGGCGAACGTCGCCGCGTTGATCGCCAAGCTCGACCAGGCACTGGCGGGGCGGCGCTGGGAAGCGATCTTCGTCGACGACGACAGCCCGGACGGCACTGCCGAGGCGGCGCGCGTGCTCGGGCGCAGCGACATGCGCGTCCGCGTGATCCAGCGGATCGGCCGGCGGGGGCTGTCCTCGGCCTGTATCGAGGGGCTGTGCGCGACCGCCGCGCCCGTCGTCGCGGTGATCGACGGCGATCTGCAGCATGACGAGACGCTGTTGCCGAAGATGCTCGACCTGTTGCAGACCGGCGAGCACGACGTCGTGATCGGGTCGCGCTTCGTCAGCGGCGGCGGGACCGGCGACTGGGATCGCGACCGCGTCGCCAAGTCCGCGCTCGCCACACGGCTGTCGCGGCGCGTGCTCAAGGCGGATCTGAGCGATCCGATGAGCGGCTTCTTCGCGATCCGTACCGACGTTGCGCGCGCGCTTGCGCCCAGACTGTCGGCGATCGGGTTCAAGATCCTGCTCGACCTGCTGACCGCCGCGCCCGAGCCGCTGCGGTTCGCCGAGCTGCCCTATACTTTCCGTTGCCGGACCGAGGGGGAGAGCAAGCTCGATCACGTCGTCGCGCTGGAATATCTGATTGCGCTGTACGACCGGATGTTCGGGCGGTTCGTGCCGGTGCGGTTCGCGATGTTTTCGGCGATCGGCGTGCTCGGCATCGGCGTGCATATGACGGTGCTCAGCGCGCTGTTCCTGGGGATCGGGACGTCGTTCCTGATCGGGCAGATCGGCGCAACGCTGGCCGCGCTGACGATGAACTTCTTCCTGAACAACGCGCTGACCTATCGCGACCGGCGTCTGAAGGGGTGGCGGCAGCTCGCCGATGGCTGGGTATCGTTCGCGCTGATCTGTTCGGTCGGCGCGATCGCCAATGTCGGGATCGCGGCGTTCATGCACGACGTGCGCAACGACGCCTGGGCGGTGTCGGCGATGATCGGCGTGCTGGTCGGGGCGGTGTGGAATTATGCGCTGTCATCCAGGTTTACCTGGGGGCGCTACTAGCGCGCGCGACCCTCCGCAGGGGTTGTCATCACCGCCCGCCCCCGGCAAAGCGTCGCCATGAAGCGCAAGACCGGCCAAGATCGTTCGATCACCCAGAACTGGCGTCCGCAGACGCAGGCCATCCGCGGCGGCACCGCCCGCAGCGAATATGGCGAAACGTCGGAGGCCCTCTTCCTTACCTCGGGCTATTGCTACGACAAGGCCGGTGACGCGGCGGCGCGCTTTGCCGGCGAGCAGGACGGGATGACCTATTCCCGGCTCCAGAACCCGACGGTGCAGATGCTCGAGGAGCGGATCGCGCTGCTCGAGGGGGCCGAGGCGTGCCGGTCGATGGCGACGGGCATGGCGGCGATGACCGCGGCGCTGCTGTGCCAGTTGCAGAGCGGCGATCACCTGGTCGGCGGCCGCGCGGCATTCGGATCGTGCCGCTGGCTGACCGATACGCTGCTGCCCAAGTTCGGGATCGCGACGACGATCGTCGACGCACGCGACCCGCAGGCGTTTCTCGACGCGGTCCGACCCGAGACCAAGGTCTTCTTCTTCGAGACGCCCGCCAACCCGACGATGGACATCGTCGACCTGAAGGCGGTGTGCGACATCGCGCGCGAGCGCGGCATCACGACCGTCGTCGACAATGCGTTCGCGACACCGGCGTTGCAGCGGCCGATGGAGTTCGGCGCGGACGTCATCGCGTACAGCGCGACCAAGATGATGGACGGGCAGGGTCGCGTGCTCGCGGGTGCGGTGTGCGGGACAGAGGATTTCATCACCAACACGCTGCTGCCCTTCACGCGCAACACCGGGCCGACGCTGTCGCCGTTCAATGCGTGGGTCGTGCTCAAGGGGCTCGAGACGCTCGATCTGCGTATCCGTCGCCAGTCGGAGAATGCGCAGAAGGTCGGCGCGTTTCTGGAAGCGCGCGTGCCGCGGATCCTGCATCCGGGCCTCGCCAGCCATCCGCAGCACGAGCTCGCGATGCGTCAGATGGACGCGTGCGGCCCGATCTTCGCGTTCGAGGTCGAGGGGCGCGAACAGGCGCATGGCCTGCTCGATGCGCTGGAGCTGGTCGATATCTCGAACAATATCGGCGACTCGCGGTCGCTGATGACGCATCCTGCCTCGACCACGCACGCCAGCGTCTCGCCCGACAAGCAGGCTGAGATGGGCGTGACCGAGGGGCTGTTGCGGCTCAATGTCGGGCTTGAGGACGTGCGCGACGTGATCGACGATCTCGACCGGGCATTGGGCAAGGTCGGGCTGTGAAGGCGCTGTTCCCCAGTGCGGCGACGACGCGCGGGGTGACGGTGCGCGTCTCGGTCAGCTATCTGCCCGAACAGTCCGAGCCGCAGCGCGGGCGCTGGTTCTGGGCCTATCATATCCGGTTGGAAAATGACGGGCCCGGCGCGGTCCAGCTGCTGACGCGACACTGGATCATCACCGACGGGCATGGCGCGCGTCACACCGTCGAGGGTGAGGGTGTCGTCGGCGAACAGCCGCTGATCGAGCAGGGCGCGAGCTTTGACTATGTCTCGGGCTGCCCGCTCGCGACGCCGACGGGCGCGATGCGCGGATCCTACCGGATGGTCGACGACACCGGTGCGGTGTTCGAGGTGGCGATCCCGCATTTCTCGCTCAGCGCCCCGGCGGTGATTTCGTGAAGCGTACGCACCTTCCGCTGAACGGGCTGCGCGTGCTCGATGCGGCGGCGCGCCACCTGTCGTTCACGCGTGCCGCCGACGAGCTCGCAGTCACCCCCGCCGCGGTCGGGCAGCAGATCCGCGCGCTCGAGGACACGCTGGGCGTCGTGCTGTTCCGGCGTACCACGCGCGGGCTCGAACTGACGCCCGAGGCCGAAGCGGGGCTCGGGCCCTTGCGCAACGGCTTCCTCCAGTTCGAGGAAGCGGTCCGCGCGATGCAGGCGGGGCAGACGTCCAAGTCGCTGACGATCGCCGCGCCGCGCGACCTGACCGAGAAATGGCTGATGCCGCGGCTCGCCGAGATTGCTGCGGCGGATCCCGACCTGCGCTTCGTCCTGATCACCGCGGACGAGACGGTCGACTTTACCGAGGCCAATCTGGACCTTGCGATCCGCTGGGGCGATGGCCCGGGCGAGAATGAGGGCGAGGCGCTCGAATCCGAAGGGCTCGTCACGATCGCGGCGACCGGCAGCGCGTCCGAGGCGATCATCGCCTGGCCGGGCGCACCCGCGCTGGACCCGGCGGCGGGAGATGCCACGGCGCTCGTCCGCGTCGGTGATGCAGGGCTTGCGATCGATGCGGCGGCGGCGGGGCTCGGGCGGGCGACCGTGCCCGAACTGCTGGCGCGGCGCGGGCTCGAGGCGGGGCTGGTCCGGATCATCGGCGACGCGCAGCCGTCGCGCGGCGGCTATTGGCTCGTCGCGCCGCTGCCGCAGTGGCGCCAGAAGAAAGTGCGCGCGCTCGTCGATGCGCTGATCGCTTGAGGCGTCGCGCGCTGCCCCATCCGGTGCTGGTGACGCCGCGGCTCCGGTTGCGTCGGCTCGTTCAGGCGGACGCGGTCGCGTTGCACCCGACGCTCGCCGACGCGGACCTGATGACCTATTCCGCGGATGGTCCTCTGACGTCGATCGAGGCGACGCGGCTCTATCTGGTCGAGGATGCCGCCGACGTGAACTGGCGCGCCTGGGCGATCACCCGGCACGGCGACGACCGGGCGATCGGCTGGGTGTCGGGCGGGCGGATGCGCGGGCAGGGGGTGACCGAGATCGGCTTCATCCTCGCGCGCGCGCACTGGGGCCGCGGCCTGGCTAGCGAGGCGGTATCGGCGGTGCTCGATCAGCTGTTTGCCGAGGGGCAGCACCGCGTGTTCGCCGATGCCGACAGCGAGAACCGCGCGTCGATCCTGTTGCTCGAACGGCTGGGGTTCCGGCGCGAACGGCTGCTGCGGGGCGAATGGGAGACGCATATGGGGCTGCGCGACAGCCTGATCTACGGGCTTCACGCCGATGACTGGCTGGCGGCGGCCCTGCCACAATCCGCGTAACGCGGTCACTTGAGCGAACCCGGTTGCTCGCCTAAGTCGGCGGCATGACATCGACGAACGACATCCGCCGCGGCTTCCTCGACTATTTTGGTTCGCAGGGACACCAGATCGTGCCCTCTGCGCCGCTCGTGCCGCAGAACGACCCGACGCTGATGTTCGTCAATGCGGGGATGGTGCCGTTCAAGAACGTCTTCACCGGCCTCGAATCGCGCCCCTATACGACCGCGACGTCCAGCCAGAAGTGCGTCCGCGCGGGCGGCAAGCACAATGATCTCGACAATGTCGGCTACACCGCGCGGCATCACACCTTCTTCGAAATGCTCGGCAATTTCTCGTTCGGCGATTATTTTAAGGAACAGGCGATCACGCATGCGTGGACGCTGCTGACCAAGGACTGGGGCCTGTCGCCGGACAAGCTGACCGCGACCGTCTATCACACTGACGACGAGGCGTTCGACCTCTGGAAGAAGATCGCGGGCCTCCCTGAGCACCGCATCATCCGCATCCCGACCAAGGACAATTTCTGGTCGATGGGCGACAACGGGCCGTGCGGGCCGTGCTCGGAGATCTTCTACGACCACGGCGATCACATCCCCGGTGGCCCTCCCGGCAGCCCCGACGAGGACGGCGATCGCTTCGTGGAGATCTGGAACCTCGTGTTCATGCAATATGAGCAGGAAAATGCCGAGATCGTCGGCAATCTGCCCAAGCCCTCGATCGACACCGGCATGGGGCTCGAGCGCATCGCCGCAGTCATGCAGGGCGTCACCGACAATTACGACACCGACACGTTCAAGGCGCTGATCGCAGCCTCCGGCGCGCTGACGCATACCGCGACCGACGGCGCGAACACCGCGAGCCACCGCGTTATCGCCGACCACCTGCGCACCGCGGGCTTCCTGGTCGCGGACGGCGTGCTGCCGGCGAACGAGGGTCGCGGCTATGTGCTGCGCCGGATCATGCGCCGCGCGATGCGCCACGCGCACATCCTGGGCGCGAAGGAGCCGTTGATGCACCGGCTGGTGCCGTCGCTCGTCACCGAAATGGGCGCGGCCTATCCCGAGCTGTTCCGGGCGCAGCCGCTGATCGAGGCGACGCTGCAGCAGGAGGAGACGCGGTTCCGCCAGACGCTCGACAAGGGGCTGAAGCTGCTCGATGAGGCGACCGCGGACATGACCGAGGGTACGCTGGCCGGTGACGTCGCGTTCAAGCTCTACGACACCTATGGCTTCCCGTACGACCTGACCGAGGACGCGCTGCGCGAACGCGGGCTCGCGGTCGACCGCGAAGGCTTCGACACCGCGATGGCCGAGCAGAAGCGCGCGGCGCGGGCCGCGTGGAAGGGCTCGGGCGCAAAGGCCTCGGACGATATCTGGTTCGACATCGTCGAGCAGAGCGGCGGCACCGAGTTCCTTGGCTACGCCTCGGACACCGGCGAAGGTGAGGTCGTCGCGCTCGTCAAGGACGGCGCGCGCGTCGACCATGCGACGACGGGTGATACGGTGTCGATCGTCGTCAACCAGACGCCCTTTTACGGCGAGAGCGGCGGGCAGGTCGGCGATGCCGGGCACATCTCGACCGACACCGGGCTGCGCGCGACCGTCACCGAGACGTCGAAGCAGCTCGGCCGCGTGTTCGTCCATCATGCGATGGTCGAGTCGGGCGGGATCAAGGTCGGCGATACCGTCAAGCTGCAGATCGACGTCGCGCGCCGAGCACAGATCCGTGCCAACCACTCCGCTACGCATCTGTTGCATGAGGCCTTGCGGGAGCGCCTCGGCAAGCATGTCGCGCAGAAGGGGAGCCTAGTCGCGCCCGATCGCCTTCGCTTCGACTTCTCGCAGCCGGTCGCGATGACGCCCGCCGACATCGCGCAGGTCGAGGCCGATGTGAACGCACAGGTCCGCGGCAATGGCGCGGTGACGACGCTGCTGATGACCCCCGACGACGCGATCGCGATGGGCGCAATGGCGCTGTTCGGCGAGAAATATGGCGACGAGGTCCGCGTTGTGTCGATGGGGGCCACGGACGAGGGCACCTATTCGATCGAGCTATGCGGCGGCACGCACGTCACCGCACTCGGCGATATCGGGCTGTTCAAGGTCGTCGGCGAAGGCGCGGTGTCGAGCGGTGTGCGCCGCGTCGAGGCGCTGACCGGCGAGGCCGCGCGCGCCTATCTGACCGGGCGTGACGATCGCCTGCGCGAGGCGGCGGCGGCGCTGAAATCGACTCCCGACGAAGTGCCCGCGCGCGTCGCAGCGCTGATCGAGGATCGCCGGCGGCTCGAGCGTGAGCTGGCCGATGCGAAGAAGGCGCTGGCGCTTGGCGGCGGCGGTTCCGGTGAGGCGGCGGGACCCGAGCAGGTCGGCGGCGTGGCCTTTATCGGGCAGGTGCTGAACGACTTCGAGGCGAAGGGCCTGCGCGGCGCGGTCGACGAGGCCAAGCAGCGGCTGGGGTCGGGGATCGCGATGCTCGTCGCAATCAACGACGGCCGCGCCTCGGTCGCGGTCGGTGTGACCGCGGATCTGGTCGCGAGCCACAATGCGGTCGACCTGCTGAAGATCGCGGTCACCGCGCTCGGCGGGCAGGGTGGCGGCGGCCGTCCCGACATGGCTCAGGGTGGTGGGCCTGATGGCGACAAGGCAGCGGATGCGGTTGCGGCGGTGCGGGCGAAGCTGGCGGGCTAAGGGGCTTTTGCTCTGGGCCGGTCCCCCGCGGACGCGGGGGCCCAGCTAAGTACCGGTAGCGTGCGCTACCCCGGGCCCCCGCCTTCGCGGGGGAACGGTGAGAAGAAAGTTGTCAAATATCTCCACGCCACCCCGGCGAAAGCCGGGGCCCAGTTGGGAAGGCCGAGGTAACAGAGTACCGTCCCCCGTTATTGCCGTCCCCCAACTGGGCCCCGGCCTTCGCCGGGGTGGGGCATGAGGTGTGCCGGTCGCGCCCTCACCCAATAAGGATCACGCCGCCCCGCGCATCGCCGCCAGCGTCGTCCCGGCGGTAATCGCCTCGATATCCGTCACTAGATGCAGCAACCGCACCCCGGACCGCGACATCGCCCGGTCGAGCGCCGCGGCGAAATCCTCGGTCTTGGTGACCGTTTCCGCCCAGCACCCATAGGCCCGGCCCAGCGCGGCGAAGTCGGGATTGCGCAGCGCGGTTCCCGACACCCGCCCCGGATATTCGCGCTCCTGATGCATCCGGATCGTACCGTAGCCGCCATTGTCGACGACCAGCACCAGCATGTCCGCGCGCTGCGCGACCGCGGTCGCCAGCTCCTGCCCGTTCATCAGGAAGCAGCCGTCACCCGCCAGCGCGACCACGGTTCGTTCGGGATGCCTCAGGGACGCGGTGACCGCGGCGGGTACGCCGTAGCCCATCGCCCCGGCGGTCGGGGCAAGCTGCGTTCCCGGCCCGGCATAGGCCCAGTAGCGATGCCACCAGCCCGAATAATTTCCCGCGCCGTTGCAGAGGATCGCATCCGCGGGCAGTCGCTCGCGCATCGCCGCGACGCACGGCCCCAGGTCCATGACCAGATCGCGCGGCGCCGGCGTCGACCAGGCGCGCCACTCAGCATGCGCCTCCTGACCCGCGGTCCGCGGCGGCAGGTCGACCGCAAGCAGTGCCTCGGCGAATTCGGCCATCCCCGCGCACACCGCGACGTCGGCGTGATAGGTGCGGTTCAGCTCATTGGGATCGGGATGGACATGGACGATCCGCTGCCCCGGATGATCGGGCGTCACCAGCGCGTAGCCATCGGTCGTCGCCTCGCCGAGCCGGGGGCCGACGACGAGCAGCAGGTCGGCTGCCTTCACCCGCTCAACGAGCTTGGGATTGGGGCCATAGCCGAGGTTGCCCGCCCAGACCGGGCAGGCGTTCGGGATCGCATCCTGTCGCCGGAACGCCGCCGCGACGGGAATGCCGTTGCGATCCGCCCAGGTCGAGAACGCCCCCGACGCGGCCGCATCCCAGCCTGCGCCACCGACGATCGCCACCGGCCGTTCGGCGGTCGTCAGCAGATCCGCGAGCAGGTCCATCATGTCCGCGTCGCACGCCTGCGCGACGCGCTCGACCCGCGGCCGATCGACCGCCTCGACCATGTCCAGCAGCATGTCTTCGGGCAGTGCGAGCACCACCGGCCCGGGCCGGCCCGACATCGCGGTCGCATAGGCGCGCGCCACATATTCGGGGATCCGCCGGGCATCGTCGATCCGCGCCGCCCATTTGGCGATGGGCGCGAACATCGCCTGAAAATCAATCTCCTGGAACGCCTCGCGGTCACGCGTGCCGCGGTCGATATCGCCGACGAACAGGATCATCGGCTGGGAGTCCTGCATCGCGACATGCACGCCGATCGATGCGTTGGTCGCACCGGGCCCGCGCGTGACGAAGGCGATACCGGGGCGGTGCGTCAGCGTGCCGTCCGCGCAGGCCATGAACGCCACGCCGCCTTCCTGCCGGCATACCACCGTCTCGATGGCGGGCGTGTCGTGCAACGCGTCGAGCACTGCGAGGAAGCTTTCGCCGGGTACGGTGAAAATACGGTCGCAGCCTTGTGCGACGAGTTGGTCGACGAGAATTTGGCCGCCGGTACGCTGGGTCATGACAATCTCCTGTCGGCACCGTAGCCCGGCAATCGTCACCAAGTCGAGAACGCCCGCCCGACATTGCCGTCCACTGCCCGGCGCATTATGCCGCGGTAAAGACGATAGGAGGATGCATGGCGAACAAGCGCTACACCGACGCGGCGGCGGCACTCGAGGGCGTGCTGTTCGACGGGATGACGATCTGCGCGGGCGGGTTCGGGCTGTGCGGCATCCCCGAGCGGCTGATCGACGCGATCGAGGCGTCGGGCGTCAAGGACCTGACGATCGCGAGCAACAATGCCGGGATCGACGGGCAGGGTCTCGGCAAGCTGCTCCGTTCGCGCCAGGTGAAGAAGATGATCTCGTCCTATGTCGGCGAGAACAAGGAATTCGAGCGGCAATATCTGAGCGGCGAGCTCGAGGTCGAGTTCTGCCCGCAGGGTACGCTTGCCGAGCGCTGCCGCGCGGGCGGCGCGGGTATTCCCGGCTTCTACACCAAGACCGGCGTCGGCACTTTGGTGGCGGAGGGCAAGGAGGTGAAGAGCTTCGACGGGCAGGATTATATCCTCGAACGCGGCATCCGTGCGGACCTGAGCATCATCAAGGGCTGGAAGGCGGACGAGAGCGGGAATCTCATCTTCCGCAAGACCGCGCGCAACTTCAACCAGCCGATGGCGACCGCGGGCAAGATCTGCGTCGCCGAGGTCGAGGAGATCGTTCCCGTTGGCAGCCTCGATCCCGATACGATCCACCTGCCGGGGATCTATGTGAAGCGGATGATCGTCGGCGCACCCTACGACAAGAAGATCGAATTCCGCACCGTTCGCGAGCGGGTCTCCGCGTGAAACCAAGCCCGATAATGTGCCGCAAACGCGGCCATTTTCCCTGGACCGCTGCGCTCGCAGGAGCACTGGTTCTGCAAGGGTGCGTCAGCGTGACCTCGCCGACCGCGATCGTCGCCGCACCGGTGACCGTCGACGGCGTCCCCGCGGGCATGCAGTATCTCTACGCCTCGGGCGAGGCCGCAGCCGCCAGCATCCAGGCATGGAACGCGCTCGTCGGCTATGTCCGTGCGCAGCGTACGCCGACATCGGTCGTACTTGCGCCAGGCGCGACGCTCGCCGCGCCCAGCTGGACCGGATGTGGTAGCAAGCCGAAGGCCGCGGTGTTCGACGTCGACGAGACCGTGTTGCTCAATCTCGGCTTCGAATATGATGCGTCGACGGGGCGGCCCTGGTCCGAACCGCGCTGGCAGGAGTGGGAGCGCACCGGCATCAAGCAGGTCGCGCCCGTTCCCGGCGCGCTCGCCGCACTGACGCAGTTGCGGGCGTTGGGCGTGACGGTGGTCTTCAACTCCAACCGCGCCGCCGCCAACGCCGCACAGACGCAGGCGGCGATCGAAGCCGCGGGACTTGGCCCCGCCCGCCATGGCGAGACCCTGTTCCTCGCCGGCGACGACGCGACCGGATCAAAGAAGGACGGCCGCCGCGCGACGATCGCCGCGCGCTATTGCGTCGTCGCGATGGGCGGCGACCAGCTCGGCGATTTCAGCGACCTGTTCAACGCAGGCCAGACCCCCGCCGCGCGGCGTGCGGTGGTGCAGTCGCCCGCGATCACGGCGAAATGGGGGGCAGGGTGGTTCGTGCTGCCGAACCCCGTCTACGGCACCGCGCTGAAAGGTAGCCGTGACGAGGTCTTTCCGCCCGCGATCCACTGGGCGCCGACACAGGGAATCCACTGATGACCGACCACCCCAACGCGATCAAGCTCGATCCCGGCGCCGCGTTGACGGACGAATCGGTCGAGGTCGCGCGGATCTGGATCACCAACAATGCGGGCAGCAACGTGCTGATCGACGCGGGCATCCTCGAGGATCCGACGGTGTTCGGCTACCTCCTCGCCGACACGATCCGTCACGCCGCCCGCGCCTATGCGGGCACCTGGGGCATCGCCGAGGATGCCGCGCTGCAGGCGATCGTCGACGGCGTCAGCGCCGAACTGCGCGACCAGGTCACGACCATCACCACCATCCAGGAAGGAACGCTCAACTGATGCCGTGGGATCGCAACCAGATGGCGGCGCGGGCCGCACAGGAACTGAAGGACGGCTATTACGTCAATCTCGGCATCGGCATCCCGACGCTCGTCGCGAACAACATTCCCGACGGCATGACCGTCACGCTCCAGTCGGAGAACGGGATGCTCGGGATCGGGCCGTTCCCCTATGCGGGCGAAGAAGATGCCGACCTGATCAACGCGGGCAAGCAGACGATCAGCGAGCTGCCCTCGTCGGTCTATTTCAGCTCGTCCGACAGCTTCGCGATGATCCGCGGCGGGCATATCGACCTGACGGTACTCGGCGCGATGGAGGTCAGCGAAGACGGCGACATCGCCAACTGGATGATCCCGGGCAAGATGATCAAGGGCATGGGCGGCGCGATGGATCTGGTCGCGGGCGTCAAGCAGATCATCGTCGTCATGGATCACACCGCCAAGGACGGGACGCCGAAGTTCATTCCGTCCTGCTCGCTGCCGCTGACTGGCAAGAACGTGGTGGACATGATCGTCACCGACCTGGCGGTGTTCCAGCGCGGCGACCATGAGTCGCCGTTCAGGCTCGTCGAACTCGCGCCCGGCGTGACCGCGGACGAGGTAGCGGCGAAGACCACCGCGCGCTACACCACCTGATGGGCTATACGCTTGTTACCGCGAACCGGAATTATTCCAGCTGGTAGCTTCGGCCGTGGGTGTTGATGCGGGCGCTGGGGATCGCGTTCGAGGATCGGATCGAACCCTTCCTCGCGCCCGAGAATTACGATGCGTTCCGGATGTTCTCGCCGACCGGGCAGGTGCCGGTGTTGATCGATGGCGAGCGGACGGTGTGGGATTCGCTGGGGATCGCGCTTTACCTCGCCGAGCGGCACGATGGCGTCTGGCCGTCCGATGGCGACGCGCGCGCCTGGGCGGTCTGCGCGGCGGCAGAGATGCATGGCGGGTTCGCGGCGCTGCGCAACGAGCGGACGATGAACGTCGGCGTCCGCGTCGATCCGGTCCGCGGCAGTGACGCGCTCGACCGCAACGTCGCGCGCGTCACCGAACTCTGGGCGGAAGGTCTCGGCCGCTTCGGCGGGCCCTGGCTCGCAGGCGCCGAGTTCACCGCCGTCGACGCCTTTTATGCGCCTGTTGCGTTTCGCGTCCGCACCTACGGGATCGATGTCGGTCCGCAGGGCCTAGCGTGGGTCGAGCGGATCATCGCGCATCCGGCGATGCGCGAATGGGAAGACGCCGCGCTTGCCGAGACGTGGCGCGAGGCAGGGCACGAGGCCGAACTGGCAGCCAGCGGATCGATTATCGCAGATTTCCGTCGCTGATGCGCCGCGTTGCCATTGTCATCGCGCTGATCGTGATCCTGATTGCGGGCACGGCGTTCACCGCGGGGCCGGGGACGCTCAGCGTGCTCGATGGGATAATGGGCGGCGGCCGCGGCACCGCACGGGTACGGGAAGGCGTTCCGTTCGGCACGCATGGCCAGAAACTCGACGTGTGGCGGCCATCGGGCGGCGCGAAGACGGGGCTGCCAGTGCTGATCTTCTGGTATGGCGGCGGCTGGGTGCACGGGTCGCGCAGCGCCTATGCGTTTGCCGCGCGCGCCTATGCGAAGGCGGGCTATGTCGTCGTCATGCCCGATTACCGCAAGGTTCCCGAGGTGCGCTTCCCCGCCTTCCTGCAGGATGGCGCCGGGGCGGTGAAGTGGACGCGCGATCATATCGAGGCGTCGGGCGGCGACCCGAACCGGATCGCGGTCGCGGGTCACTCCGCGGGGGCGTATACGGTCGCGATGCTGACGCTCGACCCGCGCTGGTTGCGTGCGGAAGGTGTCGACCCGCGGATCATCAAGGCCGCGGTCGGGTTGTGCGGGCCCTATGACTTCTACCCGTTCACCGCCAGGCGCGCGATCGACGCGATGCAGGGGGCGGCGGATCCCGTGATGACCCAGCCGATCCACTTCGCGCGACGCGATGCGCCACCGATGTTGCTGGTGTCGGCGGGCGACGACACGCAGGTGAAGGCGCACAATGCCGACAATCTGACGGCGAAGCTGACCGCGCTCGGCGCCCCGGTGCGGCATGTCGACTATCCGGGGCTCAGCCACGAGGATGTGGCGATGGCGCTGTCCAAGCCGTTCCGCGGCAAGGCGCCGGTACTCTCGGACAGCGTGGCATTCCTGAACCAGGCGATGCGCTGACCGCGTCCCGGCCGTCGACGGTCGGGGGGCGAGGATGACGACGGACGAGCAGGAACACCGCCACCCTCGTTGACAGGACGGAGCCCCGCCGCCCCGACCTTGGCCCGCCGCCGGATTTTTTGTGTCCGGCGGCGGGCTTGCGGCCTTACCAGATCCGGACGCGGTCCGCGGGCGCGAGATATTGCGCGTCCCCGGGCTTCACGTCGAACGCCTTGTACCAGGCGTCGACGTTGCGCAGCGGGTTGATCGCACGGATCTGCCCCGGCGAATGGGGATCGCTGACGAGCTGCTGGCGCAGCGCCTCGGTGCGGAACAGCGTGCGCCAGACCTGACCCCAGCCGAGGAAGAAGCGCTGGTCGCCACTATAGCCGTCGAGCACCGGCGCAGGCTTGCCGCCGAGCGAGGTGTGATAGGCGTCAAGCGAGATCAGCACGCCCCCGAGATCGCCGATATTCTCGCCCATCGAGGCGCGGCCGTTGATCTTCACGCCGGGCAGGCCTTCGAAGGTATAGGCCTCGTACTGCGCGCCGAGCTTGACCGCCTGTGCCTCGAACTTGGCGGCATCCTGCGCGGTCCACCAGTCGCGCAGCACGCCCTTGCCGTCGGACTTGCGACCCTGATCGTCGAAGCCGTGGCTGATCTCGTGCCCGATCACGCCGCCGATGCCGCCGTAATTGACCGCGGGATCGGCATCCGGATCGAAGAACGGCGGCTGGAGGATCGCTGCGGGGAAGACGATCTCGTTCTTCACCGAGTTGTAATAGGCGTTCACGGTCTGCGGGGTCATGCCCCATTCGGCCTTGTCGACCGGGCCGCCCATGCGGTTGCGGCGATAGTCCCATTCGAACCGCCCGGCGCGCTCGACATTGCCGATCAGGTCGCCCGGGGTGATCTGCAGCGCGCTATAGTCACGCCATTTGTCGGGATAGCCGACCTTCACGCTGAAATTGGCGAGCTTGGCCTGCGCCTCCTGCTTGGTCGCGGCACCCATCCAGGGCAGACCGTCGATCCGCCCGCGCAGTGCGATCCGCAGGTTGCCGACGAGTTCGTCCATCTTGGTCTTCGAAGCCGGCGGGAAATAGAGCGCGACGTAATCGCGGCCGATCGCCTCGCCCAGCGCGCGTTCGGTAACGCCGATCCCGCGCTTCCAGCGATCGCGCTGCTGCGGCTGGCCGTTGAGGAATTTCGAGCGGAAGTCGAAATTGGCGTCGACGAACCGCTTCGACAGCAGGGGCGCGATGTCGTCGGCGGTGCGGAACGCCTGCCAGGCCTTCAGCGTGTCGAGGTCGGTGGTGGCGAAGACCTCGGCGATCTTCGGAAAGGCGGTGTTCTGCGCGACGATCGCGCGGTTGGCCTTGTCGATGCCCGCGGCAGTCCAGAACTTGGCCCAGGGGAAGCCCGGCGCCTGCGCCTGAAGCTGCGCGAGCGTCATCGGGTTGTAGGTCTTGTCGCGGTCGCGGCTCTGCGCGCGGGTCCAGTGCGCCTGCGCGATCCGCGTCTCCATCGCGACGATCTTTGCCGCGGCGGCCTGCGCGTCCGGCCAGTTCGCCATGCCGAGCATCTGCGCGACATAGGCCTGGTAGCGCACGACCTGCGGCGCGAATTTCGGATCAAGATACAGGTCGCGGTCGCCGAGCCCCAGGCCCGACTGGCGCAGATACAGCGCATAGACGTCGGGCTGCTTCGCGTCGTCGTTGACGCCGGGACCGAAGAAGCTGGCGCCGAACCCGCCCATCGACTTGCCCATCAGCACCGCGACATCGTCCTTCGTCGTCGCGGCCTTGACCGGGGCGAGCCGCTGCAACAGCGGTGCAGCGTCAGCGCGTTCGATCGCGGCTTCGTCCATGAAGCCTTGGTAGAGCGTCGCGACCTTGGCGCGATCGGGGTTGGCGGCGTCGCCGGGCTTATAGCCCTCGACCAGCGTGCGCATGCGTGCCTCGGACAGGTCGCGCAGTACCGCGAAGGCGCCGTAGGACGAGCGGTCCGCCGGGATCTGCGTTCTCTTGACCCAGCTGCCGTTCACATAGTCGAACCAGTCGTTGCCGGGCTTCACGCTCTTGTCCATGCCGGCAAGGTCGAAGCCCCAGCGGCCATAGCGCGTCGCGGCCGCCGCATCGGCTGCGGGCGTGCCCGATGCCGCGTCCTGCGGCAGGATCGATTCGAGCGTACACGCCTCGTCGATACAGGCGTGAAGGTCCTGCGCGGTGGCGGGCGTGGCGGCGGCGATGGCGATCAGCGAGACAAGAACGGCGAACTTCGATTTCACAGGGCGATCTCCGGGGGAGGGCCAGACCGGGACCGGCAGGCCATGGACGAGAAAGTGCAACAGCGCTGTCGTTTGTGCAATCCTTCTATGTTCCCCGTGCGTTGCGCGTGCCGGCTGTGCGTCGGGCCGCTTTGCGCCTATCGAGCGGGCACGATGATTTTGCGGCAAATGGGGGCAGGATGACACGTATCGCGGGACCGGACGATCATGTCGTCATCGTCGGGGGCGGTTTTTCGGGCACGTTGCTGGCGATCAACCTGATGCGGCACGGCGGACCGCGCGCGACTTTGGTCGAGCGGCGCCAGCGCCAGCTCGCACGCGGCGTCGCGTATAGCGCGGCGCATCCGAGCCACCTGCTCAACGTGCGCGCGGGCAACATGAGCGCGCTCCCCGACGATCCCGACCATTTCGTCCGCTGGCTCGAAGCGCGCGGCGACGGCGACCGCAAGACGTTCGTGCCGCGCACGACCTACGGCCTGTATCTGCGCGAGATGCTCGACGCGACGATCGCGCAATCGGCGGGACGGCTGGTGCTTGCGCAAGGCGAGGTCTGCGCGATCGACTTCGCCAGCACCGACAGGCTTGCGGTGACGATGGCGGATGGCAGCGCGATTGCCGCGGACAGTGCGGTGCTCGCGCTCGGCAACCTGCCGCCGCACACGCCGCCGGGGCTCAACCCCGACGACCTTCCGCCCGGACGCTATAGCGCGGATCCCTGGGCGTCGGACATTGGCGAGGGGCTCGGGCCGGACGACACGGTCGTGCTGGTCGGGACCGGGTTGACCGCGATCGACGCCGCGCTGCTGCTCGATGCCGGCGGGTTTTCGGGACAGATCCTGGCGGTGTCGCGGCGCGGGCTCTCACCGCGGCGGCATGTCGATGGCGCGCCGCCCGCGCGGGTCCTCGACAAGCCGCAGGGGGATTTGTCGGCGATCGTCCGGCACGTCCGCGATCGTGCCAAGGCGGATGGCTGGCGCGCGGCGGTCGACGAGCTTCGCCCCGTGACCCAGATGCTCTGGGCCGCCGCCCCGACATCGCAGCGCGCACGGTTCCTGCGGCACGCACGGCCCTATTGGGACGTCCACCGGCATCGGCTGGCGCCGGAGGTCGCGGACCGGGTCGATGCGCTGGTCTCGATCGGGCGGCTGCGGTTCGCGGCGGGAAAGATCGTGTCCGCCGTCGCGGCGGATGACGCGGTCGACCTCAGCTGGCGGCCCCGCGGCACGGACCAGGCGGTCGTCACGCGGGCGGCGCGGATCGTAAACTGTACCGGGCCGCAGGGCGACCTGATGCGATCGAGCGAGCCGCTGATCCGGCATTTGATCGCGGACGGGGCGATCCGGCCCGATCCGCTTCGTCTCGGGGTCGATGTCGATGCGCAGTCGCAGGCGATCGGCCGCGACGGGCATGCCGAACAGCGGCTTCACTGTATCGGGCCGATGACCCGCGGGGGGCTGTGGGAGGTCGTCGCGGTCCCCGATATCCGGCAGCAGAGCTGGGATCTGGCACGACGCCTGTCGAATGCACAGTGGGTCGGCGGCGAGGGGCTCTAGGCTCGCCGGACGCTCTACGCTGCCAGCATCATGCGATGCTGGCAGCGCATAGGCTCAGAACCGGAACGCCGCCGTGGCGCGCAGGCTGTGCCAGCGGAACTTCTCGTCGCTGCGGCGGAAATCGGTGCCGCTGGTGTTTGGCGCGATCAGGAACGGATTGTTCGCCAGCAGAACCGGGCTGCCGGCCAGTGCCGTGCCCGCCGTCACGCGAACGCGCGCGTCGTCATCCTGATACTGGTGGAACATATACTCCATGCCGATCGAGATGTTCTTGGTCAGCTTCTGCTCGATGCCGCCGCCGCCGAGAATGCCCCACTGGTTCTTCGAACCGGTCGCCGAAAACGCGTTCGCCGTGTTCGTCGTGAAGAACAGATTGTCGATCTTGGCATAGCCTGCACCGAACGTGCCGTAGAACAGCGTGGTGTTGACCGCGTAGCCCAGACGGCCGCGGGCGGACGCTTCCCACTTCAGCTTGCGCGCCATCGTGTAGCTCGCAGGCGTGGTCGAGAAGCCCGAAGTGCTGTCGGTGATGTCGCTCGTGCCGAATTCGCCGACGACACCGACGACGATGTTGCCGCGCTGAACGTCGAGGCCTGCACGACCGTAATAGGCCCAACCATCGTCGTCGTTACGGCAGCCGGAAGCCGCGGCACCGGTACGCGCCGAGCCGTTGCAGAAGCCCGGCGAGAAGGCGTTGGCGCCGGTGATGGTGTTGACGCTGTCGTTGAAAGCGCCGTCGCCGTTGCGATCGAACAGGATCGACGAGCCGACGTCATTGCCCTGCACGTCATAGCCGCCCGCGGCGCCGATATAGACGCCCGAGAACGGACGATCTTCGGTGGTTTCCTGCGCGGCGGCCGGAGCGGCAGAAAGGCCCGCAACGGCGAGGCCGGCGAGCGTGGTCAGTTTCATGGAATGCTTCATGGTCGTTCCCCAAACGAGGGGCCGCGACGCTCCCAATGTGCGCCGCGGCCCAGGTTGTCCTGTTTCAGTTCGTGACGACGATCACGCGTTGGCGCCGCTGGTCCGCAGTGCATCGGTGCGGTTGTTGGTGCCGTTGGGGAAGAAGCCCCCGCCGATCCGTGCGGTGTTGGTCAGATAGGCGATGTTGTGCACCTGTGCGACCGACCGGCTGAACGCCAGGCCGTTGGCGTCGGTCGGGACGATGTTCGACACGGTTGGATCGGTGCCGGTGATGCCCTGATCGATGTCGCCGATGATGCCCGTCGTGGCGTTGGTGACGGTGCCGTCCAGGCTGTCGCGCGCGTCGCTGATCTGGTTTGCGGCGGTACGCAGCGACGGCGTCTGCAGACCCTTGCGATACAGGATCGTGCGGATCAGGCCGGCGTGATACGCCTCTGCCGCGAGGATGCCGGCGGCCGCCTCGAGATAGGTCTTGTTGCCGATCAGCGTTGCGCCGCCCTTGTACGCCGAGACGCCGACATCCTCGAAGATGAACGCGCCGAGCAGGAAGCTGTTGTCGTCGGCATACGGATCGAACACGCCCGTATCCGGAACGACACGTGCCGCACGTGCGGCCAAGGTGAAGGCGCCCGGCGCAGCCGCGGTGCCGGCAGAGATGTCCAGTGCAGGCTGTGCGACTGCGGCAGTGCCGAGTGCCCGGCGCAGGAAGGCAACGTGCGCGACTTCGTCGATGGCGATTTCGCGCGCATATTCACGGACGATCGCGTCCTGGAACGGCACCTGTCGGCCACCCGTCACGGCGCCCTGAGTCCCGGTACCGGTCAGCAGGCTGGCGTTGAGGCCAACGCCGAACGTCGCGAATGCGTAGAACTGCGCCTCGAGATATTCGAGGTTGAGCGCGAAGTTCAGCACGTCGGCATCGGTGATGGCGGACCCCGTCGCGGGTGTCGGCGTGGGCGTCGGCGACGGTGCGAGATCGGCATCGTCGTTGCCGCAGGCCGCGAGCAGCGACGCACCGCCGACGGCAAGCGCGCTGCCACCGGCAAAGCGCAGGAAGCCGCGGCGTTCGTTGCGCCGGGCGGCGATGGCGTCGAATATTTCGAGCTTGGTATTGAGGTCGGTCATTGGGTTAATCCCCTGAATAGCAAAGAAAGCTTACGGCAGAGCTGAAGCGGTTCAGGCTGCTGCGGTGCTCGTCTTGATGTTGCCGTTCATGCCTGCCGGGAAGAACCCGCCCGCGGCCACTGCACCACTGTTCAGGTACACGATGTTAAGCACCTGGCTCACCGAGCGGCTATAGGCGACACCGTCGGCGTCGAGCGGCACGATGTTCGACACGGTCACCGCCGCCTGGGTGGCGGACAGGTTGATCGGCGTCGCGCTGTAGGACGAGATGCCCTGATCGATATCGTTTGCGCCGAAGATCGTCGTGTTGGCGCCACCGCCGTCGAGGCTGTCGCGCGCGCGCGAAATGGCATCGGCGGAGGTCCGCAACGACGGCACGTCGATACCCTTGCCGTACAGCGTCGTGCGGACGATCGCGGCATGATAGGCCTCGACCGCGAGCAGGCCGGCCGCGGCATCGAGAAACGTCTTGTTCGTGAGCAAGGGGGCGGCACCCTTGTAGGCGGTGACGCCGACGTCCTCGAAGATGAACGCACCGAGCAGGAACGCCTCGTCCGAGCCATAGGGATCGAAGGCGGTGCCGGCAGGCACGAGCCCGGCGGCCTGTGCGGCGACCGAGAAGGCGCTGGTCGGCGAGACGCTGACGTCGATCACCGGCTGCGACACGGTCGAGCTGCCGAGCGCAGTGCGCAAGAACCTGACATGCGCGATCTCGTCCTGTGCGATCTCGCGCGCGTATTGCTCGACGATGGGATCAGTGAACGCGACCTTGCGGCCGCCGCGAACCGCACCCTGCGTACCGCTGCCGGTCAGCAGAGCGTTGTCGAGTCCGGTGCCATAGGCTGCATAGGAGTAGAATTGCGCCTCGAGATATTCGAGGTTGAGCGCGAAGTTCAGGACGTCGGCGTCGGTTACCGACTGTGCCGCGGCGGCGCTCGAGAGGGACAGAGCGGTCGCTCCGGCTGCCGTCATCGCAGCCGCACCAAGTGCGTTTTTGAAGAACTCGCGCCGGTCGTTGCGCCGTTCGACACGGGCATCGAGGACATCGATCAGATGGGTTGATTGGGTCATTGGCTTCATCTCCCTGAACCAGGCACGTCGGCACACGGTCGGCCTCGATCGCCTCTGGCGGGCGATCCTGTGTGCACAACGGTTCAAGGAACGGGAGCTGGGAGATAAAGTTGCAAATAAATGGAATACTTAGGCAAACTTCCCCAATTACACTAATCGCGCGCAATGTTTTCAGTAATGCTGCACCACAGCATTTATAGCGCCATTCATGATGGCGGGCTTAACTTGTCCTGTGTACGGGTCGCAAAATCCGTGGCGTCATGGCGTTCGTGGAGTTGGCTCGCGGGATCGCCCATGACGCGGTTGACCATGCGGCCACGCTGGACCGCGGGGCGTGCGCCGATCGCATCCGCCCAGCGCTTCACGTTCGGATAGTCCTGGACCTGGAGGAACTCACCGGCGTCGTAGAGCTGCCCTTGGACCAGCGCCCCGTACCAGGGCCAGGCGGCCATGTCGGCGATCGTATAGGCGGCGCCGGCCAGATACGCGCTGTCGGCGAGCCGGCGGTCGAGCACGTCGAGCTGGCGCTTGGCCTCCATCGCGAACCGGTCGATCGCATACTCGATCTTGACCGGCGCATAGGCGTAGAAATGGCCGAAGCCGCCGCCGACGAACGGGCCGCTGCCGACCTGCCAGAACAGCCAGGACAGGCAGGTCGCGCGCGCCGCGGGTTCGGTTGGCAGGAACGCGCCGAACTTCTCCGCGAGATGCATCAGGATCGCGCCGGATTCGAAGATCGGCAGCGGCGTCGTGCCGCTGCGATCCATGAGCGCCGGGATCTTGGAATTGGGATTGATCTCGACAAAGCCGCTGCCGAACTGGTCGCCTTCGTTGATCCGGATCAGCCAGGCGTCATATTCGGCGCCGGCATGGCCGAGCGCCAGCAGCTCCTCGAGCATGATCGTGACCTTCACCCCGTTCGGCGTGCCGAGCGAATAGAGCTGCAGCGGGTGCCGCCCGACCGGCAGATCCTTGTCATGCGTCGATCCGGCGACCGGCCGGTTGATCGCGGCGAACCGGCCGCCATTGTCGCGGTTCCAGGTCCAGATTGCCGGGGGGGTATAGGTCGGGGCGTCGGTCATCGGGCTGCTCCGTGCATCGAAAGGGTGGACTCGGGGTTCGGTCTCGGCAATCCTAACGCCTAGACGCCGTGATAGTCGCGATACCATCGGATGAAGCGTGGCACGCCCTCGGTGATGCTGGTGGTGGGGGCGAAGCCGAGATCGTTGCCGATCGCGCTGACATCGGCGCAGGTGCGCACGACATCGCCCGCCTGCATCGGCAGGTCCTGGCGGATCGCCTTGCGACCGATCGCCTGCTCGAGCACGTCGATGACCTCGCCGAGCTGTTCGGCGCGACTGTTGCCGATATTGTAGACGCGATGCGGCCCCATGCTGCCGCCGGGCTTCGCCTGGCCGTCATCCGCGGGCGGCGCATCCAGCGCGGCGACGATGCCGGCAACGATGTCGTCGATATAGGTGAAGTCGCGCTCCATCCGGCCTGCATTGAACACCGGAATGGGCTCGCCGGCGAGGATCGCCTTGGTGAAGATCCACATCATCATGTCGGGACGACCCCAGGGGCCGTAGACGGTGAAGAAGCGCAGCCCGGTCTGTGGCAGACGATAGAGATGCGCGTAGCTTTCGCTCATCAGTTCGTTCGACTTCTTCGTCGCGGCATAGAGCGACAGCGGGCGGTCGGTGCGATCCTCGACGCGGAAGGGCACGCTGTCATTGCCGCCATAGACCGACGAGGACGAGGCGTAGACCAGGTGCCGGACCTGCCGTGCGCGCGCGAGTTCGAGGATGTTGAGATGCCCGACCAGATTGGCCCGGGCATAGGCCATCGGATTCTCGATCGAATAGCGGACGCCGGCCTGCGCACCGAGATGGACGATCCGGTCGATGTCGAGGCCTGCCACCGCCGCGTCGAGCGCGGGCGTGTCCGCGAAATCGAGCTTGGCGAAGGTGAAGGCCGCGCCGTGCCGGTCACGCAGATAGGCGAGCCGCGCCGCCTTGAGCGCGGGGTCGTAATAGGCGTTGCATTCGTCGATGCCGAACACCGTTTCGCCACGTGCCAGCAACGCGTCCGCGACATGCATGCCGATGAAGCCGGCGGCGCCGGTTACGATCACTGTCATCGCTGTTCTTTCCTGATGGGTTCGGCGGCACCGAGAAGCGATGCCGATACCAGTGTCAACCCCATCAATCCCGCATCCCTGCTGTGCCGCGCGAGGCGGCGCGAGCGCGACGTCCATCATCGGGACGGCGGCGGCGGGGGCCGGTCTTCAATGTCGAGACCCGGCGAAGAACGGGCAAAGTATTGAAGCAAATCAATACTAGGAGAAATGATAGGACAACTAGCGTTTCGCTGCAAAGCAGTATAGCCATAGGCCGCAATCGCGCGGATACTTCCGTACAGAAACGAGTGGATGGTATGAACTTAGATCAAGTTTTTGGTGGAACACACTCTCCGGGTGTATCGCCGGAAAAATTTGCGATGCCACCGGGAATGCGGATGCGGTATGACTTGCCCCAGGCAAGCCTTGCCGAATGCCTAACCGGATATGCGATCTATTCGGCCAGTGATCGCAACCCGCTCGTCAACTGGTATCTACCTGCACCAGTTATGATTTCTATTCTGGCGGATGCGGGGCCGATCACCGTGGCGATCGGCAATCACCGGTTCGGGCCGCTCGAGCGCGCCAGTCTCTACGGCCCGACCAGCCGCGCGTTTCGCACCGTCACACATGGCGGCGTCGCGGTCGGGATCGGAATCAGCGCGATCGGCTGGTCCCGGATGACGTCGCGGCTGGCGGGCGACTTCCGCAACCGCATCGTGCCGCTCGAGACGCTGCTCGGTCCGGAGGTGTCGCGCCGGCTGACGACGGGGCTCGACGCGCTGTCCGACGATGCCATGATCAAGCCGTTCCTCGACGACGTGCTGGAACCGCTGTTTCAGCGCCGGCACCCGCAGGAGGAACTGATCCGTGCGTTCGCCGCGCTGACGGTGACCGACGGGGTGATCGAGATGCAGGATGTCGCCGACCGGCTGGGGATCGAGACGCACGCGCTCAGGCGGCTCGCCACCCGCCATTTCGGCATGCTGCCCAAGATGCTGTTGCGGCGCGCGCGCTTCCTGCGGTCGTTCATCCGGCTGATCCGGCCCGATGGCCATGTCGATTATTCGGCGATCGACAGCAGCTATTTCGACGCCTCCCATTTCCTGCGCGACGCGACGACGTTCCTCGGCACGACGCCGCGCCGTTTCCTCGCATCGGAGACGCTGTTCCTGAAATCCAGCCTGCGCGCCCGCGCGGCGGTCATTGGCACGCCGACCCAGGCGCTGCACATCCCGACGCCCCCGGTCAGTGTCAGCAGCATCATCCGCACCGTCCATGACGGCCGTGGCCGCCGCGACGAGCTGACAAGCTAGCCGCAGCGGGCACATCCGGTTGGCCCTTCGATCGCCGATATGCGTTATGTCTAGGTGTGACGCAGATCGGATACGCGGGTGATGCAGGAAGTCGAATTGAAGCTCGTCCTGACGGCGGACGCCGCGGACCAGGTCGCGCGCGAACTGCCGTCGGATGACGCGACCCGTACCACGATGCTCGAGGCGATCTATTTCGACACGCCCGAGCAAACGCTGCGGGGGCACGGCGCGTCGCTGCGGATCCGGCGCGCGGGCGATACGCGGATCCAGACGATCAAGATCGACCCGGCAAAGGGCGCCGGGCTGTTTTCACGCCCCGAATGGGAACGGCCGGTCACGGACGATCGTCCGCGTCTCGACGACACCACGCCGGTCTTCGCGCTGCTCGACGGGACCACCGAACGGCTCGCGCCGGCCTTCACCGTGTCGGTCGAACGACGCAGCTGGGAGATCAGCGAGAACGGGGCGGAGATCGAGCTCGTGCTGGACCGTGGGATGGTCCGGGTTGGCGAGCGGCAGTCGCCGGTCTGCGAAGTCGAGATCGAACTTAAGCGCGGCGACCCGACCGCGCTGTTCACGCTGGCCCGCCGGATCGCGGATATGGTGCCGCTGCGGCTCGGCGTCGTGACCAAGTCCGAGCGCGGTTACGGCCTGACCGGGCCAGTGCGTCGCGCCTTCAAGGCCGAGCCGGTGTCGCTCGATGACGACGCGACGACGATCGAGGCGCTCCGGACGGTTATTGGCGCCTGCCTGCGGCATTATCGGCTGAACGAGACGATCCTGCTGGAAACGCGCGCGCCGGAAGCGCTGCACCAGGCGCGTGTCGCGTTGCGGCGGACGCGCGCCGCGCTTGGGCTCTTCAAGCGCGTGCTGGGACGCGAGCAGACGGCACATTTCCGGTCCGAGCTGCGCTGGCTGGCCCAGACGCTGGGGCAGGCGCGCGATCTCGACGTGCTGGCGGACATGGCGGCGGCGAAGCTGGGCGCGGGGAACGTCTTTGACCGGATCGAGGCGGCGCGCGGTCTGGCCTATGACGAGGTCGATGTGGCGCTGGAGTCGTCGCGCGTGCGGGCGGTGATGCTCGATCTGACGCAGTGGCTCGCGGTCGGCGACTGGTCGACGGCGGACGCGACGCGGGCGGTGCGCGAGGCGCCCGCCAGCGCGTTTGCAGCGGCGGCGCTCCGCAAGCGACGCAAGGCGCTCAAGATCGACGCGCCATCGCTCGCGCTGCTGACGGACGACGAGCGTCATGCGATCCGCAAGGACGCCAAGACGCTGCGCTATGCGACGGAATTCTTCGCGGACCTGTTCGCCGATACGGCGCAGCAAAAGCGGCAGGCCAAGTTCGTCTCGACGCTCGAAACGCTGCAGGACCGGCTCGGCACGCTGAACGACGCGGCAACGGTGCCCGCGATCCTCGCCCGGCTGGGGATGGAGGATAATGAAGCAGCGCTGGTCGACGATCGCAAACACGCCAAGCGGCTCGACCGCGCTGCCGCGGCGCACTCGGCGCTGCTCGACCGGAAAGCCTTCTGGCGCTGATCGGGTTTACGACCGGCGCAGGTCGATGCAGATCAGCCTGTGCGCGATGGTCGTCGTTGTCGGGGGTGGCCTCGCCCGGCTGATCCTGCCGCCGCCGCTGCAAAGCTATGCCGGGATGCTCGGCTGACGCGTCATTGCGACGTCAGGCCGCGGCTGAATCGGTCCAGTCGCGCTCTGCCAGCGTGCGGGTTTCGGTGACGGGGAGGGCGCGGCCGAACAGATCGCCTTGCGCGTGCGTACAGCCAAGCGCCGCGACAAGCTGACGCTCGTCCTGCGTCTCCACCCCTTCCGCGATGGTCGCGATGTCGAGGCTTTGCGCGAGCGCGACCACCGCGCGGATGATCGCCAACGCCTCCCGGCCGCCGCGCGCTGCGGCACGGACGAAGCTGCCGTCGATCTTGATCGAGGAGAAGCGGGTGCGGCTGAGATAGCCCAGCGACGAGTGGCCAATGCCGAAATCGTCGAGGCTCAGGCGGACGCCAAGGTCGAGGATACGCGCGAGGGTCGTCGTCGCGCCACGATCCTCGCGGAGGAAGACACCCTCGGTAACCTCGAGCTCGAGCCGGTCGGCGGACAGTCCGCTGTCGGCAAGCACGGTCGCGACGGTCGTGACGAAACCGTCATTCTGCAGCTGGACCGGCGACACGTTGACGGCGATGCGCAGACCTTCCGGCCAGCTCGCGGCTTCGGCGCAGGCGGTACGCAGGACCCAGGCGCCGATCTGCGCGATGATCCGTGCGTCTTCGGCGAGCGGGATGAAGCGGGACGGCGGGACCGTGCCGAACTCCGGGCTTTCCCAGCGCAGCAGCGCCTCGAAGCCGCGCAGCATGCCGCCCTGCGTGTCGATGATCGGCTGATAGGCGAGGGACATCTCACCTCGATCGAGTGCGCCGCGCAGCGCGATCTCGAGCACCCGCCGCTCCTCCGCCTGGACGTAAAGCGCTGGCTCGTAGACGCGAAACACGCCGCGACCGGCATCCTTGGCGCGATAGAGCGCCAGATCGGCGGATCGGATCAGCATCTCCGACGTGCGCCCGTCGCGCGGCCCGAAGGCGAGCCCGATGCTGGCGCCGATAGGCAGCGTATAGTGATCGACGTCATAGGGCCGCGACAATGCGGTGATGATGCGTCGGGCGAGCTCCTCGACCGCGCCCGTATCGCTGGCGTCGCGGACGACGAGTGCGAACTCGTCGCCGCCAAGCCGCCCGCAGGATTCGTTCGCACTCATCATATGGCCGAGCCGTTCCGCGACCTGGCACAGCAGCCGGTCGCCGACCGGGTGGCCGAGCGTGTCGTTGACCGCCTTGAACCGGTCGAGATCGAGCATCATGAACGCGCAGCGTCCGCCACAGGCCTCTGCCGCGATCATCGCGTCGGACAGCGTCTCGGTGATCAGCCGACGGTTGGGCAGCCCGGTCAACGTGTCGAACCGCGCCATGCGGTTGATCTTGTCCGCGGAGGCGCGCTGGTCCGTGACATCCGCGCCGACGCCGCGGAAACCGCAGAATATCCCGCGGTCGTCGTATCGCGGCGCGGCGGCCAGCTGCCACCAGCGCTCCTGTTCGGTGAAGCGGATCGGCAGTCTCAGGTTGACGAAGCTGTCCCGGTTGCGCAGCTTTTCGGCAAGCGCGCGCAGGCCTGCCGCGAACGTGCCGCTGTCCCAGGATGGTCCGGCGAGCAGCTGGAGGATCGGCATGCCGTCGATATCCGCCGGCGCGCGACCGCACGCCCGCGCGAAACGGGCGCTGGGCCGGATCACGCGTCGTGTCGCGTCGGTCTCCCACAGCCATTCGGCAGCGCTCTCCTCGAATTCGAGCAGGAGCACGCTGATCGTCTCGTCGCGTTCGTCGAGCACCGCCTGCGCATTGTGGATCGTGACCAGCGCGCGCGTCCGGCTGAGGCAGGCGGTCATCAGCAACAGGGTGAAGGCGAGCACCCCCCCGGCGATTCCACTCGCGTGCATCAGCATGAGCTGGACGCACGATACGAACCCGAGTGTGCCGATGAACATGAGCGTGGCGAGCGGCAGCGGCGCCATCGCGAAGGCTGCCCCCGTCATCACGATCATCAGCGTGAGGCCGAGCCCGATGCTCGTTGCGACCGGGACCTGCGGGCAGAAGAAAACCGGGATGACCGACCAGGCCAGAGCGAGGCTGCCCCCCTCCCACAAGGTTGCCCGGATATCCGTCCTGCCGCCATGCCCGGCAGCGCGCGAGGGAGCGAGGCGGCGGCGGACGGTCACCAACACGGTCCCCGCGATCAGGAGCGTCGACCATGACGCGACCTGCCAGAACGGCATCCGGGGATAGAGCAATGCGGCACAGACGGCTGTCGCGAGCAGGTTGGCGGCGAGGGCGAACCAGGCGAGTTGCCGGCCGGCGTCGAGCTGCGCCGCGCGAAGCCGGCCCCATTCCCTGGGATCGCACCCTTCCGACAGCGCGAGAAGCGCGCGCATGTCGATGGGCATGTGATGCGTCGACATTCGTGTACGCGCCGGCATGGTTGGCGGGGGCGTATCGGATCCGGAAGGCGACTGGCTGTTCACACCGCCGGGCTTAATGCACGTTGGTTATCGCAACGTTCCCATCCCCCGCGTTGTGAAAAATAACCGGGTCGGGGGCAGGGGCCGCGACCGTCCCGCCGCACTGGCGGGACGGTGCGGCGGGGCAGGCGTCGTCAGGCGGCGATGTCATAGGGCTTGATGTCGCCGCTCAGGTACAGGTTGCGCGCCTTGGCGCGGCTGAGCTTGCCCGACGAGGTGCGCGGCAACGTGCGGGGAGGGATCAGCTCGATCACGCAGTTCATGCCCGTCACCGATCGGACGCGTTCGCGGATCTCGTCGCGCAGGCGCAGGCGTTCGCCCTCGTCGGAGCTGCGGCACTGGACGAGGACGGCGGGCGTTTCCTCGCCCCCCGGGGTCGTGATCGCGAATGCGGCGATGTCGCCCGCCTTGAACCCGGGCAGCTGCTCGACCGCCCATTCAATGTCCTGCGGCCAGTGGTTCTTGCCGTTGACGATGATCATGTCCTTCGCCCGGCCGACGATGTAGATATAGCCGTCGGACATATAGCCCATGTCGCCGGTATCGAGCCAGCCGTCGGACATGCACGCCGCGGTGGCGGCATCGTCGCGGAAATAGCCGACCATCACCGACTTGCCCTTGCACCACACCTTGCCGATAGCGCGCTCGGGGAGGGGGGTGCCGTCCTCTTCGCGGATCTCGATCGTCATGTCGCGCACCGGCTTGCCGCAATTGACGATCGCCCGGTAGCGCTGCGGGCGGTCCTCGCCGCGCGCGCCGCCCGACAACTGGGTTTCCTCGACCAGCTCGACACGGATCCCCTCGCCCGGCGGCATCAGCGATACCGCCAGCGTCGCCTCGGCAAGGCCGTAGCTGGGCAGGAAGGCGGAGGCCTGGAACCCGGCATCGGCAAAGGCGTCGACGAACGACTGCATCACGTCGGGACGGATCATGTCGGCGCCATTGCCCGCGACGCGCCAGCGCGACAGGTCGAACCGGTCGCTCGCCTTGGTCTGCGACGACATGCGCCGCGCACAGATGTCATAGCCGAAGGTCGGCGAATAGCTGAGCGTCGTGCCGGTGTTGCGGCTGATGAGATCCAGCCAGGCGAGCGGACGGCGCGCGAAATCCTCGGTCTTGAGGTAATCGGTCGAGACCTGGTTGGCGATCGGCGACAGGAAGCAGCCGACCAGCCCCATGTCGTGATACCAGGGCAGCCAGGAGACGCAGCGATCGGTGTCGCAAATCTCCATGCCGTGGCTGTGCGCGGCGAGATTGTTGAGCAACGCCTCGTGCGTGATGACGACGCCGTGCGGGAACCGCGTCGAGCCGCTCGAATATTGCAGATAGGCGATATCGTCGGGACGTGCCTCGGGCAGCGTGGCGGCGGGGGCTTCGCGGGTCGCGAATTCGGACCAGTCGATCCCGTGCGTGCCCGCCAGGCGCGCCGCCTCGCTCGCCATCTGCGCGAGTTCAGGCGGGAAGATCAGCATCTTGGGATCGCAGCTCGAAAGCTGGACGCGGAGCTGTTCGATATAGGAATCGCGGCCGCCGAACGATGTCGGCAGGGGCAGCGGCACCGGCCAGGCGCCCGCATAGACGACACCGAAGAACAGCGCGGCAAATTCTGGGCCGGTCTCGGCGACCAGCGCGATGCGGTCGGCGGGGGCGACGCCGGCGGCGATCAGGCGATCCGCCATCGCCAGCGCGTCACGACGCAGCGTCGCATAGGGATAGGGCTGGCTGAGCGTACCGCGCGCGTCATGGAAGTTGAGGCCGCGCTGCCCCGTCGCCGCATAGTCGAGCGCCTCGCCAAGTGTCGCGAAGTCGGCGAAGCGGCGCGGCAGCGTGTCCGCGGTGGGGGTCGCCGTGCGCTGCGCCGGCATCGGATCGGCCGACGGTGCGACCGCAGGCTTTAGCAGCCCGTTCGTCGCCGTCGTCTGAAAGGTGTCGATCGTCATGTGCGTCCTGTCTTCCACGTCGCGGCCTGTCCGGGGACATCCGCCGCTTGAGACCGTGCAAAGGCCAGCCATGCACGGTCGTGACGTTCAAAATCCTATCCCAGTGTGGCACAATGATGGCGTGACCCAGGATCGCCGCCGAGAAAGACAGGAGAAACGCCCGCCAAAACCGCTGGATGCCGCGGGACTTGAGGGGTTGGCGCTGCGCTATGTCGAGCGATTCGCGACCACGCGTGGCCGCCTGAGCGATTATCTACGGCGCAAGGTACGTGAGCGCGGCTGGGTCGAGGCGCCCGAAACCGGCCCGGCGGTGCCGCCCGCCGATCCCGAAGGGCTGGCGCAAAAACTGGCGGATCTCGGCTATATCGACGATCGCGGCTTTGCCGAGGCGCGGGCGGCAGCGATGCAGCGCCGCGGCCTGGGTGCGCGGCGCGTCGCGGGAGCGTTTCGCGAGGCGGGGATTGACGAGGCCGATGCCGATGCGCTCGCGCCTGAAATCGCGGCGCGCGACGTCGATGCGGCGCTGGCCTATGCGAAGCGCAAGCGGCTGGGTCCATTTGCGAGGTCGGACGATAGCGACGGGGGCGGGGCCGAGAATCGTGCGCTGCGGCAAAAGCAGCTCAGCGCGATGGTGCGCGCCGGCCACGGTTTCGATCTGGCACGCAAAATTCTTGCCGCGTCCCCGTCTGAAACAATCGACACGACAGATTTTGAGTGAAGACGCATTGCAGGTTGTTGCGGCTGCGACGAAGCGTGCTAGCAAGGTGCAGGGGTGCGTAACGATGCGTAGTGAAGCGCAATATGACGGGGACAGGCCGGCCACGGTACCGGACGCGGTGGCGGCTGCTGGACCGCGCGCAGTGCCGGACATCGATCAAGGCGTCGATCAGCCCGCTGTACAAGCGGCTGCACAGGCTATCGCGGAGCCGTCCGTCCTCGGCGGGGTCATCAAATGGTTCGATGTGACGCGCGGTTTCGGCTTCGCGGTCGCTGACGATACGGCAATCGGCGATATCCTGATCCATTTCTCGGTGCTCCAGCCGCATGGCCGGCGCAGCCTGCCAGAGGGCGCGCGGGTCGACGTGGTCGCGGTGCAGCGCGGGCGGGGCTTCCAGGCGCGCGAGGTCCTGTCGATCGATCTGAGCGGCGCGGTCGAGGAGACGGCGGTACGACCTGGCACGGCGGCGCCGGTAGACCGGATCGATCCGGTCGCGCTGATCGATGCCGCAGGCCCGTTCGAACCCGTCGTCGTCAAGTGGTTCAACCGGCTCAAGGGCTATGGCTTCCTGGTACGGGCAAGCGACGACAGTGACGTGTTCATCCATATGGAAACGCTGCGGCGGGCGGGGATTGACGTCGTCGAGCCGGATCAGCCGTTGCAGGCCCGAATCGTGACCGGTCGCAAGGGGCCGCTGGCCGTTACGGTGGAGCGATCCGCGCCGGCGTGGTAACCGGCCCGCCGCAACCGGGGATATATGTAATGAGCAAGACCGTCTTCGCCGCGCTTCTGGCGCTCGGCCTCTGCGCGTGTTCGAACGGCGACGCCCGGGGGGGCGACGCCGCCGCCCCAGACGCTACCGTCGCGGGCACTGCGACCGGCACGGGCACCGGTGCTGCACCGGGTCAGGCTGCCGCGACGCTGGCCGTGACGATCCACAGCGCGAACGGCGCGCATGTGTTCACCGTCGAGAGCGCCAAGACAGAGGCGGAACAGGCCCGTGGGCTGATGTACCGGACCGACCTCAAGCCGAATCGGGGCATGCTGTTCTGGCCCTATCCGACCGACGGCAGCGGGCCGCGCGAGGCGAGTTTCTGGATGAAGAACACGCCGAGCCCGCTCGACATCATCTATATCCGCGCCGACCGGACGATCGCGCGGATCGCCGAGAACACGATACCCTTCTCCGAAGCGCAGATCCCGTCGGGCGAACCCGTCGGCGCGGTGCTCGAGATCATGGGCGGGCGTGCCGGGGAACTCGGCATCGCCGAGGGTGACCGCGTCGAATGGCCGGGCGCGTCGGGCTGAACCGCCATATCCACGACACAGCGCCGTCTTGCCATGGCGCTCACACTGCGTTCGAGGTTGATGGCGCGGCGTCCACCCGCTAAGCGGCGGCTATGGGATTTCTCGCATCGACCTTCACCTGGTGGAACGGCGCCACGCTCGGCACCAAATTCGGGCTCCGTGGCAAGACGCGGATGGGCGAGGACGCGCTCGGCAACGTCTATTATGAAGGCGGCAAGGATACCGCGGGTAATCCGCGCCGCTGGGTGATCTATCAGGGTGCGACCGACGCCAGCCGGGTACCGCCCGCCTGGTTCAGCTGGCTGCACCATCAGGTCGCTGACGTGCCCGATCGTGCCCTGCCGCCGGTCCGCCCCTGGCAAAAGCCGGCGCTGCCCAACCTGACGGGTACTGCACTCGCCTATCGCCCGACGGGCGCGATGGAAAAGGGTGGCCAGCGCGCCGCGGCGACCGGCGATTACGAAGCGTGGGTGCCTGAGTGATGCAGCGCCGGATCGCTGCGGCGATCCTGGTCGTGGTTCTCGCGCTCGGTGGCTGGTTCGGCTATCGCGTCTGGACGAACCGCAAGGCCGATACGACCGTCGTGGTCCAGCAGGATCTGCCGGGCGGCGATCAGGCCGGTGACGGGTCGGTCGAGACGATCGACACGGGCGGCGCGGCGCTCGCCAATGGCGGGACGCCGATGGCAGAGCGCGTTGCGGTGATCGGCCTGCTCAACAAGCGGAACGGCGTGACGCGCGACGTCATGCTGAAGCCAGGACAGGCAACCCGGATGGGCGACGTCGTCCTCCGCCTGCGCGCCTGCGAACAGACCGCCCCCTGGGAGCCCGAACAGCTGACGGGGGCCTTTGTCCAGGTGATCGTCCGCGGCGTCGACAAGAAATGGCGGCGGACATTTTCGGGCTGGTTGTACAAGGAGCGCCCCGCGCTGAACGCGGTGCAGCATCCGATCTACGACGTCTGGACCAAAAGCTGCGCGATGACCTTCCCCGCGACCGGGCCGGATACGGCATCGTCCGGCGCACCCGCGGCAGCGCGGTCGAGTGCGAAGAAATCCCCGGTGGCGACCAATGATGCAGCCGCACCGGACGAGCCGGTCGAGCCGACCACCCCATCGAGCGCCGCGGCGAGCAACGCGATATAATCGGCACGCTCGATCTCGATCGCGCCGAGCGATTCGAGATGCGAGGTCTGGAACTGGCAATCAAGCAGATCGAAGCCGCCGGCCTTCAGCCGCGCGACGAGATGCGCCAGCGCGACCTTCGACGCGTCGGTCGCGCGGCTGACCATGCTTTCGCCAAAAAAGGCCCGCCCGAGCGCCAGCCCGTATAGCCCGCCGACCAGCCGGTCGCCGTCCCAGCATTCGACCGAATGCGCAAAGCCCATCAGATGCAGCGTGTGGAAGACCCGCTCGATCCCCGCATTGATCCACGTCTCGGGCCGGCCCTCGACGCTTTCGGCACAGAGCGCGAGGATCTGGCCGAACGCAGTGTCGACGGTGACGCGGAAGCGGTCCGCGACGATGGTCTTGCGCAGCGAGCGCGAGAGCCGGAACCCGTCGAGCGGCAGGACGGCGCGCTGGCGCGGCTCGACCCAGTAGACGTCGATCGCGTCGCGGCTGTCGGCCATCGGGAAGACGCCGGCCGCATAGCCGCCAAGCACGAGGCGCGGATCGAGAATGTCCATCGGTCGCGCCTTAGCCCGCTGCCGACCCCGCCGCCAGCCGGTGTTCGATCGTCCGCCACAGCTGATCGAACGCCGCCGCGGCGGTCGAGCGCGGCGCAAAGGCCCCGACCGCCGCGCGTTGTACGGTCATCGCCTCGATCACGCTGCTCATCGGAATGACCGGCCAGTCGGGGTTGGCGACCAGCGCGTCGGCATGCAGCCGCCGCCGGCGATCGACCATCGCATGGACGGGCAGCACGGGCACCTTGCCGCCGAGATGGCGGATCACCTCCTCATAGGCACGTTGCGACAGCGGCGAGGGGATGACGGGGACGACGATCAGATCGGCGGCGCGCATCACCTGATCGGCGGTTTCGGTAAGTCCCGGCGGGCAGTCGAGCAGGACGCGATCATAATCGGTCAGCGCCCCGATCAGCTTGCCGAGCCTCTTTTTCTTGTCGAGCGTGTGAAACAGCTGGTCGAGACCGCGGAGCGAGGCGTCGGCGGTGATCAAGTCGAGCTTCGCGACCGGCGTCGGCTGAGCCCGTTTGGCGACGCTGATATCGCGGGAGAACATCGCCTGGGCCTGATCCCGCCCGGCGGTACCGTGCAGCAGGAAACTGCTCGCGGCCTGCGGGTCGAGGTCCCAGAGAATCGTGCGGCGTGCCGACCGGGTTGCCGAACACCAGGCGAGATTGACCGCCAGCGTCGTCTTACCGACGCCGCCCTTCAGGCTGTATATCGCGATGGTTGCCATGCCGGCCAGCGTGCCGGTGCGCGCCGCCGATGGCAAGGCATCGCGGCAAAACTACGCCCCGGGCGACGCTGGCGGTCGTCCGGGGCGCGGGATCATCCGGCCGTGGCCGGCTGAAGGATCAGGTGTGGCAGGTCTGGCCGGGCTTGCCCGGCTGGGTCAGCTCGATCGACTTCTCGGTGCCCGTCATCGACCAGCCGCCGTCGGCGACCAGTGGCTCACCCTCGGCAGGCGCCTTGAGCGTCGTGGCCGGACCGCCTTCCTTGAGACGAACCACGGCCTGCTTGCCCCCCTGGAAGAAGGTCACATAGGCCAGGCTGTTGTCCTTGCAGCGCATCGTCTGCTCCGACTTGATCGACGGCGGCAGCTCGACCGGCGCCGCATTGGCGAGCTGGTTCGCCATCGGATCGGGATTGGTGTCGACCACCTCGGGTGCAGCCGGTTTGGAGTTGCAGGCAGCCAGCGCAAGCAGCGCGGCGACGGCGGTGAGGGGGAGCGTCTTCTTCATATCGTCGGGGCTTCGCGCATGCAGCAAATCGCGTCAAGCCGTAGCGGCCGCGATGCGCCCGTGGCGGGACGGGTCATCCCCGGGATGCGCCGGTTCGTCGCATTGGCGATGGCGCCCGGCAGTGTTGCGCCACCACATTCGGGCAGTGGCGACGCGGGAATAAAGGCACCGGGGTCGTCCGATGTCACGCATCTGCCACTATATTTCACGGAACCGTTGTAAGAGGACGTTGCATGCCGGGCCAAATTCCTGTCGCCGAGCGCCTGTCGGCGATATCGACGCTCATCACCCAGGCGCTCTGCCTGGCCGACGAGGGGGGCGAATTGCTGCTCGGCGCCAAATTGTCCGACGCGCTGGATTGCGTTCAGGCCCGCATCGAAACGGTGAGGCGCGACGCGGCGTGAGCGGGGCGGCCTGACGGGGCTTGGTGCGCCGGCTTGTCCGGTGGATAGTTTTAGCGCGCTTGTGGCGGACCGGCAGTGGCGCCATCTACAGGCGATGCAGATGAGATCCGATACGCTGACCGCCCCCGATACGCTTGCCCTGATCGGGAATACGCCGCTGGTGCGACTGAAGGGGCCGAGCGACGCGACGGGGTGCGATATCTTCGGCAAGTGCGAATTCACCAATCCGGGCGCGTCGATCAAGGATCGCGCTGCGCTGTTCATCGTCGAGGACGCCGAGGCGCGCGGCCTGCTCCAGCCGGGCGGGACGATCGTCGAGGGGACCGCGGGCAATACCGGGATCGGCCTGGCACTGGTCGCCAACGCCAAGGGCTACAAGACGATCATCGTGATGCCCGAGACGCAGAGCCGCGAGAAGATGGACACGTTGCGCGCGCTGGGTGCCGAACTCGTGCTGGTGCCCGCCGCCGCCTTTTCCAACCCGTGTCATTTCGTGCACACGTCGCGGCGCATCGCCGAGGAGACGCCCGGCGCGATCTGGGCGAACCAGTTCGACAACACCGCCAATCGCCACGCGCATATTATCGGGACCGCCGAGGAGCTCTGGCGGCAGATGGACGAGCGGATCGACGGCTTCACCTGCGCGGCGGGGACGGGCGGGACGATCGCCGGTGTCGGCCTGGGTCTGAAGGCGAAGGACGAGGCGATCTGCATCGCGCTGACCGATCCGCATGGCGCTGCGCTGTATAACTATTACGCGCATGGCGAGCTGAAGTCCGAAGGGTCCTCGGTTGCGGAAGGCATCGGGCAGGGGCGGATCACCGCCAATCTCGATGGCGCGCCGATCGATACGCAGTTCCGGATCTCGGACGCGGAAGGCTATGCCTGGACCCGGCAGTTGCTCGACGAGGAGGGGCTGTGCCTCGGCCTGTCGTCCGGGATCAACGTCGCGGGCGCGGTCGCGCTGGCGCGGCAGCTCGGACCGGGCAAGCGGATCGCGACGATCCTGTGCGATACGGGGTTCCGCTACCTCTCGACGCTGTACAATCCTGAATGGCGCGCGGCCAAGGGCCTGGTGTGAGCGAGGGCGGCGGCGCGCCGCGGGATGGTGAAATTCGACAAGTGCGCGATGATCGGGTAGATGCGCGCGACAAGATGCAGACGCAACGCGCACCTTCGCAAACCATGCAGCGGATCAAGGTCGGCATGATCGGGCTCGCCGCAGTGGTGATCTTCATCGGGCTCGCCAGCGCGATCATCGGGTCGGCGACGCGCGAACGACCCGTGGTCGCCGCCGGCTCGGCGCAGGCCGATGTTGTCGCGAACATGGCCGTGTTGAATACGACCGCCGCCGCCGATGGCTCTGACGAGCCACTCGCGGAAATGGGCCTCGCACCCAGCGTCAACGCACAGGCACCCGCTACTCCGAACTGATCCGAGCTTTCCGTCGCTGCCGCGCCGGGGAAATCACGGGATCACGCTGACGTGCAGCGCGTCCGCATGCCAGGCGCGACTCGACCTTGCTGTGGATCAATGTGCGCGCCGCGTCGTCCCGGCAGGGCACATGGTCCCGGATCAAGGGCAATACAGCGCTTGATTCCCGGAAATCCCCAAATATCCCGTTGCGTCCCCGTTCCGCTGTGATAGACGGAGATTAACACAGGGGCACGTTCACCGTTCGCGATTGCGCGGCCGGGCCGCGGCGAAGGCTGCGGTTCGAGGCGGGAAGACGTGCGCGCCATTCGCGGGATATTGGCGTGTCGGATCGAGGGCGATATCAAGGAGATGGCATCGGCCTTGTCGACGACAAGGGCCGGGTAGCCATCCCTTCCGCCCTTCGGACGATCTTGTCGGCAAATGCCCCCAAGGCGAACGGCAAGGACGGCGGAACCATCATCATCGGCGCACACCAGAAGAATCGCTGCCTGGTCGCCTATGATCCGGGTTATGTCGCGCTGCTCGCCGAAAAGCTCGACCGTCGCGAGGCCGAGAATACCCGTGAAGACGGCGAATATGATTACAACATCAAGCGTCGCGCGGCGTCGGGCGAGGCCGTGCCGTTCGATGGCTCGGGGCGCTTCATCATGCCCGCCTTCCCGCGCTTCTATGCCGGGATCAAGGGCCACGCGTTCTTCTACGGCGTCCTAGACTATATCGAGATCTGGGACCCGGCGGCGCTGGTCGCGACCGACGACATGCCCCCCGTCGTCAAGGAAATGGCGCGCTTCTACATGGCCGAAAAGGGGATTTCGCTGTGAGCGACACGATCCCCGCCGCCCCGCACATTCCGGTCCTGCTCGACGAGGTGATCGCCGCGCTGGCCCCCGCGCCCGGCGAGACGATCGTCGACGGGACGTTCGGCGCGGGCGGCTATACGCGGGCGCTGCTGTCGCGTGGCGCCTGCGTCATCGCCTTCGACCGTGACCCCGACGCGATCGCGGCGGGTCAGGACTGGGCCGATGGCGAGGAGCGGCTGACGCTGGTTGCCGCCGACTTTTCCGCGATGGTCGCCGAACTCGAGGTACGCGACGCGTTGCCCGTCGACGGCATCACGCTCGACATCGGCGTTTCGTCGATGCAGCTCGACCAGGCCGAGCGCGGCTTTTCGTTTCAGTCGGACGGACCGCTCGACATGCGGATGGCGCAGGCGGGCATGACCGCCGCCGATTTCGTCAACGAGGCCGATGAGGACGAGATCGCCGACGTCCTCTATCATTTTGGCGACGAGCCCAAGTCGCGTCGCGTCGCGCGGGCGATCGTTGCCGCACGACCGATGACGCGTACCGGCGAGCTCGCGCATGTCGTCCGTCGCGCGCTGGGGTATAAGGCGCACGACAAGAAGGACCCCGCGACGCGCGCGTTCCAGGCGATCCGAATCCATATCAACCGCGAACTCGGCGAGCTCGCCGATGGCCTGCTGGCGGCGGAGCGTGCGCTCAAGCCCGGCGGACGGCTCGCCATCGTGACCTTCCACAGTCTGGAGGATCGCATGGTGAAGCGGTTCCTGCGCACGCGGTCGGGCAGTGCGCCTTCAGGTTCCCGTCATCTTCCACAGGCAAAAACCGTGGTAGAACCGAGTTTTACCGATGTCGGCCGCCCCGTGCGCGCCGGCGAGGACGAGCTGGCGCGCAATCCGCGCGCGCGCTCTGCGACTTTACGAACGGCGCGGCGGACCTCCGCGCAACCTTGGACGGAAGAGGTGACGACATGACGGCGGCGTATCGGTTGAAGGGTGTGGGCTGGTTCGGTGGCTGCGTTGCCGTCGTGCTCGGCTTTTACCTCGTTTCGCTGCAGGTGGCCGCCGAGCGCAAGAAGCTTGAGACCGTCAACGGCCAGATCCGGTCGGCCGAGCGCGATATCCGCGCGCTTGAGACCGAATTCGACACGCGTGCGAACCTCGCGCAGCTCGAGCGCTGGAACGGCGATACGCTGGCGCTGTCCGCGCCGACCGCCGGGCAGTTCGTCGCAAGCGAGTCGGCCCTCGCCAGCCTCGACGTGAATCAGATCGGCGGGCCCGCGGGCGCCGCCGTCCAGACCGCGCAGCTGCTCGTGCCGTCGCTGCCGGTTGCTGCCGCCGCCGCGGCACCGCAGGCGGTCGACGTCGCCGTGCAGGCCGTCGCTGCCGCAGCGCCGCTCAAGCCCGTCACCGTCCGCGCCACCGTCCAGACCGCCCGTGCCACCGACACGGCGATCGTCCGCGCGGCCGCCCCCGAGCGCCTCGCCGCGGTTGCCAAGGTCCGTCCGCAGGCAGTCGCAATGCTCGACCGCAAGCTGCTGTCCGACAACACGCTGGGTTCGATCCTGAGCGGCGCGCGGGCCGAGGCAGGGCGTCTGCGTTGACCACCCTCGTCGCCCGGCCGGTTTCCGAGCGGCGTACCGCAACGCAGCGCCACGCGCTGGTCGCGACCGCGCACACGCGCCTGATGATGTTGATGTTCCTGTTCGGGGCCGCGGTGCTGGTCGTGATCGGCCGGCTCGGCGTGCTCGCGATCCAGTCGTCGCTGAGCGATCCCGGTGCACGCGCCGCGGCGATCGCGGCGCGCGGCGATATCGTCGACCGTAACGGCGCGCCGCTGGCCAGGACGATCGACGCATGGACGATCGCGGTTCATCCCAAGAAAATGATCGGCGATCCGACCGAGATCGCCGCGCGGCTGGCGGCGCTGATGCCCGATCGCGGCAACCAGGCCTTCTTCTACGGTCTGCTGACCAAGGATGTGAATTTCAGCTACCTGCAACGCCGCGCGTCGCCTGCGCTGGTCGAGCAGGTCAACGCGATCGGCGAACCCGCGATCGTGTTCGCGCGCGAGACGCAGCGCCTGTATCCGCAATCGACCATGGCGGCGCATGCGCTGGGGTTCCTGTCGACCGACGGCCACGGCATGTCGGGGATGGAGCGCGTCCTCGACGAGCGGCTGACCAACCCCGCGCTGAACGGCGCGCCGGTCGCGCTGTCGATCGACACGCGCGTCCAGGCGGCGATGGAAAGCGAACTCGCGCGTGCGGTCGCGTCGTTCCAGGCCAAGAGCGCGGCGGGCATCGTCCTCGACGTCGACACCGGCGAAGTGATCGCGATGACGTCGATGCCGGTCTTCAACCCCAACCGGGTCGGCATGGCGGGCACCGAGCAACTGCGCAACATGGCTACGCAGAGCGTGTACGAGCTGGGGTCGGTGTTCAAGCCGATCGCGATGGCGGCGGCGATCGATTCGGGCACCGTCACCTCGATGGCGCGGCGCTTCGACGCGACCGTCCCGCTGCGCGTCGGCGGCTACACGATCCACGACGATCCGGGCGATGAAGAAAAGCGCTGGCTGAACATCCCCGAGACGCTGATCTATTCGTCGAACATTGCGACCGCGCGGATCGCCGACCAGATCGGTGCGGCCGGAATGCAGAACATGTTCCGCAAGCTCGGCTTCGACACCAAGCCCGATATCGAACTGCGCGAGAAGGGCCGGCCGATCTGGCCGACCTTCTGGGCGCGCACCACATTGATGACGTCGGCCTATGGCCACGGGATCGCGGTGACCCCGCTGCACCTCGCCAACGCCTATGCGACGTTGGTGAATGGCGGGATCTGGCGACCGACGACGCTGCTGAAGATCGATCCGGCGCATATCCCCGCCGGGCGACGCGTGATCAGCACGACGACGAGCGCGCGGATGCGGCAGCTGCTGCGCCTGGTCGTGCAATATGGCACGGGCCGCAAGGGCGAGGCGCCCGGCTACCGCGTTGGCGGCAAGACCGGTACGGCCGAGATCGCGCAGGCGGGTGGCTATAACAAGCACACCAACGTCTCGACCTTTGCCGCCGCGTTTCCGATGGACGCGCCGCGCTACGTCGTTGTGGTTACCCTTGATTCCGCCAAGGGTAACAAGGAATCCTATGGCTTCACCACCGCGGCCTGGACCGCGGCGCCGGTGGTATCGCGCGTGATCAGCCGGACCGGATCGATGCTCGGCGTCATTCCGGACGCGAACCGCGACATTGACGAAAGCGACTTGTTGCCGCTGTTGTGGCATGCGCCGGGCACGCCGGCCTTTGGCGCAAAGCCGACGTCCGGTGCGGAATGAGGGGCGATACATGAGGATCGGTGCATGAAACTGGCAACGCTGATCGGTAAGGGCCCCGTCAGCGATGGCGGGGCATCAGTGCACGGATCTGCAACGCGCGAGGCGTATGACGGCAACGTCACGGGCTTCGCGATCGACCATCGCAAGGTCGCACCGGGGACGATCTTCGGGGCATTCGAGGGCGCGCGCGTCAATGGCGAGGATTATATCGCCGACGCGATCCGCGCAGGGGCGATCGGCATCGTCGCGCGGCCGGGCCTCGCGGTCGAGGGTGCAGCGTACATCGCCGACGAGACCCCGCGCGAACGGTTCGCGCAGCTCGCGGCGACGTTCTTCGCTCCCTTTCCTGCGACAACGGTCGCGATCACGGGCACCAACGGCAAGACGAGCTGTGTCGAGATGACCCGCCAATTGTGGCGGATGGCCGGCCATCACGCCGCGTCGATCGGGACGCTGGGCGTCACGACCGCCGACGAACGCGTCACCACGGGCCTCACGACGCCAGACGTCGTCACCTTCCTGTCGAACGTCGCCGGGCTCGAGCGCGAAGGCGTGACGCATCTCGCCTTCGAGGCGTCGAGCCACGGGCTGACCCAGTATCGCACCGAGGGACTGCCCGTATCGGCGGCCGCCTTCACCAATCTCAGCCGTGATCATCTCGATTATCACGGCGACATGGCGGCCTATTTCACCGCCAAGATCCGCCTGTTTTCTGAAGTACTCGGCCCGGATGGGGCGGCGGTGGTGTGGGCCGATGATCCGCAGGCGGCGCGCGTCATCGACCTCGCGCGGGAGCGGGGCAATCGGCTCGTGACCGTCGGCACGCGCGGCGATACGCTGCGACTGGTCGATCGCGATCCGACATTGCTGGGGCAGGGGCTGACGATTGAGGCGGGGGGCCAGACCTACCGCGTGACGCTGCCGCTGATCGGCGGATATCAGGCAGCGAACGCGCTGGTGTCGGCCGGGCTGGTGATCGCGACCGGGGGCGATATCGCGACGACCATCGCCAATCTGGCGCGATTGCAGCCCGTACGCGGGCGGCTCGAGCGTGCGGTTATCGCGCGCTCGGGTGCGCCGGTCTATGTTGATTATGCGCATACCCCCGACGCGCTGGAGGCGGCGATCGCCGCGCTCAAGCCGCATGCGGGCGGCCGGCTGATCGTCGTGTTCGGCGCGGGCGGCGACCGCGATACCGGCAAGCGCGAGACGATGGGGCAGGTCGCGATGCATTACGCCGACCGCGTGATCGTCACCGACGACAATCCGCGCACCGAGGATCCCGCCGCGATCCGCCGCGACGTGCTGAAGGGCGCGCCCGGCGCGATCGAGATCGGCGACCGGCGCGCGGCGATCCAGGCGGCGATCGACGAGGCGGGCAGCGACGACATCGTGCTGATCGCGGGCAAGGGCCACGAACAGGGCCAGATCGTCGGCGACATGGTGTTGCCGTTCGACGATGTCGGCGTCGCACGCGAGTGTGCGGCATGAACAATGCGGTGCCCCTGTGGACGTCTGCCGAGATCGCTGCCGCGACCGGCGGGGTGGCATCGGCCGAGTTTGCCGTGACGGGCGTGGCATTCGATTCGCGCGAGGTCGGTCCGGGCGACCTGTTCGTCGCGATGAAGGGCGAGGCGAGCGACGGCCATCTGTATCTCGACCAGGCGTTCGCGCAGGGCGCCGCGGGGGCGATCGTCTCCGAACCCTGCGCGCATCCGCATGTGCTGGTCGCCGACAGCTTCACCGCGTTGCAGATGCTCGGGCGCGCAAGCCGGGTGCGCAGCGGCGCGACGATCATCGGCGTCACCGGATCGGTCGGCAAGACAAGCGCGAAGGAAGCGCTGTTCGCGGCGCTCGATCGCGGCGCACCGGGGGCGGTGCATCGTTCGGTCAAGAGCTACAACAACCATACCGGCGTCCCGCTGAGCCTCGCGCGGATGCCGCGCGACGCGCGTTTCGGCGTGTTCGAGATGGGGATGAACCATGCGGGTGAGCTGGCCGCGCTGACGCAGATCGTCCGTCCGCATATCGCCGTGGTGACCGCGATCGCGCCGGCGCATACCGAATTCTTCCGCGACGAAAGCGCGATCGCCGATGCCAAGGGCGAGATCTTCGCCGGGCTCGAGCCGGACGGCGTCGCGATCATCCCCTTCGACAGCCCGCATCGCGACCGGCTGACCGCGGCGGCGACGCCGCATGCGGCGCGGATCGTGACCTTCGGAATCGCGAAGGGTGCCGATGTCCGCGCGATCGAGACGGTCCGGCTGGCGACCGGCGCGACGTTCGTGACGGTCCAGCAGGACGGCCACGAGCTGAGCTTCACGATGGCGCAGCCGGGAATGCACTGGGTTTCGAACGCGCTGGCGGTGATCGCGTGCGTCGAGGCGGCGGGCGCGGATCTCGGGCTGGCGGGACTGGCGCTCGCCGAACTCGGCGGGCTGCAGGGACGCGGTGCGCGGTTCATGACGACGCTGGCGGACGGGCAGGCGCTCGTGATCGACGAAAGCTATAATGCAAACCCCGCGTCGATGCGTGCGACGCTGGCCGTGCTGGCCAAGGAGCTGGGGCGGCACATCGCCGTGCTCGGCGAGATGCGCGAGCTGGGCGATGGCTCGGCCGACTATCATGCCGGGCTCGCCGAGCCGATCCTCGCGGCAAACGTCGAAATGGCGCTGCTGGTCGGTGAAGCGATGGCGCCGCTTGCGCAAGCGCTTGAGGGTAAAGTCGAAACCGTCCATGTGGGCGACGCTGCGGCCGCGCTGACGTCGTTACGGACGATCCTGGCGCCGGGCGATGCGGTTCTCATCAAGGGATCGAACGGTGTAGGGCTCGCGCGGGTCGTGACGAGTCTCGGGGGCGGGAAGACGTAAATGCTGTACTGGATCGCCGCACATCTGGGTTTCCCGGGGATATTGAACCTGCTCCGCTATCAGTCGACGCGGACGGGCGGGGCGGTCGCGACTGCGCTGATCATCGGCCTGATCATCGGGCCGCGCTTCATCGGCTGGCTGCGCGTGCGTCAGGGCAAGGGGCAGCCGATCCGCGCCGACGGCCCGCAGACGCATCTCGCCAAGCGCGGCACGCCGACGATGGGCGGGCTGATGATCCTGACCAGCATGACGCTGGCGATCCTGCTCTGGATGGACCTGAGCAACCCCTATGTCTGGTCGTGTCTGTTCGTGACACTGGGGTTCGGCACGATCGGGTTCATGGATGATTACGACAAGGTGCGGAAGGCGAGCACCGCGGGCATTTCGGGCCGCACGCGGCTGTTGCTCGAATTCGCGATCGCCGGGATCGCCGCGACGATCATCATGTCGCAGAACGGGCCGCATCTCTACCTGCCGTTCACGTCGCGCATGTATATCGATCTCGGCTGGTTCTTCCCCGTCTTCGCCGCCTTCACCATCGTCTCGTTCGGCAACGCCGTGAACCTGACCGACGGGCTCGACGGGCTGGCGACGATGCCGGTGATCATCGCGAGCGTCGCGTTCATGGTGATCGTCTATCTCGCGGGCAATGTGAAGTTCGCCGACTATCTCGGCATCCCGCACGTTCCCGGCGCAGGCGAACTCGCCATTTTCTGCGGCGCGGTCGTCGGCGGCGGTCTGGCGTTCCTGTGGTTCAACGCGCCGCCCGCGGCGGTGTTCATGGGCGACACCGGCAGCCTCGCGCTCGGTGGCGCGCTCGGCACCATCGCCGTCGTCGCGCATCACGAGATCGTGCTCGGGATCATCGGCGGGCTGTTCGTCGCCGAGGCGATGAGCGTGATCATCCAGGTGTTTTTCTACAAGCGGACCGGCAAGCGGGTGTTCCGGATGGCGCCGATCCACCATCATTTCGAACAGCTCGGCTGGAGCGAGCCGACCGTCGTGATCCGCTTCTGGATCATCGCACTGGTCCTGGCGCTGGTCGGCCTGTCGACGTTGAAGCTGCGGTGATCGTCGCTGAGGCCTGGCGCGGAAAACGCTTTGCGGTGCTGGGGCTGGCGCGGTCGGGTGCGGCGACGGTGCAGGCGCTGGTGGCGGGCGGCGCGAGCGTGGTCGCGTGGGACTCCGACGAAACGAAGCGCGAGGCTCTCGCCGAGAGCATTCAAGACCTGTCGGTCACCCTCGATGACGTGGATCTCCAGTTTGATCCGTTGGACGACCTAGCGGCGTTCGACGCGCTCGTCGTTTCGCCGGGGGTGCCGCTCAACACGCATCCGCTTGCCGCTGCCGCGCATGCGGCGGGCGTTCCTGTCATCGGCGACATCGAACTGTTCGCACAGGCGCGGGGCGACCTGCCGTCGCACAAGGTCGTCGGGATCACGGGCACGAACGGCAAGTCGACCACGACCGCGCTCGTGCATCATATCCTGCGGACCGCGGGCGTGCCGACGCTGATGGGGGGCAATATCGGGCTGCCGATTCTGGGGCAGGATCCGTTGCCCGAGGGCGGCGTCTATGTGCTCGAACTGTCGAGCTATCAGATCGACCTGACTCAGACGCTCGACTGCGACGTCGCGGTGCTGCTCAACATTACCCCCGACCATCTCGATCGCTATGACGGCTTTGCCGGCTATGCGGCGTCGAAGGCACGGCTGTTCGCGATGCAGACGGCGCCGCATCTCGCGATCGTCGACCACGGCGCAGAGGCGGAGCATCGTCTTCTGGGTGATGCGCCCGCTGACCTTCCGGTCGAGTTCATCGACCATATCGACATCGGCGACCAGGCCGGCTGGCCGTCGCTCCAGGGGCCGCACAACGCGCTGAACGCGCGTGCCGCCGTGGGGGTCGCGCGCGCGCTCGGTGTGAGCGAGGTCGATATCGATCGCGGGCTGGTCAGCTTTACCGGCCTGCCGCACCGCATGCAGCAGATCGCCTCCTATGACGGCGTCGCCTATGTCGACGACAGCAAGGCGACCAATCCGGAGAGCGCAGCGCCCGCGCTGGCCGCGTTCGAGCGGGTCCATTGGATCGTCGGCGGGCGCGCCAAGGGGGATGACCTCGATGCGTGCAGGCCCGGCTTCGGCCATGTCGTTCACGCCTATACGATCGGCGAGGCCGGGCCGCGGTTCGCCGAGATCCTGGCCGGGTCGATGCCGGTCGACGATGTCGGCACGCTCGACGCGGCCGTCCGCAGCGCGGCGGCCAATGCCCGGCCCGGCGACACGATCCTGCTGTCCCCCGCCTGTGCGAGCTTCGACCAGTTCGCCGATTACGAAGCGCGCGGCGCGGCCTTCCGCGCGGCGGTCGAGTCGCTGGCATGAGCGATATGCGGACACCGATGATAAGCGCAGGGCAGAAGACCGGGATCGTCGCGAAGATGAAGCGGCGCGGCGGGCGTGGCGATCAGTCGCCGCTCGGCACGTGGTTCTGGGATATCGACCGGATGCTGCTGTTGCTGACGTTGTTCCTGATCGCGATCGGGCTGATCGCGGTGGCCGCGGCGTCGCCCGCGACCGCGGTGCGCTATTCGGGCGAGCATCACAAACTGACGCCGCTCTATTATTTCTGGCGTCAGCTGATGTGGGTCGGCGTCTCGATGCCGGTGCTGTTCGGGGTGTCGATGATGCCCGTCGCGATGGCGCGGCGCATGGCGCTGACCGCGGCGGCGGTGCTGCTGCTGATCCTGGCGGTGACGCCATTCGTCGGATCCGAGGTCAACGGTGCGCGCCGCTGGATCGGCTATGGCTTTGCCCAATTCCAGCCGTCCGAGTTTCTGAAGCCGGTCTTCATCGTTACCGTCGCCTGGCTCCTGTCGCTGCGCGCGAAGGATCCCGAACTGCCGACCGTGCTGATCACGGGCGGGCTGACCGGCACGATCGCGGTGATGCTGATGCTGCAGCCCGATTTCGGCCAGACGATCATCTACTGCACCGTGTGGATGGCGTTGTTGATGATCGCGGGAACGCCGATGCGCGTGATGGCGGGGCTGGTCGGCTGCGTGCCGGTCGGGCTGGTGGCCGCCTATATGTTCTACGGCACGGCGCGGTCGCGGATCGACGCGTTCCTGTTCCCGGGAATCGAAGGCGAGGGCGCATCGGATCATTTCCAGACCAATGCGGCCCACAACACGCTGACCGCGGGCGGCTGGACCGGCACGGGGCCCGGCGGCGGCATCGCCAAGTTCGGGCTGCCCGAGGCGCATACCGATTACATCTTCTCGGTGATCGGCGAGGAATTCGGGCTGATCGCCTGTTCGGTGATCGCAGTGATCTTCCTTGCGATCGTCGTGCGCGTGTTCGTCAAGCTGCTGGACGAACAGGATGAATTCAAGCTGCTGGCCTCGGCGGGGCTGGCGACGCAGTTCGGCGCACAGGCACTGGTCAGCATGGCGGTGAACACCGGGCTCGCACCGTCCAAAGGCATGACGCTGCCGTTCATCAGCTATGGCGGGTCGTCGATGATCGCCTTGTCGGTCGGCATGGGGTTGCTGCTGGCGTTTACCCGGCGCAATCCGTTTCTCACGCGGAGCCCCTATGTCGTCCGCTGGAGTGGTGAATGACTGTGAATCAACGTCCCCGGCATTTCGTGCTCGCGGCAGGCGGGACCGGCGGTCACATGGTGCCGGCGGCGGCGCTTGCCGCTGAGCTGACGAGGCGTGGCCACCGCGTCGCGCTGGTCAGCGACGAGCGCGGCGTGCGCTTCCCTGGATTGTTCGAGGGAATCCAGACGCATGTCCTTCCCGCCGGGCGCTTCACCGGCGGACCGCTGGGCTGGGCCAAGGCGACGCGATCGATGTGGCGGGGGCGGATGATGGCGCGCGAACTCTATCGCACGTTCAAGCCGGCGGCGGTGATCGGCTTTGGCGGCTATCCCGCGCTGCCCGCGCTACTGGCGGCGTTCGCGAATCGGATCCCAACCGCGGTGCACGAGCAGAACGCGGTGCTGGGGCGGGTGAACCGGCTCGTGGCGCGCCGCGTCGACGCGATCGCAACCTCGTCCGAACCGACCGAACGGCTCGCGTCCGGGCTCCTCGCCAAGACGCATCTCGTCGGCAATCCGGTGCGCGAGGCGGTACTCGCGCTACGCGCCAGGCCCTATCCGCTGCTCGAGGAGGATGGCATCTTCCGCGTGCTCGTGACCGGTGGCAGCCAGGGCGCAAGCATCCTGTCTCAGGTCGTCCCGGATGGGCTGGCGATGCTGCCGGTGACGTTCCGGCGCCGTCTGCAGGTCACGCATCAGGCGCGGATCGAGGATATCGACGCGGTGCGCGCGCAATATGCCGAGCATCACATCCCGGCCGAGCTCGCCACCTATCTGCCCGACATGCCCGAACAGCTCGCCTGGGCGCATCTGGTGATCGCGCGCGCGGGCGCATCGACGATCGCGGAGCTGACCGCGGCGGGGCGGCCGGCGATCCTGGTGCCGCTGCCGGGCGCGACCGACGATCACCAGACGGTCAACGCCCGCGAGATCACCCGCGCCGGCGGCGCACGGACGATCCGGCAGGGCGACTTCACCGCGGTCGAACTCGCCAAGCAGATGCAGAAGCTCGGGCTCGACCCCGCCGCGCTGCAGAACGCCGCGGGACGCGCGCGCAGCTGCGGCAGGCCCAATGCGGCAAGCGATCTGGCCGATCTGGTCGAAAGCCTCGATGCGCCGGTGTCGCGACTGCCGGTCGGGCGCCCATCCAAGCCAAAGGTACAATTTGCATGAAGGGTGTAGCGACCGATATCGGCACGATCCATTTCGTCGGCATCGGCGGGATCGGCATGTCGGGCATCGCCGAGGTGATGAAGAATCTCGGCTACCGCGTGCAGGGCTCTGACGTGGCCGAGGGCTATGTCGTGCAGGGCCTGCGCGACAAGGGCATTCCGGTCGCGATCGGCCATGCCGCGGAGAATATTGGTGACGCGGCAGTCGTGGTCGTCTCGACCGCAATCGTTCGGTCGAACCCCGAGGTCGAGGCGGCGCTCAATGCGCGCGTGCCCGTGGTACGGCGTGCGGAGATGCTCGCCGAACTGATGCGGCTGAAGTCGACCGTCGCGGTTGCCGGCACGCACGGCAAGACGACGACGACGTCGATGGTGGCGGCGTTGCTCGATGCCGGCGGCGTGGATCCGACCGTCATCAATGGTGGGATCATCAACAGCTACGGCTCGAACGCGCGACTGGGTGCGAGCGACTGGATGGTGGTCGAGGCGGACGAGAGCGACGGCAGCTTCCTGCGGCTCGACGGGACGATCGCGGTCGTCACCAACATCGATCCCGAGCATCTCGATCATTACGGATCGTTCGACGCGGTAAAGGATGCGTTCGTCGAGTTCGTCGAGAACGTGCCCTTTTACGGCGCGGCGTTGCTGTGCCTTGATCATCCCGAGGTGCAGGGGATCCTGCCGCGCGTGCGCGACCGGCGGATCGTGACCTATGGCTTCTCGGCGCAGGCGGACGTCCGCGGGGTCGAGGTGACGCCGATCCCGGGCGGCAACCGCTTCGACTGCGTGGTGCGGACGCGCGACGGCGCGACGCGGACGATTGCGGGAATCGAGATGCCGATGCCCGGGCGGCACAACGTCCAGAACGCGCTGGCCGCGATCGGCGTCGCGCTCGAGCTGGGGATCGAGGATGCGACGATCCAGCAGGGCTTTGCCAAGTTCGGCGGCGTGAAGCGGCGCTTTACCAAGGTGGGCGAGGTTCCGGTCGAGGGTGGCGGTGTCGCGATCATCGACGATTACGGACATCATCCGGTCGAGATCCGCGCGGTGCTGGCCGCCGCGCGCGAGGGGGCGAAGGGGCGGGTGATCGCGGTCGTGCAGCCGCATCGCTATTCACGGCTCGGCAATCTGATGGAGGATTTCCAGACCGCGTTCAACGACGCGGACCGGGTGCTGGTGACGCCGGTCTATGCGGCGGGCGAGACGCCGGTCGAGGGCGTCGACGCGGCGGCTCTGGTCGAGGGGCTGAAGCGGCGCGGCCACCGGTTTGCGGGCGTGGTCGCGGATGCGAATGCACTGGCGGCCGAGCTGGCGGCGACGATCGAGGCGGATGACATGGTCGTCTGCCTCGGCGCGGGCGACATCACGAAATGGGCGGCCGGGCTGGCCGATGCGATCGCGGTCGAGCGTTCGAAGGTGCCGGCGTGAACGCTGCGACACCTTGCGTCCCCGCGAATGCGGCGACCCAGACTGGGTTCCCGCCTTCGCGGGAGACCATCAGGGGGAGCGTCGAGGCCGGTGGGTCACTTGCGGACTTCATCTGGTTTCGTACCGGCGGGCCTGCCGAATGGCTTGTGCGGCCGGCAGATGTCGAGGATCTGGCCGGGTTGTTGAAGACCCTCGATCCGTCGACGCCGGTCCTGCCGGTGGGCGTCGGTTCCAACCTGATCGTCCGCGACGGGGGTGTGCCGGGGGTCGTGGTGCGGCTGCCCAAGGCAATGGCGAAGGTGTCGGTTGAGGACGGTCGCGTTCGCGCAGGGGCGGGGGCTATGGGGATTACCGTCGCCAGCGCGGCACGCGATGCGGGGATCGCCGGGCTTGAGTTTCTGCGCGGGATCCCGGGGACGGTGGGCGGCGCGGTGCGGATGAACGCGGGTGCCTATGGGCGCGACGTCAGCGATATCCTGATCGAGGCGACCGTCGTCACGCGCGACGGCGCGGTCGAGACATGGCCCGCGGCGCGGTTCGGTTATGTGTACCGGCATTCGGACCTGCCCGCGGGCGCGGTCGTGGTCGAGGCGGTGTTTTCGGGCACGCCCGGCGAACCGGCTGTCATCGGGGCTGAGATGGACCGGATCGCCGCGGAGCGCGAGGCGTCGCAGCCGTTGCGGTCGCGCACCGGCGGATCGACGTTCAAGAATCCCGAGGGGCACAAGGCCTGGGCGCTGATCGACGCGGCCGGGTGCCGAGGGCTGACGCGCGGCGACGCGCAGGTCAGCGAGAAGCATTGCAATTTCCTGCTGAACCTCGGGTCCGCGTCGAGCGCGGAGATCGAGGCGCTGGGCGAAGAGGTACGGACCAAGGTGAAGGCGCATTCTGGAGTGACGTTGGAATGGGAAATCCAGCGGGTCGGGGTGGCGAAATGAGCGGCGCTCTTCACATCGCCGTGCTGATGGGCGGCTGGTCGGCGGAGCGTGAGGTCTCGCTGCTGTCGGGCAATGGCTGCGCCGATGCGCTCGAATCGCTCGGTCACCGCGTCACGCGGATCGACATGGGACGCGACGTCGCCGCCCGGCTCGCGGAAGCCAGGCCCGATCTCGTGTTCAACGCGCTGCACGGGACGCCCGGCGAAGATGGCTCGGTGCAGGGGCTGCTCGACCTGATGGGGCTCCGCTACACGCATTCGGGTCTTGCGACCTCGGTGATCGCGATTGACAAGGTGCTGACCAAGCTGCTGCTCGTCCCGGCGGGTGTGCCGATGCCGGGTGGGCGGATCGTCCGCTCGGTCGACCTGTTCGAGGGGGATCCGATGGCACGCCCCTATGTGCTCAAGCCCGTCAACGAGGGGTCGTCGGTCGGCGTGGCGATCGTCACCGACAGCGGCAATTACGGCAATCCGATCGCGCGCGACGCGGTCGGGCCATGGATCGACTTCGACGAGCTGCTCGCCGAGCCGTATATCCGCGGGCGTGAGCTGACGACCGCGGTGCTCGGCGGTCGCGCGCTCGGCGTCACCGAACTCAAGCCCAAGAGCGGCTGGTATGATTACGACGCGAAATATACCGACGGGATGACCGAGCATGTCTGCCCGGCGGACATTCCCGACGAGATCGCCGACGCGTGCAAGAGCCTCGCGCTCGAGGCGCACCGGCTGCTCGGCTGCAACGGCGCATCGCGCTCCGACTTCCGCTGGGACGACGAGCGCGGCGTCGACGGGCTGTTCCTGCTCGAGGTCAACACGCAGCCGGGCATGACCCCGCTCAGCCTCGTGCCTGAACAGGCGCGGCACATCGGCATGAGCTATGCCGAGCTCGTCCAGGCGATCGTCGACGAGGCGCTGTCGGATCACCCGCTGGCGCCGGGCGGGGCGCCATGAGCCGGACAATCAAGCGCGGCCCGCCACCCAAGCGGCCCGCCCCGCGGCGCAAGGTCGCGGTCAAGAAGGTGTCCGTGCTCGACCGGCTGGTCGGGATGCTCCCGGTCAGCGAGGAGACGCTGAAGAAGATCGCGACCTGGTCGATCCTCGGCGCGGGCGGCGCGGTGGTGATCGCGGCGGCGACCTGGATCGGCATCCCCGGCATGATCGGCGGCGCGATGGCCGAAGGCGCCGGGCGCGCGGGGTTCAAGGTCGACCAGATCGAGGTCACCGGCCTGAAGCGGATGGACCGCATGTCGGTCTATGCGGTCGCGCTCGATCAGCAGAGCCGCGCGATGCCGCTCGTCGATCTCGAGGCGGTGCGCCAGAAATTGCTGCGCTATGGCTGGATCGCGGACGCGCATGTGTCGCGGCGGCTGCCCGACACGTTGCTGGTCGACATCGTCGAGCGGACGCCCGCGGCGGTGTGGCAGGACAATGGCAATCTGACGCTGATCGATGCGTCGGGCGTGCTGCTCGAACCGGTGCAGCCCGATGCGATCCCGAACCTGCCGCTGGTGATTGGGCCCGGCGCGGACCGGCAGGAAGCGTCCTACCAGGCGCTGCTCGCCGCCGCCCCCGCGCTCAAGCCGCGCGTGAAGGCGGCGACCTGGGTCGGCAACCGGCGCTGGGACCTGACCTTCGAGAGCGGCGAGACGCTAGCATTGCCCGAGGACGGGGCGCCGCGGGCGCTGGTGAAGTTTGCCGAGCTCGATGGCGCACGGCCGCTGCTCGGCCGTGGCTGGATCCGCTTCGACATGCGCGACCCGACCAAGCTGGTCGCGCGCAAGCCGGGTGCGAGCCTGGCGCACAACGTCGACGTGCCCGCGCCGGTATCCAGCGAGCCACAGACGACTATACCGTCGCAGACGGCGGACGCGAACGTAACGGGCGGGGAGGGATGACATGGCGAAGGTGGCACCGGAAGGGCTGATCACGGCGCTCGATATCGGGTCGTCGAAGGTTTCGGCGATGATCGCGCAAAAGGGGGACGGCGGCGAGTTGATCGTGCTGGGCACCGGCCAGCGCGAGAGCCGCGGCGTCAAGCGCGGCTATATCGCCGACATGGCGACGACCGAGGCCGCGGTACGCGAAGCGGTCGAGCAGGCCGAGCGGATCGCCGGGATCAATATCGAGAATGTCTGGGTCGGCTTCTCGGCCGGCGGGCTGGTGTCCGACGTCGCCGAGGTCGAGTTCGAACTGGGCGGCCACCGCGTCGAGCAGCAGGATATCGATGCGTTGCTCGCCGCCGGGCGCAACTCGATCGATCCGCAGGGGCGAATGGTGCTGCACGCGCAGCCTGCGCTCTACACGCTCGACGGGCTGACGGGCGTGAAGACGCCGCTCGGGCTGCATGCCGACCGGCTTGGCGTGCATATCCATGTCGTGGCCGCAGACGGATCGCCGGTCCGCAATCTCGATCTGTGCGTGCGTTCGGCGCATCTCGAGGTGAAGTCGATCATCGCGTCGCCGGTCGCGACGGGGCTCGCGTGCCTCAGCGACGAGGAGCGTGAGCTGGGCGTGGCGCTGGTCGAGATGGGGGCGGGGATCACCAATGTCTCGCTGTTCGCGGGCGGCATGCTCGTCGGACTGACCTCGATCCCGATCGGTGCGCAGGACATCACCGACGACATCGCCAGTGCGTTCGGGACGCGGCGGCAGAATGCCGAGCGGATGAAGTGCTTCCACGGTTCGGCCAATGCCTCCCCGCGCGACAATCACGACATGATCCCGGTCATGCCGATTTCGGCCGAGGATGGTGCGGGCGAGGGCGCGCAGATCACCAAGGCGCAGCTGATCAGCGTCATCCGCCAGCGGCTCGAACATCAGATGGGCGAGGTGCGCAATGCGCTGAGCACGCTCAAATTCGAGGGGCCGGTGGGGCGCCAGGTCGTGCTGACCGGCGGCGGCGCGGAACTGAAGGGCATCGCCGATTACGCGCAACAGGCGCTGGGGCGGTCGGTCCGGATCGGCCGACCGCGCGGATTGACCGCTCTGCCCGAGGCGCATGGCGGACCGGCATTTGCGACGCTAGCGGGGTTGGCCTTCTATGCGGCGACCGATCCGATCGACCTGCGCGGTATTGCACCGCAGCGGACGATCGTTCACCGGCCGAAGGGAATCGGCATGGTCCGCAAGTTGATTCAGGCGGCACGCGCGAATTATTGAGAGTTTCGAAACGGCTGACGCTATTTCGGCTGGAACAGCCGGTAGCGTTGGTGCACACAGGTTAATCAGGGGCCCGGCCGTAGCGTATCACCGGGATGGGCGGAGAAGCAGGCGATGAGCATCGAATTTCTGAGTCCCGAAGTGGACGAGCTGGCCCCCCGCATCGCGGTGATCGGGGTCGGTGGCGCGGGCGGTAACGCGATCGCGAACATGATGAGGGCCGACGTCCAGGGCGTCGACTTCCTCGTCGCCAACACCGACGCGCAGGCGCTCAAGCAGTCGACCGCGCCGCAGCGGATCCAGCTGGGCACCAAGATCACGCAGGGCCTCGGTGCCGGCAGCCGTCCCGAGATCGGCCGCGCGGCCGCCGAGGAGACGATCGACCAGCTCGCCAAGATGCTCGAAGGCGCACACATGTGCTTCATCACCGCGGGCATGGGCGGCGGCACGGGCACGGGTGCTGCCCCGGTTATCGCCAAGGCGGCGCGCGACATGGGCATCCTAACCGTCGGCGTGGTCACCAAGCCGTTCGCGTTCGAGGGCAATCGTCGCGCCAAGTCGGCGGATGGCGGCATCGAGGAACTGCAGAAGTACGTCGATACGCTGATCGTCATCCCGAACCAGAACCTGTTCCTGATCGCCAACGCGAACACGACCTTCAAGGAAGCGTTCTCGATGGCGGACGAGGTCCTCCAGCAGGGCGTCCGCAGCATCACCGACCTGATGGTCATGCCCGGCCTCATCAACCTCGACTTCGCCGACGTCCGTTCGGTGATGCAGGAAATGGGCAAGGCGATGATGGGCACCGGCGAGGCGAGCGGCGACAACCGCGCGCTAGAGGCGGCACAGAAGGCGATCTCGAACCCGCTGCTCGACGGCGTCAGCATGCAGGGTGCCAAGGGCGTGATCATCTCGATCACCGGCGGCGACGATATGCGCCTGCTCGAAGTCGACGAAGCCGCGAATCACATCCGCGACCTGGTCGATCCCGATGCCAACATCATCTGGGGTTCGGCGTTCAACCAGGAGCTGGAAGGCAAGATCCGCGTCTCGGTCGTCGCGACCGGGATCGATGCGGACGCAAAGCCCGCCGTCGCGCCCGAACCGACGCGCTCGTTCAGCTTCGGCATGGGCCGCAAGAACGACGAATCGACGTCGTTCCGTCCGAGCGAGCCCGCGGCACCGACCGGCACGACTGGCACGGGCGACGACCCGCTCGACCTGTCGAGCGCGGACGCGGTACAGTCCGGCACCGGTGACGAGGAACTCGTCCTGGGCCAGGACAAGATGGTCCCCGCCGCACCGGCCGCACCGCAGTCCTATGCCCCCGCGCCGACCCAGGCTGCGCCCGCACCCGCCCCGGTGCAGCCGCCGGTCCAAGCTCAGCCTGCGCCGCAGCCGACCGCGCGCACGCCCCAGGCGCCTGCCTATCAGGCTCCGCCGCGCTCCTACGCGGACGATCGTTATGCCGCTCCCACGCCCGCGGCCCCGGCGCCGATGCCGGCTGCGGACGAGGGTGGTGCACGCCGTCGCTGGCTCGCCCCGGGTGCGGAAGCTGCGCCCGAGGCCGCCACACCGGCGACGCCGCGCGTCAAGCTCGGTGGTACACTGTTCGAGCGCATGTCGAATGCGGCGCGCGGCGCGGCCAAGGAAGACGGCGAGACGGCTCCGACCGATCCGCTCGACATTCCGCGCTTCCTGCACCGCCAGAACAACCAGTAACGGCCTGCACAAAGGGGCGCGCCGGTTCGTCGCCGGCGCGCCCCGTCCTGGCGCGTAGCGCGCTGCGACATGTTGCCCGTTCCCGCGCGCTCGGGTCTAGCTACGGGCACCCATGATCTTCCCGACCCATCATCTCCTGACCGCGGCGCTCGCGCTGGTCCTGGTCACCGTACCAAGCGGCGCGCGGGCGCAGGAAGTCGTCCAGCCCCTGCCCGGAACGACCGACGCGGATCGCCTCGGCGATACGATGCGGCAGCTCGCGTCAAACCCCCGCAACGTCGATGCACTGGTCCGCGCGGGGGATCTGTCGATCGGGCTCGGCGATCTGAGCGGTGCCGCGGCGCTGTTCGCGCGCGCCGAGAAGGTCGATCCGCGCAACGGGCGGGTGAAGGCCGGTATGGCCTCTATCCTGGTCCGCTCCGAGCGACCGGGCGAGGCGCTGCGCTATTTCGCGCAGGCCGAGGCGTTCGGGCTCCAGCCGCGCTATTATGCCGCGGATCGCGGGCTGGCCTATGACCTGATCGGCGAACAGGACCGGGCGCAGCGCGACTATCGTGTCGCGTTGCGCGATGCCCCCGATGACGAGACTGTCCGGCGTTACGCCCTGTCACTCGGCATATCCGGCAAGCGTGATCTGGCACTGCAGCAGCTCGACCCGCTGGTCCTCAAGAAGGACCGTGGGGCGTGGCGCGCGCGCGCGTTCATCCTGGCGATGAACAACGACGTGCGCGGCGCAGAGACGATCGTCACGACGATGATGCCCGGGGCTGCGGCGCGCGGTCTGCAGCCCTTCTTCCAGCGTCTGCCGTTGCTAGCACCCGCAGATCGCGCCTTTGCGGTGCATTTTGGCGAAGTGCATGCGACTCCGCAGCGGATCGCCGATGCGCGGATGGCGCCGGTCCTGCCGCAACTGGGTGCCGATCCGACCGCGCCGGTGATGCTCGCGGCGGCCGAGCCGCAGCCCGCCCCCCAGCCGACGGGCCGTGCCAAGGCGGCCGCCGATCGATCGGCCGCACGCCGCGACAAGACCGCACGGTCGGGTCGCGTCGAAGTCGCCGCTGTGACGCCGACGCCGACCCCTGCGCCGACTCCGGCCCCGACGCCTTCGCCCGTCCGCCCGGCGGCAACCGTGCAGGCGTCCGCACCGATGGTCATGGTCCAGCCGCTGCCGAAACCGCCGGCGCTGCTGGCATCGGCACAGCCGGTCCAGCGGCCGACCGTTCCTGCCGCCGCTTCGACGCTCGCCCCGTCCGCGCCGACATCGACCTTTGTCCAGCCCCTGCCGGCCCGGACGACGTCGGTCGCGGCCGCGGACGCGAACCGTGCGTCGCAGGCAAGCATGGCGGCGTCTTCGCCGACCCGCGCGTCCGATACGCCCGGTGCGCTGCCCTCTGCGATTGTCGCGCAGATGGCGGCGTTGCCGACCGCTCCGGCGACGACCGCCGGAACGACGCCGCCGGTGATGCCGCGAACTACGACGGCCCCGGTATCGACGGCTGTCCCGACCACGCCAGCGGCATCGGGTGTCGTCGCTACGACCGTTCCGACCACGACACCCGCCGCTGTGCCCGGCATCGCGTCGACCCCGACGCAGGTCGCGGTCGCCGCCACGCCTGCTGTGACCGGGCGGACCATCCCCGTCAGCGAGGATTCGATCCTCGCACGAATCATTGCCGGGCTGTCGATCCCGGCATCCGAACTCGGCGTCGCGCCGATCGCTCGGGCTGCACCCGTGGTGCCGGCAACGACCGCCGGGGTCGGCGCGGGCGACGACGCCGGCGCACGTGCGCTCGCCGACGCGAAGGCCAAGGCGGAGCGCGATACCGCAGCCGAGGCGGAGGCGCTTGCCGCGACCCGGCTCGCCGATGCGAAGGCGGCGCGCGCGAAGCTGGCGGCGGACAAGAAGATCGCCGACCGCAAGGCGATCGCCGACAAGAAGATTGCCGCCGAGAAGAAGGCCGCCGCCGAGAAGAAGGCGATCGCCGACAAGGCAGCGGCAGAAGAGAAGCGGATCGCGCGCGCCAACCCCGAGCGCATCTGGGTCCAGGTGTCGACCGGCGCGACCGAGGGTGACCTGCCCAAGGCGTGGAAGGGCGTGAAGGCGAAGGCGCCGACCGTCGTCGGAACGCGTGGCGGCTGGACGGCGCCGTGGGGCGCGACGAACCGCGTGCTGGCAGGGCCGTTCAAGACCGCCGCGGAGGCGCGGACCTTCGTCAATGCGCTCGCCAAGGAGGGCGTCTCGACCTTCTCCTTCACCAGCGATGCCGGTCAGGTGGTTACGAAGTTGCCCGCCAAGTGAGCGCGCGTGCGCCCTGGGCCTCGGACCCGGCGCGGAGCAAAGGTCGGCTTCACGAGGAACAGAACGGGACCGTCCGCGGGCCGCGTGACGCGTTCCAGCGTGATCGCGACCGGATCATCCACTCGATCAGCTTCCGCCGGCTGCGCCACAAGACGCAGGTCTTCATGGCGCCCGACGGCGATCATTTTCGCGTCAGGCTGACCCATAGTCTCGAAGTCGCGCAGATCGGCCGTGCAGTCGCCCGCACGCTCGCGCTCAACGAGGATCTGACCGAGGCGCTGTGTCTGGCGCACGACATCGGCCATCCGCCCTTCGGTCATGCCGGCGAGGATGCGCTGAAGATCGCGCTGACCGGGCAGGGCGGGTTCGACCATAATGGCCACACGCTGCGGACGCTCACCGAGATCGAGCGCCCCTATCCGCGCTGGAATGGGCTGAACCTGACCTGGGAAACGCTCGAGGGGCTGGCCAAGCATAACGGGCCGGTCCGCCACCCCGGCTGGGCGCTGCGCGTGGCGGACTCGGCGTTCGATCTTGCGCTCACGAGCTTCTCGTCGCTCGAGGCACAGGTCGCGGCGATCGCCGACGACATCGCCTATGACAATCACGACATTGACGACGGGCTGCGCGCGGGATTGCTGACGCTCGATCAGTTGATGGCGGTCCCGCTGATCGCGCGCGGCTGGGACGATACCTGCGCGCGCTTCCCCGATGTCGAGCCGAAGCGACTGATGGGTGAACTGGTGCGCTCGCAGATCGGCACGATGGCCAACGACCTGATCGCCGAAACGCGTCGCCGGATCGCGGCGAGCGGCGTCACCAGCGTCGAGGACGTGCGCGACGCGGGCGAATGCCTTGTCGGATTTTCCGATGCGATGCGCGAGGAAGAGCGCGATCTGAAGCGGTTCATGTACGCGAACCTCTATCACCATCCGCGCCAGATCGCCGCGGCCGATGCCGCGCACGGGATCGTGACCGGGCTGTTCGCGGTCTACAAGAACGATCCCGGCACGATCCCCGCGGAGTGGCGCGAGCGCCTGCCCGAGGCGGATCCGGATCGCAGCCGGCACATCGCCGACTTCATCGCCGGCATGACCGATCGCTATGCCATCTCGCGCTATCGCGAGCTGGTCGGGCCGATCGATCTGCCCGAGGGGTTCTGAAGCCCGGCCGATTTCGCGGGATCAATGTCCACGCGAAATCGGCTCAGCCGTCAGCGTCTTAGCGTGCGACGGCGGCGATACCGCCGGCCGCGCCCGATGCTTCGGTCGTCGCGAAGGCGACCGGCACGCCGCCCGCCGTACCCGACACGCGGTCGCCGCGCACGATCAGGTGAAACGCCTGGCCCGACGGGAAGCGGCGGCCGTTGATGACCTGGCGGCCGTTCTCGACGCTGCTGGTGTAGACATAGGTGCTGCCTTCATACTCGAAGGACTGCTTGGCTTCCTTGGCCATGCCGATCGTCGAGGTGAGGGCGGCCGCCGCGGCGGCGAGGACGTATACGGTCTTGCGCATGATATGTGCTCCGCAGTGAAAGATCGTACCGGGCGCAATCGGGTGGTCACCCAGCTTTGATGCCCAGAAGATATTGCGGTGCAGCATAAGCAGCAATTGCAAAGGAGTCCGTCGCACTTGCACGGCGTGCACGGCAACCATTGGCGCCGCGATTGGCATAATCCTGCGACACTCCCGGGCTAGGACGAGACTGCAGGAGATGACGGATGACGCAGGCGAGCATCGCATTGAACCGGTTCGGAATTGGTGCGCGACCCGATGACGTGGTCGGTAACGGCAGGGACTGGCTATCGGCGCAGATGCCGGCGTTTGCGATCCGCCCGCCGGCGATTGCCGCCGCCCCTGACAGCGCGCGCGTTGCAACCGATCTCGCCAGCTATCAGCAAGCGCAACGTGCGGCTCGCGCGGCCGCACCGCCGCCGGATGCCATGCGCACCGCGCCGGCGACACCGCCGGTGCGCAGCGACCCGGTGCGGGCCGCACGGCAGGCGATTGGGAAGCAGGCGCGGGACGATTACGGTGCTGCGGTTGCCGCGCGCGCGATCGCCGCGCTCACCACGCAGACTCCGTTCGTCGAGCGGCTGGTGCATTTCTGGGCGAATCACTTTGCGGTGTCGGCCGACCGGCTGACGGTGGTCGGGCTGGCGGGGACGCTCGAGTTCGAGGCAATCCGGCCGCACGTGCTGGGCCGGTTCGGTGACATGCTGGCGGCGGTCGAACGGCACCCGGCGATGCTGCTCTATCTCGACCAGGCGGTATCGGTCGGCCCGAGCAGCGCACTCGGCATGCGGGTCGCGGCGCGGGGCGGGCGCAAGGTCGGGCTGAACGAAAACCTCGCCCGCGAAATCCTCGAGCTGCACACACTGGGGGTGCGCACCGGCTATGGCCAGGGCGACGTCACCGAACTCGCTCGAGCGATGACGGGGTGGACGGTGGCGGGCCTGGGACGTGGCGGCGGGCGGGATCAGGGCCCGGCGGGGCGGTTCCGGTTCGCGGCGGCGGTCCACGAACCCGGCGTGCGAACCGTGCTGGGAAAACATTATGCCGAGGATGGCGAGGATCAGGCGGGGGCTGTCTTGCGCGACCTCGCAGTGAACCCGGCGACCGCGATGCACGTCGCGACCAAGCTCGCCCGGCATTTCGCCGGTGACGTGCCGCCGCCGGCGATGGTCGCACGCTTGCGTGCGGTGTTCCTCGAAACCGGCGGCGACCTGCCGAGCGTGTACCGCGCGCTGATCGCATCGCCCGAGGCCTGGATCGAGACGCCGGTGAAATTCAAGACGCCCTGGGAATGGTCGATCGCGGCGATGCGCGCGCTGGGCATGACCAGTGTTCAGCCGGGGGCGATCGCCGGCCTGCTGACGCAGCTTGGCCAGCCGGTGTGGAAGCCCGGGCAGCCGGCCGGCTATGACGATATCGCCGCGAGCTGGGCGGGGCCCGATGCGATAATGCGCCGGGTCGAGGCGGCGGAGCGGTTCGCGTCGCGCGCGGGCGGGGCGATCGATGCCCGCAGACTGGCAGCGACGCTGTTCCCCGGATCGGTGAGCGCCGCCACGACCGAGGCGCTGGCGCGCGCCGAAAGCCCCGGGCAGGCGCTCGCGCTGCTGCTCGTCGCACCCGAATCGATGCGGAGATAAGCCATGCTCGACCGTCGTCACGTCATCACCTCCGCCATGCTCGGCGGCCTCGCCAGCGCCTTTGCACCGCGCATGGCCTTTGCCCGCGCCGCCACCGCCAAGCGGTTCGTCTTCATCATCCAGCGTGGCGCGGCCGACGGGCTGGGGACGATCGGTGCGGTCGGCGACCCGGCCTTTGCAGGCGTTCGCGGCGATCTCGCCGCGGACTTCGCGTCCGGCACCAGGCTCGACGGCTTGTTCACTTTGCATCCCGCGCTCGCGACGACCGCTAGCCTCTATGCGCGCAAGGAGGCGGTGTTCGCGCATGCGATCGCGTCCCCCTATCGCGATCGATCGCACTTCGATGGGCAGAACGTCCTCGAGACGGGCGGCGCCACCGCCTATCAGGTCAAGGACGGGTGGCTCAATCGCTTGCTCGACCTGCTGCCAGCGGATTCGGCGCGTGGCATCGCGGTCGCCGCGACCGTGCCGATGGCGCTGCGCGGCCGCCGGGAGGTCGCCTCCTATGCGCCGTCCAACCTGCCCGATGCGTCCGATGACCTGCTCCAGCGCGTCGCGATGCTGTATCAGGGCGACGCGCAGCTTCATGGCCTGTGGAGCGAGGCGATGGCGACACGGACGTTGACCAGCGACCTCGCCGCGGCGAACGGCCAGAATGCGGCGGCGACGGGCACGCTCGCCGCGCGCCTGATCGTGCCCGAGAACGGCGCACGGATCGCGATGATCGAGACCGGCGGCTGGGACACGCATGCCGGCCAGCGCGGACGTCTCGCGGCTCAACTGAAGGGCCTCGATGCGATGATCGGCGCGTTGCAGACGGGGCTTGGGCCGCTATGGGCGGAGACGATGGTGCTTGTCGCGACCGAGTTCGGGCGGACCGTCGCGGTCAACGGGACCGGCGGCACCGATCACGGGACGGGCGCGTCGGCGATGGTGCTGGGCGGCGGGGTCGCGGGCGGGCGCGTGATCGCTGACTGGCCGGGGCTGGGGGCAGGGGCGCTTTACGACGGGCGCGACCTCAGGCCGACGATGGCGCTCGACGCGTTCATCGGCGGTGCGGTCGCCGCGCATTTCGGCGTCGAGCCCGGCCGCGCGATGGCGACGCTGTTCCCGGCCAGCGCACGGACCCTGGCGATCGAGGGGCTGGTCCGCACCTGACCGGGCCGGTGCGGGATGAATTGAGCCCGGCCCTGCTTTGGGCTAGAGCCCCCGCTTCCTTACGATACCGGAATTGTCATGACGCTCTATACCCGCTTCGCCGCGCATATCGATGCGGCGCTCGACACGCTGACCGAGGCGGGACTGTTGCCGGCCGGGCTCGACCGCAAAAACGTGACGGTCGAGCCGCCGCGCGATGCAAGCCACGGCGATCTCGCGACCAATGCGGCGATGGTGCTGGCCAAGCCCGCCAAGACCAACCCGCGCGTGCTGGCGGATGCGCTGGTCGTCGAACTCGGCAAGATCGAGTCCGTCGACAGCGCGAGCGTGGCGGGACCGGGCTTTATCAACATGAAGCTGACCGACGATGCCTGGCGCGGCGAGTTGGCCGCGGTGCCGGTCGCGGGCGCCGATTACGGGCGCTCGACGCTGGGCGACGGGATCACCGTCAACATCGAATATGTGTCGGCGAACCCGACCGGACCGATGCACATGGGGCATTGCCGTGGCGCAGTGGTCGGCGACGCGCTGGCCAGCCTGCTCGAATTCGCCGGCCACCGGGTGATCCGCGAATATTATGTCAACGATGCCGGCGGCCAGGTCGACGTGCTCGCACGCTCGGTCCACCTGCGGTACCGCGAGGCGCTGGGCGAGACGGTGACGATCCCCGAGGGCCTGTATCCCGGCGATTACCTCGTGCCGATCGGGCAGGCGCTGGCGAGCGAATATGGCGACCGGTTCGTCGGCGCGCCCGAAAGCGACTGGCTGGCGATGTTCCGGACGCGCGCGGTCGCGGCGATGATGGTGATGATCCGCGCCGATCTCGCGCTGCTCGGGATCGAGCATGAGGTGTTTTCGTCGGAGGCCGAACTGCAGGCGCTCGGCAAGCCCGAGGCCGCGGAGGCCGAGTTGCGGTCGCGCGATCTGGTCTATGACGGCGTGCTTGAGGCGCCCAAGGGCGAGATGGCGGACGACTGGGAACCGGTCGAGCTGCCGCTGTTCCGCTCGACGCAGTTCGGCGACGACCAGGATCGGCCGATCAAGAAGTCGAACGGGTCGTGGACCTATTTCGGTGCCGATCTCGCCTATCATTTCCAGAAGAGCCAGACCGCCGACCAGCTGATCGACATCTGGGGCGCGGATCACGGTGGCACGGTCAAGCGGATCGTCGCGGGCGTGGCCGCGCTGACCGGCGGCAAGACTCGGTTCGACGTCAAGCTGGTCCAGATGGTCCGGCTGCTGCGCAACGGCGAGCCGGTGAAGATGTCGAAGCGGTCGGGCAATTTCGTCACGCTGGCCGATGTCGTGAACGAGGTCGGCAAGGATGTCGTGCGCTTTACGATGCTGACGCGGCGGTCGGACGCGCAGATGGATTTCGACTTTGCCAAGGTGGTCGAGGCGTCGAAGGATAATCCGGTCTTCTACGTCCAATATGCGCATGCACGGATCGCGTCGCTGCACCGGCGCGCGGACGAGGCGGGAATCGCCGCGATCGAGGCGGACCTGTCCCGGCTTGATACGGACGAGCTCGCGCTGATGAAGCTCGCCAGCCAGTTCCCGCGAATCGTCGAAACCGCCGCTACGGCGCGCGAGCCGCACCGGATCGCGTTCTATCTCTACGACTTGGCCGCAGCGTTCCATGCGCTGTGGAATGTCGGCAACGATCGGCCCGAGCGGCGCTTCCTGGTGGTCGAGGATCCCGGCGCCACGGCGGCACGGCTTTTCTTGGCGGACGCAATCGGGCAGATCATCCGCAACGGCCTTGCCATCATGGGCGTCGAGGCGGTTTCGGAGTTGAACTGATGGCCGACGAGATGAACCTGCGCGAGGAAGATCGACTGCCCTGGCTGGAGACGATCGAGTCGGACGATCGTGACGGCCCGCCGATCGCGCGTGTCGTCGCGCTGGTTGTGCTGGGGCTGGGTCTGCTCGCGGCGATCATCTTCGGGGTCTACACGCTGCAGAACCGCGTGCCGTCGGGCGACGGCCAGCTGATCGCCGCGCCCGCGACGCCGTACAAGGTGAAGCCGGATGCGGTCGGCGGCCTCAAGGTCAATGGCGAAGGCGACAGCGCGATCGCCACCAGCGCGGGCAAGGGTGCCGGCAATGGTGCGATCGACCTGACGGGCGTGCCCGAGGCGCCGGTTGCCGGTCGCCGTGCAGTAGCGACGTCGACGGGGGCGGACGATCCCGCCGGCCGCAACGCGGTGGCGCAGGTGCCCGCATCGGGCGGCCGGCTGGTCGCGGCCCCGCCGCTGCAGGCGCGGCCGGCAGCGGCGGGCCCCGTCGCGAGCGGATCGCTCGTCCAGCTCGGTGCCTTTCCGAGTGCTGCGGTGGCCAATTCGGCATGGACCAACTTCGCCAAGCGCTTCAGCTATCTCGCGCCGCTGAACAAGTTCGTCGAGCCGGTCGCACGCGGTGGCAACACGCTGTACCGGTTGCGCGTCGATGCGGGCAGCGCGAACCAGGCCGCTGATATCTGCGGACGGTTGCGTGTCGCCGGCGAGACCTGCTTCGTCGCCAGCTGATCGTCGCGCTGCGGCAGGTTGAACGTGACGACGCAGGGGCGGTTCGCTAGGCGAGGCGCATGAAGCCCGTCATCTTCGGCCTGTCCGGCCCCGTGCTCACCCCGCAGGAACGCGCATTCTTTGCCGAGTGCGTACCGGCCGGATATATCCTGTTCAAACGCAACGTCGTCGATCGTGCCCAGCTGCGCGCGCTGACGGAGTCGCTCCGTGCGCTGGCGGGGCGCGACGATCTGGCGATCCTGATCGATCAGGAGGGCGGGCGCGTCGCCCGGATGGGGCCACCCGAATGGCCGAGTTTTCCCGCGGGACCGGTATTCGACGCGGCGTATGACCGCGCGCCGATGACCGCGATCCAGGCGGCGCGCGCGAACGCCCAGGCGCTCGGGGTGATGCTGAGCGAGGTCGGGATCACGGTCGACTGCCTGCCGCTGCTCGACGTCGCGCAACCCGACACGACCGAGGCGGTTGCCTCGCGTGCGTTTGGGTCCGATCCGATGCGCGTCGCAGCGCTCGGGCGTGCCACGCTGGAGGGGCTGGCCGCGGGCGGTGTTGTCGGGGTCGTCAAGCACATGCCCGGCCATGGCCGCGCGCGCGTCGACACGCATCATCACCTGCCCACCGTCACCGCCACCGATGCCGAGCTCGAGGTCGATATCGAGCCGTTCCGCACGCTCAACCAGGCGCCGATGGGCATGACGTCGCATATCGTCTTCGACGCGTGGGATGCGGATCGCCCGGCGACGCTGTCGCCAATTGTCATCGACCGGATCATCCGCGACCGCATCGGCTTCGACGGCCTGCTGATGACCGACGACATCGACATGAAGGCGCTGTCGGGCACCGCGGGCGACAAGGCAGCCGGCGCGATCGCAGCAGGGTGCGACCTCGTCCTCGACTGCTGGGCGCGCATGGACGAGATGGTCGAGATTGCCGGCCGGCTGGGTCCGATCTCCGCGGTGGCGCGAGCCCGTCTCGATCGCGCGATGGCGTCGGTGGGCCCCGCACAGGGACGGTTCGACGATCTGATCGCGACCCGGGATGCGCTGCTCGACCGGGCCATGCAGGACCCTACCGGAGACTGATCGCTTCACGAGCGGGCTGCGACGGATGCGCGGATGCTGTACGCAGCGCGGATGGACGATGCACAGCTGACGCTGGATCTGGATGGATGGGAGGGACCGCTCGACCTGCTGCTGTCGCTCGCGCGCGCGCAGCGGGTCGATCTGCGGAAGATCTCGATCCTGTCGCTGGTCGAGCAATATCTCGCTTATGTCGATGATGCGCACACGCTCAAACTCGAACTCGCCGCGGATTATCTCGTGATGGCGGCGTGGCTGGCCTATCTGAAGTCGGCGCTGCTGCTGCCCCGCGATCCGTCGGTCGAGCCCGATCCGGACGACCTCGCGCGGCGGCTCCAGCACCGGCTCGAGCGGCTCGATGCGATGCGCGAGGCGGGGGCGCGGTTGATGGCATGCGACAGGACGGGGCGCGACGTGTTCGTTCGCGGCGCGCCCGAGGGGCTGCGGACGGTCCGCAAGGCGATCTGGACGGCGGAGATCTTCGACCTGATCGCGGCCTATGGGCGTGTATCGGGGCGCACCCGGCCGGTGATGCACGTGGTGGTGGACCGCGCGGTCATGACGCTCGAGGCGGCGCTCGAGCGCGTGTCGATGATGGTCGGCGAGCGGCTCGACTGGAGCAGGATTGAGGCGTTCCTGCCTGCATCCGCGGTCGTGCCCGGCGCGGAGCGGTTTCGTCGGTCGGCCCTGGCGTCGAGTTTCGTCGCGGCGCTCGAACTGGCGCGGCAGGGGCGTGTCGAGCTGCGACAGGCGGCGCCCTTTGCCCCGCTCTATTTGCGCGCCACGCCGGCATGACGCGGCCCGATACGCTCGTCCGCGCGGTCGAAGCGGTGCTGTTCGCCGCCGACACGCCGCTGACGCTCGATGCGATCCGCGCGCATGTCGGGGCGATCGCGACGGCGCGGGACGTCCGCGCCGCGATCGAGGTGCTGGTCGAGGACTATACGGGGCGCGGCTTCAATATCGTCCGGCGCGGGGATCGGTGGCAGTTCCAGACCGCGCCCGACCTTGCCCATGTGCTGCGTCGCGAATCCGAAGAGCCGCGGCGACTGAGCCGGGCGGGGATCGAGACGCTGGCGATCATCGCCTATCACGAGCCCGTCACCCGCGCCGAGATCGAGGCGATCCGCGGCGTGCAGATCTCTAAGGGCGTGCTCGACGTGCTGATGGAGGCGGACTGGGTCCGGCCCGCGGGGCGGCGCGAGGTCCCGGGGCGACCCTTGCTCTATGCCACGACCGCCGAGTTCCTGGTGCATTTCGGGCTGAAGACCCGTCGCGACCTGCCAGGGATCGACGATCTGCGCGCTGCGGGGCTGCTGGATCCGGTCGATGTCAACGTCGAGGACCGTACAGATCGCGGCAGCCATGAAAGCACTGTGGCAAAGCGTGACGATGACGCCTAGATAGAGGCAGGTTTTCAGGAGAATTGTCATGGGCGGATTTAGCCCGATCCATCTGCTCGTTCTTGCGGTCGTCGCGATCCTCCTTCTGGGCGGCGGTCGGTTTTCCAGCCTGATGGGCGACGTTGCCAAGGGCGTTAAGAACTTCAAGAAGGGCATGGCCGAGCCTGACGACGAGACGCCGGCCAAGCCATCCGCGCGTATCGAAGCCCAGAAGACCGCCGATCCGGCCTTCGATCGCGATGGCAATCGCGTCCGCGAAGACCGCTGAGCCCCGCTTGACGTTCCCAGACTCGACGGGTCCAGATAGGCGCGCCTGAATGTTCGATATCGCTCCGTCCGAATTCCTGCTCGTGGCATTCGTCGCGCTCGTCGTGATCGGTCCGAAGGACCTGCCCAAGGCGATGCGCGTCGTCGGCTATTGGGTCGGCAAGGCGCGCGGCGTCGCGCGCCAATTCCGGTCGGGCTTCGACTCGATGGTCCGCGAGGCGGAGCTCGAAGAAATGGAAAAGCGCTGGGCGTCGGAGAATGAGCGGATCATGCGTGAGCACCCGCCGACCGACACCGCACAGATCGTCCATTCGCCCGAACCCGACATCCATCACGATCTGCCGTCGTCCGAACCCGTGATGGTCGAGAAACCCGCCGTGCTCCCGGCATCCGGGCCCTCGGCGGATAAGCCGGCGCCGGCTGGCCTCGATATCGAAGCGCCGGCCCCGGATTACCGGGACAGCGTCGACGCGACGCCCGGGCAGGATCGGCACGAACACGCCGTACCGGCTGCCACGCCGTCCGACGCGCGGACGGGCAAGTCCGACGTAGCGTCGTCGTGACCGACTTCCAGACTGCCGAGAGCATAGCGTCATGAGTGAGATCGACGAGAGCCGGGCCCCCTTGCTCGACCATCTGATCGAGTTGCGGCGGCGGCTGCTCTATTGCATCGCCGCGCTGGTCGTGACGTTCGCCGTGGCGATGTATTTTGCCGAGGATATCTTCGGCTTCCTCGTCCACCCGCTGCTCGCGGCGGGGCAGGACACGGTGATCTACACCGAAGTGTTCGAGGCGTTCTTTGTCCAGGTGAAGGTTGCGTTCTTCGCGGCGATGATGCTGTCCTTCCCGGTCATAGCGAACCAGCTCTGGCAGTTCGTTGCCCCCGGTCTGTACAAGAAGGAGAAGAACGCGCTCCTGCCGTTCATTCTCGCGACCCCCGTCCTGTTCCTCACAGGCGCGGCCATGGCCTATTATGTCGCGATCCCGATGGCGCTCCACTTCCTGCTGGGGTTCGACGGCGTGGTCGGCGGCGTGAAGCGCGAGGCGCTGCCGGCGATCGGCAATTACCTGTCGTTCACGATGCAGTTCCTGTTCGGCTTCGGGATCGCCTTCCTGCTGCCCGTGCTGCTGATGCTGCTCGAGCGCGCCGGGATCGTCACGCGCAAGCAACTGGTCGGCGCGAGGCGCTACGCCATCGTCGCCGCGTTCGCGATCGCCGCGGTGCTGACGCCCCCGGATATCGGGTCGCAGCTGCTGCTCGCGATCCCGCTGACCATCCTCTATGAATTTGCGCTGATCGGCATCTGGTTTACCGAGCGCAGCCGGGCGAAGGCCAAGGCGCAGGATGAGACGTCGGACTCCACCGATATCGCCGAAACGCACTGAGCGAACGGCGCCAGACGTAAAAACGGGGCCCGGTGCAGCTGTACCGGGCCCCGTTTTCGTATCTCAAGCGCAAAGGCTTACTTGGCGTCGCTCGCGGTCTTCGCCACGGTGCGGCCGGCCGAGCTCACGTCCTTGCCGGCGCCTTCGACGGTGTTGCATGCCGACACGATGAGCGCGCTGGCCACAACGGCCAATCCAACCAACTTACGCATAATACTTCCTCCTAGAAGGGCTTGAATGCCACCGAGGGGAGAAATGTACGGGCGCGGGTTTCGTTCCGTTGGTGCAACCAGGCACGCATCTGATTTGGAATGATAAAGGCCCGGAAGCGTCACCGGGGGGGGGGGAGGGTGATGCTTCCGGGCCTGTCACTTGGATAGCGAGAGCGGGGGGGCATAAAGTCGCTATCCGAACTATAGAACGGCGCTCGGGAACGGTGGTTCCTGCCGTTTTCAAGTTTTTTTCGACGAGGTGTTTCGTCGTGCCTAATCGCGACCGATGACGGCAAAGGCGATCTCATACGCGCCGACCAGCGGGTCGTGATGGAGCGCCGAGCGCAACTGGCGTGAAAGGCCTTCCATTACACGGCCATAGCGTGTTGCTGCCTCGCGGAGCGCGTCGCTCTCGATCAGCGCCCGCGAGACGACGCGGAGCACTGCGCGGTCGGGCGTGGCGCCGGGCTGGATCGACACGCGGATCTGTGCCGAAGGATCGCAGGTCATCGCCAGCTCGATCGTTTCGGTCGCAAGGAACGCGACCGCCACGGCGACGTCCTGATTGACGAGGAACGGGGCGACGTCGAGCGTGATGCCAAGGCCATGCGAGCGATCGGGGGCGGTGGCGCGGATGTTGGCGGACAGCTCGCCGAGCATCGTGCGCATGTTGAGCCCGCGATTTTCCTCGAGCTCGGCAAAGTGATTGCGGTGCACGACCGCCAGCGCATCGACCCGGCGCTGGATCGACGAATAGGCCTCGGTCGCGTCGGCGCTGCGTGCACTGCGGGCGTGGAAGTTGATTAGGCTGGAGATCACCTGGAGGTTGTTCTTCACCCGGTGATGCACTTCGCGCGTCAGCTTGGTCTGTCGCACGAGCCCGGCCGCCAGGCCCGCTTCGTGCGCCGCCACGGTCCGGCTGATGACCTGGAACGTGTCGCCGAGCTCGCGGATCTCCTGTGCGGGCATGGTGCGGACGGTGCCCGTATCAATGACCTCACCCGGCGTGAACGCGGCGACCGCGGCGCGCAATTGCCGCAAGGGACGGATCAGCAGGCGATCCACGACGAACCAGCCGATCCCCGCCGCGGCCGCCCACATGAGCAGCGGCAGCAACAGCGCGATGATCAGCGACGAGGTGATCGGTGCGCTGCGGATGCTCGTGCGCAGCGCAAGGCCCGCGACGCCGAGATCGGTGCGCATCGTCTCCAGCCGGTCAAGCGGTGCTTCGTCGTCGATCGATTCGAGGAGCAGCGCGTCCTGTCCGAGCATCAGCGCGCTGTTGAACTCCAGCGTCTGGTTGGAAGGCCGGCCGATCCGTTCGAGAAAGGGCTGCGGGAAATAGGCGCGTGCCGATGTCTCGCCGCCGGGGCCGGTGATCGCGAGGACCAGGCCGCGGTTCGGGACGATCGCGGCGGCAACGGGATTGCTTGTCGAATCGAGCGCGACGGCTTCGGGCAGCGCGCGCCCGCACAGCACGCGGCCGGCGCGGTCGGTGATGACGAAGCGCGTACCCGAGGAGGCCTGCTGCGCGAACACACCCTGCGCGCGAGCGCAGCTCGGCGCGTCGGCGGGGTCGAAGCCCAGCGCGTTCACCGCGACGCGCAACGCGGTCATGTCGCCGATCAGTTCGATGGCGATCGATCGCGCGCTTTCTGCCGCAGCGACCCGCAACCGTGCACGGGCTTCCGCATCGGCGACACGCGTCGTCTGCAACGTGGCGAAGATCGCAATCAGCGCAAGCGGCAGAAGCGCTGCGCTTAGGATCAGGAAGAGCTTGGCACCGGTGGGCAGCCGCCCGATCGCGGTGGCAATCGCCGACGCCGGACGGACCGCCGTGTCACCAGCGGCATCAGGAGTGATGTCGGTAGGGGTCTCTGAAGAGCCCTGGGTAGCAGGTGACGGGGTGGGAGGCGTGTTCACGAAGCCGGTTGGCGAGGCCATGCGGCCCGCCCTCAGTCCAGCTTGCCGAGCAGCGCCAGAAACTCGTCGGGAACGGCTTCCTCGACGGTCTGCTGATAGACCGACCGCAATGCCGTTCCCATCTGCCGATCGCGGGCCGTGTCGCGCGGCTTGCCGGTGCCCTTGCCAGCGGGAGTGCCGGCGGGAGTTTCGTTCTGCGTGTCGTGGCCCAAACTCAAAATTTCCCCCTGCACGACGCACGTAAGATGATGTTTACCATAGGCCGCGGGCGGCACATGACACAGCTAGACCTGCGTCATACACTCGCGGTGATTGTCCGTGAAACCAAATAGCCTCTCGTTAGTTCCCTGTTCGAGCGAAAAATCGATATTGTCGTGGGCGTCGGGCCAAAAGGTTCCGAGGGTCTGGCAATCGGTCGGTCGCGTCATATTCTAGTATCGTCGTCCTCACCGGGCCGGCGTAACGATCAGGGAGTTACCAATACCCATGTCGCTTGGACAGCAACTCGCACCGCATCTTCCCTTTCTGCGGCGCTACGGCCGGGCCCTGACCGGCAGCCAGAGTCATGGCGACAAATATGTTCGCGCGACGCTCGAGGCGATCGTCGCGGCGCCGGATGAATTCCCGAAGGACGTCGATCCGCGTCTCGGTCTTTATCGGATGTTCCAGGCGATCTGGTCGTCGGCGAATTATGACGAGATGGGCGACGAGGGTGTCGGCGATACCGACGGCCACGCCGCAGTTGCCCGCGCACGTATGTCGCGGATGACTCCGCTGTCGCGTCAGGCGCTGCTGCTGACCGCGATGGAGGGTTTCACGCCCGAGGACGCGGCCTATCTGATCGACGTCGATGCGAACGAGGTCGAAGAGCTCGTCGCCGCAGCACTGGCGGAAATCGAAGGTCAGACCCGCGCGCGCGTCCTGATTATCGAGGACGAGCCGATCATCGCGATGGATATCGAGACGATCGTGCGCGACCTGGGTCACGACGTGACCGGTGTCGCAGTGACTCGCGACGAGGCCGTGGCCCTTGCGATGGAAGAGCGTCCGGGTCTCGTGCTCGCTGATATTCAGCTGGCTGACGACAGTTCGGGTATCGACGCGGTCAAGGACATCCTTGCCGAATTCGAGGTTCCCGTGATCTTCATCACCGCGTTCCCCGAACGACTCCTGACCGGTGAACGTCCCGAGCCGACCTTCCTGATCACCAAGCCGTTCCAGCGCTCGACAGTGAAGGCGGCAATCAGCCAGGCACTGTTCTTCGATCAGACGACCGTTCCGGGCGCCTGATGCGCCGCTAGACTTGGGCCGGGGTTGCCGTCGACGATATCGTCAGCAACGCCGGCATCAAGTTTTTGATAGTTACGGACCCAAAACGGCGTTCGGGGGTTTCAGTCTCATGGTTGATCCAAAAGAGCAGATCCACGTCGCCGGCGAAGACGCCCGCGCCGGCGCAACACCGCATATGACCCGCTATATCCTTGTGATATCACTGGTCCTGGTTATCGCCATTTTTGCATTTCTCGTCATTCGATAGCATATGCGTGGCGTAGCGGACCGGTCGATGCCGATCCGTATGCTCAAGATCGCCGTCCTCTGGGCGGCAATCGTCATTCGGGAACGATCGGAATTTCATGGTACAGCCCGCCCAGCGTGACGACGAAGTCGACGGCGCCGAGCCTCAGGTCGCGCCCGTTGAGCACGTCTCGCTTTCCGATGCCGAGTTCAAGGTCCAGCTTGCCCAGGTGATTCCGCATCTCCGTGCGTTCGGGCGTTCGCTGTCGGGCAGCCGCGACCTTGCGGATGACCTGGTGCAGGAAACGCTGCTGAAGGCGTGGGCCGCACGGCTGCGCTTTCAGGCCGGTACGAACATGCGCGCCTGGACGTTCATCATCCTGCGCAACCTCTATCTGTCACAGATGCGTCGCGCCCGCTTCAAGGGCGAGTGGGACGATCTGGTGGCGGATCGCATCCTTGCGGCGCCTGCGAGCCAGGACCGGCATGTCGAGCTGGGCGATATGCAGCGCGCATTGATGCACCTGCCGCAGCCGCAGCGCGAGGCGTTGATCCTGGTCGGCGCGGGCGGGTTTGCGTATGAAGAGGCGGCGGAAATCTGCAACGTGGCGGTCGGCACGATCAAGAGCCGGGTTGCGCGTGGCCGTGTCGCGCTTGAAACCATTCTCACGGATGGGTCGCTGCCGTCGCGCCGCGATCATGAGACCGATACGACGAAGACTGCACTCGACTCGATCATGGGCGATGTCGAGGAGCTGAGCCGCGGGCGTTGAAATCACGCCGCGGCTGGCGTTTTGATCAGTGCGGTCGCGGCGACAGGGTGTCGAGTTCTCGCAGCAGCGACATGAACTCGTCAGGCATTCCGGAATCACGATCGAACGCACCGCGCAGCGACCGTCCGATCGCATCCGTCTTGCGAGGCGCGCGAACGACCAGATGATCGGTCTGGTCACGGCGAATAGTCGGGTGCAGATGGGTCATGCAGGGTCAACGAGCCTCAAGAGCTTTTGTTGCTACCCTGGCTTGACTTTATAAAAGAATTGTGGGGTGGGGCATGGATAACGCGCATCGGGCGTCGGACATCATCGCCGCAACGCAGCGCGCGCGACGCTGGTCCCCCTTCCTCGCCATGCTCCTCGACCGCGAGCCTGTCCTTGCCGCTGCGCTGGCGGAGGGGCGACTGGATCCGGACCCGGCTTCGCTCGATCTCGACATGCCGGTCGCACGACGCCTCCGCCTCGAACGGCGTGCGCTCGCGCTGAGGGTCGCGATAGGTGACCTCGCGGGGGTGTTCGATCTCAGCGCCGTGACGCAGCAGCTCACCCGGTTTGCCGACCACGCGCTCGACACGGCGATCCGCACCGCGATCGAAGAACGCACGCCCGGCGCCGAAGCGTGTGGGTTCGCCGCGATCGCGCTCGGTAAGCAGGGGAGCGGCGAACTCAATTACTCGTCGGATATCGATCCGATCCTGATCTACGATCCGGCAACGCTGCCGTTGCGCCCGCGCGAGGAACCCGAAGCCGCCGCCGTGCGGATCGGCAAGCGCGTCGTCGAACTGCTTCAGGCACGCCACGGCGACGGCTATGTCCTGCGCGTCGACCTCCGCCTGCGGCCGTCTCCCGAGATCACGCCGATCGCGCTGCCGATCGATGCGGCGATCAGCTATTACGAGGCGCAAGCGCTCCCCTGGGAGCGCGCCGCATTTATCAGGGCGCGCGCCGCGGCAGGCGACATCGCGCTCGGCAGGCAGTTCCTCGACACGGTCCGCCCGTTCGTCTGGCGGCGCGCGCTCGATTTCGGTGCGATCGGCGAGATTCGCGGCATCTCGCGACGGATCCGCGATCATCATGCGCAAGGTCAGGCCTTCGGGCCGGGCTATGATCTGAAGCGCGGCCGCGGCGGGATCCGCGAAGCCGAATTCTTCGCGCAGATCCATCAGTTGATCCATGGCGGTCGCGATCCCGCGCTCCGCGCGCCGGCCACCCGCGTCGCGCTTGCGCGGCTGGCGGAGGCGGGGTGGATCGACGCGGACCAGGCGCGCGCGCTGATCGACAGCTATACGCTGCTGCGGACGATCGAGCACCGGGTGCAGATGATCGACGACCGGCAGACGCATGCCTTGCCGACCGGCGATGCGCTCGAGCGGGTGGCGTGGCTACACGGGCTAGACGGCAGCGCGGCGTTGCTGGCGCTGCTCGCCCCGCATGTGGCGGCGACCGGGCGGATCTACGACGCGCTCGACGATGGCGCGCCGTCCGGGCTTTCGCATGATCCGACGCGGCTCGACGCCGAGCTGGCAGAGGCGGGGTTTGCCGAACCCGAACCCGCGCGCCAGCGGATCGCCGCGTGGCGGGCAGGGGCCTATCCCGCGCTGCGCAGCAGTGCCGCGCAGGCGGCGCTCGAGGCGGTCCTGCCGACGCTCGTCCCGGCGCTCGCCGCCGCGCCCGAGCCGCAGGCCGCGATGCTGAGACTCGATTCGATGCTCGAGCGCCTGCCGAGCGCGATCAACGTATTCCGACTGCTCGAAGCGCGGCCGGCACTCGCCACGCTGCTCGCGGCGATCCTGAGCCACGCGCCGACGCTGGCGGAGGATCTGGCGCGGCGCCCCGCGCTTCTCGACGGGCTGATCGATGCGACCGCGCTCGCCCCGGTCGCGGCGCTCGACGCGCTGATCGACCGGATGCGCGCGGGCGAGGCGGGGCTCGATTATCAGGGGCTGCTCGATCACGTCCGGCGCGTGGTCGGCGAACTGCGCTTTGCCCTCGGCGCGCAGATCGTCGCCGGGACGTCGGATCCGCTCGATGTCGCGGCGGGCTATGCGCGCGTGGCGGAGGCGGCGATCGCGGTGCTGGCCGAGGCGACGATTCGCGGCTTTGCCGAGGTCCATGGCCAGGTGCCGGGCAGCGAACTCGTGATCCTCGCGCTCGGCCGGATGGGCGGCGCGATGCTGACGCATGCGTCCGATCTCGACCTCGTCTACCTTTTCACCGGCGACTTCACCGCCGAGTCGGATGGCGCCAAGCCGCTTGGCGCGACGCTCTACTACAACCGGCTTGCGCAGCGCGTCACCGCGGCCTTGTCGGTCGCGACCGCGGCCGGGCCGCTCTATCAGATCGATACGCGGCTGCGGCCATCGGGGGCGCAGGGGCCGCTGGTCGTGACGCTCGACAGCTTCGCACGCTATCAGCATGAGGAGGCCTGGACGTGGGAGCATATGGCGCTGACCAGGGCGCGGCCGGTCTTCGGATCGGAACCCGCCAGAGCGGCGCTGTCCGCGGTGATCGCCGATGTCCTGACCGGTGCGCGGACCGAGCGCGACGTGGTCGGCGATGCGACGCGGATGCGCGCCGACATGGCCGCGCACAAGCCCGCCAAGGGGCCGCTCGACGCGAAGCTTCTGCCGGGTGGTCTGGTCGATCTGGAATTCGCGACGCATGTCGTCCAGCTCGTCGAGCGCAGCGGCTTCGATGCCAATCTGGGGCGTGCGATCGCGCAGCTCGTCGCCGAAGGGCGGATGCCCGCGACGATGCTCGTCGCGCATGATATCCTGACGCGGCTGCTCGTGACGCTGCGGCTCGTCGCGCCCGACGCGGCGCCGCCCGGCCCGCCGACCCAGGCGTTGATCGCGCGCTCGCTCGGGCTGAGCGACTGGCCAGCGGTTCTTGCGGGCCTCGCCGAGGTCCGGCAACAGGTGACCGCGTTCTGGCACGAACTGACAGGAGAGCAGGATGGATGACGGTGCGATGATCCCGGACGTCGCGGTGACGATGCCCGATGGCACGGCCGTTGCGCTCACGACGCTGGCGCGGCCGCTGGTCGTCTATTTCTATCCCAAGGATGATACCGCCGGCTGCACGCGCGAGGCGCAGGACTTTTCCGCGCTCGAGTCGGCCTTCGCAGAGATCGGGGTCGGCGTGCTCGGCGTGTCCAAGGACACGCCCGCCGCACATGCCAAGTTCAGCACCAAGCACGGATTGACCGTCTCGCTGGCGACCGACGTCGATGGCACGGTCTGCGAGGGCTTCGGGGTTTGGGTCGAGAAGGCGATGTACGGCCGCAATTATATGGGGATCGAGCGCGCGACCTTCCTGTTCGACGCGGACGGCCGACTGGCGACATCGTGGCGCAAGGTCCGGGTCCCCGGCCATGCCGAAGCCGTTCTTGCTGCCGCCAAGGCGCTGACCCCGCAATAAAGACCGTTCCACGGGGCAGGGCGCGGCGTCCCCTGGCGGGGTGATTCCTTTTTACCGGTACCATTTGGTTTCAACGGCTCAACGCACGCGCGTCCCGGTCCACCCCAAGTTAGCGGCGCGGCTCTTGCCGAAGTGGGTCAAATCGGCACACATCCTGACTTGTCTGGGACGCGGAGGGGCTGCGGTTCAGGACAGAGTCTTGGCGCCGGGCCCGTTTGCGATCCGGCTCCTGTTTTTTGTCGGGGACCAATGGTCGATATCACCGTTTCCGCTGCAGCCTTAGCCAACCGCGCAGCCTTTCGTATCAAGACGCTTTTCGCCGCGCGGGACCTGACGGTTCACGACGGCCACTCGGTCCGCCGGGTTCGCCTGGGCAGCCGCAAGCAGGCGGCGATGGCGGCACTCAGCGCCGTGACGCTCGGCTTTTCCGGCTATGGCGCCGCGCAGGCAGCCTATGGCGCCGCAGCCGCGACCGGCGTCGTTGCCGCACCCGATTCCGAACTCCAGGTCGCGCAGATGGAGCGCCGCATCGGTCAGATGCAGGCGCGCGTCGCGACCATTCGCCAGACCGCCGCAGCGCATGCCGCGCGCGTCGAACAGCGCCAGCAGCTGATCACCGCCGCCCTGACCGGTAAGGGCGACACCAAGGCGATGGCGCTGGCGACGCTGGCGATCGACCCCGCGCCCGACGCGCTGGCCGCCGATGTCGTCAAGCCGCTGGTCAAGGTCGAAGGCCGCCAGCGCGTTCTCGCCGACGCGGCGCAGACGGTTCTCGACCAGCGCTATGCCGACACCACGGACACCGTGCGCAAGCTCGGCCTGCGTCCCGAACGCGTCGCTGCTGCCGCCAAGCGCACTCAGGCGAGTAAGCAGGCCGCCATGGGCGGACCGCTGGTCGCCGCCGACAGCCCCGAGGCGCTGGCCGATGTCCGCGCCGACGCCCAGTTCCGCACGCTGTTCCAGACCTGGAAGAAGCTCGACACGCTGCAGCAGGGGGTGATCGCGATCCCTTCGGTCCAGCCGGTTCATCTGCTGTCCTTCACCAGCAATTTCGGCATCCGCTCGGATCCGTTCCGCGGAACCGCGGCGATGCATGCCGGCGTCGACATTCCGGGTCCGGTCGGTACGCCGATCTACGCCACGGCTGACGGTATCGTCTCGCATGCCGGTCGTCAGGGTGGCTATGGCAATCTCGTCGAGCTCAATCATGGCAAGGGCATCGCGACCCGGTACGGCCATCTCTCGAAGATCCTCGTCGGCGACAATGCTCGCGTGACGCGCGGCCAGCTGATCGCGCTGATGGGCTCGACCGGTCGCTCGACTGGCCCGCATCTTCATTATGAGGTCCGGATCGACGGTCATGCCGTGAACCCGATCCCGTTCCTCACGACCGCCGACTACCTTCTCGCCGCGCAGGATCGCTCGGTTGGTGCGATCCCGGTGTCAACGGACGGTCCGGCGGCGCAGGACTGAGCCGCACGGTTTTCTATCAAGCCCTGTTCGCGGTCCTCCGCGGCAGGGCGAGGTTGCCGCGGATAGCGGGACCGCCTATCTCGGGACCATGGCAACCCTGGCTCCCGACATCATCCTGACCCCCTCCGCCGCGGCGCGCGTCGCCGCTATTGCTGCCCGACAGGGCAAGCCGGCGATCCTGCGCCTTTCGGTCGATGGCGGCGGCTGTTCGGGTTTCCAGTACAAGTTCGGTTTCGCCGATGCGGCCGAGGCGGATGACGTGGTCGCCGAACGCGACGGCGTCCGGCTGGTCGTCGACAGCGTCAGCATCGATCTCGTTCGCGGTTGCGCGGTCGACTATGTCGAGTCGCTCGCCGGCGCGGCGTTCCGCGTGGAAAACCCCAATGCAGCCTCGGGCTGCGGTTGCGGCTCGAGCTTTTCGGTCTGACGCCCGGTGAAGATCGTCACGTACAACATCAACGGGATCAAGGCCCGTCTCCCGCGGCTGCTTGAGTATCTTGCCGAAGAGCAGCCCGAAATCGTCTGTCTGCAGGAACTCAAGACCAGCGACGAAACCTTTCCGGCTGCGGAGATCGAGGCGGCGGGTTACGGCGTTGTCTGGCATGGGCAAAAGGCCTGGAACGGCGTGGCGATCCTCGCCAAGGGCCAGACCCCCAGGGTCCGGCAACGCGGCCTCGAAGGCGAGCCCGAGGACGAGCACAGCCGCTATATCGAGGCCGAGGTCGAAGGGCTGACGATCGCCGCACTGTATTTGCCCAATGGCAATCCGCAGCCCGGCCCGAAGTTCGACTATAAGCTGCGCTGGATGACGCGGCTCGCGGCGCGCGCGCGTGTGCTGCTGGCCGAGGAGGTACCCGCCATCCTCGCGGGCGATTACAACGTGATCGCGAATGACGACGATACGTTTTCGGTGTCGCGGATGCAGGACGACGCGCTGATGCAGCCCGAGAGCCGAAGCGCCTATCGCGCGCTGCTCGGGCAGGGCTGGACCGATGCCCTTCGAACGCAGTTTCCCAAGGGAGGCGTGTGGACCTTCTGGGATTATCAGGCGGGCGCGTGGCAGCGCGACGCGGGCTTCCGCATCGATCATCTGCTGCTCAGCCCGCAGGCCGCCGACCGGATGATCGATGCCGGTGTCGACAAGGCCTATCGCGGGCGCGAGAAGGCGAGCGATCATGCCCCGACCTGGGTCCGCCTGCGATGAACGCATCGGCGGGGCGGCCTGCGACACGGCTTGCCGCGGGTGTGCTGGCGTCGCTGCTGCTGGCCTGTTCGACCCAGGTTCGCGCGCAGGAGCGGGACTATTGCCCCGAACGCCCGGGGATCGATACGCCCGCCTGCACCATGGAAAAAGGCCGTGTCTCGGTCGAGACCGCGCTCGCCGACTGGACGCGCGACGACGGGGCGGGCTCGCGCGAGGACAGCGTCCTGATCGCCGATACGCTCGTGCGGGTCGGGGTCAGCGATACGGTCGAGGCGCGGGTGGGATGGACGCCGTTCGGCCATGACCGGACGCGGGACGAAACGGGGGTCGACGTCGCGGACCGCATCGGCGACCTGTCACTGAGCATGAAGGCCAGCCTGAGCCATCCCGACGGCAAGGGCCTGTCGATTGCCGTCCTGCCGTTCGTGACGCTGCCCGTCGGCCGGTCGCCGGTCGGTGATGGCGACTGGGGCAGCGGGTTGCTGCTGCCGGTGACATTCGAAATGTCCGATACGGTGTCGCTCGACCTGACACCCGAAGTCGATGCCGCGGTCGACGATGACGGGCATGGCCGGCACCTGGCCTATAGCAGCGCGGTCGGCCTCGCCTTCACGCTTGACAAGGCGGTGACGCTGAACGCCGAGCTGCAGGCGCTGCGTGACGATGACCCGACCGGTCGCAGCACCCAGGCACTGGCTGCGCTGTCGCTCGCCTGGATGGTCCGTGACGATCTTCAGTTTGACATTTTTGGGGCGGCAGGCTTGACCCATGATACCCCCGATGCGCGGCTTTATGCGGGGGTGGCACGGAGGTTCTAGATGATCGCGGTGCTGATCGGACTGCAGGCCGTCGCTGGCCCTCCGCTGCCGCGCGAACTTCGCCCCCCGGTCGCCCGGGCGGCGACCCCCTGTCCCGTGACGCCGCCCGGTGGCGAGATCGTCGTCTGTGGCCGGCCGAGCGACCAGCGTCTTGCACGGCTCCCCACGCCGCCGGTCAACGCACCCGACGCGCCGATGACGTTCCGACTGCCGGGCGGCGGGACGGGCAATGTCCACGCGGTCCAGAGCACGCTGCCGGGGGCGACCGGATCCGGGGCGGTGGTCACGCTGCGCATCCCGTTCGGTCCGGGTCGCCGAGCGGCCGACCCCGCCCGTTAGGCTCAGGCCGGGTCGCGGGGCCGGGTCCGCAGCGCATCGCTGAGCGAGGCGGTACCGCTGCCGCGTCGCGCCGGCTTGGGCTGTGACGGGGCGGGGGACCAGCCGGTGAGGAAGATGATCTCGAATCGTTCGGCGGTCCGTCCGTCCGCGTCGGCGAGCTCGGCAAAGGCCTGTGCGAGACCCGCCAGCGCCTGCCGGCCGAGCGCGCTGCGCCCCGCGAGCACGTTCGTCGCCGCCATCCCGCGAAGATCGCCGAGCAGGCGCCCTACATCGCGGTAGCCGACGTTCAGCGTCTCGATGTCCGCCACCGGCAGCGCGAAGCCCGCGCGCATCAGCAGATCGCCCGCCGAGCGCACGTCGATCTGCGGATGCAGCCGTGCGGCGGGTCGCTCCGCCTCCGCCACCCGCAACGCCTGGCGGAGTGCCGGCAGGCTCCCGGCCCCGATGAACGCGCCGAGGAACAGTCCATCCGGGCGCAGCACGCGGCGGATCAGCGACAGCGCGCCGGGCAGGTCGTTGACCTGGTCGAGCACGCCCGCGCTGACGACGAGGTCGAACGATGCGTCGGCAAAGGGCAGCCGGTCCTCGTCGGCCTGAACGCCGCCCGCATGCGCGGCAAAGCCATGGCCTGCATCGCAGCGTACGACCCGCGCGCCCGGGGGCGCGGCGAACGCGCCGTCGAAACATCCGAGATCAAGAATGTCGGCAAAGTCCCGCGTCACCGCATCGAGCCGCTCGGCGATCCCGTCGAGCATCGTCGCGCGCACGAAATCCGCGTCGGCATAGGCAGCGCGCGCGCGGTCGCGGCGCTGGCGGCGGGCGACCCGGTCGAAGATTTCCGGGGCGCTGCCTTGGCTGGAGTCTGGGATCTGCACGCCGCGCTTGTGCCGTCTGCATGCTTTGACGACAAGGGCGGATGCGGTTGCTCGATCCGATTGGCGCGGTGATCCGGCTGGCGCTGCCGCCGCGCTGCCCCGGCTGCGGCAGTCCGGTGGCGGCGGACCATCGGTTCTGCGCACGCTGCTGGAACGGCCTGCACTTTCTCGGTCCGCCCTGGTGTGCCGCATGCAACCTGCCCTTTGCGCATGATCGCGGCGACGGCGCATTGTGCGCCGCGTGCCTCACTCAGCCGCCGCGTCACGCGGGCGTCCGCGCCGCGGTCGCCTATGGACCGGTGGCACGCGGCCTGGCGCTGCGGCTGAAATATGGTGGCCGAACCGCGTTCGCCGCGACGATGGCGCGCGCCATGCACCGGTTGATGCCCGAGCAGGCAGCGCTGATCGTGCCGGTGCCGCTGCACCGCTGGAGGCTCTGGTCGCGCGGGTTCAACCAGGCGGCGCTCATCGCGACGACGCTCGCGAACCTGTCGACCGTGCCCGCCGACCTGAATGTCCTCGTCCGGACGCGGCAGACGACCGTGCTGCGCGGGCTCGGCAGGCGTCAGCGCGGCAGGGCGGTGGCGGGCGCCTTCGCCGTCGCGGCGGGCGGGCGCGACCGGCTGCGCGGCAGGGCGGTCGTGCTGATCGACGACATCTATGCGAGCGGGGCGACGAGCGCGGCGTGCACGGGCGCGCTGCTCGCGGCGGGGGCGGAATCGGTGACGATCCTGTGCTGGGCGCGTGTTCTGGACGACACCGATTATTGACAAGCGCGCGGTCAGACCACACCTGAAAATAATGGCTAAAGTTGAAATCTACATCAAACAATTCTGCCCCTATTGCACGCGGGCGATGAAGCTCCTTGCCGCCAAGGGCGTCGAACCCGAAACGTTCGACGTGACGATGGGCGGGCCGAAGAAGAAGGAGATGGTCGAGCGCTCGGGTGGTCGCATGACCATGCCGCAGGTGTTCATCGACGGGAAGCATATCGGCGGGTCTGACGATCTTGCCGCACTCGATGCCCGGGGTGGGCTCGACCCGCTCCTGGCCTGATGCCCCGCATCGCGCTTTTGCAGATGACCAGCGGGATCGATCCCGCGGTCAATGCTGCAACGCTGATCGCTGCGATCCGGTCGGCGGCAGGGCAGGGCGCGGTGATGCTGTTCACCCCGGAAATGTCGGGTCTGATCGACCGCGATCGCGCGCGGGCCGCCGCGTCGATCGTGGCCGAGGCCGACGATCCTGTGCTCGCTCGCGTCTGCGCCGCTGCGGCCGAGGCGGCGATCTGGGTGCATCTTGGCTCGCTCGCCGTCCGCCGGGCAGACGGCCGGTTTGCCAATCGCGGGTTCGTGATCGATCCGGCGGGCAGTATCCGCGCGCGCTACGACAAGCTCCACCTCTTCGATGTCGATCTGCCGACGGGAGAAAGCTGGCGTGAATCCGCGGCCTATGCCGCGGGGGACGCGGCGATCGTCACGCAGACGCCGATCGGCATGCTGGGCGCATCGATCTGTTATGACCTGCGCTTTCCCGACCTGTACCGCGCAATGAGCGATGCCGGCGCGACGGTCCTTTCGGTCCCGGCGGCGTTCACCAGGCCGACGGGGGCCGCGCATTGGCATGTCCTGCTCCGCGCCCGGGCGATCGAATCGGCCTCCTACGTCGTCGCCGCGGCGCAGACCGGCGTCCACGCCGATGGTCGCGCGACCTATGGCCATTCGCTGGTCATCGATCCCTGGGGCACGGTCGTGCTCGACATGGGTGAGGCGGCAGGGCTCGGCTATGCCGAGATCAGCCCCGACAGCGTGACGGACGTCCGCGCCAGGATCCCGGCGCTCGAACATCGGCGGCCGATCCCCTCCGTGGCTGTGATCCGGTGATCGTCTTCGACCTGAAATGCGGCACCGGGCATGTGTTCGAGGCGTGGTTCGGCTCGAGCGCGGCCTATGAGGCGCAGCGCGCAGCCCGTCAGGTCGAATGCCCGCTCTGCGGCGATGCCGAGGTGGGCAAGGCGGTGATGGCGCCGGCCGTCTCGGGCAAGGGCAACCGCGTGCCCGAGGGGCCGACGCCTGCGCGGATGAAGGCGATGTTGACGATGCTGGCATCGAAACAGGCCGAACTGCTCGCGTCATCGCGGTGGGTCGGCGGCGCCTTCGCGGATCGCGCGCGCGCGATGCACCTGGGCGACGAGGCCCCCGAACCGATCCACGGCCAGGCGAGCCTCGCCGAGGCCAGGGCGCTGGTCGAGGACGGCGTCGCCGTGCTGCCGCTGCCCCTCCCGGTCACGCCACCCGATACGATCAACTAAAGATGGGGTCGCCCGGCCTTACCGCGTAACGCGCGCGAGCACTGGTTTCAGCGCGGACTTGATCTCGAAGAACAATGGATGCTTCAGCAGCCGCAGCGCGATGCCCCACAGGGCGATGCCGATGCCGACGGCCAGGACGATCGGGATCAGCGGCGTCGTCGCGGCCCAGCCATGCCAGGCCATGACGATGATCGCCGGCGCGATCGCGGCGCTGGTTGCGATCCCGCTGCGCAGATAGATGGCGAACATGTCCCGGTACTGGCTGTCCGTGATCCGGCGGATATGCGGCATGTAGAGCACGCAGGCAAAAATCGCATCGATGACCTTCGCCAGCGCTGCAGCCTCGATGCTGATGAAGCAGGCTGCCGAAAATACGACGAAGCCGACGATGCTGCGCACGAACTCGAAGCGTGCCTGACGGCCGGTTTCGTCGGCGATGATGAACAGATCCCACGCCATCGCGATGGCGGTATTGAACACGCCGACGACGCACAGGATCGACAGGCACATCGCGATCGATACCCATTTCGCGCCATAGATGAGCAGCACGAACGGCCCCGACAGCACGCCAAGCCCCAGGAAAGTCGGCCACATCAGCGCGGTGAACAGGGCCAGCGCGTTCTGATAGCGCGGCCCGATCGGCAAGCCGGCGCGGATCCCCGCGGCAAAATCGACGAACATGATGCGGCAGATCACCAGGAACACGCTGTCCCACAGCATGCTGAAAATGTTGCCGGACCTGGAATATAGGCCAAGCGCGGCCAATCCCAGCAAGCGGCCAAGCGCCATATCCTGCAACCGCGAAAAGACGCGGGAAATGCCCAGCGTGGCGAGCACGTTGATGCTGAACCGATGCACGTCGCGCCAGTTGTCGAACCCGACCTTGACCCTGGCATGATGCGGCGCAAGGCCGATCGCCATCGCGGTGCTGATCAAGGCGGCGATGATCTGGCCATAGGCAAAGCTCATATAGCTCTGGCCCGCGACCGCGAAGGCTACGGTGGCGATCGTGCCCGACGCCGTCGCCAGCATCTTGATGATCGACACGGCTTTGAAATCGCCGTCACGCTCGAGCAACGTCAGGGGCATGAAGCCGGCGGCCGTGATGATCGGGATTATCGCCAGACAGAACAACACGGGCCGGACCGCAGGCTCGTTGAAGACCGCACCGCTCACCAGGCCGAACCCGGCAATGATGAAGGCCAGGACGATTGCGACGCCGAGATTGATGCTGAAGACGGTCGACGACAATTCTGCCGTGAGATTCTTCTCGCGGATGAGATAATTGTTCAATCCGAGCGACTGAATGATGGAGATCAGTCCGCTGGCCGCAAAGGCGACAGCGAAAATGCCGACCTCGTACGGGGTGAGGATGCGCGCCAATACGACCGAGCTGACCAGCTGGAGTATGAAATATATTGCCTGCGAACCGGCCATCCATCCAATTGACTTGCGCATACGCATCGTCTCGGGCTCACTCTATCACTGTCGTTGCGAAGTATACGGCTTGGGGTATGCGCGCACGCGATGCGCGGCGGCGCTAGCGGATCAGTCGTGCGACCTTCCTGATCGCGCGCCCGGCATATTGCCGCACGATGAAGGGATGTCCAAGGAACAGCCGGATGGCCTGGACGCGCTTGCCTGACTGCACCGCGTGGCGGAATCCGTTCAAGGTCTCGAGCCGGCCAAGCGCTTGCCTGCGATCGTGCAAAAGCGCGACCAGCTTGCCGTCGTCGGCAACGTCGGAGCGTTTTGCTAGCGATGCGCTCATCGCGATCTGCGCCGTATAATCGACGGTCGTCTGGCTTTTGCCCGATGTGCGCAGCGTCCAGACATAGCCGGGCTGCGGGGTGATGACGAACTTAGCCCCGCACAGCATGGCATCGAAATACATCTTGAAGTCTTCACCATGACGGATGGCCGGATCATAGCGAATGGCATGGTCTTCGAGAAACTGACGGCGGAACATCGGTTTGAGCAAACCATAGTCCATGTCCTGGTTGAACGGCCGGGCCGCCGCAACGAAGGCGTGGCGGTCAATCTCCGTGGCGGACCGGATCGCGCGGATTTGTGGCGGGCTCAACGCTGCCTGGGCCTCGTCCAGAAATCGCACATTGTCCGCAACCATATCGGCGGCAAACGCACCGGCGACGTCGAGGAGGTGCCGCAACCGGCCGGGTTCGAACGCGTCATCGGCATCGAGCACGGCGATCCAGGGCGCCCGAGCCGCCGCAAATCCCGCATTGCGTGCCGCCGATGGTCCGCCGTTCCGGTCGAGCCGGATCACGGAGAGGTTTGCGACATGACCATAGCGCGCCGTCACGGCTGCGTGCGTGTCATCAGGACAATGATCGTCGACGACGATCACTTCGAGCGCGACGTCGGTCTGGGACAGGGCAGAGTCGATCGCCTTGCCGATGAACTGCGCCGCACGATAAGCCGGGATCACGACGCAGATCTCAGGCGTATTCATCGGAACTGCGCTCGTCGGCGAAACGCTATTTGGCATCTTCGAAGTCCTGGATTGAGCCGCCAAATGCGTACTTTACGGGCCTTAAGCGGACGTCCGCTCGAATTGCAAGACACCGCAGGCAGCTAACCAAGGTCAAGACGGGACAGGTCAAATCCACGCTGCGTCACGAAAAATCGCGCGATTGGCGACAGGCGGCGGTGTCCCGGCGTCAGCGACGTGGAGCGGTTCGGTCGTCGCTAAGCAACCTCAAGCGCATCGTGCGGCATCATGTCACCCGTCACGTGCGGGACGATTATGCGGCCGAAAATCCCCCATATGGCGAGAATGAGCGTCAGACTTATCAGTTCGCCGCCATCTTCGACGAGCGTGCTGATCGTTTGAAAATGCCCGGGGCCGATCATCATCTCATGAAGCTTGTCGACGACCACGGCGAAGAACGCGGTGACGCAGAAGCCGAAGAGCAGCATGAGTGCGGGGGCGATGCGATCGCGAGCAAGCCTGACCATGCCCAACAGGGTCAGCGCCAGGGGAATGCCGGACAAGATTGCCTGTGCGAGGATTTCGCCATGAGGTCCGATCACGGCGTACTGGGACAGTACCGCGCCGATATGCTCGTGAAGCCGCAGCGAGTCGTCGGCGAGTACCACCAGAAACAGGAACGCGTAGGCCGCGTAGAAAAGCTCTTTCGTGTGGAGGAACGCATAAAGCGCGAGGCCGATGATCGTCAGTTCCTTGAGATATCCCCAGATCTCCATCAGCGATCCGTCGACGGACGAGTAGAGCAGCTGACCATAGAGCATGCTCTCCGTCACATTCGCGTGCTCGACATAGGCCCAGCGCAGGAACATCCCGAGTATGACAAGGTCGATCGCTAGAATGACCCCCAGGCCGATCAGCATGGGTCTTGCAGCCGTGGCGATCATTTTTTTCATCACGGCCCCCAATTACCCTGTCACAAAACTGTAATGCGTTTGTTAACAGTTGCATAGGTGGTTTGGATGATGCGCCTTTTCGACGGCCTAGCCTGTTTGGGCAGGGCACAGGTTCGCGCTCCAGCGTTCGCCCGACTTTCAGCCGCGCAGATTAGGGTCTGGCTGTCATGATCGCCTGCGTCGGCGGACGCGCGCAGTCTGGACCGACGGGAATGGGGCTAGTATGGACGTCGCGTGCGTGGCCCCGTAGCTCAGCCGGATAGAGCACCAGATTCCTAATCTGGGGGCCAGTGGTTCAAATCCACTCGGGGTCACCACCACCGACATTATCAAGCGATCCGCCGCCTGCGGGCATCGCGACACGTGTCAGGGATGTAGATTGGCTGGCGACAGGGGGTGCCGTCTGGCGCGGCCCGGTCGCAGCGTTGGGGAGCAATCAGGCGACGTTGACCCCTCCGCGGAGGTGGCAACGTCGCCTGGCGTCCCGGTCAGGCTTAGGCCTTGACGTGCTGCGAGATGTACTTGTTCATCTCGAACATGGTGCACTTGTCACGGCCGAAGACCTTCTTCAGCTTCTCGTCGGCGAGGATCTCGCGCTTGTTCTCAGGGTTCTGCAGATTGTGGGCCTTGATATAGACCCAGACCTTGCTGATCACTTCGCTGCGCGGGAGCTTGTCGTTGCCGACGATCTCGCCGAGTTCGGGAGAGGGCTGGACGGGGGCGTGGATGCCGCCGGTCTTGGGAGCTGTAGCCATAAGCATTCCTTCCTGTTCGCATGCGTGCGTTAGGCACTGCACGCGTGGTCACGCCTTGTTGAGCGCGCCCGCCTTGTGCGCTGCCTTGCCGCCATTGTCACTCTTTACGATGAATTGCGGCTCGTCCTTGGACGCGCGGACGGTGTGGCCCTTGATCGTCGTGTCGCTGGTCTGCTTCTTTTCGACCGTGCCGTGCGCGGTGCCGCCGGGGGATTTCCAGGTGACCTCGTCGCCATTTTTCGGATCCTTCATCACACCATCTCCTTGATATTCAACGATCAAGCGCAGAGGTGCGGGTTTTGTTGCATGATCCGCGGTTGCAGACCCAGGGGCTGCGGTTCATCTGATGCGCCACCAAGGAGACCCATGCATGAAGACCCGCGCCGCCGTAGCCTTCGAGGCGAAAAAACCGCTCGAGATCGTCGAGCTCGACCTCGAGGGACCCAAATCCGGCGAAGTTCTGGTCGAAATCATGGCCACAGGCATCTGTCATACCGATGCGTACACGCTCGACGGACTTGATTCGGAAGGCCTTTTCCCGAGCGTGCTGGGGCATGAAGGGGCGGGCATCGTCCGCGAGATCGGCGCGGGCGTGACCAGCGTCGCGGTCGGCGATCATGTCATCCCGCTCTACACCCCCGAATGCCGCCAATGTAAGTCGTGCCTGAGCCAGAAGACCAACCTGTGCACCGCGATCCGCGCGACGCAAGGGAAAGGGCTGATGCCCGACGGCACGACGCGGTTCAGCTACAAGGGCCAGCCGATCTTCCATTACATGGGCTGCTCGACCTTTTCGAACTTCACCGTGCTGCCCGAGATCGCACTGGCCAAGATCCGCCCCGACGCGCCGTTCGACACCTCCTGCTATGTCGGTTGCGGCGTGACGACGGGCGTCGGCGCGGTCGTCCACACCGCGAAGGTGCAGCCCGGCGATACGGTCGTGGTGTTCGGGCTCGGCGGGATCGGGCTGAACGTGATTCAGGGCGCGCGACTGGCGGGCGCAGGGATGATCGTCGGCGTCGACATCAATCCCGACCGGGAGGAATGGGGTCGTCGCTTCGGCATGACGCATTTCGCCAATCCCAAGGATGTGGGCGACATCGTCCAGCATATCGTCGCCCTGACCGACGGCGGCGCGGATTACACATTCGACGCGACCGGCAACACGACCGTCATGCGCCAGGCGCTCGAGGCCTGCCATCGCGGCTGGGGCACCTCGATCGTGATCGGCGTCGCCGAGGCGGGCAAGGAGATCAGCACGCGGCCGTTCCAGCTCGTCACCGGGCGCAACTGGCGCGGGACCGCGTTCGGCGGTGCGCGTGGACGTACGGACACGCCCAAGATCGTCGACTGGTATATGGACGGCAAGATCGAGATCGACCCGATGATCACGCACCGCCTGTCGCTCGACGAGATCAACAAGGGGTTCGACCTGATGCACGCCGGCGAGAGCATCCGCTCCGTCGTGATCTACTGAGGAATACGCCATGTTTAGCCATGTCATGCTCGGCGCCGACGATATCGCGGCATCGAAAGCGTTTTACGACGCGAGCCTGGGTGCCCTTGGCGTGCCCGAGGGCGTCGTCGATGAGTGGGGCCGGCTCGTCTATGCGCACGCTGGCGGCCGCTTCCTGCTGACCAAGCCGCTCGACGGGCAGCCGGCCAGCCACGGCAATGGCAGCACGATGGGGTTCGTTGCGGCCTCGCCCGAGGCGGCCGACGCCTGGCATGCCGCGGGGCTCGCGTATGGCGGCACCGCCTGCGAGGATCCGCCCGGCGTGCGGCACGGCACCGCGGGTCGCACCCTGTATCTGGCGTATCTGCGCGACCCGTCGGGCAACAAGCTCTGCGCCGCTCACCGGATCGCATGATGGAGACGCTATCGACCAGCACGGCGTTTGGCGGCACGCAGGGCGTGTACCGCCACGCGTCGACCGCGACCGGCACCGACATGACCTTTGCGGTCTATGTCCCGCCGCACGCGCCGGACGCGCGCTTGCCGGTGCTGTGGTTCCTGTCGGGACTGACCTGCACGCATGCCAATGTCATGGACAAGGGCGAGTATCGCCGCGCCTGCGCAGAGCACGGCGTGATCCTGATCGCCCCCGACACGAGTCCGCGCGGAGAGGGGGTTCCCGACGACGACGCCTATGATTTCGGCCAGGGCGCGGGCTTCTACGTCGATGCGACCGAGCAGCCCTGGGCTGCGAACTTCAACATGAAGCGCTATGTCGAGGACGAACTCCCCGCATTGATCGCGGCGGAGTTTCCGATGGCGGACATGACGCGGCAGGGGATCACCGGGCATTCGATGGGCGGGCATGGCGCGCTGACGATCGCGCTGCGCAATCCCGACCGGTTCCGCAGCGTGTCGGCCTTCGCGCCGATCGTCGCGCCGCTGCACTGCCCCTGGGGCGAGAAGGCGCTGACGGGGTATCTGGGGCCGGACCGTGCCGCCTGGCGGGCGTACGACGCCTGCGCGCTGATCGCCGATGGTGCACGGGTCGCCGACATCCTCGTCGATCAGGGGGAGGCCGACGGCTTCCTCGACGATCAGCTGAAGCCGGCGCTGCTGGCGGAGGCGTGCGCGGCGGCGGGGATCGACCTGACGTTGCGGATGCAGCCGGGATACGACCATAGCTATAATTTCATATCGACCTTCATGCCGGATCATGTCGCGTGGCATGCGGAACGGCTGCGGCGCGCCTGACACGCCGTAACGCAAGCGATATGATGTGGCCCTTGTGTTCGGGCCGCGGACGGCCGCATGGCGCGCGGCGGGCGGGAGTCCGCTGCGATATTGTCGATATTATGATACCTCGGTCGGGCTTTCGTACCGAGTACCTTGCACGCCGGCCTGCGGCGGAATGATGGAGCGCTGTGATGATCGCCGAAACGCCTTTTGCCGATGCCGAGCCAGCCGTCGGCCCGGATGGCAAGCTGATCGTTCCGCAGGAGGTCGAGGCGGCGATCCGGACGCTGATCCGCTGGACCGGCGACGATCCGACCCGCGAAGGATTGGTCGATACGCCGCGGCGTGTCGCACGTGCGTGGAAGGAATATTGCGCGGGCTATGGCGACGATCCGGCGCGGCATCTCGAACGCGTGTTCGAGGAAGTCGGCGGCTATGACGAGATCGTCCTGCTGAAGGATATTCCGTTCCAGTCGCACTGCGAGCATCACATGGCGCCGATCATCGGCAAGGCGCACATCGCCTATCTGCCGCGCAACCATGTCGTCGGCATCTCGAAGCTGGCGCGCGTGCTGCACGGCTTTGCCCGCCGGTTGCAGGTGCAGGAGCGGCTGACCGCGGAGGTGGCCGACTGCATCTGGGAGCAGCTGAAGCCGCAGGGTGTCGCGGTCGTGATCGAGGCGACGCATGCCTGCATGGCCGCGCGCGGCGTGCGGACGCCGGGGGTGACGATGGTCACCAGCCGGATGATGGGCGTGTTCCGCGAGGATGAGCGCAGCCGCAAGGAGGTGCTGTCGCTGATGGGCGCGCGCGCATGATCCGAACCGTCCTGGTCACCGGCGGGGCGAAGCGCTTGGGCGCCGCGATCGTCCGGCGGCTGGCGGCGGACGGGCATGCGGTGGTCGTGCATCAGGGGCACTCGCCCGGGGAGGCTGCGGCGCTGGTCGACGAGATCGTCGCTATCGGCGGCCGCGCGGCGGCGGTCGAGGGCGATCTGAGCGATCTGCACGGGGTCGGCGATCTGTTCGCGGCAGCGCGGGGCGCGATCGGCGGTCCGATCGACGGGCTGGTCAACTGCGCATCGAAGTTCGAGTTCGACCGGCCGCCCGCGGTCGACCCGGTGCTGTTCGCCGAGCTGGCCGCGATCAACTGCGGCGCGCCGGTGCTGCTCGCGTCGGCGCTCGCGTCGCAGGAGGATGTCCGTGACGGCGCCGTCGTCAATCTGCTCGACCAGAAGGTCGCCAACCTCAACCCCGATTTCTTCTCCTACAGCTGCGGCAAGATCGCGCTGGAGGGGGCGACGGTGATGCTGGCGCAGGCGCTGGGCCCCCGGATCAGCGTCAACGCGGTCTCGCCGGGGCTGACGCTGCCGAGCGGCGACCAGACCGCCGCGGAATTCGAGGCAGTGGCGAGCGACAACCTGCTCCAGCGCCCGGTCGGGGCGAAGGCGGTCGCCGATGCGGTCGCGTGGTTGCTGGGTGCGAAGGGCGTGACCGGGCAGAACCTGTTCGTCGATTGCGGGCAGCGGTTTCTGGCGCGCGACGGCGACGTGATGTTCGACCGGCATCATGGGGAGCGCAATGGCTGAGTTCACGACGATCCTCGACGGGCTCGAGGTGATGATGCGGCTGGGCATTTATCCGCACGAGGTGGCGCCGCAACGCGTCGTCGTCTCGGTCGAGATGACGGTCGTGTATCCGGGGCCGCTTGGCGAGGATGCGATCGGCGAGGTGCTCGATTACGACTTCGTCCGCGCCGGGATCCTGGCGATGGCGGCGGAGCGTCCGTTCGCGTTGCAGGAGACGCTGTGCGAGGCGATCGCGGCGCTGTGCCTGGGTGACGCGCGGGTGAGGCGGGTCGAGGTCGAGACGATGAAGACCGACATCTACCCCGATGCCGCGATCGGGTGCCGGATCGTGCGGGAGCGTGCGATCTAGTGGAGGCAATAGTCCCACGACCGGGCGCATTTGGTGCCCATGAGCGGCGCCGATCCTGCAGCCGGCTCGTTCCCTGCCCATAACCCCCTCATTCGGAGACTTATGGTGAATATTCTCGTCGTCCTCACCTCGCATGCCGATCTCGGCGATACCGGCCGCAAGACCGGCTTCTGGCTCGAAGAGCTTGCCGCCCCCTATTATGTGTTCAAGGATGCCGGCGCGACCATCACGCTGGCCTCGCCGGCCGGTGGCCAGCCGCCGCTCGATCCGAGCAGCGCGAAGCCCGACGCGCAGACCGATGCGACGCGCCGGTTCGAGGGCGATGCCGAGGCCACAGCCGCACTCGCTGACACGCGGAAATTGTCCGAGATGCAGATCGCCGATTTCGACGCGGTGTTCTATCCGGGCGGACACGGCCCGTTGTGGGATCTGGCCAATGATAAGGCGTCGATCGCGCTGATCGAGACGACCATCGGCGCGGGCAAGCCGGTCGCGCTGGTCTGTCATGCGCCCGGCGTGCTGCGCGACGTGAAGGCGGCCGATGGCTCGCCGCTGGTGAAGGGGAAGACGGTCACCGGCTTCACCAACAGCGAAGAGGCGGCGGTCGGGCTCAGCGATATCGTGCCGTTCCTCGTCGAGGACATGCTCTCGCAGCAGGGTGGCACATATTCGAAGACCGCCGACTGGGGCGTGCATGTCGTCGAGGATGGCCTGCTGATCACCGGGCAGAACCCCGCCTCGTCGGAAAAGGCGGCACAGATGCTGCTGGCGAAGCTCGCCTGAAAGAACGGCCACCGGCCCTGCCGGTGGCCGCCTTTATGGGCGTCAGGCGCGGTTGGCGGCGCTGAGGACGGCGCGAACCGAGGCGGTGGCGATGTCGGTGTCCATGCCGACGCCGAACACCGTCTTGCCCGCCGCGGTCCGGCATTCGACATAGGCTGCCGCCTGCGCGTCCGCGCCATGACCGATCGCATGCTCGTTATAGTCCACCACATCGAGCGTCGGCCCGGTCGACTCCGCGATCGCCGCGATCACGCCCGAGATCAGCCCGTTGCCGCGCCCCGAGATCGACCGCTCCTCGCCATCGATCGCGACGCGACCGATGAAGACGCGTTGGCCCGCGGTGCCGCTTTCCTCATAGTCGCGCAGCTCCACGCGATCGTCGGCGTGCGGCAGGTAGGTCCGTTCGAAGAGGCTCCAGATATCTGCCGCATTCAGTTCGCGGCTCGTCTCGTCGGCATAGGCCTGCACATGGCGGCTGAAATCGGCCTGGAGACGCTTGGGCAGCTTCAGCCCCTTGTCCTGCTCGATCACCCAGGCGACGCCGCCCTTGCCCGACTGCGAATTGACGCGGATCACCGCCTCGTAGCTGCGACCGAGATCGGCGGGGTCGATCGGCAGGTAGGGGACCTCCCACAATGTGTCGTTCTTCGCCTCCTGCGCAGCGAATCCCTTCTTGATCGCATCCTGATGGCTGCCAGAAAACGCCGTGAAGACGAGGTCGCCCGCGTAGGGCGTGCGCGGATGGACGGGGATGTTGGTGCAGTAGTTGACCGTGTTCACGACCGCGTCGATGTCCGACAGGTCGAGCTTCGGGTCGACGCCTTGCGTGTACATGTTGAGCGCGACGGTCACGAGATCGCAATTGCCCGTCCGCTCGCCATTGCCGAGCAGGCAGCCCTCGACCCGGTCCGCGCCTGCCATCATGCCGAGCTCGGCCGCGGCGACGCCGGTGCCGCGGTCGTTATGCGTGTGCAGGCTGATCGCGACCGCATCGCGGTTGCGGATGTTGCGGCCGAACCATTCGATCTGGTCGGCATAGATGTTCGGCGTCGCGCACTCGACGGTGGCGGGCAGGTTGAAGATGATCGGATTGTCGGGCGTCGGCATCAGGACGTCCATCACCGCCTCGCAGACCTCGAGGCTGAACTCGAGCTCGGCGGTCGAGAAGGTCTCAGGGGAATATTCGAACTGCCAGTGGACGTTCGGTTGCTTGGCGGCCTCGTCGCGCAGCACCTTGGCGCCGTCGATCGCGATCTGCTTCACCTGCGCGCGATCCATCCCGAACACGATCTTGCGCCATGCGGGCGATACGGCATTGTAGAGGTGGACGATCGCGGTCTTCGCGCCGACGAGGCTGGCAAAGCTCGTCTCGATCAGGTCGCGGCGCGACTGGGTCAGCACCTGAATCGACACGTCGTCGGGGATGCGGCCGGTCTTCACCAGGCCTGAGATGAAATCGAACTCGGTCGCGCCGGCGCTCGGGAAGCCGACCTCGATCTCCTTCAAGCCGACCTTGCAGAGCAGGTCGAAGAACCGCGTCTTCTTCTCGGCATCCATCGGGTCGATCAGCGCCTGGTTGCCGTCGCGAAGATCGGTCGACAGCCAGCGCGGCGGCTTGACGATCGTCTTGGACGGCCATTGGCGGTCGGGCAGGTCGATTTGCGGGAAGGGTCGGTATTTGGTCGATGGGTCGCGCAGCATGGCTCGTGTCTCTCGTGATCGGGAGCGTTCGGGTCAGCCCTTAGGCGCGAGGCGCGGGGGCTGGCCACCACGCAAACGATCGGCGCGCCTAAGGGCGCGTAAGTCGAAGCAGCAGGAGGCGACCGTGAGACATTGCGTCTTCCCTATCGCGCGGACACGGTAAATGTCCAGCGCGATAGGGTCGGCGTACGTATTATTGCGCAGCAAACGCCGCGTTGATCGTCAGGTCGACCTTGTCCGACACGACGGGGGCATAGGCGCCGATGTTGAAGTCGCTGCGCTTAATCGAGGTCGTCGCGCGGAAGCCGAAGTTCAGCTTCTTGTTCATCGGGTTCGCGCCCGCACCGACGAACGTCGCCTGCAGCACGACCGGCTTGGTGACGCCCTTGAGCGTGAGATCACCGGTGATGGTCGCCTTGTCACCGGTCGCGACGACCTTGGTCGCGACGAACTTGGCGGTCGGGTAGGTCGCGGCGTCGAAGAAGTCCTTCGACTTCAGATGGCCCGCGAACGGCGCGGACGTGACCGACAACTGGTCGATCGCGAAATTGACCTCGACCTTGGTCGCGTTGGGCTTGGCCGGATCGATCGTGATGCTGCCACCCGACGCGCCGAGCTGCCCCTCGAGCATCGAGAAGCCCATATGGTTGAGCTGCCACGTCACCTGCGTGTGGTTGGCATCGACCGCATAGGTACCCGCGGCGACACGCGCCTTGACGGGGGCGCCGGGGACGGCGGCAGTCTGCGCCAATACGGGAGCGGCGGTGAGGGCGAGGATGGTGGCTAGGACTAGGCGCATGCGGGGTCTCCTGTTGAACGCGCGATGCTGGCCGAGCGGAGGGAGCGCGTCAAATGACGTTATGCCAACGCTGTGTTTCGGATTTGGGTCGGTGGGGGGTGGGGGGAAGGCACACTCGCTGCTGTTCCCCCGCGGACGCGGGGGCCCAGCTAAACCACGGACACTGCCCGAGACCCTGGACCCCCGCCTTCGCGGGGGAACGGGTGGCTGGGGAAGAGGAGAGCTTATCCTAAACACCACCACCCCGGCGAAGGCCGGGGCCCAGTTGGGGGACGGTGATACCGGAAGACGGCGCTTCGTTACTCCGGCCTTCCCAACTGGGCCCCGGCCTTCGCCGGGGTGGGGTAGGGGGTGTTGGGGCGAGCGACGCGCAATCCCCACGCCCGCCCGTCGGCCACGGCGAAGCCGCGCCCTATGGGCGGGCTCCGTCGTGCCGGCCGCGCTCGCGCTTAGTTCTTCGCCTTATCCACCAGCGCGTTCTTCCCGATCCACGGCATCATGCCGCGCAGCTCGCTGCCGATCTTTTCGATCGGATGCGCCAGCGCCTGCTTGCGCGCCGCCTTCAGCTCGGGCTGGCCGGCGCGGTTGTCGAGGATGAAGTTCTTCACGAACCGGCCCGACTGGATGTCGGCCAGCACGCGCTTCATCTCGGCCTTGGTCTCCGAGGTGATGATCCGCGGACCCGTGGTGATGTCGCCATATTCGGCGGTGTTCGAGATCGAATAGCGCATGTTGGCGATCCCGCCCTCATAGAGCAGGTCGACGATCAGCTTGGTCTCGTGCAGGCACTCGAAATAGGCCATTTCGGGGGCGTAGCCGGCTTCGGTCAGCGTCTCGAACCCGGCCTGGATCAGGTGCGTGATGCCCCCGCAGAGCACCGCCTGCTCGCCGAACAGATCGGTCTCGCATTCCTCGCGGAAATTGGTCTCGATGATCCCCGAGCGACCGCCGCCGACGCCCGATGCATAGGCGAGCGCGATGTCGTGCGCGTTGCCCGACTTGTCCTGGTCGATCGCGATCAGGCAGGGGACGCCGCCGCCGCGGACATATTCGCTGCGCACGGTGTGGCCAGGGCCCTTGGGTGCGATCATGATGACGTCGAGATCGGCGCGCGGCTCGATCAGGCCGAAATGGACGTTCAGGCCGTGCGCGAACGCGATCGTTGCACCCTGCTTCAGATTGTCGTGCAGGTCGGTCGCGTAGATCGCGGCCTGATGCTCGTCGGGGGCGAGGATCATGACGATGTCGGCCCAGGCGGCCGCCTCGGCGTTCGACTTGACCGCGAAACCCGCCTCGATCGCCTTCTTGGCGGTCGGCGAGCCCTCGCGCAGCGCGATCGCGACGTCCTTGACGCCCGAATCGCGCAGGTTCTGCGCGTGCGCATGGCCCTGCGAGCCGTAACCGACGATCGCGATCTTCTTGTCGGTGATCAGGTTCAGGTCGGCGTCGCGATCGTAATAGACACGCATTATATTGTTCCTTCTTTCGTCATTCCGGCGAACGCCGGAACCCAGGGTTCCAGGCGGCGCCGTTCGTGGTTCTGGGTCCTGACGTTCGTCAGGATGACAGGTAAATTCAGGCCGGCTCTTTGCCGCGGGCGATCGCGACGATACCGGTGCGGGCGACTTCGATCAGGCCGACTTCGCCCATGAGTTCGACGAACTTGTCGATCTTGTCGATCCCGCCGGTCACCTCGAACACGAAGCTCGACGTCGTCGCATCGACGACGCGGGCGCGATAGACGTCAGCCAGGCGCAGCGCCTCGATCCGGCGGTCGCCGGTGCCGCGCACCTTGACCAGCGCCAGCTCGCGTTCGACATGCGCGCCCTGCGCGGTCAGGTCGGTGACCTTGTGGACGGGGACGAGCCGGTCGAGCTGTGCGAGGATCTGCTCCATCGTCGCCGGCGACGCGCTGGTGACGATCGTGATGCGGCTGACCGCCTTGTCGGCGGTGATCTCCGACACGGTCAGGCTCTCGATATTATAGCCGCGCGCGGTGAACAGGCCGGCGATCCGGGCAAGGATGCCCGGCTCGTTGTCGACGATCACGGCGAGCGTGTGCCGCTCGGCCTTTTCCTGGGAAATATGCATCAAACCAGCGCCTTCGCTTCGTCGTCCATCGTGCCCGACACTTCGTTCGCCTGAAGGATCATGTCGGTATGCGCCGCACCGCTCGGGATCATCGGGAAGCAGTTCGTCAGCTGCGACACGCGGCAATCGACGATCACCGGGCCGTCATGGGCCAGCATCTCCGCAATCCCGCTGTCGAGCTGGTCGCGCGTCTCGATCAGGATGCCCTTCCAGCCATAAGCCTCGCCCAACCGGACGAAATCGGGCAGCGAATCCGAATAGCTCTCGGCGTAGCGGCTCTCATAGGTGAGTTCCTGCCACTGGCGGACCATGCCCATATACTGGTTGTTGAGGATGAAGATCTTCACCGGCAACCGGTATTGGGTGGCGGTCGCCAGCTCCTGGATGTTCATCTGGATCGACGCTTCGCCGGCGATGTCGATCACCAGCGCGTTCGGATTGCCGAGCTGCGCGCCGATCGCGGCGGGCAGGCCGTAACCCATCGTGCCGAGACCACCGCTGGTCAGCCACTTGTTCGGCTTTTCGAACCCGAAATGCTGTGCTGCCCACATCTGGTGCTGGCCGACCTCGGTCGTGATGATCGGGTTGCGTGCCTTGGTCGCGTCGAACAGCGCCCGGATCGCGCGCTGCGGCATGATCTCGTTCGGGTCGTTCTCGGGGAAGTCCAGGCACTTGACCGCACGCCAGCCGGCGATCCGCCGCTGCCAGTCGGTGGTGTCGGGCTTGGGATGCTGACGGCTCTTCCAGATCCGCACCATGTCCTCGAGAGCATGGCCGACGTCCGCGATGATCCCGAGATCGACGCGCACCGTCTTGTTCACCGACGAGCGATCGATGTCGATGTGCACTTTCCGCGAATTCGGGCTGAACGCGTCGAGCCGTCCGGTCACGCGGTCGTCGAACCGACTGCCGAGCGCAACGACGAGGTCGGCCTGGTTCATCGCCATGTTGGCTTCATAGGTGCCGTGCATCCCGAGCATACCGAGCCACTGCTCGCCGCTCGCCGGATAGGCGCCGAGACCCATCAGCGTCGACGTCACCGGTGCGCCGGTGATGCGGACCAGCTCACACAGCAGCTGGCTCGCGGCCGGGCCGGAATTGATGATACCGCCGCCGGTGTACAGGATCGGGCGTTCGGCCGCGGCGAGCATGTCCACCAGCTGCTCGATCTGCGACTGGTCTGCCTTCACCTGCGGGCGATAGGTCTTGTGCTGGATCGGGCCGGGCTTCGCATAGCGCGCGGTGGCGACCTGCACGTCCTTGGGGATGTCGACGACCACCGGCCCCGGACGACCCGAGGTGGCGATGTGGAACGCCTCGTGGATCACCCCGCCGAGCTTGGCCGGATCCTTCACGAGATAATTGTGCTTCGAACAATGGCGCGTGATGCCGACGGTATCGGCCTCCTGGAACGCGTCGGTACCGATCAGCGCGGTCGGCACCTGTCCGGTGATCACGACCATGGGAATCGAATCCATCAGCGCGTCGGTGATCCCGGTGACCGCATTGGTCGCGCCGGGGCCCGAGGTGACGAGCACCACGCCGGGCTTTCCGGTCGAGCGGGCATAGCCCTCCGCCGCATGCGTCGCCGCCTGTTCGTGGCGCACCAGGATGTGCTTGATCCGGCCGCTGCGAAACAGCGCGTCGTAGATCGGCAGCACGGCGCCACCCGGATAGCCGAACACGACCTCCACGCCGAGATCGCACAGCGCCTCGATCAGGATATCGGCTCCACTCTTCTCGGTCATCACGTCAAAATCCTTTCGAATGCGCCGCCTTTAGCGCCTCGTGGAGGGGGCGGCTACCGATATAAAAGATGCGTGTCAAACATCATTTTAGCAATATAGTTTCAAATTGCTGCAAGCGCGTTGAAAAATCGAGCGCGTCCGTGCGCGTCCAGGCGGCCGGCGGTTGGTGGCGAAGCCAGGTATATTGCCGCTTGGCATAGTGCCGCGTGGCAAGCGATCCCGCCGCGATCGCGTCGGTTTTCGACATCTCTCCGCGAACGAGCGCGGCGATCTCGGGAACGCCGATCGCGCGGCGGATCGGCGCGTCCTGCGGGATGTCGGTGCGGGCGAGGAGTGCGGTGACTTCCGCTTGGCTGGTCTCGGCCATCTCGGCGAAGCGCTGGTCGATGCGCGCGTTCAGCCAGTCGCGGTCGGGGATCAGGATCAGCGCGCGGACGTCCAGCCGGTCGCCGATCCCACCCACCCGTTCGGTCTGCCAGTCGGCGAGCGTGCGGCCGGTCCCGCGGACCACCTCCAGTGCGCGCGCGACGCGTGTGGTATCGGCGGCGTTGAGCCGTGCGGCGGCGGGCGGGTCGAGCAAAGCGAGGGCGGCATGCGCCTCGGCGACGGGAAGTGCGCGGACCTGCTCGCGAAGGTCGGGGTCGATCGCGGGGACGGGGGCGATGCCGTCGAGCAGCGTGCGGATATAGAGCCCGGTGCCGCCGACCAGGATCGGCAGTCTGCGCTCCGCCACCACTTCGTCGATTGCGCGCGTCGCCTCGGCGGCCCAGCGTGCGGCGGAATAGGTCGCGTCGGCGGCGTCGACATGGCCGAACAGGCGGTGCGGGGCGCTGGCTTCCTCTTCGGCCGAAGGACGCGCGGTGAGGATGCGGAGATCGGCATAGACCTGCGCGGAATCGGCGTTGATGACGACGCCGTCATGGGCGTCGGCAATGGCGAGCGCGAGCGCGGACTTGCCGCTCGCGGTCGGCCCTGCGATGAGCGCGACCTTCGGGAGATGTTCTATGTTCACGGCAACGCTTATAGCCTCGGGCACGCTGACCGCAGGCGATATTTCGACCGCGATGGACCGGCTCCGCGATGCGGGCTGCGCGCCGGGTGCGAGCGGCTGGATCGACGAAGGCGACGCCGCCGACCTGATCTTCGGCATGGCGCCCGACGCGGCGCGGACCGCGCTCGAGGGGGCGTTCGGCAAAACCGATGTGGTCGTGCAGTCGAGCCTGACCCGGACCAAGACGCTGCTGATCGCGGACATGGATTCGACGATGATCACCGTCGAGTGCATCGACGAGCTCGCCGACTATGCGGGAATAAAGCCGCAGATCGCCGAGATCACCGAGCGCGCGATGCGCGGCGAACTGGACTTCGAGGCGGCACTCGATGCGCGCGTCGCGCTGCTTGAGGGGCTGGCTGAGAGCGACATCGAACGCTGCCTTTCCGAACGGGTCCGGATCATGCCGGGCGCCAAGGCGCTGGTGCGGACGATGCGCGCCCAAGGGGCCGCGACGGTGCTCGTCTCGGGCGGGTTCACGCGTTTTGCTGAGCCGGTCGCGCGCGAGATCGGTTTCGACCGCGCGATCGCCAATGTCCTGAAGGTCGAGCACGGCGTGCTGACGGGGGCGGTCGAAAAGCCGATCGTCGGATCGCAGACCAAGCTGACGACGCTGCGCGCGGCAATCGCTGACGGGCAGCTGGTCGAGGGACAGTCGCTGGCGGTCGGCGACGGCGCGAACGACCTGGCGATGATCGAAGCGGCCGGCCTGGGCGTCGCGTATCACGCCAAGCCGATCGTCGCGGCGGCGGCGGCGGCGAGGATCGACCATGGCGATCTGACCACGCTGCTCTACGCACAAGGGCTGCCCCGGGCGGCGTGGGTAATCGATTAACCCCCGTCGATTGCGTCCGTAGGCCGCCGAGTCCCACTTTGGTGATCCAGGTTAAGGCCGTGCACCATATCTGACCTTGCCAAGTCACGCGCAAAATTTAGGGGTCGCGCCAAAGACTTACGATCGATTGGCTGAGAAGAATGGATGCTGGCTGGGATTATGAGCGCTTCAAGGCGTTCACCTGTGCGGACGACGACGACATTGATACCTTCCGGCGGCTCGCCGGGCCGACGATCGGGTTGAAGCGTGGTGATACCCTGCGGATGCAGGGCTCGCCTGACCCGCAGGTCTATATGCTGCTGAGCGGCTGGGTCGCGTGCAGCATCATCGTCGGCGAGAGCGCGCGGCAGATTGTGAAGGTTCATCTGCCCGGCGATCTGGTCGGGATGCCGAGCCTTGCCGCCCCGACCGCGTGCGACACGATCGAAGCGGTCTCGGCGGCGAAGCTCGGCGTGATCGAGACCGCAGCGATCGGGCAGGTGTTCAGCAGCAACCCGCGGCTCGCGGCATTGCTGTTCCTCGTCTCGCAGCAGGAGCGCGTTTTGCTGATGGAGCGGCTCGCGTCGATCGGGCGGACCAGCGCGGCGAGCCGGATCGCCGCGCTGATCCTCGAACTGCGCACCCGGCTGCGGCGCAACGACCCGACGATCGAGAATGTCGTGCCGGTGCCGCTGACGCAGGAGGATATCGGCGACATGACCGGGCTGACCCCGGTCTATGTCAACCGGACGCTGCGCCAGCTGCGGACCTCGGGGATCGCGACGTGGCGGCGCGGGGTCATCACGATCGACGACCGCGACGCGCTGGCGGTCCTCGCCGCGTTGCCGCAGAGTCCGGAACGCGACACGAGCTGGATCCCGAGCCGGCGCGGCTGAACGCCGGGCGTGTCGGGATGCGTCAGGGGGCGACGATGACGCAGGGCTGGCCTGACGCGGCGCAGGCGCGCGTCGCGTCCGCCCGGCTGGCGAACCCGCCCGCCTGCAGCCGAGTCACCGGTCCCGCCGTGACATAGCTGGGCTGCGCGCCGCCCAGCCTGCCCTTGACCTTGCCCCACAGCGTCTGGGCATTGCCGCGATCGCGGAACGCGCCAAGCTGGATCCGCCATTTCCCCGACCCGGCCACCGGCTTCGCTGCTGGCTTCGGCACGGGCTTCGGCGCCGGCTTGGGCGCGGACGCGAGCCGGGGCGGGGTGACCGATGCGGGTCTGGTCGCGGCTTGCGAGGCAGCACGCTCCGGCGCAGCGCGCGGGGGCACCGGCGCGGGGGACACGGATGAGGCGGGGACCGTGGTGCGCGCGACCGGCGTCACCGGCCGGGGCGTAGGCCGGGCAGGGCCGGTGGCCGAGATCGGCGGCGGCGACGCGGGCGACAGGCCCGACCGCGCAATTTTTTCCTGCGCGGCATAGCGCTCGGCGAGCGCCGTGCCGCGCTGGCGGTCTTCGGGGGAGATATACTGGTCCATCTGCGCCAGCGTCTGCGAGGCCGACTGCAATCCCGACGTGCTCGCGCGCGACATCAGCGCATAGGCGCGCGGATAATCGCGGGGGACCGCGTCGCCGTTGAACAACATCGTCCCGAGCACGAGCTGCGTCCGCGGTTCGCCGCGCGCCACCGACTTTTCGAGCCAGGGCAGCGCGTCCGCCTTCTTGTTGGCCTGGAACAGCGCGAGGCCGTAATTGTCCTGCGCTTGGACATGACCCTGCAGCGCCGCCTTGCGGAACCAGCTTTCGGCGAGCGCGGGGTCGAGCGTGACGCCGCGGCCGAGCTTATAGGCCTGGGCGAGATTGAACTGCGCATCGGCGTCGCCCGCGATCGCGAGCGGACGCCACTGGTCGATCGCGGTCGCATAGTCGCCGCGGCTCCAGGCATCGACGCCGGCCTTCACGTCCGCCGCGGCCGGCACCGCGCCCAGCGCCGCCATCGTCGCCGCCGCGCCCAGAATCAGGTTGCGCATCGAGTACCTCGTTAAAGCCAAATGATGATCGTCATGTCGCGATAGCCCGGCGAAGGCAAAGATCGGGTTAAGCCGTGCGCCGGTCGGGTGCGGGGGTGCGGCACGTCGTCGTAACGGCTTGGGAACCACGCGTTAACCGCTTCTTATCCGCTGGCATGGCATCGCGGGCCTTGGTTGACGAGACGTAAGGGGGCTTATGCGCGTTCTGGCGATGGCATCGCAGAAAGGCGGGTCGGGAAAGACGACTCTGTCCGGGCATCTCGCGGTCCAGGCGGAGCGCGCCGGGCAGGGGCCGGTCGTGCTGATCGATATCGATCCGCAAGCGTCGCTGACCGACTGGTGGAACGAGCGCGAGGCGGAGGCGCCGGCGCTGGCGCAGACCACGGTCGCGCGACTCGCTGCCGATCTCGAAATCCTTCGCCAGCAGGGGTTCAAGCTGGCGGTGATCGACACGCCGCCGTCGATCACGGTCGCGATCCAGACGGTGATTCAGATCGCCGAGCTGATCGTCGTGCCGACCCGGCCGAGCCCGCATGACCTGCGCGCGGTCGGCGCGACCGTCGATCTGTGCGATCGCGCGGGCAAGCCGCTGATCTTCGTCGTCAATGCAGCGACCCCCAAGGCGCGGATCACGGCCGAGGCGATCGTCGCGCTCTCTCAGCACGGCACCGTCGCGCCGATGACGATCCACCAGCGCACCGATTTCGCCGCCTCGATGATCGACGGCCGCACGGTCATGGAGGTCGATCCCAAGGGCAAGTCCGCGGCGGAGATCGAAGCGCTCTGGACCTATGTCACTGACCGGCTCGAAAAGAATTTCCGGCGCACGGTGTTCAGCGTGCCCAATGCAGGCGCGGGGTTCGGGCAGCGCGGGCCCGCGCCGGGCTTCGGCCGGCGGGTGGTCGGATGAGCGCGATGCCCGCCCGCCCGCCCGTCCAGTCGCATCCCGAATCGGCCGACGTGCCGAAGCCGCTGGGCTCGCTGTCGGCGTCGCTGCTGGCGCGCAAGGGCGACGCCCGCCCGGCGATGCGGCCGCTCGCGCTTGGTACGGCCGCTGTCGTAGCGGTCGAGGATGATGCTGCTTCTGTCACGTCGGTGACGGTTGCGGCCGCACGCCGGATCGCGCGCGAGAGCGCAACCAGAACGCGCAACGGCAAGGCCGCCTTCACGCTCCGCCTCGACAGCGACCGGCATGTCCGGCTGCGGCTGGCGAGTGCGATGACGCGGCATTCGTCGCAGCACCTCGTGACGCTCGCGCTCGATGCCTTTCTTCAAAATCTGCCCGAGGTCGACGCGCTCGTTGCGCAGCTTCCCGTGACCAGGGCCCCGAAATGAACCGGTGGGATCATAGCCGATGACGACACGAATCCTTCTTTCGATGGGGCTGTCGGCCCTTGTACTGGGCGGCACGATGGTCGGGTGCAGTGCGGGCGAGACCGGCCGCGGTCTCGCCTCGGCGAGCGATCGCAACGCCGATCTCGAGGCCAAGGCGGGCGCGGTGAACGCGCACCGTGCCGAGGTCGCGCTGGCCCGGCACGATGGCGGCGCCGCGGTCTATTTCGCGGAGGCGGCGGTGGCGATGATGCCGCAATCGGCGGCGTATCGGCTGCTGCTCGCACAGGGCTATCTCCAGGCGGGGCGGTTCACCTCGGCGCGGCAGGGGTTTGCCGATGTGCTGGCGCTGTCGCCGGCGGACGGGAAGGCGGCCCTCAACCTGGCGCTGACGCAGATCGCCGGTGGCGACACGCAGGGCGCGCGGGAGACGCTCGAACGCAACGCATCGATCATGCCGCCGAGCGATCGGGGCCTGGCGCTGGCGCTGGCGGGCGATGCAGGCGGCGCGATCGGGCTGCTGACCGAGGTCGCACGCTCGTCCGAGAGCAATGCGAAGGCCCGGCAGAACCTCGCGCTCGCGCTCGCGCTGGCGGGCCAGTGGCAGGCCGCGCGCGTCGTCGCCGCCGCCGACCTCGCGCCGACCGAGGTCGATGCGAGGCTCGAACAATGGGCCCGTTTCGCACAACCGACGACGTCGTATGATCAGGTCGCCGGCCTGCTCGGCGTGCGCGCGATCGCCGATGCCGGCCAGCCCGCCGCGCTCGCGCTCAACCGCGCACCGCTCATGCCGACGGTCTCGCCGATCGAGGCGCTGGCCGCGGTCGAACGCACCGCGCGTCCCGTCGCACTGGCCGAAGCGGGATCGGCTCTGGCCCCGTCGAGGATCACCTTCGCCGCGCCGCGCGAGGTCGTCCAGGCCCTACCCGGCGGCACGCCGACGATGCTCGCCAGCCGCAGCCAGGGCGCTGTGCTAGCCGCGCGTGCGCAACGCGGCGCGCGCGCGATCCCGGCGGGGACGGGCGACTGGTATGTCCAGATCGGCGCCTATGACAATGCCGGCGTCGCCAAGGCCGCCTGGAGCCAGGCCACGCGTCGCTTCGACGGCTTCTCCGGCCGCCAGCCCAACGGCATGGCGTTCAGGACGAATGGCGAGGCCTATTACCGCCTGTCGGTTGGCGGGTTCGGTCGCGACGAGGCGGACCAGGTCTGCCGGCGCTACCGCGCGACCGGCGGCGCGTGCTTCGTCCGGCAGGGGGCCGGCGACCAGATGGCGCAGTGGCTGCGCGGCGGCGGCGTCGAGGTCGCGACCCGCTGAATGACAGGCGAAATCCGGCGCGCAATGCCCGTCAGATCTCGCGGCCGCCTTTCCAGACGCGCAGTACCTTGCCCTGCACGGGCAGGCCGTCGAACGGCGTGTTGTTCGCGCTGGCGGCGAACGCGTCGCCGGTGATCTGCCACGGCGCCTGACCATCGAACAGCAGGAGATCGGCGGGCTTGCCGACCTCAAGCGTCCCGGTGTCGAGCCCGAGCACGGCGGCCGGGTTGCGGCTCAGCAGCGCGAACAGCCGGGACAGCGTGACCCGTTCGTCGCGCACCAGCATCAGCGCGAGCGGCAGCAGCGTCTCGGCTCCCGCCATCCCGGCGCTCGAATCGGCGAAGGGCAGGCGCTTTTCCTCGGGCCCGCGCGGATCATGCGCCGAGCAGATCACGTCGATCGTGCCGTCGGCGACCGCCGCCAGCGCCGCCTGGCGATCCGATTCGCTCCTGAGCGGGGGCGAGAGATGCGCGAAGCTGCGGAAGTCGCTGACCGCGATGTCGGACAAATGGAGATGCGCGGGCGTGATGCCGCAGGTCACTGCCACGCCGCGGCGCTTGGCTGCACGGATCAGGTCGAAGCCGGCCGCCGTCGTCACCTGGCGGATGTGAAGCCGCGCACCGGTGTCCTCGGCCAGCATCAGGTCGCGCGCGATCGCGAGCGCCTCGGCTATCGCGGGGGCGGCGGGCAGGCCGAGCCGGGTCGCGGTCTCGCCCGCGGTCGCGACGGCGCCCGCGGTCAATCCGCCATCCTCGGCATGCGTGACGACCGCGATGTCGAGGTCGCGCGCATAGGCGAGTACGCGGTGCATGACCCCGCTGTCGGCGATCCAGCCCTTGCCGGTGCCGACCGCGCGCGCGCCCGCCGACAGGCAGACCGCCATCTCGGCAAGGTCATGCCCGGCCAGCGCCTGCGTCGCGGCGGCAATCGGGTGGATCCACAGGTCGGGCTTGCCGATCAGCGCGGCGCGCTGGACGATGCCGGGATCGTCCAGCACCGGCGACTGGTCGGGCATCAGCCCGACGCGGACGATCCCGCCTGCGCGGAACGCGGCGCGGTCGATCCGCGCCACGCCCAGATCGACGATGCCGGGGGCGAGCGTCTTGCCCGCGCAGTCGATCGTCTGCGCATCGGCGGGGATCTCGACCAGCCCGGTCGCGACGACGACGCCGTCGCGGATCAGGAGATTGCCCTTGGTGATCCCGCCGACCGGGCAGACGAGCGTCGCATTGGTGAGCGCGAGGATCATGCCCAGCCCTCCACGCCGCGCGCCCGGCGGGTCAGTACGTCGAGGCACGCCATGCGGACCGCGACGCCCATCTCGACCTGCTCGGTGATCGCCGAGCGGGCATGGTCGGCGACCGCCGAATCGATCTCGACGCCGCGGTTCATCGGCCCGGGGTGCATCACCAGCGCATCGGGCGCCGCGCGCGCGAGCCGTTCGAGCGTCAGGCCGTAGCGCATCCGGTATTCACGCGTGGAGGGCACGTACGCGCCGTCCATCCGCTCGTTCTGCAGGCGCAACATCATGACCACGTCGGCGCCCTCCAGCGCGGCATCGAAATCGGTAAACGGGGTGACCCCCATCTTGTGGATCGCCGCGGGCATCAGCGTCGAGGGTGCGCAGACCCGGACCTCGGCGGCGAGCGCGGTGAGTGCGAGGATGTTCGAGCGTGCGACGCGGCTGTGCAGCACGTCGCCACAGATGACGACACGCTGCCCCGCGATCGATCCGCGCCGGCGGCGGATCGTCAGCGCGTCGAGCAGCGCCTGGGTCGGATGTTCGTGGCGGCCGTCGCCTGCGTTCAGGACGGGGCAGTCGACCTTGTCGGCGATCAGCCGCACCGCACCGCTCGCCATGTGGCGGATGACGATGACGTCGGCGCGCATCGCGTTCAGCGTCATCGCGGTGTCGATCAGCGTCTCGCCCTTCTTCACGCTCGACTGCGCGGCGTGCATGTTGACGACGTCGGCGCCGAGCCGCTTGCCCGCGATCTCGAACGACAGCAAAGTCCGCGTGCTGTTCTCGAAGAACGCGTTGATCTGCGTGAGCCCGGCGAGCCGCTTGTCGGGCGTCGCATGGGTACGGTTCGCCTCGACCCAGGTTTCCGCCTCATCGAGCAGGAACGCGATCTCGTGCGGCTGGAGCCCGTCGATCCCGGTCAGGTGCCGGTGCGGGAAGACGGCGCCGCCCTCGATGAGGGTGGCGGGGCGGTGATCTGAACGTTGCATCAAGCGCGCTGGGTAGTGGGCTGCGGCGGCGGGGGCAAGGTTCGTCGCTCGACGCGGGGTGGTTAACCCGGTTTTAGGCGCGGCCTGCGATCAGGGGCGGATGGTATGCACGGATGACAAGACTAGCGTGATCGCGCAGCGTGCACGGTGGTGGGAGCGGGGCTGGTTTCTGGTCGCGCTCGTCGTCGCGGCGGCGGTGCCGTTGTTGTGGCCCGCGCTGCCGCCGCTGGGCGATCTGCCGGGGCATATGGGGCGGTGGCACATCGCGATGGCGCTGGGGGATTCGCCCGATCTAACGCGCTATTATACGTTTCACTGGGCACTGATCCCCAATCTGGGGATGGACCTGTTGGTGCCTGCGCTCGCCCGTATCTTCGGATTCGAGTCCGCGACGAAGCTGGCGGTGATCGCGATTCCGGTGGTGACGGTCGCCGGCCTGTTATGGACCGCGCGCGAGGCGCACGGGCGCGTGCCGCCGACCGCGATCCTTGCGGTGCCGCTCGTTTATGCCTGGCCGTTCCAGTTCGGGTTCGTCAATTTCGCGCTGTCGCAGGCGCTGGCCTTTTGCGCGCTGGCCGTGTGGATCCGCTGGGGGCGTGAGGGGCGGTCTGCGGTGCGCGCGGTGGCATTCGCCGCGATCGCGCCCGTGCTGTGGGTGGCGCACAGCTTCGGCTGGGGGATGTTCGGGTTGATGGCGGCGGCCGCCGAACTCGCGCGGTTGCGGGCGGCGGGAAAGGGCTGGGGCGCAGCGCTCGGCGGGACCATCGTCCAGTGCCTGCCGCTCGCGGGGCCGCTGGGTATCATGGCCTTCCAAGCGGGGCTTGGGTTTGGGCACGGGGAAGCCGGGCTCGGTGCGTCGGACTGGTTCAACATGCCTGCCAAGGCGGGGTGGATCCTGTCGATCTTCAGGGACCGGTGGCAGGCATTCGACCTTCTGTCGCTGATCCCGCCTGTCCTCGTCCTTTATGCCGCGGCGCGCAGCCATGACTGGCGGTTTTCGCAAATTCTCGGCTGGCCTGCGCTGGCGTGTCTGGGGGCGTTCGCTTTACTGCCAAGGTTGCTGATGGGGGGCGCCTATGTCGACATGCGGATCGCGCCCGCCATGGTAATGCTCGCGCTGATCGCGATCGCGCCGCCGGTGACCGGGAAGACGACGCGGATGACCGCGTGGCTGGCGATGCTGTTTGTCGTTGTCCGACTGGGCGGCACGACATTGAGTTTTGTCGAGCGCTCTGCCGAGCAGCAGAGCGAGCTTTCCGCCATTGCTGCAATCCCGCGCGGCGCGGCGGTTTTGTCGCTGGTCGCACGGCCCTGTTTTGGCGCATGGACCGATCTGCGGCGCGATCACCTGCCCGGGCTGGCGATCGTCCGGCGCGACGTCTTCACCAACGTTCAGTGGGTGATCGAGGGCCAGCAACTGCTGAGCATCCGGCATCAGGCCGCCGCCCCCTATCTCGCCGATCCGAGTCAGAGCGTTTTTCCTGCCCAATGTTCCGATATCGGGTCCAACTTCAGCGCAGCGATCGCCGGCTTCCCGCGCGCGGCGTTCACGCATGTCTGGACGATCGGGTATCCACCGGGGGCTGCGCAGGCCGCGGACTTGCGCGTCGTGTGGACGAACGGCACGTCGACACTCTACCGCGTCGTCCGCTAGATTTGCGCGGTCACCAGCGCGTCGATCGCGCCCTGGAGGATGTACGCCGCCGCCATCTTGTCGACCAGCTCGGCGCGCTTGGCGCGGCTGGCGTCCTGTTCGATCAGCGTGCGGGTGACCGCGACGGTCGACCAGCGTTCGTCCTGCAGCAGGATCGGCAACCCCATGTCCTTCAGGTTCTGCGCGAACGCCCGCGTCGATTGCGAGCGTGGGCTTTCGCTGCCGTCGAGGTTGATCGGCAGGCCGATGACGAGCCCGACGACCTTCTGCGCCGTGATCATCTCGGCAAGCGCGGCCTTGTCCTTCTGGAACTTGGTGCGGCGGATCAGCAGCGCGGGGCTCGCGAACGACCAGCCGGCATCGCACAGCGCGGTGCCGATCGTCTTGGTACCGACGTCGAGGCCGATCAGCCGTCCGCCATTCGGGAGCGCATCACGAAACTGCGCGGGGGAGAGGGTGATCATCGCGTGAACGCCGCAAGACGGCGGTTGGCGTCCGCACGCACATTCGCCCAGAACAGCGGATAGTCGTACACGTGGTAGTTGTTCCCGGGGAGCACGTAAGGCCCGAGATCGGGGCCCTCGCCGATCAGCAGGATACCCCGGTCGCCGCAGCGCGCGGGCACGTTGCCGACCGACAGCGTCGCGCTCGACAGGTCGGCGGACGGGACGAGCGTGCCGAGATTGGCGGTCGCGGGCGCGCTCGCATCGGCGGTGCCGGTCAGCGGGTTGGTGCAGATCATCGGCGTGCCCTTGCGCGGTTGCCCGTCGAACCCCGTGGTCCGGTCATAGGTCTCGACGACCAGCGACGGATCGGCGGGCTCGGAAAAGCTTTCCCATGACAGGATGCAGCCGGTCTGGTCGGCGCTGCGGCATTCGGCCAGGCCCATCCGCGGCAGGTCGGTGACGCGCGAGACCGGCCAGCCGACGACATAGGCGGCGACGATCCGCGCCTTCAGTTTCGGGTCGGTCGCGATCCGGTCACGCAGCAGTCGGGTGAGGTGGAGCGCGCCCTGGCTGTGTCCGGCGAGGATGATCGGGCGGGTCGGGCCGGCTTCCTTGAGGAACCGGTCGAACGCGGCGGTGACGTCGCCGTACGCGAGCGCGAGCGCGCGTTCGCTGTCGGCCTCGCTGGTCAGGAACGCGCCGAAGGTCGCCTGGCGATAGCGCGGCGCCCAGATGTCGCCCGCACCGTTGAACGCGCTCGCCTGGCCGCGCAGGAACAGTTCCGCGCGCGCATTGGTCTCGGGATCGTCGATCGGCGCGTTCCAGTGGTCGCGGCTGATGTACGAGGTCGGGTGGATGAAGAAGATCGCCGCGCCCGTTCCCGGGGTGCCGGGTGCATAGCCTTCGGGTGTCCAGAGCGCGGGGTTACCGGGACGATCGGGGCGCGCGAGCCAGAGGATCTTGCGCGCATAAATGTTCGCCGGCGCCTTGCGTTGCGCCTGGAATGTCTCGCTCGGGACCATCGCGATCCGCATCAGCTCGGTCCCGTACAGGCGATAGGCGAGCAGCGCGGCGATCGCGAGGACGATCATCGCGGTGACGAAATAGAGAAACTTGCGGGCCAAGCGGGACCTTCCGTGCAGGCGGTGGCGTCCCCGTGCCGCATGCGCGGCGCGGTTGCAACGGGTGCGTTTCCGCGGGGGAACACGAAGGGTGTTGCGCGCTCGCGCCGCGCGGTGCTAGCCGAGCGCCATGTCCGTAGATACTGCAACCGTGAAGCGGATCGCGAGCCTTGCGCGCATCGCGATCACCGACGAGGACGCCGCGCGTATCGCGCCCGAACTCGGAAACATCCTTGGCTGGATCGAGATGCTGGGCGAGGTCGATACGACCGGCGTCGAGCCGATGACCGCCGTCATCCCCAACACGCTGCGGCTGCGCGACGACGTCGTCAACGCCGATCCGCTGACCGGCGGCAATATCCGCGAGCAGGTCCTGGCCAACGCCCCCGTGGCAGAGCACGGCTTCTTCGCCGTGCCCAAGGTGATCGAATAATGACCGACCTTACCGATCTCGGCATCGCCGGCATCCGCGACGGCGTGCGCGACGGCAGCTTTTCGGCGCGCGACGTCGCCGATGCGTTCATCGTCAAGGTGAGCCAGGCCAAGGCGCTCAACGCGTTCCTGGTCGAGACGCCCGACCACGCGATCGCCGCCGCCACCGCGGCCGACACCGCGCGCGCCGCTGGCGAGACGCTCAAGCCGCTGGCCGGCGTGCCGATCGGCATGAAGGATCTGTTCTGCACCAAGGGCGTCACGACGACCGCGGCGAGCCATATCCTCGAAGGCTTCACGCCGACCTATGAGTCGACCGTCTCGCAGAATCTGTGGGATGCGGGTGCGGGGATGCTCGGCAAGCTGAACATGGACCAGTTCGCGATGGGATCGTCGAACGAGACGTCCGCGTTCGGCAACGTCATCTCGCCGTGGAAGCGCAATGACGGCGGTAACGCCTCGCTCGCGCCGGGCGGGTCGTCGGGTGGCTCCTCGTCGGCGGTCGCCGCGCGGCTGTGCCCCGGCGCGACCGGCACCGACACCGGCGGCTCGATCCGCCAGCCCGCCGCCTTCACCGGCATCAGCGGCATCAAGCCGACCTATGGCCGCTGCTCGCGCTGGGGGACGATCGCGTTCGCCTCGTCGCTTGACCAGGCGGGGCCGATGGCGCGTGACGTCCGCGACTGCGCGATCCTGCTCGAGGCGATGGCCGGGTTCGATTCGAAGGACGGCACCTCGCTCCAGCTCGACGTGCCCAAGTGGGAAGCGGGTCTGTCGGCGAGCCTCGCGGGCCTGCGTGTCGGTATTCCCAAGGAATACCGGGTCGACGGCATGCCCGAGGAAATCGAGGCGCTCTGGCAGAAGGGCATCGACTGGCTGAAGGATGCCGGCGCGACGATCGTCGAGGTCTCGCTCCCGCACACCAAATACGCGCTGCCTGCCTATTACATCATCGCGCCGGCCGAGGCGTCGTCGAACCTCGCGCGCTATGACGGCGTGCGCTACGGCATCCGCGACCTGCCGGCCGGCTCGGGGCTGCAGGACATGTACGCCGCGACGCGCGCCGACGGCTTCGGCCCCGAGGTGAAGCGCCGCATCATGATCGGCACCTACGTGCTGTCGGCCGGCTATTACGACGCGTATTATACGCAGGCGCAGAAGATCCGGACGCTGATCGCGCGCGATTTCGAAAAGGCGTGGGAGACGTGCGACGTCCTGCTCACCCCGACCGCACCCTCGGCGGCGTTCGCGCTTGGTGAAAAGTCGTCCGATCCGATCGCAATGTATCTGAACGACGTCTTCACCGTGCCGTCGTCGCTCGCGGGTCTGCCCGCGATGTCGGTACCGGGTGGTCTCGACAAGCAGGGGCTGCCGCTTGGGCTTCAGATCATCGGCAAGCCGCTCGACGAGCAGGGCGTGCTGAACGCCGGGCTCGCGATCGAGCAGCGGGCGGGGTTCACTGCCCGGCCCGAGGCGTGGTGGTAACCGATCGCGCCTTCGTCACGCGCAACGTCGCCGTGCTGCGCGAAGCGCAGAACGCGCTCAACGTCGCGTTCGGGGCGATCCTCAGCGCCTATGTCGGCGTGTCGCTGACCGAGATCGACAACCGGCCGTTCGATCACGCCGTACTCGCACGCTTCTTTCTCGGGCTCGCGGTGTTCATCCTGTGCCTGTGCGTCGGCAACAGCGTGATTTTGCGCGGCGATTACCGGCTGGGCGCGGTGTTCCTCGTGCTGGCCGGCGGTGCCGCCGCGGCCGCGCATCACGAGGCGCTGGTGCTCGGTTTCGAGGGCGCGATCCTGCGTATTCTTTCGGCGTGCTGGGTGGTCGGCCTGCTCGGCAGCAACGCGGCACTGACCGCGATCAACTATATTCATCATCGGAACCGGATATGAGCGACTATCGCATTCAGGGCGACACGGGCGAGTGGGAGGTCGTGATCGGCCTCGAAGTCCATGCGCAGGTGACGTCGAACGCCAAGCTGTTCTCGGGCGCGGCGACCGCGTTCGGGGCCGAGCCCAACACACAGGTCAGCCTCGTCGACGCGGCGATGCCCGGCATGCTGCCGGTGCCGAACCGCGAGTGCATCCGCCAGGCGGTGCGTACCGGCATGGCGATCGAAGCGCAGATCAACAAATGGTCGCGGTTCGACCGGAAGAATTATTTCTACGCCGATCTGCCGCAGGGCTATCAGATCAGCCAGCTTTATCATCCGATCGTCGGCGAGGGCGCGATCGACATCAGCCTCGACGAGAAGAACCCCGATGCCGCCGGCAAGCGGATCGGCGTCGAGCGCATCCATGTCGAGCAGGATGCGGGCAAGCTGATGCACGACCAGCATCCGACCCAGTCCTATGTCGATCTCAATCGCTCGGGCGTCGCGCTGATGGAGATCGTGTCGAAGCCCGATCTCGCATCGCCGGCCGAGACGGGCGCGTACCTGCGCAAGTTGCGGTCGATCCTGCGTTATGTCGGATCGTGCGACGGCAACATGGAAGAGGGCTCGATGCGCGCCGACGTCAATGTCAGCGTCCGCAAGCCCGGCAACGAACTCGGCACGCGGACCGAGACGAAGAACGTCAATTCGGTGCGCTTCGTGATGGCGGTGGTCGAGCAGGAGGCCAGGCGCCAGGTGGAGGTGCTCGAGGCCGGTGGCAAGATCGTCCAGGAGACGCGGCTCTACGATCCCGATCGCAACGAGACGCGGTCGATGCGGTCGAAGGAAGACGCGCATGATTACCGCTACTTCCCCGATCCGGATCTGTTGCCGCTGGTGCTCGACGACGCGTTCCTCGAGGAATGCCGGGCGTCGCTGCCCGAACTGCCCGACGCAAAGCGCGCGCGCTATGAGGCGCTCGGCATCACCGCCTATCAGGCGACGGTGCTGACCGCCGAGGTCGAGGCGGCGCGCTGGTTCGACACGCTGCTCGATGCGGGCGTGAAGCCGGCGGCGGCGGCGAACTGGACGACGTCGGAGCTGTTCGGTGCGCTCAACCGGACCGGCAGGGACATCGCCAACTCGCCGGTGTCGCCCGCGCAGGCAGCCGAACTGCTCGGGTTAATCGCCGACGGTACGCTGTCGGGCAGTCTCGCCAAGCAGGTGTTCGAGGTGATGCTCGAGACCGGCGACGGCGCGGCCAAGGTCGTCGAGGATCGCGGGCTGAAGCAGACCAGCGACACCGGCGCGATCGAGAAGGTCATCGCCGAGGTGATGGCCGCGAACGCGGACAAGGTCGCGGATTACCGCGGCGGCAAGGACAAGCTGTTCGGGTTCTTCGTCGGGCAGACGATGAAGGCGATGGGCGGCAAGGCGAACCCGGCGGTGGTGAACGAGGTGCTGAAGACCGCGCTTGGGGAGTCGGTGGCGCCGTAAGCCCTATTCTCCCGGCCTCTGTTCTCCCGCGAAGGCGGGAGTCCAGGGTAACCGCGCGCGACGCTGCTGGACTCTTGGGCCCCCGCCTCCGCGGGGGAACGATGAACTAGTGAGTAACTTCCCCCTCGGCACCACCCCGGCGAAGGCCGGGGTCCAGTTGGCAAACGTCGCTGATCAGGCGCTGCGTTCCGTTACCTCGACCTCCCAACTGGACCCCGGCCTTCGCCGGGGTGGTGGTAATAATTGGGAGGCTAGGGGCGAGAGCATGAGCCCAGGTCGGAAGCGTTACGCCGCCACCTTCTGCGGATGGTGCGGCACCAGGATCAGTACATTCTCCTCGACCCGCCACGATGCGAGTCGCGACAGGAAGTTCATCCCCAGCACGTTGGTGTCGCCGAACGCCGGCGACACCACCACCTGAAGGTCGCGCGCGACGATCGCGCCGAGCTTCAGTTCGCCGATCCGGCCCGACTGCGCGGGAATCGCACCATTCGCGGTCTGGAGCACGATCGGCACCACGCTCGTCCGCGCATCGATCCCAGCGGCGTCGGCCGTCTTCGTCGAAATCGCGGTGATCGTCGCACCGCTGTCGATCAGCAACCGGCGCTCGACCCCGTCGATCCGCGCCCGCGCCCAGAAATGGCCGTCGGGCGACATGCGGATCCGCACCTCGCCACCGACGACCGTCTGGTCCTCAATCCGCAGCAGCTTGGCGATCTTGCCGAGATAGGGATCGAACTGGCTGCGCTGGCCGATCGCGACGAACAGCAGGCCGACCAGCGCCAGCGTCATCACGAGATTGACGACCGTCCGCAGGATCGGGATCCGCTGCGCAAGGACGAAGACCACCACCGCGACCCCGAGTGCCACGTACAGCGTCGGATGCTGGGCCAGGTCGGGGAGCAGCCCGAAAAGCGGGGTGCTGGCGGGCGTGGAAATGGGCGGTTCCTGCAAGAAGGGGGTGGACAGCCTGTGCTATCCACCCCCGTATTTATGGTTGCTGACCGGCGCGGCTTATTGCGCGTCCGAATCCTGGTTCTTGATCACGCCGCCGGTGCCGCCGACGCCGTCGGGCATGCCCGTCTTGGTGAACGTCTCGGGCTCGTCGCCGCCTTCACCGCGTTCGACCGCGTCGGAGCGCGACTGCACCGCCTGCTCGATGTCGCTGCGCGTGTCCGCGTCACGGTCCTCGGGGCGGGTTTCGGGATTGGTGCCCGCATGGGGATCGGCCATGATCAGAACTCTGGCTGGATGGGAGCGGGATCGGTCGAGGGCGCGCCCGGATCGGGAACGTCGATGTCCGGCGCGGGCGGATTGAACTCGGGCGGCGGCGTCGTCGGCTCGGCAGGCGACGAGGGCGTCGGGAATTCTGCAGGGGGTTGGGTAGCCATGATGCTCTCTCCTTCTTCTGCATCAACGCGCACGATCGTATCGAGTTGCCCACCGACTTACCTTGCGTGCTTGCCCCGGGATACAACGTTGGTATAGACGCGCCCGCTACGGCGATGTCCTGTGCGGGCGTGGCGGAACTGGTAGACGCAGCAGGTTTAGGTCCTGCCATCGCAAGATGTGGGGGTTCGAGTCCCTTCGCCCGCACCACTCCGCCGCACTGGCGGGGCGACCGCCAGATGAATTTTTCCCGAATGCTCTTTTAGACAAAGGCCGGACATGCAGACTGTCGAGACGTTGAACGAGGGCCTCAAGCGCGCCTACACCCTCACCATCACTGCGAAGGATATCGATTCGAAGGTCGATGTCGAGCTGAAGCGCCTCGCGCCGCAGATGAAGATGCCGGGCTTCCGTCCGGGCAAGGTGCCGGCAAACCTCATCCGCAAGATGCACGGCCCCGCGCTGACGCAGGACGCGCTGAACGCCGCGATCCAGGAAGGCGTGCAGAGCCTCGTCGCCGAAAAGCAGCTGCGTCCCGCGATGCAGCCCTCGGTCGAGCTGGAAGACGGCTATGACCTCGGCAAGGACGCGGTCGTCAAGGTCGAGATGGAGGTCCTGCCGCAGGTCCCCGCACCCGCGATCGACGGCCTGAAGCTCGAGCGCCTGACCGTGCCCGTCGCCGACGAGGCGGTCACCGAGCAGCTCCAGAAGTTCGCCGACCAGCAGAAGAAGTGGGACGACGCCGCTGACGATTACGTCGCGGCGATGGGCGACCTCGTCACCGTCGATTTCGTCGGCAAGACCGCCGATGGCGTCGCGTTCGACGGCGGCACGGGCACCGACATGGGCGTCGAGCTCGGTGCCGGGCGTCTGATCCCCGGTTTCGAGGATCAGCTCGTCGGCGTGAAGACCGGCGAGGAGAAGGTCCTGAACGTGACCTTCCCCGAGGAGTATCAGGAGAAGTCGCTCGCGGGTCAGCCGGCCACGTTCGACATCACCGTCAAGTCGGTGAAGACCGCGGGCGATAGCAAGATCGACGAGGATCTTGCCAAGTCGCTGGGTCTCGAGAGCCTCGAGCAGCTTTCGGGCCTGCTCAAGGGCCAGATCGAGCAGGAGCATAACGGGCTCACGCGCACGCACATGAAGCGCAAGCTGCTCGACCAGCTCGCCGAGGGTCACGACTTCGAGGTTCCGCCGTCGATGGTGGAAGCCGAGTTCAACCAGATCTGGTCGCAGCTCCAGCATGAAGCCACGCACGAAGCCGATCCCGAGGCCGCGATGGCCGAGATGGAAGGCGAGCGCGACGATTACCGCAAGATCGCCGAGCGTCGCGTGCGCCTCGGCCTGCTCCTGTCCGAGATCGGCCAGGCGAACGGCGTCGAGGTGTCCAACCAGGAAATGCAGCGTCTGCTCGCACAGGCTGCGCAGCAGTATCCCGCCGAGCAGCGCCAGCAGTTCATGCAGTATGTCCAGTCCGAGCCGATGGCCGCCGCTCAGCTGCGCGCCCCGCTGTACGAGGACAAGGTCGTCGACTTCCTGTTCGAGAAGGCCGAGATCACCGACCGCGAAGCCACCCGCGAGGAGCTGGAAGCCGCGATCGAGAGCGAGGACGGTTTCGCCAGCGGCACGCACGTGCACGACCATGACAACCACAAGCCGAAGAAGAAGGCCGCCGCCAAGAAGAAGGCAGCACCTGCCGACGACGCAGCGGTGACGGACGAGGCGCCCGCTTCGGACGCCGCGGACGAGGCCAAGCCTGCCAAGAAGGCTCCTGCCAAGAAGAAGGCGGCTCCGGTCGAGGCCGAGACGGCGGTAACGGAATCGTCGCCGGCCGCGGCTGAAAATGCCGAGGGCACCGAAGCTGCCGACGCGCCGGCCAAGAAGCCGCGCGCCAAGAAGGCGCCGACCAAGACCGAGGCGTAAGCCGATCGGAGTGCCTCGTCGCTGAGGCACTCCCCCCGTTTTCGGGCCACTTCCCCGGCGGAGGCCGGGGTCCAGTTGGAAAGGTTGCTGTGACGGCGCGCAAAGCTTCGTTATGGACCTTCCCCAACTGGGCCCCTGCCGCCGCCGGGGATTTGCGTTGATTGGAAGACGCGTTGATCGTTACGCCGTCTTCGACTGTACAGGGCAGGGCATGACCGAACCGAGAATCGCCGTCCTGCTGCCCTGCTACAACGAAGAGGCCGCGATCGCGCAGACGGTGGCGGGATTCCGCGCCGCGCTGCCCGGCGCGACGATCTACGTCTACGACAACAACAGCGCCGACCGCACGGTCGCGGTCGCCCGCGCGGCGGGGGCCGTCGTCCGGACCGAACGGATCCAGGGCAAGGGCGCGGTCGTCCGGCGGATGTTCGCGGACATCGATGCCGATATCTACGTCATGGCGGACGGCGACGCGACCTATGACGCGGCATCCGCGCCGGCGCTGGTCGCGCGCGTGCTCGACGAGCAGCTCGACATGGTCGTCGGCTCGCGGATCAGCCAGGTCCAGGAAAGCTATCGCCGCGGACACCGCTTCGGCAACGCGCTGCTCACGGGCATGCTCGCGCGGCTCTTCGGGCGCAGCTTCACCGATATCCTGTCGGGCTACCGCGTCTTCTCGCGGCGGTTCGTGAAGAGCTTCCCGTCGCTGTCGGCGGGGTTCGAGATCGAGACCGAGATCAGCGTCCACGCGCTCGAGCTCAAGATGCCGATCGGCGAAGTCGAGACGCCCTATTTCGCGCGCCCCGAGGGGTCCGAATCGAAGCTGAGCACCTATGCCGACGGCTGGCGGATCCTGCGGACGATCATGACGCTGTACCGGATCGAGCGGCCCTTGTGGTTCTTCGGCGCGATCGGCGGGGCGTTCGCGCTGCTCGCGCTGCTGCTCGGCATCCCGCTGGTGCTCACCTATCTCGAAATCCACCAGGTGCCGCGCTTCCCGACCGCGATCCTGATCACCGGGCTCGGTATCTTCGCGGCTTTGAACGTGTTCACGGGGCTGATCCTCGACACCGTCGTCCGCGGCCGCCGCGAGGTACGGCGGCTGGCCTACCTGGCCTACCCCGCGCCTGGCGTCTGACTCCCGCTCTCGGAAGGGGCGGGGGGTAGGTGGTTCTCCTGACGGGTAGCAGGGCTTGAACTCCCCCGTGCGAGCGCCGATGTTGGCGGTTCACTGGGGCATAAGAGAGATTTCCATGCACAATCCGTTCGAGACCGGCGATTTCGCGAGCCCGTTGGCCAGCGCCGGGCTCGGCCTGCAGCAGACGCAAGCAGGCCTTGTTCCCATCGTTATCGAGCAGTCGAACCGCGGTGAGCGCTCGTTCGACATTTTCTCGCGCCTGCTCCGCGAGCGTATCATCTTCGTGACCGGTGGCGTCGAGGACGGCATGGCCTCGCTGATCACCGCGCAACTCCTCTTCCTCGAGTCCGAGAACCCGAAGAAGGACATCTTCATGTACATCAACTCGCCGGGCGGTGTCGTCACGGCGGGCATGGCGATCCATGACACGATGCGGTATATCCGTCCGCGCGTCGGCACGGTGTGCATCGGCCAGGCCGCCTCGATGGGCAGCTTCCTGCTCGCGAGCGGTGAGCCCGGCATGCGCGTCGCGATGACCAACGCACGGATCATGATCCATCAGCCATCGGGCGGTGCACAGGGCATGGCGAGCGACATCGAGATCCAGGCGCGCGAGATCCTGCGCATCCGCAAGCGGATGAACGAGCTCTATTCGCAGTATACCGGTCAGCCGATCGAGGAGATCGAGCGTCGCATGGACCGCGACACGTTCCTCGAAGCGAATGAAGCGAAGGATTTCGGTCTGGTCGACGAGGTTTTCGACAAGCGTCCCGCCCCCGCGGACGACGCGGCGAAGCCTGCATAAGGCGAATCGTAAGCCTAGCGGGTTTATTTGATTGTAGGATATCCGGGGTGCGTTACGATGACCGCCCCGGAAACGGCACGCGCACCGACATGCGCGAGAGGTGATTGAATGACGAAGCTGAGCGGTGGCGACTCGAAGAGCACCCTCTATTGCTCGTTCTGCGGCAAGTCGCAGCACGAGGTGCGCAAGCTGATCGCCGGGCCGACGGTCTTCATCTGCGACGAGTGCGTCGAGCTATGCAACGACATCATCCGTGAGGAAACGAAGTCGGCGCTGGTGTCCAAGAAGGACGGCGGCGTGCCGACTCCGCAGGAGATCTGCGACGTCCTCGACGATTATGTGATCGGCCAGAAGCGCGCCAAGCGCGTCCTGTCGGTCGCGGTGCACAATCACTACAAGCGGCTCAACCACGGCGCCAAGGGTGCCGATGTCGAGCTGTCAAAGTCGAACATCCTGCTTGTCGGGCCGACGGGTTGCGGCAAGACGCTGCTCGCGCAGACGCTCGCCCGCATCCTCGACGTGCCGTTCACGATGGCCGATGCGACGACGCTGACCGAGGCCGGCTATGTCGGTGAGGATGTCGAGAACATCATCCTCAAGCTGCTCCAGGCCTCCGACTATAATGTCGAGCGGGCGCAGCGCGGGATCGTCTATATCGACGAGATCGACAAGATCAGCCGCAAGGCGGAGAACCCCTCGATCACGCGCGACGTGTCGGGCGAGGGCGTTCAGCAGGCACTTCTCAAGCTGATGGAAGGCACGACAGCGAGCGTTCCGCCGCAGGGTGGTCGCAAGCATCCGCAGCAGGAATTCCTGCAGGTCGATACGACCAACATCCTGTTCATCTGCGGCGGTGCATTCTCGGGTCTCGAGAAGATCATCGGCGACCGTCTGCAGGGCAAGTCGATCGGCTTCGGCGCCTATGTCGCCGGACCGGACGAGCGCAAGACGGGCGAGACGCTGAAGTCGGTCGAGCCTGAGGATCTGCTCAAGTTCGGGCTCATCCCCGAGTTCGTCGGTCGTCTGCCGGTGATCGCGACGCTCGAGGATCTCGACGTCGACGCGCTGGTGAAGATCCTGAAGGAGCCGAAGAACGCGCTGGTCAAGCAGTACCAGAAGCTGTTCGAGATGGAGGACGTCGCGCTCGGCTTCACCGACGACGCGCTGGTCTCGGTCGCCAAGAAGGGCATCGAACGCAAGACCGGTGCACGCGGGCTTCGCTCGATCCTCGAGAGCATCTTGCTCGACACGATGTTCGACCTGCCCGGCATGGATGGCGTCGACGAGGTGATGATCGACAAGGACGTGATCGAGGGCCGCAAGGAACCGATCCGCGTCTACGCCGAGAAGAAGAAGGCCGGCGACGCGGCCTGATCCGCGGCGATACTGGTGAGGAAGGGGCGTCGAGCGATCGGCGCCCTTTTTTTGTTTCGTTACGGCGCTTCATTGTCCGTCATCCTGACGAACGTCAGGACCCAGAGCCGCTGAGCGTCGCGTTTGGTATCCTGGGTCCTGACTTTCGTCAGGATGACGGGGCGCGCTGCCGCGTGGGCGGTGGATCGTCAGCGGGACGGACCCTTATCGGGGCGTCGGGCATTCGTTGTCTTAGTGCAACGAGGGAGACCGCATGACGATCGAAGTGGCTGAACAACCGAAGGTAACGGTGGTGGAGACGATGCCGGACCGGCTGGCATTGCCGGTCTGGACGCTGATCGCACCCGGCCTGGGGCTCGTCGCGGTGCTCTTCGGCCTCGCCAAGATGGGGTCGATCGGGACGGCGGCGGCGATCGTGGTGCTGATCGCCAGCGTGCTCGCCGCGGTTCACCATGCCGAGGTCATCGCGCACAAGGTCGGCGAGCCGTTCGGCACGCTCGTGCTCGCGATCGCGGTGACGGTGATCGAGGTGTCGCTGATTGTGTCGCTCATGCTGTCGGATGCCGGGGACGCCGCGGCGCTCGCGCGCGACACGGTGTTCGCCGCGATCATGATCATCCTCAACTTCATCATCGGGCTCTGCCTGCTCGCGGGCGCGGTGCGACATCACGAACAGCGTTTCACGTTGAAGGGGATGAGCGCGGCGCTGGGCGTACTGGCGGCGATGTCGGTGCTGTCGCTCATCCTGCCCAACTACACCTCGTCGACGACCGGGCCGACCTATGCGCCGTCGCAGCTGGTGTTCGTCGCGATCGTCTCGCTGGTGCTCTACGGTACGTTCGTGCTGGTCCAGACGGTCCGGCATCGCGACTATTTCCTGCCCTCCGCCGAGGACCTTGAGACACACGCGCACGCCGCCCCGCCATCACAGCGCGCGACGGGAATCGCGTTCGGCATGCTGCTCGCGGCTCTGGTGTCGGTCGTCCTGCTTGCCAAGACGCTGTCACCGACGATCGAGGCCGCCGTGCTCGGCGCGGGCCTGCCGCTCGCAGTCGTCGGGGTGGTGATCGCCGCGCTGGTGCTCGCGCCCGAGAGCCTCGCCGCGTACAAGGCGGCGCGGCGCAACCGGTTGCAGACCAGCCTCAATCTTGCACTGGGCTCCGCGCTGGCGACGATCGGGCTGACGATTCCGAGCGTCGCGATCGTCTCACTCGTGCTCGACCTGCCGCTTGCGCTGGGGATCGACGCCAAGGGGATGACGCTGCTCGCGCTGTCGCTTTTCGTGGCGACGCTGTCGCTCGGCACCGGACGCACGACCGTGCTGCAGGGCGTCCTCCACCTCGTGATCTTCGCCGCCTATCTGTTCACGACGGTCGTGCCCTAGGAAGCGTATCCGTCACCCACTCCGTCATCCTGACTTTCTTCAGGACGACGGCTGGGGTGGTATCCGCGAGTGACTTGCATTAGCATCGCCTCAGCGGGTTTCGACCCAATAAGCGGGAGAGCGGATGTGAAGACGGCATGGATGGGCGCAGCGATGCTCGCGCTGATGGCAGCAGGCGCGGCGGATGCGCATGAGGTCTGGGTCGAACGCGACGGCACAGGACCCGCGCGGATCTATCTCGGCGAGCCTGCCGAACCGATGCCCGCGGGCGGCGATCCCGAATTCGCCAATCTGAAGACGCCGCGAATCGTCGCGCCCGCCGCGCCTGCGCTGGTTCGCAAGGCCGGGTTCCTCGAGGCTCAGCTGCCCGCGGGCGACGTGCATGTCTGGGACGACGACGTGTTCGCGCCCTGGGGTGATCCGGGCAAGCGCGAGGGCATCATCTACTACGCGCGCGCCGGTCGTGCCGATCCGCGCACCAAATTGCCGTTCGAGATCGCACCGGCAACCGCCAACGGGACGCGCTTCGTCCTGACGCGCGAGGGGAAGCCGGTCGCGGGCGCGAAGGTCACGCTGATCTCGCCGACGCGCGTCTCGACCGAACTGGTCACCGATGCGGCGGGTGCGATCACGCCGCCGCTCGTCGAGAAGGGCCGCTATCTGCTGTCCGCCGCCGCCAAGGATATGACCGAGCACAGCCTGCCGCGCGGGCCCGTGACGACGCTCCACCGGATCACGACGACCAGCTTCACGCTCCCCTGAGACCGCGCGCCAGTTTCGCCGCCGGTCGCGTCAGCGCGCGCGTTGCCGGGCGGCGAGCGCGAGGCCCGCCGCGATCTGGACGACGGCATAGAGGCGGCGGCGGCCCGGGCGGTCGACGAACGGATGGACCAGCGCCTCGGTGCCGAGCGCGTCGTCCTTCCACAGATCGACGTGGCGGCTAGGCTGGAGCAATCCGAGCAGCCCGTCGCCGACCATGAAGATCGCCGCCATTTCCGCGGCGCGGGCGGGCCACAGGTTCTCCTGCGCACGCAGAAGCCCAGGGTCAGGCGCGCCGACGCTTGTGGCTGCTGGGCCCCCGCCTTCGAGGGGGACCGGGGGTGCGTCGGTCATTGCGGTTTCGCCTTCGCTGCCTGTGCGGATTTCCATGCGGCCACCGCCTCGAGGGCGATGCTCCGGCGCAGGACCAGCGCATCGGGGTCGATCACGACATGCGCGCCCTTCGGCACGGCAAGCGTCGCGGTGCCCGTCGTCATCGGCAGCGTCCGCGTCTTGCCGTCGATCTGCACCTCGACCGGCAGCGGGAAGCGGCCATTGCCCGGCACCTTCCACGCCAGCGTCAGCGTGGTGCCGGTGCGTGTCTCGATCAGCTCGGGCAGTGCCGCCTGGCGGAGATACACGTCGAAGAACCAGCCATAATCCTTGCCGGTAACGCGGCGGACGATCGCCTCATACTCCTTGGTCGAGCCGAAGCGGGGGGTGAAGTTGCCGGGCTTCGGATCGGGGCGGCCATAGACCGCGCGGCGCGTCACGTCGAAAAAGGCGGTGTCGCCGATCAGGCCGCGCAATGTGTGCAGCATCCACGACCCCTTGTTGTAGATGTCCTGCCCGGCGCCGCCCTTGTCGAGCTCGTACACCTCCTCCTCGGTGGTGATCCGCTGCTGGGTCATCGGCATGCGGTTCATGATCGCCCCGCGTTCACCCTGCAGCATCGTCGCATAGCGCGCGCGCCCCTCGCGCCACTGGCCGTAGAGCGGCTGCATATAGGTGCCATAGCCCTCGTGCAGCCAGTAATCGTCCCAGTTGGCGGCGGTCAGCTGGTTGCCGAACCATTCATGCGCGAACTCGTGCTGGAACAGCCAGTCGAACCCCTCGGGCGCCTTGGCATAGTCGTTGCCGTAGGCGTTGATCGTCTGGTGCTCCATGCCCTTGTGCGGGGTCTCGACGACGCCCAGCTTCTCGTCGCCGAACGGGTAGGGGCCGATCATGCTCTCGAAAAAGTCGAGCGTTGGGGCGAATTCGGCGAACAGCTTTTCCGCCTGCGGCTTCTCGCCGGGCAGATACCAGTAGAACATCGGGATGCTGTTGCCGAAGCGGCTCTTATAGGTGCCGCGGACCTCCTCATACGGCCCGACATTCAGCGCGATGCCGTACGTGTTGGGGTGCTTCGCGCGCCAGTTCCAGGTGGTGCGGCCGTCGGCGAACGTGTCGACGCCGACCAGCACGCCGTTCGACGGCGCCTTCAGCCCCTTGGGCACGGTGATGTGAAGATCGACCAACGCAGGTTCGCCGGTCGGGAAATCGAGGCACGGCCAGAACAGGTCGCAGCCATAGCCCTCCGCCGTCGTCGCGAACCAGGTGCGCCCGTCGGGGGTCTTCGACCAGACCATGCCGTCGTCCCACGGCGCCTTCACCGCGACATGCGGCGTGCCGCCATAAGTGATCGTCGCGGTCACCTTCCCGCCCGCCGGCACCGGCCGGGGCAGGGTGATCGTCAGCCGCCCCTCCGGATTGGTCCAGGCGGAGGCGGGCAGCGCGACGCCGTCGATCGCGATGGCGCTCACCGGCAGGTTGCGGTCGAGATCGATCGGCAGCCGCGCGACCGGCGCCCGCGCGGTGAAGCGCAGCGTCGCGACGCCGTTCAGCCGCTGCGCATCGGGCAGCACCTCGAAGGCGAGATCGGCATGGTCGAACTGCAGCGCGGTCTGTTCGGGCGTGAGCACGCCCCCCGAACGCTGCGTCTGCGCGGTGATCGCGGGTTCGCCCTTGCGCGGCAGTTGCGCGGAGGCCGGGGGGATGGCGAGCAGCGCGGTGCAGCTGGCGGCGAGGAGGAGGCGCGGGATCATGCGGCGCGTTGTTGCGCGGCGTTCGGATCGATACAAGAGCGATAGGCGCACCCGTGATAGGACGGCACGGTGTGACGGAGTCCCGGACGGTGTGTGGGGGCGGTTCGGCGATTACGTAGCCCGGCGATTGATGGATCCGCCATCCTCACCATATAATGAGCTGACGCCGACCTTGTTCGGTCCGGTACCGGAGCTTGCATGACCCACTATCCCGTTCTTCCGTTGCGCGACATCGTCGTGTTTCCGCACATGATCGTTCCGCTGTTCGTCGGCCGCGAGAAATCGGTCGCGGCGCTCGAGGCGGCGATGGCGGCAGAAAAGGAGATCTTCCTGGTCGCGCAGCTCGACCCGGCCGAGGACGATCCCGCGCGCGACGATCTCTACACGATGGGCGTGACCGCGACCGTGCTCCAGCTGCTCAAGCTGCCGGACGGCACGGTACGCGTGCTGGTCGAGGGCAAGGTCCGCGCGACGCTCGAGACGCTCGACGAGAGCGGCGACTTCCTCACCGCCGAAGTCGCGACGGTGGCCGATGCCGAGGTCGAGGGTCCCGAGATCGCGGCGCTGATGCGCTCGGTCGTCGACCAGTTCGAGAATTACGCCAAGCTCAACCGCAAGCTGCCGGCCGAGACCGCGACCCAGCTGTCCGAGATCACCGAGGCCGCCCGGCTGTCCGATGCCGTAGTCGCCAACATCCAGATCAAGGTCGCCGACAAGCAGGCGATGCTGATGCAGACCGACCCCGCCAAGCGCCTCGAAATGGCGTTTGCGGCGATGGAGGGCGAGCTCGGCGTCCTGCAGGTCGAGAAGAAGATCAAGAGCCGCGTCAAGCGCCAGATGGAGAAGACGCAGCGCGAATATTACCTCAACGAGCAGTTGAAGGCGATCCAGCGCGAGCTCGGTAACGAGGGTGACGAAGGCGAAGGCGACGAGATCGCCGAGCTGACTCAGAAGATCGCGACGCTCAAGATGAGCAAGGAAGCGCGCTCCAAGGCGACCGCCGAGCTCAAGAAGCTGAAGACGATGGCGCCGATGAGCGCCGAGGCGACCGTCGTGCGCAATTATCTCGACGTGCTGCTCGGGCTTCCCTGGGGCAAGAAGTCGAAGATCAAGAAGGACATCTCGGCGGCACAGGCGGTGCTCGACGAGGATCATTATGCGCTCGAGAAGGTCAAGGACCGGATCATCGAATATCTTGCCGTCCAGGCGCGCACCAACAAGCTGAAGGGGCCGATCCTGTGCCTCGTCGGCCCGCCGGGCGTCGGCAAGACCTCGCTCGGCAAGTCGATCGCCAAGGCGACGGGTCGCGAGTTCATCCGCCAGTCGCTGGGCGGCGTGCGTGACGAAGCCGAGATCCGCGGGCATCGCCGCACCTATATCGGCTCGCTGCCGGGCAAGATCGTCACCAACCTGAAAAAGGCGGGGGCGTCGAACCCGCTGTTCCTGCTCGACGAGATCGACAAGCTCGGCCAGGATTTCCGCGGTGATCCGGCGTCGGCGCTGCTCGAGGTGCTCGACCCCGAACAGAACGGCAAGTTCCAGGATCATTATCTGGAGATCGACCTCGATCTGTCGGACGTGATGTTCGTGACGACCGCGAACACGCTCAACCTGCCTCAGGCGCTGCTCGACCGGATGGAGATCATCCGTCTCGAGGGCTATACCGAGGACGAGAAGGTCGAGATCGCCGAGCGGCATCTGATCGCCAAGCAGATCGAGGCGCATGGCCTGAAGGACGGCGAGTTCGTCCTGACGCAGGAGGGGCTGCGTACGCTGATCCAGCAGTACACCCGCGAGGCGGGCGTGCGTACGCTCGAGCGCGAGATCGCCAAGCTGGCGCGCAAGGCGCTGCGCCGGATCCTCGAGGGCAAGGCGACGAGCGTGACGATCACGCCCGACAACATCGCCGAATTCGCGGGCGTGCAGAAATATCGCCACGGCCTGTCCGAGACGGAGAATCAGATCGGCGCGGTCACCGGGCTCGCCTGGACCGAGGTCGGCGGCGAATTGCTGACGATCGAAAGCGTCACCGTGTCGGGCAAGGGCGCGGCGAAGCTGACGGGGACGCTCGGCGACGTGATGAAGGAGTCGATCGAGACCGCGTTCAGCTACGTCAAGGCGCGTGCGCCGAGCTATGGCATCAAGCCGTCGCTGTTCAACCGCAAGGACATCCACATCCATCTGCCGGAAGGCGCGACGCCCAAGGACGGACCGTCGGCGGGTGTCGGGATCGTCACGTCGATCGTCTCGACGATGACCGGCGTGCCGGTCCGGCGCGAGGTGGCGATGACCGGCGAGGTGACGCTGCGCGGTCGCGTGCTGCCGATCGGCGGGCTGAAGGAGAAGCTGCTCGCGGCGCTGCGCGGCGGGATCACCACCGTGCTCATCCCGCAGGAGAATGAAAAGGACCTCGCGGACATTCCGGCGAACATCAAGGAGGGGCTGAAGATCATCCCCGTCAGCCATGTCGACGAGGTGTTGCGGCTTGCCCTGACCGAGCCGCTCGAGGCGATCGAGTGGACCGACGCGGACGAACTGGCGGCCTTGCCGCCCGCGCCGATCCCGCCGGTCGGGGGCGGTCTTCACCACTGAGCGCATCCGGCGCGGTATTTCGCCGCGTCACGATGGCCGTTACCGAACCGCGCGGTTAGAGCGTCGCGCGGCGGTTTCGTTTGACAGCAGACGATACCGCCGCGTTACTGCCTGGAGATTGGCGCCGCGATTCCATCGCTGCCGATTCGGTATTTGTTTGGGGGATTAACTGTATGAACAAGCAGGAACTGATCGCGACGGTCGCGGACACGTCGGGGCTGGTCAAGGGCGATGCGGTCAAGGCCGTCGAAGCCGTTTTCGACGCGATTTCGGCCGCGCTGAAAAAGGGCGAGGAAGTCCGGCTGGTCGGGTTCGGCACCTTCTCGGTCTCGAAGCGCAAGGCCTCGACGGGACGCAACCCGCGCACTGGCGAGCCGATGACGATCAAGGCGTCGACCCAGCCCAAGTTCAAGGCGGGCAAGGGGCTGAAGGATTCGGTCAACTGATCGACCGATCATGACCGACAGGGCTGGACAGCGCGGCACGCCGCGCTTAAAGGCCCGCTTCCGAACCAGTTTCGGGCGCGTAGCTCAGCGGTAGAGCACACCCTTCACACGGGTGGGGTCACAGGTTCAATCCCTGTCGCGCCCACCAGATTTACGCCGGTCCTCTCCATTGCGAGCGGGCCGGCGTTTCTGTTTTCGGGGTTGTTTCAGTGCCTTATTCGATCTTTGGTGCCTCTGTGATCGACTGCGTGAATGTACTAGATCGGCATTCTGCATTTCACGCTGCGCCGCAGCATCCCATATATGATGCGTCGCACAATTCTAAGGAGCTACCCCATGTCGATCATCGGCACGCAGCTGAAGCCGTTCACCACCCAGGCCTATCGCCAGGGCAAGTTCATCGAGGTGTCGGATGCCGACGTCACGGGCAAGTGGGCGGTCTTCTTCTTCTACCCCGCGGATTTCACGTTCGTCTGCCCGACCGAGCTCGAGGATCTGGCCGACAATTATGCGGCGTTCCAGAAGATGGGCGTAGAGGTCTACAGCGTGTCGACCGACACCCATTTCTCGCACAAAGCCTGGCACGACACGTCGCCGGCGATCGGCAAGATCGATTACACGATGCTGGGCGATCCGTCGGGCACCATCACGCGCAACTTCGACGTGATGCGCGAAGGCCAGGGCCTGGCCGATCGCGGCACCTTCGTCGTCGACCCGCAGGGTGTGATCCAGCTGATGGAAATCACCTCGGAAGGCGTCGGCCGCAACGCGATGGAGCTGCTGCGCAAGGTCAAGGCCGCACAGTATATCGCAGCGCACCCCGGCGAGGTCTGCCCCGCCAAGTGGGAAGAGGGTGAGACCACGCTCGCCCCGTCGCTCGATCTCGTCGGCAAGATCTGAGCCACTGACAGAGCCGGTCGCCCGGCTTCGTCACCCAAGGGGAAGGGGTTCGCTCCTTCCCCGGCCTGCCGGACTTCGGTCTGGCAGCCACCCTGCTGCATGACGCCCCGATGTCGTGCGGCACGGTGGACCCCGGACCCGGTCCGGGGTGACGATTTTTGCGACGGCAGTCTGCCGCGCGTCCCTTTCACCAGACAGGAGAGCGTCCGTGCTCGATGTGAACCTTACCGCGCAGCTCAAGACCTATCTGGCGAATATCGTCCAGCCGATCGAACTCGTCGCCTCGCTCGACGACGGCGCCAAGTCGCGCGAACTCGAGGGCCTGCTGACCGAGATCGCGGCGCTGTCCGATTCGGTGACGATGGTTCGCAAGGACGACGACAAGCGTCGCCCGTCGTTCATGATCCGGCGTGCCGGCACCGATATCGGCGTGCGCTTCGCCGGCATCCCGATGGGGCATGAGTTCACCTCGCTCGTGCTCGCGCTGCTCCAGGTCGGCGGGCATCCGTCGAAGCTGACACAGGAGGTGATCGAGCAGGTCCGCGGGCTCGATGGCGATTTCGCGTTCGAGACCTATTTTTCGCTCAGCTGCCAGAACTGCCCCGAGGTGGTGCAGGCGCTGAACCTGATGAGCGTGATCAACCCGCGGATCAGCCATGTCGCGATCGAGGGCGGCGTGTTCCAGGACGAGGTCACGAACCGCAACATCCTGTCGGTGCCGGCGATCTTCCTCAACGGCGAGCCGTTCGCGCAAGGGCGGATGAGCGTCGAGCAGGTCGTCGCGAAGCTCGACACGGGCAGCACCGCGCGGGCGGCCGAGAAGATTGCGGGCAAGGATCCGTTCGACGTGCTCGTCGTCGGTGGCGGCCCCGCCGGCGCGGCAGCGGCGATCTACGCCGCGCGAAAGGGCATCCGCACCGGCATCGCCGCCGAGCGCTTCGGCGGTCAGGTGCTCGACACCATGTCGATCGAGAATTTCATCTCGGTCGCGCATACCGAGGGGCCCAAGCTCGTCGCGCACATGGAGCAGCATGTCGCCGAATATGGCGTCGACGTGATGAACTTGCAGACCGCGAGCAAGCTGATCCCGGCGACGCAGGTCGGCGGCCTGCACGAGGTGCAGCTCGCGAGCGGCGCGTCGCTGAAGGCGCGGACCGTGATCCTGTCGACCGGCGCGCGCTGGCGCCAGATGAACGTGCCGGGCGAGGAAGCGTATCGCAACAAGGGCGTGACCTATTGCCCGCATTGCGACGGCCCGCTGTTCAAGGGCAAGCGCGTCGCGGTGATCGGCGGCGGCAATAGCGGCGTCGAGGCGGCGATCGACCTGGCGGGCCTCGTCGCGCACGTCACGCTGATCGAGTTCGACAGCGATCTGCGCGCCGACGCGGTGCTCCAGCGCAAGCTCGCCAGCCTGCCCAACGTCAAGGTCGTCACCTCGGCGATGACCACCGAGGTGCTCGGCGACGGCAAGCAGGTGACGGGGCTCAGCTACAAGGATCGCAACCACGACACGCTGCATCAGGTCGAGCTGGAGGGGATCTTCGTCCAGATCGGGCTCGTGCCGAACACCGAATGGCTGACCGACACGGTCGCGCTGACGATGCGCGGCGAGATCGAGGTCGATCACCGCGGCGAGACGTCGATCCCCGGCGTGTTCGCGGGCGGCGACGTGACGACCGTCCCGTTCAAACAGATCGTGATCGCGATGGGCGAAGGCTCGAAGGCGGCGCTGGCGGCATTCGACTACATGATCCGGCTCGCGCCCGAAGAGCAGGACGCGCTCGCAGCCTGAGGGCGGGGGGCTTCTCCCCCGTCCGTCATCCGGGACCCAGGGTCACGCGCGCTGGCGTCCGTGGCTCTGGATCCTGACTTTCGTCAGGACGACGATGTGTGTGGGGTAAGCGTCACCCGCCTCCGTCATCCTGGACTTGATCCAGGATCCAGAGTTGCAGGCGTTGGCGCTTGTGGCTCTGGATCCTCGCGTTCGTCAGGATGACGGTGAGGCGAGGCAGCGGCCGAAAATCTTGGCGGCGTATAAGAAAAAGGCCGGGGAATTCCCCGGCCGTTTCCTCACTTCTTCTTGGCTTTGCGCGCCGCATATTTGGCGTCGCGGAGTGCCTTCTTGTCGGCGTCGGACATTTGCGACTTGGCTTCGGCCTCGAGCGCGCGGGCTGCGGCTTCGGCGGCGGCGGCCTTCTTGGCGGCCTTGGCCTCCTCTTCGGCATCGCGCTTGGCCTGGCGCTTGGCGCGCTCGGCCTCCTCCTTGGCGGCGCGAGCGGCGGCGCGCTCGGCGGCGACCGCCGGATCGATCGCAGGCTTGGCGCGCAGTTTCTCGAGCGCCTTCAGCTTCGCGTCGTTTGCAGAGGCGGTACGTTCCTGAAAACCGGGGTCCTTGAAAGAGGCCATACTCGTCGAAAATTCCTGTAATCGCGGTGAAATCCGCGGGATTGCCCGGATAAGGGCCTTGCTAGCGTCCGTGCCCCTTAAATCATTGTGCCGCGCAGCGAAAGCGGGGTGATGCACCCCGGGCCCCCGCGATACCGTCCGTCGTCGTCCCGCCCCGGCTCAACGCGCGCATCTCCGCCCGGGTGTCACATTGCTGAAACACCGCCGTCATCCGGCCGTCATCGAAACCGCATCTCGCTGTCATCTACGCCGCCTAACCGCCGTTGAGAGATCGGCAGGGGGACCCGAGTCGATCCACGCAATCAATGATCGACCGGGAGTTCCGTGAATGACCAGCTTCAAGCGCATCGGCCTTATCCTGCTGACCAGCACCGCCTGTGCGGCGCTGTCGGCATGCGGAGGCGCGGACAGCGTCGCGTCGCCGGGTGCGGGCACCATCGTGATCCCGCCGGCAACGCCGACCCCGACGCCGACCCCCACGCCGACGCCGACGCCCAGCGCGATCACCGCGGCACAGTTCGCTGCCCCGACCACGGTCAACACCATCACGATCACGCCTGACGAGCAGCTCGCGGTCGTCAACGCCGGCACGAACAACAATGTCAGCGGCGTCAGCACCGGCCTGAACGGCCTGTATCCGACCTCGGCGACGTCGCTCACCACGCCGATGGATCCGTCGACGCTCAACAGCTTCTTCACCAGCACCAACTTCGTCGGCGCGCTCAACGGCCCGACCGACACCGCGTTCCAGGGCTGGACCTGCAACTCGACCTCGGCCGAATTCGGCGGCTCGGGCGCACGCTGCACCGCAGTGCCTTCGGTTGGCGCGGTCACCGCGACGAGCGTCTGCCCGACCGGTACGACCGATGACGGCCTGGTCGCGACGTTCCGCGCCTGCCGCCTGCCGACCGTGATCAGCGGCACGCTGACGCTGCCGAAGATCGCGGGCGTCTTCTATCGCCTGCGCGGCCAGACCGAGATCGGCACCGATGTCGGCACGACCGGTGCGGACAATGGCGCGATCCTCAACATCGAGGCCGGCGTCGTGATCGCAGCGGATTCGAGCGAGACGACCAACGACCTGCTGATCGTCAACCGCGGGTCGAAGATCAACGCAGTCGGCACCGCCACCGCGCCGATCGTCTTCACCTCGCAGCAGAACCTGGCGTCGAACGGCGTCAGCGACGCGACGCAGGGCCAGTGGGGCGGGATCGTCATGCTCGGCCGCGCACCGGTCGCGGTCTGCGCCACGGGCACCGGCCCGAACAATGCCGCCGGCAGCAGCACGACCTGCCAGCAGGCGATCGAGGGTGTCACCGGGCGCTTCTATGGTGGCCCGACGGCCGCCGACAGCAGCGGCACGATGCAGTACGTCCAGATCCGCTACAGCGGCATCGCGATCAGCGACGGCAACGAGCTGCAGGGCCTGACGCTCGGCGGCACCGGCTCGGGCACCACGCTCAACCACATCCAGAGCCACAATTCGGCGGATGACGGCATCGAGATCTTCGGCGGCACGAGCAACCTGAAGTATATCGCGATCACCGGCGCGGACGATGACGGCTTCGATATCGACAATGGCTATCGCGGCTTCATCCAGTTCATGATCGCCGCCCAGCGCACGCTCGGTGCGACCGCCGACTCCTTCTCGACCGAGATCGATTCGAACAATGCCGAGGACCTGCTGCCGCGCACGTTCGGCCGCTACGCCAACTTCACCTTCATCCAGACCGCGCTGGCCCCGGCCGCGATCCGTCTGCGTGGTGGTGCCGACATGACCTTCGTCAACGGCGTGGTGAAGACTCCGGCCAACGTTGCCTGCGTCAACATGATCGCGGGCGAACAGACGACGGGCGGCCGCACGACGGTCCGGCCGGCGGATGCAGCGCTGCAGGACGTCGGACCGCCGGCGTTCAGCTCGGTCTACTTCGCCTGCCAGGGCCGCTGAGGCGGGCGCCATTTGAATGCGCCGTGATGCCGGGGCGGTCCTTGGGGGACCGGCCCGGCATTCGCCTATGACTTTACGAATCGGGATTACAGGCCATGTCCAAGCGCCGCGCCTACGGAACACTGCTCCTCCTCACCTCGACGCTGGTCGCGCCCGCCGCGCTCGCGCAGACCGCGCCCGCGCCGGCCGCACCGCCGCGGCCCGCCGCGACGCCGCAGGCCGAGGCGGACCAGACCAATGCCGCGACGCCGGGCACGACGGCCCAAGAGCAGACCGCACAGCAGGCCACACCACAGGCCGCACCCGAAGCCGGCGTCGAGGTCTCGAGCCCGGGCTATGACGCCGCGGCGGGCGAGGACATCGTCGTCGTCGGGCGCAACATCCCGAACACCGTGCGCGCGACCGCACAGATCGTCTCGGTGCTGTCGAGCGCGGACATTGCGCGGACGGGCGAGGGCGACATCGCCGGCGCACTGACGCGCGTCACCGGCCTCAGCGTCGTCGGCGGCGGCTTCGTCTATGTCCGCGGCCTCGGCGATCGCTATTCGTCGTCGCTGCTCAACGGTTCGCCCTTGCCGAGCCCAGAGCCGCTCCGCCGCTCGGTTCCGCTCGACATCTTCCCGACCGCGATCGTCGGCTCGGCGCTGGTCCAGAAGACCTATTCGGTGAACTATCCCGGCGAATTCGGCGGCGGCGTGATCAACCTCACGACCAAGGCGATCCCGGAGAAGAACTTCCTGAGCATCGGCGGGTCGATCTCTGCCGACACCGTGACGACCAGCGAGCTCGGCTATACCTATTATGGCGGCGATGCGGACTGGATCGGCTTCGACGACGGCGCGCGCAAGGTGCCCGCCTTCATCAAGAACGCGCCCGGCGGCACCGGGATCATCCCGACCGATCAGGTCGCGCAGCTGACGAACGCCAACACGACGCTGCTCCAGCGCAACAACCAGCTGCCGGCCAACTGGTCGGGCGAGCTGAGCGGCGGATCGGTGTTCGACTTCGGCTCCGACCGGCTGGGCATCATCGCATCGCTGAGCGCGAGCAACACCTTCCGCACGCGCTCGTCGACGCAGCAGGATTCGGTGTCGACCGACGGCACGCTGCGCAACGATTTCCAGACGCTGCTGACCGACAACCGGATCGTCACCAACGCGCTGATCGGGCTCGGTTACGAGTTCGGCCCGAACACGATCCGCTCGACCACCGTCTATATCCACGACACGCTGAAGCAGGCGCGCGGATCGTCGGCGACCGTCTACAACAATTCGAGCGGGCTGCGTTTCCAGCAGAACACAAACTGGTTCGAACGCCAGCTGTTCGAGAGCCAGCTGGTTGGCGAGTTCAAGCTGACCGACGTGCTGAAATTCGACGCGCGCGGCGCCTATGCCAATTCGAAGCGCAACGCGCCGTACGAGCGGCAGTTCGACTATCTGTGCTCGGCAACCACCACGACCGGCCTGCCGATCAGCGTCGAGGCACCCAATGGCTCGGACGGCGCGCAGTGCAACGGCGCCTATCAGGTGACCCAGCGCTTCACGCCGTTCGCCTCGATCATCTTCAGCGAACTGAACGAGGATCTCTACACCGGGCAGGGCGACCTGTCGTACAAACTCGACACCGAGCGGCCGATGACGCTGTCGACCGGCTATTTCTATTCGGACACGAAGCGCAATTCGACGCGCCTCCAGTTCAACTACCAGACCGCAGCGGGCGGCGGCACCGCGCCGGGCTATCCCTACAACCTGCTGCGTCCCGACTATCTGCTCGGGATCGATTCGCTCAACGCGAACCAGATCCAGCTGCAGTTCAGCACGCCGCTCGGCGCCTATGCCTATGACGCGTCGCTGCGCATCCATGCGGGCTATGTCCAGGCCGAGGCCGAGGCGACCGACGGCGTCCGCGCGACGATCGGCGTCCGCTACGAGACCGCCGAGGAGCAGGTGACGCCGATCGGTACGACGACGACGCGGTTGAAGAACGATTATTTCCTGCCCGCCGCGACGCTCACCTACAACTTCGCGAACAACATGCAGCTGCGCGCAAGCGCATCGAAGACGATCTCGCGCCCGCAGTTCCGCGAGCTCGCGCCGCAGCAGTTCCGCGATCCCGAATCGGATCGTCTGTTCTTCGGCAACCCGCTGCTGAAGGACTCGGAACTCTACAATCTCGAGGGCCGCTACGAGTGGTTCTTCGCGCGCGACCAGCGCTTCACGCTCGGCGGCTTCTACAAGGAGATCAAGAACCCGGTCGAGCAGGTCGGCTTCTACACCGGCGCGGACGACCGGCTGCAGACCGGCTTCACCAACCTGCCCGAGGCCACGCTCTATGGCGCGGAGGTCGAGCTCCAGAAATATTTCGACCTCGATTTCCTCAACTCGGACTTCTTCGCGACGCGCCGCGCGCTGTTCATCGCCAACTACACCTATTCGAAGTCGTCGATCACCGCGGACAATAGCTGCGTCCCGAACGTGCTCAACCAGACGCTCGGCGGGTGCCAGGCGGGCTTCGGTCCGGCCTCGCTCCAGTTCCGCGATGGCGCGTCGCTGACCGGCCAGTCGGACCATCTGGTCAACGTCCAGGTCGGGCTCGAGGATACGGCGTCGCTGTCGGCGATCACGCTGCTGTTCAACTATGCCAGCAACCGCGTGACCAATCGCGGCCCGTCGAACCTCAGCGGCGTCGGCTTCCAGCCCGACATCATCGAAAAGCCCGGCATCCGCCTCGACCTGGTCGCACGGCAGGGCTTCGAACTCGTCGGCGGCAAATGGGAACTGAAGGCCGAAGCGCGCAACCTGACCGGCACGCGGTTCCAGGAGGGCCAGACCTTCGACAATGGCGCGCAGGTGTTCATCAACCGCTATAATCTGGGCCGGGTGTTCACGCTGGGGCTGAGCACGACGTTCTGAAGCTGGGCGGCGGCGGGGCTGGGCCGGGGGGGCTAGCACCGCCCCGTCATCCCGGCGGAAGCCGGGACCCAGGGTCACGGGCGGACCGCTGCGTGGCTCTGAATCCCGGGTACCGGGGTAGGGGTAGCTACCTCCAGGGGCGCTCGCGGTACCATTTCGTGATGACGTATTTGACGCCGCTGCGGACCTTCATGCCGTGGTGGAGCGTCGCGGGGTTGGGCGTGCCGTCGGGCCGGCGGTTGTTCCAGGCGAGCAGCTTGCCCGTCTCGGGCTGGACGATCTTGTCGATCGCCTTGAACCGCGTCGCGCCGCCCGCCTCGGGCTGGTTGAGATAGACCATCACGGTCCAGGTGCGATTGCCCGCGACGCTGCAATAGCGGTCATAGTCGACACCGGTCGGCTCGAAATAATCGGTGTGTCCCTTGAACTCCTGCCCCACCGCATAACGCTGCCCCTGGAGCGGTTCGCCATAGATGCCGTCGAGCCCGGTCAGCGCAGCGATCCGCGCCTCGACGTCGATCACCACCGGATCGGCGGGGTCGAGGTCGCCCGTCTCGCTCGTGCGGTAGCTCGCATCGCCGTTCGAATCGGAAATTGTCGACGGGCGACGGACGGCGTCGATCCGCTCGAGCAGCGCGGCGCACAGCGCGGGCGACAGGAAGCCGCGGTTGAGGAAGAGCGTCAGCTTGGGGCTCGGCACGCGCTGGACGCCGGGGGCCGCGGTCAGCCGCGCGACAACCGGCTCGGCGGGCAGGCCGCTGCCGAGTGAGACCGGAGAGGGGGCGGGCGGCGTGTCGGCGGAGGTAATGACCATGATGCTGTTTTGCCGGGCAATCCGCGCTTGCGCCAGCGCGGCATAAATCTATCGCCAGATTGACGCGTAACTGTAACATGGCATGCCTAGCGCCATTGGGGGCGCCAATGGCGGCGGCACCGCGTCGGGAGGGGGTTCGCTCATGCGATTGACGATCGACGCACGTGCGCGCCGTATCCTGCGGCGGCTGCCCGTGATCACGGTATATTCCGCCGCCGAGCTCGCGCTGATGGCGGGGCTGGCGGTGCAGTGTGCGCGGCTGATCTGGGTCGCGGTGGCGCCGGTGACGCCGCTCGGCGCGTGGCGCCCGGCAGCGATCGCACCCGCGGGGGCGAATGGCGACATCCTGCGCAGCTTCGATCCGTTCTTCCGGCTGGGCGCGCCCGCCGGCGCCGGACCCGCGACCGTCACCGCGCTGCAGTTGACGCTGTTCGGGACGCGGATCGACGATGCGACCGGTCGGAGCTCGGCGATCATCGCGGGCGCGGACAATGTCCAGACCAGCATCGTCGTCGGCGAAGAGATCCAGCCCGGCGTCCGGCTGAAGGCGGTCGCGTTCGACCATGTCACGATCGATCGCGGCGGCGTCGACGAGGATCTGTTCCTCGACCAGTCCGACGCGGTCGCGCCGGTATCCCCGACCGGCGCAGCGCCGGGCGCGGCGCCACCGCCGGGCGGCGCGGGCATCGCGATCGGCCAGTTGCGCAGCGAGATCGGCTTCATCCCGCGGATCGACGGCGGCCGCGTCAGCGGGCTGACGGTCCGGTCGCAGGGCTCGGGCAACGCCTTCCGCCAGGCGGGGCTGCGCGACGGCGACATCGTCACCTCGATCGGCGGGCGTCCCGTCACCGGGCCGGGCGATCTCGACCGCATCGCCGCCGACTTCGCGCAGGGCGGCAACGTGCCCATCACCGTCGAACGCGGCAAGGACACGCTGCCGCTCGCCATCACGATCGCACCTCCGCAATGATCTCCGGCATGGCTCTCGCTTCCCTTCCCCTTTCCAAGACCAAGGCTGCAATGAAGAATCTGGTTTTCGCCTCGGTCCTTGCTCCGGTGCTGGCGCTGACGCTGGCGGCGGAAGTGCGCGCGCAGACGACGCTCAACGTCCGCGACGCCGATATCCGCGCGTTCATCGCCGATGCCGCCAAGGTCACGGGGCGCACCTTCATCATCGACAACCGGGTGTCGGGCAAGGTGACCGTCGTCACCGACCGGCCGCTCAGCCGGTCCGAATATTTCGAGGTGTTCCTCTCCACGCTGCGCGCCAACGGGCTAGTCGCGGTGCCGACCTCGAACGGGGCGTTCCGCGTGCAGCCGCTCGACAATGCCGCGTCGCAGCCGAGCCGGATCGGCGTCGCGGGGGCGGCGCGCAACAGCTATGTCACCGAGATCATCCGGCTGCGCGCGACCGACGCGGCGAGTGCGGTCGACACCGTCCGGCCGCTGGTCAGCGCGCAGGGGTCGGTCACCGCGAACCGCGGCGGCAACAGCCTGGTGGTGGTCGATTTCGCCGACAATATCCGCCGCATCCGCGAGGTCATCCGCCGGGTCGACACCGACACCTCGTCGACGCGCGTCGTCGCGCTCAAGAATGCGAGCGCGCGCGACATCGCGACCGCGCTGCAGGGCCTGATCGGCACCGGCGGGGCCGCGGGCGGCGCGCAGGGCGGCGGCGCGGGATCGGGACCGACCGCGTCGGTGGTCGCGGTCGAGGGATCGAACGCGGTCGCGCTGCGCGGCGATCCGACGACGGTCGCGCGGCTGGCGCAGGTCGCCGCCGACCTCGACCAGAAGGCGCGCAACGGCACCGAGATCAAGGTCGTGTTCCTCGAAAACGCCGATGCCGAACAATTGCTGCCGGTGCTGCAGGAACTGGTCGGCCAGACCCCGACCCAGCCGAGCAGCCAGCCGCTGTCGCGCTCCAATTTCGGCGCGAACAGCAGCAGTGGCAGCAATGGCGGCGGATCGGGCTTTGGCGGCACCCAGCAGGCGCAGGTGAGCCAGCCGGTCCAGTCGAGCGGCGGATCGTCGGGATCGGGCTCTGGCCAGCCCGCGATCACCGCCGCGGGGGGCCGCACCGCCGCGGTCGTCACGCGCTTCATCGGCGCCAACGCGATCGTCATCGCCGCGCCCGCCGAGATCCAGCGTCAGCTCGCCGAGGTGGTCCGCCAGCTCGATACGCGCCGCGAACAGGTGCTCGTCGAGGCGATCGTCGCCGAGGTGTCGGACACCACCGCACGGACGCTGGGTGCGCAGTTCATCGTCGGCGATCCCAGCGGCGGCGCGTTCGGCGCGTCGACCTTTTCGAACTCCGCGCCGAACATCCTGCAGATTGCGGGTGCGATCGGCGCGACGCAGCTCAATACCTCGACCACGACGACGACGAACACCGACGGCAGCACGACGGTGACGAAGAACACCAGCAGCGCCGCCGACACGCTCCAGCAATCCGCGATCAGCTCGATCCTCGCCGCGACCGGCGGGTTCGGTGGCTTTGGCGGCAAGATCGGCAGCACCTTTTTCGGCGCGATCATCAACGCGGTGAAGAGCGACACGACGTCCAACCTGCTCCAGGTCCCGCACCTCGTCACGCTCGACAACCAGGAAGCGCACAGCCTGGTCGGGCAGGAGATCCCGATCACCACGGGGCAGGCGCTGTCGAACAATTTCGACAACGCGTTCCGCACCACGCAGCGCCAGAATGTCGGGATCGAGCTGACCGTCCGCCCGCAGGTGAATTCGAGCGGGACGGTCAAGCTCAACCTCCGGCTCGAGGTCAGCTCGATCGCCGGTCCGGTGTCGAGCGACAATAGCGACCTGATCCTCAACAAGCGCGAGGTCGAGACGGTGCGGACCGTCGACGACGGCCAGATCGCGGTGATCAGCGGCCTGCTCGACGACAACGAGCGCCGGACGATCGAGAAGATCCCGCTGCTGGGCGACCTGCCGGTGCTCGGCCACCTGTTCACCTCGAAGGCGAAGCAGCGGTCGAAGACCAATTTGATGATCTTCATCCGGCCGACGATCCTGCGTACCGCGGGCGACAGCCGGCGGATCACCGAACAGCGTTACGGCTATCTGCGTTTGCAGCAGGGGCTCGCCGAGCCCGAGCGCGAGCCGTCGATCGACCAGCTGGTGCGCGACTACATGGGCGCGGCGCCGCCGATCCCGTCGGGGCCGATCCCCGGCAGCATCGAGGATCCGCGGATCGCGGTACCGGTGCGCAGCACGAGCACGGTCTTCCGGCCGGTGAAGAAATGATCATCCGCGAGGGGCATGACATTGCGCGTTCCCCGGCGGAGGCCGGGGCCCAGTTGGGTGATCCTGTCCCGTCGATCGCGACCGCTGCCCAACTGGACCCCGGCCTTCGCCGGGGAACGGAGGTCGAAGAGGTCGCACTCCCCCAGATCACCATCCCCTACGCCTTCGCACGCAAGTTCGGAGTCGTCGTCGACCACACCGACCCCGATTCGCCGCTGACGATCGCGATGCGCGCGGGCGCGGACCCGAAGGTGCTGCTCGAACTGCGCCGCTATCTCGGCCGCCCGTTCGCGATCGGCACGGTCGAGGCGCCCGCGTTCGACCGGCTGCTTTCCAACGTCTATGCGATGGACGGCCAGGCCAATGCGCTCGCCGCGGTCGGGATGGGCGACGAGCTCGATCTGCTCGCAGGCGACATGCCGACCGCGGAGGATCTGCTCGACACCGCCGACGACGCGCCCGCGATCCGGCTGATCAACGGGATCATCGCCGACGCCGCGCGCAACGGCGTGTCCGACATCCATATCGAGCCGTACGAGACCGGCCTCGTCGTACGGATGCGCATCGACGGCGTGCTGCGCGAGACGTTGCGTATGCCGCCCAACGTCGCGCCGGTCGTCGTCAGCCGGATCAAGGTCATGGCGCGGCTCGACATCGCCGAGCGCCGCGTGCCGCAGGACGGCCGCATGGGGCTGACTTTGGGTGGCAAGCTGCTCGACGTCCGCGTCTCGACGCTGCCGAGCCGCGCGGGCGAGCGCGTCGTGCTGCGTATCCTCGACAAGGAAAATGCCGGCATCGACCTCGAGGCGCTGGGCCTCCCGCCCGCCTTGTTCGCGCTGCTGAACGAGGCGCTGAGCGAGCCGAACGGTATCATCCTCGTCACCGGGCCGACCGGCTCGGGCAAGACGACCTCGCTCTACGCCGCGCTGCGCCTGCTCAACGACGGCAGTCGCAACATCCTGACGGTCGAGGATCCGGTCGAGTACGCGGTCGACGGGGTAGGACAAACCCAGGTCAATCCGAAGGTCGGGCTGACGTTTGCGGCGGGGCTGCGCGCGATCCTGCGTCAGGATCCCGACGTGGTGATGGTCGGCGAAATCCGCGACCGCGAAACCGCCGAGATCGCGGTGCAGGCGTCGTTGACCGGGCATCTGGTGCTGTCGACCGTCCACACCAACGACGCGATCGGCGCGATCACGAGAATGCGCGACATGAAGGTCGAAAGCTTCCTGCTCGCCTCGACGCTGCGCGCGGTGATCGCGCAGCGGCTGGTGCGGCGGCTGTGTCCGACCTGTCGCAAGGCTGTGCCGGCATCGGATACCGTCGCGCCGTTGCTCGGCATCGCGCCGGACGCGGTGGTCTACGTCGCGCAAGGGTGCGACGACTGCAACCAGACGGGCTACAAGGGCCGGATCGGCGTGTTCGAGGCGGTCCGCATCGACGACACGATCCGTCGCCTGATCAACACCGACGGCGCCGAATCCGACATCACCGCGCATGCCTTTGCCAAGTCGCCGAACATGGCACAGTCGGCGCGCGAACTGGTGCTGTCGGGACAGACCACGGCGGAGGAGGCGGTCCGCGTCTCGCGCCGCGACACGACCGAAGTCGTCGAGGTGGCGGCGGCATGACGCCCCTCTGGCCTTCCGTTCGTTTCGAGCGCAGTCGAGAAACGCCTGTCCGCGCGCGCGGCAACGGTTTCTCGACTTCGCTCGAAACGAACGGGATAATGCGGCAACCGGGCAACCCGCATGGCTGATTTCGACTATGTCGCGATCGACACCAAGGGCGCCGAGCGCCGCGGCCATGTCGCCGCGGCGGACATCGACCTCGCGCGCGCGACGCTCGACGCGCGTAAATTCTACGTCGTCAAGATCAGCCCGGGCGCGCCGCCGCAGGCGACCAAGGGGCGGCCGCTGTTCGGGTTGCAGCTCGGCAAGCCCAAGATGTCGGGCAAGAATCTGACGCTGTTCACGCGCCAGCTCGCCACGCTCAACCGCGTGTCGCCGCTCGAGGAATCGCTGCGCACGATCACCCGTCAGACCGAACAGGACAGCGTCCGCGCCATCGTCCAGCACGTCCATGCGGGCGTCGTCGAGGGCCGGCGGCTGGCGGATGCGATGGCGCGCGAGCCCAAGAGCTTCCCGCCGCTCTACCGCGCGATGGTCGCGGCCGGCGAGAGTTCGGGGTCGTTGCCGACGATCCTCGACCGGCTCGCCGCTTTGCTCGAACGCCAGGCGGAGATCCGCGGCAAGCTGATCACCGCGCTCGCCTATCCGTCGATCCTCGCGCTCGTCGCGATGGGGGTGGTCACCGCGCTGATGATGTTCGTCGTGCCGCAGGTGGTCGAACAGTTCGACACGGTCGGGCAGGAGCTGCCGCTGCTGACCCGGATGGTGATGGCGTTTTCGGCCTTCCTCGTCGGCTATTGGTGGGTGATCGCGCTGGTCCTGCTGCTGTCGGGACTGATCCTGTGGCGCGCGCTGAAGGATCCGGGCTTCCGGCTCGCCTTCGACAGCTGGCTGCTCAGGATCCCGATGCTCGGGCGACTGCTGCGCGACCTTCATGCGGCGCGGATGGCGCGGACGCTGGGGACGATGGTCGCGAGCCGCTTGCCGCTGCTCGAAGGGCTTAACCTGACCGCCAGCACGATCCACAACCGTCGGCTGCGGCTCGCGTCGGACCAGATCGTCGACGCGATCCGCAGCGGCGGCAGCCTGTCCGCGGCGATGCGGCGTGCGGGCGTGTTCCCGCCGCTGCTGACCTATCTCGCCGCGTCGGGCGAGGCGGCGGGGCGGCTCGACGAGATGCTCGAACGCGCCGCCGACTATCTCGAACGCGAATTCGACCGCTTCACCGCTACCGCTCTGTCGCTGCTCGAACCGCTGATCATCGTCGTGATGGGCGGCATCGTCGCGACGATCGTGCTATCCATCCTGCTCCCGATCCTCCAGCTCAATACGCTGGCAGGCCAATGAGGTTTTGTATGCGTCCGGAAGAGAAGAAGAAGCGCCGCGAGGCCGGCTTTACCCTCGTCGAGCTGATGGTGGTCATCGTCATCATCGGCCTGCTGGCGACGATCGTCGCGCTCAACGTGCTGCCCTCGGGCGATACCGCGCGGATCCAGAAGGCGAAGGCCGACATCGCGCAGATCGAGGGCGGGCTGGAGCTCTACAAGCTGCAGAACATGACCTTCCCCAACACGTCGCAGGGGCTGAATGCACTCGTCACCGCACCCGCCGGGCTGACCGATCCGTCGCGCTATCAGCGTGGCGGGTATCTGAAGAAGCTGCCGAACGACCCCTGGGGTCGCCCGTATCTCTATGCCTCGCCCGGCACGCATGGCGAGGCCGACGTCTGGACCTTCGGCGCCGATGGCAAGGAAGGCGGCGAGGGGATCGATGCCGATATTGGCAGCTGGCAGTAGGTCCTGGCGTCACGCCGACCGCGGCTTCACGCCCGCGAGGCGTTACGCCGAACACGGCTTCACGCTGGTAGAGCTGATGGTCGTGGTGACGATCATCGGGCTCGCATCGGCGGTGGCGGTCTTCGTCATGCCCGACCCGCGCGGCCGCGTGTTCGACGAGGCGACGCGGTTCGCGGCGCGGACGCGCGCGGCGCATGATTCGGCGATCGTCGAGGCACGCCCGGTCAGCGTCTGGATCACCGGCGGCGGCTATGGCTTCGACCAGCGGCTCGCGGGCGGCTGGACGCCGATCAGCGAGAAACCGATGCGCGTCGAACGCTGGAACGACGGCACGCGCGCGGTGATCGGCGACATGAGCGGGCGCGTCCGCGTGACCTTCGACCCGACCGGGCTGGTCGACCGGCCCGCGGTCGTGACGCTCAGCCGCGGCGGGGCGAACGCGACCGTGACGATCGACGCCGATGGCACCGTGCGCGCCGATGCGCGCTGATCCTCATACATGCGCGCCGATGCGCGCTGAAACCGATCGCGGGTTCACGCTCATCGAGATCATGGTCGCGCTCGCGGTGTTCAGCCTCGCGGCGATGGCACTCGTCCGGCTGGAGAGCGCGACGATCCGCGGTGCGTCGATCCTCGACGACACGCTGGTCGCCCAGATGGTCGCGCGCAACGTCGCGATCGACGCGGTGACGCAGGCGCAGCCGCCCACCGCCGGCACCGTCACCGGCGCCGAGACCAATGGCGGGCGCCGCTGGGCCTGGACGCGCTCGGTGCGCGCGATGGGCGGATCGTCCGTCTTGCGGATCGACGTGGCGGTCGCGGATCGCGGCGGCGCGGTGCTCGGCCGCCTCACGATGATCCGCCCCGCCCCGCGCCAGTCCGCGACGACGGTGACGACGTCATGACCGCGCGGCGCGCTGTCAGGCTCGGGGTCGCGGGTCGAGTGGCACATGACGGGGTGGGTGGGGGCGTGATCTCTCTTGCCGTCATCCCGGCGAACGCCGGGACCCAGGGTCGCGGGCGCGGCGCTGCTGGGCTCTGGGTCCCGGGTCGAGCCCGGGATGACGGAGTGGGCAGGCGCTCCGCCGAACACGGCTTCACCCCCGTGAGGCGCTCCGCCGAACACGGCTTCACTTTGGTCGAGGTGATGGTCTCGCTGCTGATCTTCGGCATGATCGCGGCGGCGGGGGTGGCGATCCTGTCGTTCAGCGTGAAGGCGCAGAGTGCGACGGGGACGAAGCTCGACGATCTCGGCGCGTTGACGCGGACGATGTCGATCCTGTCCGCCGATCTCGGCCAGGCGGCGCTGCGGGGCACGCGCGACGAATCCGGCGCCCCGGTGCCCGCCTTCGTCGGCGAAAGCGGGTCGGACGTCGCACCGATGCTCCGCCTCGTCCGCGGTGGCTGGACCAATATCGACGGCGCAGCCCGGTCGAGCACGCAGAAGGTCGCGTACCGCGTCGCGGACGGCGCGCTGCAGCGGATCGCCTATCCGATGGTCGACGGTGCGCCGCCGCTGCCGCCCGCCGTGCTGCTGCCCAATGTCCGCCAGGTCCGGCTGCGCTACCGGCTCGGCGGCGCGTGGAGCGACCGCTGGGACGGCGTGCAGGGCGTGCCCTTGCCCGAGGCGATGGAGCTGAGCGTCCAGCGCACCGACGGCCTGGTCTATCGCCAGCTGTTTCTCGTCGGATCGGGCTATGCGCCGCCCGCGCGGGAGGTCCAGAATGAAGCCCCCTGAACAAGAGCGGGGCGCCGCGCTGCTGACCGTCCTCATGCTCGTCGCGATCGTCGCGGTGATGGCGGGGGCGGCGCTCGAGAAGCTGCGGCTGTCGACGCGGCTGGCGGGCAATGCCGCGGCGGGGGAGCAGGCGCGCGCCTATGCGCTGGCCGCCGAGACGCTCGCGCTGACGCGGATCGACGCGATGCTGGGCCCCAATGTGAAACGCGTGACGTTGCAGGGCGACTGGAGCGGCAAGCCGTTCGGGATGCCGCTGCCCGGCGGCGGCTTTGCGACCGCGCGCGTTCGCGACGGGGGAAACTGCTTCAATCTCAACAGCCTGGTGAGCGGACGTGCCGGCGCCTATGTCACCGACCCGCTGATGCGGCCGCAATTCGTCCGGTTGATGCGGCTGCTCGATATCCCCGCGCAGGTCGGCGAGCAGATCGCCGCGGGCGCCGCCGACTGGATCGACAGTGATCAGGACCAGCAGGCGATGGGCGCGGAGGACGGCGCCTATCTGAACCGCGAGACGCCCTATCGCACCGCCGGCACGCTGATGACCGACCCGAGCGAACTCCGCGCGGTGGTCGGCATGACGCCGCAAATCTATGCGACGCTCAGGCCGTGGATCTGTACATTGCCGGTCGCGCAGGCCGCGCCGATCAACGTCAACACGCTGCTCCCCGAACAGGCGCCGATCCTGGCGATGCTGTTTCCCGACACGATGTCGATCGCGGGCGCGCGCCAGATGATCCTGCAACGCCCGCCGCAAGGGGTCGCGACCACCGACGTGTTCTTCAAGAGCGCGGCGTTGCAGGGCAATTCCAATGCGGACGGCGAACGGGGGACGGCAGTGGTGTCGAAATGGTTCACGCTCGATATCGACGTGACGGTGGGGACGACGGTTTTGCAGGAACAGGCACTGATGGACGCGACGACGCTTCCCGCGCGGCTCGTATCGCGGCAATGGGGCGAGCCATCATGACCACGCTCCTGTTCCTTCCCTCCGGCGCGACCGGCTTTCGCTGGATGCGGATCGCCGACCAGCGCATCGTCGCGCAGGGCGAGGGGATCCCGACCGCCGATGATCGAAGTGACCTCGGCGCGGACACGGGCATCATCGCGGTGGCGCCGGCAGAGGCGGTGACCTTGCACTGGGCCGAACTGCCGTCGCGCAGCGCCGCACAGGCGACCGCCGCTGCCCGGCTGCTCGCGGCAGAGGCGAGCGCGGCGCCGCTCGGCGAACTCCATGTCGCGGTCGGGGACGAGGGGCAGGGCGACCGGCCGATCGGCGTGGTCGGGATCGAGGCGATGCAGGGCTGGCTGCGGATGCTCGCGGCGGCCGGCGTCGACCCGGTCGCGATGCTCCCCGCACCGATGCTGCTGCCGCGCCCGGCCGAGGGCTATGTCCGCGCCGAGCTTGCCGGCGACCCCGTCGTGCGCGGGACATCGACCGGATTTGGCGACGAGCCGGGGCTGACCGCGCTGGTGACGGGCGACACGCCGCCGGTGGCCGTCGAGCCCGACGCGCTCGAGGCGGCGCTGGCGGCGGCGGTCGCGACATGGCCGCTCGACCTGCGGCAGGGGATGTTCGCGCGGCGGCGGCGATTCGCGCTCGACTGGGCGCTGATCCGGCGACTGGCGGTGCTGTCGGGGCTGATCCTCGCGGTGACGCTGGCGATCACGCTGGTTCGGATCGCGAAATACAGCTTCGGCGCGGACATGATCGAGGCGCAGACCGAACAGGTCGCCCGCTCCGGCCTGCCACGCGGCGAGACGGTGAACGATGCCGGGCGCCAGCTTGGCGAACGGCTGTCGCGCGTGCGCGGGCCGGGGCTGGGCTTCAGCACGACCACCGCCACGATCTTCGCCGTGGTCCAGGCGACGCCGGGCAGCGAAATCACCGCGCTCGACTTCCAGCCGAACGGGACCGTCCGGCTGGGCGTAGCGGTCGAGCGCGAGGCGCTGGCGACCGATCTCAGGAGTGCGCTCGAGCGTGCCGGCTTTGCGGTACAGGCGGGCGTCTTCCAGGCGGCGGCGGGGCGCGTGTCGGGCGAATTCACGATCACGGCGGGCCGTGCAGGCGGGAGCGAGGGCGCATGACCGGGTTGCGGCACTGGTTCGAGGGGCGATCGCTGCGCGAGAAGCGGCTGTTGCTGGTGATGGCGGCGCTCGCGGTGTTGACGCTGCTCTGGGGCGCGGTGATCCGCCCGGTCGGCGACGGTCTGTCGAGCGCGCGCGAACGCCATGCCAATGCCGTGACCCGGCTCGGCGAGACGCAGGCGATGGTCGCGCTGCTCCGCGACGCGCAGCGATCGCGGCCCACGCCGCTGACCGGATCGCTCGATGCCATCGTGCGGACCCAGGCGGACCTGGCGGGGTTCGCGATCACCAGCCTCGACCAGGAGGGCGCGGACCGGGTGCGGATCGTGATGCCGTCGGCGCGGCCGGGCGCGCTGACCGCATGGCTGGCGCGGCTCGAGCGCGCGGGCATCCTGGTCGACGCACTGACCATGACCGACAAGGGTGACCGTACGGTGAGCGTGACGATGACGTTGAAGGCGCGCGCCGCATGAGCGACAGCGCACGCTTCGTGGGCGTCGGCGCACGCCGCGTCACGCGGATCCGGTTGCGGACCGGCCCGACCGCGATGTTCGGCGGCATGCTGCTGCTCGCGCTGATCGTGTTTTTGCCGATGCGCGCCGCGCTCGGCTGGGTCGGGATCGAGGATGCCGGCCTCGTCGCGCGCCGCGTGACGGGCACGATCTGGGGCGCGACGCTGACCGATGCGCGGTTCGGCGAACTGTCGCTCGGCGACCTCCATGCCCGGCTCGCGCCCTTGCCGCTGCTCGCGGGGCGCGCGCGGATCGTGCTGGCCGGGCCCGAGACCGATCCGCGGCCGCTGCGCGGGGCGGCGAGCGTTAGCCGTCACGGGTTCGGCGTCGATGATCTGACCGCGACGATCCCGACCGGCGCGGTGTTCGCGCCGGTGCCGGTCACCACGCTCGATCTCGACGGCGTGACCGTGCGGTTCGCCGATGGCCAGTGCGAGCGTGCCGAGGGGCGGGTGCGCGCGACGCTGGGCGGCGAGGTGGCGGGGATCACGCTGCCGCAGTCGGTCAGCGGTACGCCCAAATGCGAGGGCGACGCGCTCATCGTGCCGCTCGCCAGCCAGGCGGGGACCGAGGGGATCACGCTGCGGATCGACGGCACGGGCCGCTACCGCGCGATGCTGACGCTGCAACCGACCGACCCGATCGTTCAGCAGCGGCTCGAATCGATCGGCTTCGTGCGCGGGGCCGGCGGCTATAGCCAGGCGATCGAAGGCAGTTTTTGACGACATTCGACGCCGCGCATGATCGCGGCGCTTGACGGACCCGAACAGCGCGCTTAGGGGCACGGGCCTTCGCGGCGATCGTAGTTCAATTGGTTAGAGCGTCGGCTTGTGATGCCGGATGTTGCGGGTTCAAGTCCCGTCGGTCGCCCCATTATTTTCCCAACTGCTTGGCCTTGCGCCGCTTTGTGCTGGTAAAACCGGCCGGAAAATAATATTTCAGGTTTAAGCAATTTTCTTCTTCCTGATGGAGCCGGCGATGACAGCGGTTTGGGACCTTCCCGATTTCGACGACCATGAGGGCGTTCACGTCTTCACCGATCCGGTTTCGGGTCTCCGCGCCGTCATCGCGCTGCATTCGACCAAGCTCGGCCCCGCAGCGGGCGGCACGCGATTCTGGCATTATGCGGACAATGGCCGCGCGGTGACCGACGCGCTGCGCCTGTCGCGCGGCATGAGCTTCAAGAACGCGATGGCCGGGCTCGAGCTCGGCGGCGGCAAGGGCGTGGTCCTCGCGGCCAAGCCCGGCGACGTGATCACCACCGAACAGCTCGAGGCGTTCGGCCGCGCGGTCGAATCGCTCGGCGGCCGCTACGTGACCGCCGAGGACGTCGGCATGTCCGAAGAGCGGATGAAGGTGATCGCGACGCAGACGCGCTACGTCTCGGGCCTGCCGGTCGCGAGCGGCGCGGCGGGCGGCGATCCGGGGCCGTATACGGCGCTCGGCATCTATCTGGGCGTCAAGGCGGCGGCGCAGCGCGGGCTCGGCGCAACCGACATGAAGGGCGTGCGAGTCGCGATCCAGGGCGTCGGCTCGGTCGGCGGCGGGCTCGCCCGGCTGCTCGCCAAGGACGGCGCGGTGCTGACGCTCGCGGACGTCGACGAGGGCCGCGCGCAGGCGCTGGCGGGTGAGCTTGGCGCGACCGCAGTCCCCGCCGAGGCGATCCTGACGACTGACACCGACATCTTCAGCCCGAACGCGCTGGGTGCGATCCTGACCGAAATGTCGATCGCGGCGCTCAAGGCCAAGGTCGTCGCGGGCGGCGCGAACAATCAGCTCAGCGTCCGCGAGGACGGTGCGCGACTGCACGCACGCGGCATCCTCTATGCGCCGGATTACGTGATCAACGCGGGCGGCATCATCAATGTCGGGCTCGAATATCTCGGCCAGGGCGACGAAGCCGAAGTGAAGGCACGGATCGCACGCATCCCAGAGCGGCTGATCCAGGTCTGGGACGAGAGCGACCGCAGCGGCGAACCGTCGTCCGACGTCGCCGATTCGATCGCAAAGCGCCTGATCGGCCGCTAAATCCTTCTCCCTTTCGCGGGGACGGTGACACGCCGGCCCGCTCCCTCTCCCCACGTGGGGAGAGGGGCTTTAAGTCCGTCACGACTTGCCATAGTGGTAACACCCAGTGGCCACCCTGCACGCCCTTGCCAATCCCGCGCGCTTCCTGAAGATCGCCAGGCCGCTGACGCCTGCGTTGTTCTGGGCGGGCGTCGCGCTGATCGCGCTGGGCTGCTGGGCGGGCCTGACGCAGACCCCGCCCGACTATCTGCAGGGCGAGACGGTGCGGATCCTCTACATCCACGTCCCCGCCGCCTGGCTCGGCATGGGCGGATGGAGCGGGATCGCGATCTCCAGCATCATGCTGCTCGTCTGGCGTCACCCGCTGGCCGGCATCGCCGCGCGCGCGATCGCGCTGCCCGGCGCGGTGTTCGCGGCTTTGTGCCTGATGACCGGCTCGATCTGGGGGCGGCCGACCTGGGGGACGTGGTGGCAATGGGACGGGCGGCTGACCTCGATGCTGCTGCTGTTCTTCGTCTATCTCGGCTATATGGCGTTGGCGAAGGCGGATGCGGACCGCGGCGGCGACGGGCGCGTGCCCGCGCTCTACGGCCTGGCCGGATCGGTGCTGCTGCCGATCATCCGCTATTCGGTGATCTGGTGGAACACGCTGCACCAGGGGCCGAGCATCGGGCTGACCAAGTCGACGATCGACGGCGCGATCCTCTGGCCGCTGCCGATCATGCTCGCGGGCTTCACCTTCGTCTTCGCGGGAATCGTGCTGATGCGGATGCGGACCCTGCTCGCCACCGCCAAGGCCGAGGCGCGGATGCGTCGGATGGCCAGAGCGTGAAGGTGCGCGCATGACCGCCTGGCCGTTCGTGATTGCCGCCTATGCCGTGACGCTGGGCGGCGGCGCCGTCGTCGCGCTGCTCAGTTATCTCGCGATGCGGAAGGCGGAGCGATGAAGGCCAAGCATCAGCGGCTCACCCTCGCGCTTCTCGCGCTCGGCGCGGTCGTCGTCGCGGGGCTGCTCGCTTTGTCCGCGCTGAAGGACCAGGCGTCGTTCTTCTACGCACCGTCCGACGTGAAGCGCGACGGATTGCCGCTCGGCCGTGCGGTCCGGCTTGGCGGCATGGTCGCGGACGGATCGGTCAAGCGCGCGGCGGACGGCGTCACCGTCCACTTCACCGTCACCGACGGCGCCGCGACCACGCCGGTGGTCTTCGCCGGGATCGTCCCGAACCTGTTCCGCGAGAAATCGGGGGTCGTCGCCGAGGGGCAGTTCCAGCCCGACGGCCGCTTCGTCGCGTCAAACCTGCTCGCCAAGCATGACGAGAAGTACATGCCCCCCGAAATGGCGGGCAAGATGCACGAGACCAAGACGCTCGCACCGGACCGCGGCTCATGATCGCCGAAGCCGGACTTGCGGCGCTCTGGCTCGCCGGCGCGCTGGCGGCGCTGCAGCTGGCGATGGCGGTGATCGGGATCGCGCGCGGTCGCGACGACGTTGCCGCGGCGGTGCGGCCGGTGGCGATCGTCCAGGGCGTGCTCGCCGCGCTGGCAATGGCGCTGCTGATCAACCTGTTCCTCAACTCCGACATGTCGGTGAAGCTTGTTGTCGAGAACAGCCATTCGGCCAAGCCTTGGCTTTACAAGTTCGCCGGCGCCTGGGGCAATCACGAGGGGTCGATGCTGCTCTGGGTGACGATCCTCGGGCTGGCGGGCGGCGCAGTCGCGATCTTCGAACGGTCGCTGCCCGAACGCACCCTGGTCGCGACGCTGGGCGCGCAGGCGACGATCGCGCTCGGCTTCTATGCGTTCCTGCTCTTCTCCTCCAATCCGTTCGCACGGCTGACCCCGGCCGCGCCCGACGGACTGGGTCTCAACCCGCTGCTCCAGGACCCTGGCTTGGCGTTCCACCCGCCGACGCTCTACACCGGCTATGTCGGGCTTTCGGTCGCCTTCTCGTTCGCGGTCGGTGCGCTGGTCACGCGCGACGTCGGGCCGGGCTTCGCCAAGGCGATGCGGCCCTGGGTGCTGATCGCGTGGATCTTCCTGACGCTCGGCATCACCGCGGGCAGCTACTGGGCCTATTACGAGCTCGGCTGGGGCGGCTGGTGGTTCTGGGATCCGGTCGAGAACGCGTCGCTGATGCCGTGGCTCGCGGCAACCGCGCTGCTCCATTCGGTGACGGTGCTGGCGACGCGCGACGGGCTGCGCGCGTGGACGATCATGCTCGCTGTCGTCGCCTTCTCGATGTCGATGATCGGCACGTTCCTGGTGCGCTCGGGCATCCTGACCAGCGTCCACGCCTTTGCGGTCGATCCGGAGCGCGGCGCGTTCATCCTCGCGCTGCTCGCCATCTATATCGGTGGTGCGCTCGCGCTGTTCGCGGCGCGGATCGGCACCGTGCGCGCGGGCACGACCTTCGATCCGGTCAGCCGCGAGGGCGGGCTGGTCGCGAACAATCTGCTGCTGTCGGTGATCCTCGGCATCGTCCTGATCGGCACGCTCTACCCAATCGTCGCGGCGAGCTTCGGCGTGCAGCTGTCGGTCGGGCCGCCGTTCTTCAACAAGGCCGCAGGACCGATCGCGCTATTGGTGGTCGCGGTGATGGCGGTCGGGCCGCTGCTGCGCTGGCGTCGCGACGAGGCGAGGGCGGTCGTCGGCCGGGTCGCGCTGCCGATCGCCGCGACCGTGGTGGCGGCGGTCGCGCTGCTGTTCGTCTGGCCGGGCGTGCTGCCCTGGGCAGGGCTCAGCCTCGCGGCAGGCCTCGCAGTCGCCAGCGTCGCCCCCTTGTGGAAACGCAATCTCCGGCGCACGCCGATGTTCACCTATGGCATGGTCCTCGCGCATCTCGGCATCGCGGTCAGCCTGGCTGGGATGGCGTCGGACAGCGCGTTCACCAAGGAAACGCTGGTCGCGGTGCGCGCAGGCGAAGCGGCGCGCGTGGGGCCCTACAGCGTCACGCTCGACGGGATCTCGCCGGTGATCGGCGAGAACTGGTCCGCGCTAGAGGCGCAGCTGACCGCGACGCGCGGCGATGACAGCACGCGGCTCCACCCGCAGCTCCGCTTCTTCGCCAACCCGCCGACCAGCACCAATGAATCGGCGATCCTGACCGCGCTCGACGGCCAGCTCTATACCGTGCTCGGCCAGCCCGACGGGCAGGGGCGGTGGCAGCTGCGGCTGTGGTGGAAGCCGTTCGTGACGCTGATCTGGTTCGGCGGCGTGCTGATCGCGCTGGGCGGCGCGCTGTCGCTGGTCGGGCGGCTGCGTCGCGAACGGCGCAGCGCAGTCCGGGCGGCCTGGGCATGAAGCGGTTCGCGCTCTGGGCGCCGCTCGCGATCTTCGCCTTGCTGTTCGCGGTGGTCGCGAGCGGGCTGTTCCGGCCGGCGGACAAGGTCGTGCGCTCGGCGATGGTCGGCAAGCCGCTGCCCGATTTCGCGCTGCCCGCGATGGTGCCCGGCAAGCCGGGGCTGACCAGCGCGTCGTTCAAGGGCGGTCAGCCGCGGCTGCTCAACGTGTTCGCCAGCTGGTGCGTGCCCTGCATCGCCGAGGCGCCGCACCTGATGCGGCTGAAGACGATGGGCATCCCGATCGACGCGATCGCGATCCGCGACACCACGCCCGCGATCGCCGGTTTCCTGCGTCGCAACGGCGATCCCTATGCGCGGATCGGCAGCGACACCGCGAGCCGGGTCCAGCTCGCGCTCGGCTCGTCGGGCGTGCCCGAGACCTTCGTGGTCGACGGCCGCGGGATCGTCGTCAAGCAGATCATCGGCGACATCCGCGAGGACAATATCGGCGAGATCGTCCAGGCCGTGAGGGAAGCCCGATGAGCGGGCGGTTGAGCCTTGGGCTGGCGGGAAGCGCGGTGGTCGCGACCCTGGTGTTCTGCACTGCGCCGGCAACCGCGCAGCCCGTTACGCCGCCTGCGCATTACGCCAATGTCCAGCTCGCCGACCCCGCCAAGGAGGCCTCCGCCAAGGCCCTGATGGAGACGCTGCGCTGCCTCGTCTGCCAAGGCCAGTCGATCGCCGACAGCGATGCCGACATGGCCGCTGACATGCGCGCGCTGGTCCGCGAACGGATCGCGCGCGGCGAGACGCCCGCCTCGGTCCGCGACTGGCTGGTGTCGCGCTATGGCGACTATGTCACCTATGACCCGCCGCTGTCGGGGCTGACCTGGCCGCTATGGCTGGCGCCGATCGCGCTGCTGGCGATCGGCGCGTGGATCGCGCGGTCGAGTTTCCGCCGGAGGACGCGCTGATGGGCTGGCTCTGGCTCGGAATCATCGCGGTCGGGGCGTTCGCGCTGCTGGCGGTGCTGAGAGTCGACCGGCTGCTCTGGTCGATGGTCGCCGCCGCGCTGATGCTCGGTGGGGCGGGCTATGCACTGCAGGGCGAGCCCGAGCTTGCCGGGCATCCGGTCGTGACGGGCACGACGATCACGCCCGATGACGGGTCGATGATCGAGCTGCGCGACAAGATGCTCGAACGCTATACCGGTGCCGCCGCCTATCTGGTCGCGGCGGACGCGATGACGCGGATCGGCGAACGTCGTGCGGCGGTGAGGGTCCTGCTCGGCGGAATCCGCGTCGCGCCGAAAAGCCTCGTCCTGTGGACCGGGCTCGCCAATGCGCTGGCCGCGCATGACGGCGATCAGGTCTCGCCGCCGGCGCTGTTCGCGTTCCAGCAGGCGATGCGGATCGCACCGCGCCACCCGGCGCCGCCCTTCTTCCTTGGCCTCGCCTATGTCCGGTCGGGTAATTTCGCGGCGGGGCGACCCTATTGGGCCCGGGCGCTCGCGCTGACGCCGAAAAGCGTGTCCTATCACGACGAAATCGCGGTCCGCCTCGCGCTGCTCGATCAGGTGATGGCCGCACAGGACGCCGCACCGGCGAGCTAGGCACCGACGCAAAACGGGACCCGGATCGTCCGGCGCGATGCCGGGGATCCTGGGTCCCGTTCCGTGCCGCAAAAGGGCTTACTGGCCGCGGCCGGTCTTGCCCTGAAGCTCGTCGATCTTGAGCGAGGCATCGGCCTTCGACAGCGATTCGTCGAATTCCTCATGCGCCTCTTCGGACAGCGTCTTCAGATAGCTGGCCTGTGCGCCGGTCATCTTCTCGTCGCCGGTCGTCCAGTCGTGCGGATCCTTCTCGGCGTTCGAAAAGGGCTCGGACTTGGGGTTCGGGGTGTCGGACATGCGTGAAATTCCTTCCGCCTGTCCAACCCCTGTGTTCCGCATCCGTTCCCGCTTAATTCGACCAAGCTTCGTAAGGTAAACCCAGATCATCCGCGACCGCCTTGTACGCGATCTTGCCCTTGTAGACGTTGAGCCCGTTGGCGAGATGCGGGTCGGCCTTCATCGCGGCCTCTGCGCCCAGATTGGCGAGCTTCAGCGCGAACGGCAGCGTCGCGTTGTTGAGCGCGAAGGCCGAGGTGCGCGCGACTGCGCCGGGCATGTTGGCGACGCAGTAATGGATCACGCCGTCGACCTCGAACACCGGATCCTCGTGCGTGGTGGCATGGCTCGTCTCGAAACAGCCACCCTGGTCGATCGCGATGTCGACCAGCACCGAACCGCGCTTCATCGTCTTGAGCATCTCGCGCGTGACCAGCTTGGGGGCCGCCGCGCCGGGGACGAGCACCGCGCCGATCACGAGATGCGCGTTCTTCACCGCCGCCGCGATCGCCGCCTTCGACGCATAGGCGGTCTTGATCTGGCTCGAGAAGAACATGTCGAGCTCGGCAAGGCGATCGTTCGAAATGTCGTAGATCGTCACGTCGGCGCGCATCCCGACCGCCATCTGCGCGGCGTTGACGCCCGAGACTCCGCCGCCGAGGATCGCGACCTTGGCAGGCGCGACACCGGGGACGCCGCCGAGCAGGACGCCGCGACCGCCCTGTTCCTTTTCGAGATAATGCGCGCCGACCTGCACCGACATGCGGCCCGCGACCTCGGACATCGGCTTCAGCAGCGGCAGGCCGCGGCGATGGTCGGTGACGGTCTCATACGCGATGCAGGTCGCGCCCGACTTCATCAGCCCTTCGGCCTGCGGCTTGTCCGCAGCGAGGTGGAGATAGGTGAAGAGCAGGTGGCGCGGTTCGAGCATCGCGATCTCGACCGGCTGCGGCTCCTTGACCTTCACGATCATGTCGGCGGCGGCGAACACCGCGGCGGCGGTCGGCAGGATTGTCGCGCCCGCGTCGACATAGTCCTGGTCCTCGAAGTCGATGCCCGACCCGGCCTGAGTCTCGACGACGACCTCATGGCCCGCGGCGACCAGTTCGGCGACCGAAGGCGGGGTCAGACCGACACGATATTCGTGATTCTTGATTTCCTTGGGAACACCGACGCGCATCATTTCCACTCCATTATCTTTAACCGCAGTGTAGCGCGCATCGACCGGGAAGGGTTCGCAAAGCCGTCCCGCTGCCCTATCGGATTTGGGAGAATATTGCATCCACGAACGACGAAGCGGCAAATTTGTGAGTATCACGATCGAGCGCAGGATCCTGGACCTGCTGGCCGCCAATTCCGACCTGACCAGCGCCGAGCTGGGCGAGGCGGTAGGCCTGTCGCCCAGCGCGGCGCATCGCCGCGTCGCGCAGCTGCGCGAGAGCGGCGCGATCACCGGCTATCGCGCGGTCCTGTCGCGCGCGGCGCGCGGCGATCCGAGCATCGTCCTGGTCAACGTCACGCTGCGGGACCAGCGCAAGGAGACGATGGCGGCGTTCGAGGCGGAGATCGTGCGATGCCCGCAGGTCGTGCAATGCTTCCTGATGAGCGGCGAGGCGGATTACATGCTGCATGTCGAGCTCCGCCGCGGCGAGACGTTCGAGAGGATCCACCGCGAGACGCTGTCGCAACTGCCCGGCGTCACGCGGCTGGCCTCGCATTTCGTGATTCGCGAAGTCGTCACGCGTTGACGTTTTTCTGCGCACGCAGGACTCCAGGGCCAAGCACGGCAATGCCCGTTACCAATAGCGTCATACCTCAAACAGGCGAAGTTGCGTGATCAGCGCCGGTTAATCCACGTTGCCGGCGGTCCCGTTGCCGCTCTCCAACCCCCATGCTAAATGCGCCAGCTTGGGGCACAGGGTGAAATCGGAATTTCGATGATGATTGCTGCACTTCCGGGTCGATTCACCGTCCAGTGAGCGTCGATCCCACAGCCGCGGCCTCGACCGTGCCCCCCGCCGGTCTCGATCCGGATACCGGCCACCATCATGCGGACGGCATGCTGAAACTCGCCTTTGGCGCGATCGGCATCGTCTTCGGCGATATCGGCACGAGCCCGCTATACGCATTCCGCGAGACGTTCGCCGGGCACCACAAGCTCGCGCTCGATTCGGCGCACATCATGGGCGTCATCAGCCTGATGTTCTGGTCGATGATGATCGTCGTGACGGTGAAATACGTCATCATCATCATGCGCGCGGACAACAAGGGCGAGGGCGGCAGTCTCGCGCTGCTCGCGCTCGTCTCGGGCAAGACTAAGACGCGGCGCTGGAGCAAGGGGATCATCCTGCTCGGCGTCTTCGCGACCGCGCTGTTCTACGGCGACAGCATGATCACCCCCGCGGTCTCGGTGCTGTCCGCGGTCGAGGGGCTCGCGGTCGCCGCGCCGAGCTTCGCCGGGCTCGTCCTGCCGATCGTGATCGCGATTCTGATCGCGCTGTTCTGGGTCCAGAAGAGCGGCACCGCGCGAATCGGCATGGTGTTCGGGCCGATCATGCTGGTGTATTTCAGCGTCATCGCGGTGCTCGGCATCCTCAGCATCATCCAGACGCCGGGCGTGCTCTGGGCCTTTTCCCCGCATTACGCGGTCGAGTTCTTCCTGATCGACCCGACCCGCGCCTTCCTCGCGCTCGGCTCGGTCGTGCTCGCGGTCACCGGCGCGGAGGCGCTCTATGCGGATATGGGGCATTTCGGCCGCCGGCCGATCGGCATCTCCTGGCTGTTCTTCGTCCTGCCCGCGCTGATCCTCAATTACATGGGGCAGGGCGCGCTGCTGTTCCGCGACGGGCAGGCGGCGCTCGTCAGCCCGTTCTACAATCTCGCCCCCGAAAGCCTCCAGCTGCCGCTCGTCCTCCTCGCGACGATGGCCGCAGTGATCGCGTCGCAGGCGGTGATCTCGGGCGCGTTCTCGGTCACGCAGCAGGCGATCCAGCTCGGCTTCATCCCGCGCCTGCGGATCGAGCATACCAGTGCCGCGACCGCGGGCCAGATCTACATCCCGCTGGTCAACGGCGCGCTGATGGTGATGGTGATCCTGCTGGTGCTGTTCTTCCGCACCTCGTCGAACCTGACCAGCGCTTACGGCATCGCGGTGACGGGAGCGATGCTGATCGACACCTGCCTGCTCGGCGTCGTGCTGTTCCGGCTGTGGAACTGGCCGAAGATCGCGGCGGTCCCACTGCTCGCGATCTTCTTCCTGGTCGACGGCGCCTATCTGGCCGCGAACCTGACCAAGGTGCCCGATGGCGGCTGGTTCCCGCTGCTGATCGGCCTCATCATCTTCACCTTCCTGACGACCTGGTCGAAGGGGCGGCAGCTGATGATCGACCGGATGCGCGAGGCGGCGATGCCGATCAAGGTGTTCATCGGCTCGGCGGCGAACTCCGCGTCGCGCGTGCCGGGGACCGCGGTGTTCATGACCTCGACCTCCGACGGCGTGCCGCATGCGCTGCTCCACAACCTCAAGCACAACAAGGTGCTGCACGAGCGCGTGATCCTGCTGACCGTCAAGATCGTCGGCCAGCCCTATTGGCCGGCGCACGACCGTGCGGTGCGCGACGAGCTGGGCGACGGCTTCCACCGTCTGATCCTGCGCTACGGTTTCATGGAGGATGCCGATGTCCCCGCCGCGCTGCGCCAGGTGCACAGCTGCGGCGCAGACTTCAAGATGATGGACACCAGCTTCTTCCTCTCGCGCCAGACGCTGCTCGCCTCGGACAAGCCTGGGATGATGCTCTGGCGCGAAAAGCTGTTCGCATGGATGCTGCGCAACGCCGAAAGCGCGATGGAATTCTTCCGCCTGCCGACCAACCGCGTCGTCGAGCTCGGCAGCCAGATCGAGATTTGATCTGATTGCCGGTCGGCACCCCGCACCTCCCCGGCGGAGGCCGGGGCCCAGTTGGGAGACGTCGATGGCGGACGTCACACGAAGTTACATCAACCTTTCCAACTGGACCCCGGCCTGCGCCGGGGAGGTATCTGCATGATGGCAAGCACGACCGAAGTCGCCCCGATCATCGTCACCGCGCTGTTCGGCCGCCAGGACACCGCGTTCTTCGACGCGATGCGGCGCGAGCATTTCCCGCCCGAGCGCAACCAGCTCGATTCACACCTGACGCTGTTCCACCATTTGCCGCCCTCGGGCCTCGACGAGCTCAAGCACCGGCTCAACCAGGAGACGCGCGGATTGCCGGCGCCGCGGGCGCGGATCGGCGGGCTGATGTCGCTGGGGCGCGGGGTCGCCTACCGGATCGAATCGCCTGAACTGGTCGGGATCCGCGCGCGGCTGGCGGATGCGTTCACGGGGATGCTGACGCCGCAGGACGCGGGCGGCTGGCGTCCGCACGTCACGATCCAGAACAAGGTCAACCCGTCGGTCGCCAGGCTGCTGCTCGGCAATCTGCAGCGCGACTTCGCAGCACGGGACGTCGAAATCGCCGGGCTCGGCGCCTGGTGGTATCGCGGCGGACCCTGGGAAGCGATTTCGCGTCACATGTTTGCTTGACCGCCTCGAATCCGCTTCCTATAGGCCGCGCCTCGCAGGGAAGAATGCTTCCCCGCAGACGGTACGGCGAAGTAGCTCAGTTGGTTAGAGCACGGGAATCATAATCCTGGGGTCGGGGGTTCAAGTCCCTCCTTCGCTACCATTTTCAAACACACCGAACGGGTCGTTGACGACCAGGATCGCGTCGCTCCGGGCGAGCGCGAGCAGCGTCAGGCCGTGCGCCCGCGCGTGATCGATCGCGAGACTGGTCGGCGCGGAGATTCCCACCAGCATCGCCACGCCCGCGACCAGCGCCTTGTCGACCATCTCGAAGCTGATCCGCGACGTGACGAGGATGAAGGCGGGGGGCTCGCTCGACCGGATCGCCAGCCCACCGACGAGCTTGTCGAGCGCATTGTGGCGTCCGACATCCTCATAGGCGGCCAGCACGGCTCCCGACCGGTCGCAGGCGGCGGCGGCATGGATCGCCCCCGTCGCGGCGTTGAGCGGCTGGTGCGCACGCAGCCCCGCCAGCGCGGCGAAGATCGCGGTGACGGGCACGTCGGGGCGGGGCGGGGTGCCCGCCACCGGCTTGCGCAACTGTTCGAGCCCGGAGATCCCGCACAGCCCGCAGCTGGTGTCGCTGGTCCGGTGGCGGACGCGGTCGTGGATCCGCCCCCTGCACCGCTCCGACAGGCCGACCCGGACGATCCAGCCCGCCTCCGCCTCGAACACGTCGATGTCGCGGACGTCGTCGGCGCTGTCGGCGAGCCGCTCGGTCAGCAGGAACCCGGTGGTGAAGGCGGGCAGGTCGGCGGGCGTCATCATCATCACCGCATAGCCAAGCCCGTCGACCTCGATCGCGACGGGCACCTCGATTGCGATCGCGCGCGTGCCCGCCGCGACGGCGTCGGGGCGCAGGATGGTGATCGCTTCGGTACGGGCAGTCGTCACAGCGCGGCCATGTCCTCGGGGGTGTTGATGTTCGGGATGACCCCATGCGCGGGGATCGGCAAGGCGCCGATCGCCTCCGCCCAGCCGCGCACCGACCGGCGCGGCGACGATTCGATATGCGCGATCAGCGCGGCAGCGGACGCGGTCTCCCAATGCCCCAGCACGGGCGCGTCGGGGCAAAAGGCGGGCGCGCGGCGGGCCAGCGCTGCCAGCAGCCCGTCAGGCAGCACGGGCACGTCGCAGGCGATCGTGAGGACGGAGGTGTAGCCCAGACCCGCCGCATGGTGCAGCGCCCCCGCTATGCCCCCCAGCGGCCCCAGATCGGGCCCCGGCAGGTCGCGGATCAGGCCATCCCGCCCCGCGACCACCGCGTCATCGACATGCGGCCCGAGCAGCGCACAGGCGTGGTCGGCCAAGCGGCGCCCGGCGAGCAGCGCCTGCGCCTTGTCCGACCCGAACCGCGACGATCGCCCGCCCGCCAGGACGACGCCGAGGATCCTGGGCGTGCTCAGCGTGTCTTCTCGATCCGCACCGGCACCGACTTGGCGGCAGGCACATGGCTTTCGCGCGCATGGTGCGCGACCGGCATCAGCAGGTTGCACTCGGGGTAATAGGCCCCGACGCACCCTTCCGGAATCGAATATTCGACGACGCGCAGCTTGTTGAAGCGGCGGTCGCCATTGTCGCCCGCATCGCCGACCAGATCGACGTCGTCACCATCGGTCAGCCCCATGCGCAGCATGTCGCTGCGGTTCATGAAGACGATGTCGCGCGTGCCCTTCACGCCGCGGAACCGGTCGTGATAGCCATAGACGGTGGTGTTGAACTGATCGTTCGACCGCAGCGTCATCAGCCGGAACCGCCCCTCGCTCTCCTCGAACCCGGTGACGTTGAGCGAGTGGGGGACGTTGATCTCCGCCTTGCCGCTCTCGGTCAGCCATTCGCGGTGCGCCGCCGGCACGCCTTTCCAGAAGCCGCCGGGCGTGAACATCTTGGCGTTGAAGTCGGAGAACATGTCCGGATAGGTCTCGGCGATCGCATCGCGGATCCGCGCATAGTCGCGCACCCACGCATCCCAGTCGAGCTTCGGATTGGGCGCCAGCGTCGCCTTGGCGATACCCGCGAGGATCGCAGGCTCGGACAGCAACGTCTCCGCGGCGGGCGTCGCCTTGCCCTTCGAGCCATAGATCTGGCTGAACGAATCCTCGACCGAAACGCTCTGCGGCCCGGTACCCTGCATGTCGGTCTCGATCCGGCCGAGGCAGGGGAGCAGATAGCAGGTCTTGCCGGGCAGCAGGTGCGAACGGTTGAGCTTGGTGGCGATGTGCACCGTCAAGTCGATCCCGCGCCACGCCGGCTCCATCCGCGCATGGTCGGGGATCGCGCGGACGAAATTACCGCCTAGGCCGATGAACGCCTGCGCCTCGCCCTCGAGCACCGCCTCGCACGACGCGACCGTGTCCCAGCCGAGCTCGCGCGGCGGCTCGAAGCCATATTGCTCGGCGAGCTTGTCGAGCGGGGCGAGCTCGGGCTTTTCGGTGATCCCGACGGTACGCTGCCCCTGGACGTTCGAATGCCCGCGGACGGGGCCCATGCCCGCGCCCGGCTTGCCGATATTGCCGCGCAGCAGCATCAGGTTGACGAGCATGTGGACGTTGTCGATCCCGCCGACATGCTGGGTCAGCCCCATGCCGTAGACCGCGATCACCGCCTTCGACTTCGCATAGACCTTGGCGGCCGATTCGATCTCGACGCGCGACAGCCCGCTCTCATGCTCGATCGTCGCCCAGTCGGTGCCGCGCGCGACATCCGCGAACGCCTCGAACCCGGTGGTGTGCTCGGCGAGGAAGGCGTGGTCGAGGATGCGCAGCGTATTGAGTTCGCGCGCGCGATCATCCGCCTCGATCAGATATTTGCACATCCCCATCAGCGCGCCGACGTCGCCGCCGGTCTTCACCTGGTGATATTGCGAGGCGATCGGCGTCGACTTGCCGGTCACCATCTCCAGCGGATTCTGCGGATCCTGGAATTTCTCCAGACCGCGCTCCTTCAGCGGATTGAACACGACGATCTCGACTCCCCGCTTGGCGCAGTCGCGCAGCGGGTGGAGGAAGCGCGGGCTGTTCACGCCCGGATTCTGCCCGAAATAGAAGATCGCGTCGCACTTCTCGTAGTCCGAGAGGTGGATCGTCCCGACCGCCGAGCCGATCGCTGATTTCAGCCCGACCGAGGTCGTTTCGTGGCACATGTTCGAACTGTCGGGCAGGTTCTGGCTGCCGTACATCCGCGCCATCAGGCTGTACATGTACGAGGTCTCGAGGCTCGCGCGACCCGAGGCGTAGAAGATGACCTTGGTTGGGTCATAGGTCTTGAGCTTCGCACCAATCCCGGCGAACGCCTCGTCCCAGCTGCACGCGGCATATTTGTCCGTCGCGGCGTCATATTTCAGCGGATGCGTCAGGCGGCCGGCCTGTTCGAGATCGAAATCCTTCCAGCCGAGCAGCTCGGTGACCGTATGCTCCTGGAAGAACGCCGGCGTCACGCGGTAGGATGTCAGCTCCCACGCGGTCGCCTTGGCGCCATTCTCGCAGAATTCGGCGGCATGCGGGTGCGCAGGCTTGCCCCAGGCGCAGCTGACGCACGCAAAGCCCTCGGGCTTGTTCTGCCGTGTGAGTTCGCGCAGCGCCTCAGGGCCGATCTTCTCGCGCGCGGATATCTCCACAAGCGATTTCATCGACCCCCAGCCGCCGGCGGGTGCGGTATAGTCTTCGATCTCGATGGTCCGGTCGTCGCTCATACGTCTCTCCGCTTTTGCCTTCCAACGAAGCGGGGCGGCAAACGATGCACGCCGATTGCGGTGGCGATGGTTCAAATCGCATGCTCCATCGCCTAGATGGGATCCGAAACTCCAAGGATATCACGATGACGACGCACACGACCCGCATGCTCATTCTCGGTTCCGGGCCTGCCGGGCTGTCGGCCGCGATCTATGGCGCGCGCGCCGGGATGGCGCCGATCGTCGTCCAGGGGATCCAGCCCGGCGGCCAGCTGACCACCACCACCGATGTCGAGAACTATCCCGGCTTCAAGGACGTCATCCAGGGCCCGTGGCTGATGGAGCAGATGCAGGCGCAGGCCGAACATGTCGGCACGCGGATGATGTGGGACACGATCGTCAAGGTCGACGTCAGCAGCCGCCCGTTCCGCCTGACCGGCGACAGCGGCGACGTCTACGAGGGCGAGACTTTGGTCATCGCGACCGGCGCGCAGGCCAAGTGGCTCGGCATCGACAGCGAGGAGCCGATGAAGGGCAAGGGCGTCAGCGCCTGTGCGACCTGCGACGGCTTCTTCTACCGCGGCAAGAAGGTCGCGGTGATCGGCGGCGGCAACACCGCGGTCGAGGAGGCGCTGTACCTCACCAACCATTCGCCCGACGTGACGCTGATCCATCGCCGCGATTCGCTGCGTTCGGAGAAGATCCTCCAGGAGCGGCTGTTCGCGCACAAGGGCGTGACCGTGCTGTGGAACAAGGAAGTCCGCGAATTCGTCGACGGCGGCGGCAATGCCGGGCTCGTCGCGCTCGAACTCGAGGACACCGTCACGGGCGAGCGCTCGCGTCTCGCGGTCGATGGCGGCTTCGTCGCGATCGGCCACCACCCCGCGACCGAGCTGTTCCGCGGGCATATCGATCTCGATTCGGACGGCTATATCTCGGTCGAGACTGGCTCGACGCGTACCAGCGTCGAGGGCGTGTTCGCGTGCGGCGACGTCGCGGACAAGGTCTACCGCCAGGCGGTGACCGCGGCAGGCACGGGCTGCATGGCCGCGCTCGACGCGGAGCGGTTCCTGGCGGCGGCGGAATTCGCGGAACTGGCCGAAGCCGCGGAGTAACGGCGAGGGGCGTGCGTCCGATTCACGCCCCCTCGTTCGCATGATGGGGGGGGGCGCGCTTTCGCCCCCTCACACCCTCCGTCATCCTGACGAAAGTCAGGACCCAGAGCCAAAGACGGCGGCGCCCGTAACCCTGGGTCCTGACTTTCGTCAGGATGACGAGAGTAGAGGTGCCGGTGTTCCCCCCACACCTTTCGCCATTATGACGGACGGGGGAGTGCCAGCGTCCCCCCACACCCTCCGTCATCCTGACGAAAGTCAGGATCCAGAGCCAGGAACGGCATCGCCCGTAACCCTGGGTCCTGACTTTCGTCAGGATGACGAGTGGGGGGAGGCGGTGGCGCCTGCGTCGTGCGTGCGGTCGATCACGGCCCTGAGCGCCGCCTCCAGCGCGGCGGCATTGGCGGAACCAGCAAAGCTGTGCGAACCGGTAGCCAGCCGCACGATCCGCGCCGCGCCGCGGTAACGCGCCGCAAACACCTGCGCCGTCACGTCACCGGTCGCGAGCAGAATGACGACGCGATCCGCCCAGCCGTCGATCGCGCCGCAGACCCGGCTCGCGAGATCGCCCTCGACCTCCCCCGACGCTCGCGACAGCCTCACCACACCCCGGACCAGCTTGCGCAGATCGATCCCGCCGCGGATCAGGCTGAGCCACGCGGCCGGATCACGCAGCCGTGCGGCATAGCGCGCGCGGATCGCAGCGGCGGGGGGCAGGTCGTCGGTCGGCGCGATCACCCAGGGGTTGGCGAGGAGCAGCCGGTCGATCCCCGCCGCCGCCCCGAACAGCGCAAGCGCGCTCGCGGCGTCGCAATTGCCGAACCCGACCAGCCGCGTCACGTGCGGCACAGCCGCGCGAAACGCGGCGGCGGCGGCGACCAGATCGGCCTGCCCCGACAGAAAGCCGCCATTCTCGCCGCTCGAATCGCCGATGCCGCGGCGGTCATAGCGGAACACCGGCGTGCCCCCCGCCGCCAGCCGCCGCGCGAGCATCGCCATGCCGCGGTGCGCGCCGCTGCGGACCTCGTTGCCGCCCGACACGATCAGCACCCCGGTCGCGCCCGCCGCCTCGTCAAGCGTCGCGACCAGCGTCTCGCCCTCGCAGGGGACCGCGATCAGCCGCCGCATGTGGCGATCCACCCGGCGATGTCCGCGGCCAGCGTGTCGGAGAGCGTTGCATCGCTGCCCGGCTCCGACCGCCGCCACAGCGGCGCCCCGGCATAGCGCGCATCCGCCGGACGCGGATCGCTCTCGAGTCGAACCGTTCGCGACGCGGCGTAAGGTACGGCATCGCGCAGATCGGCGAGCAGCGCGGCGGACAGGCTGTTGCCCGCATACCCATCCGCATCGGGCATCGTCGACGCGGCGCGGATCCGGTTCAGGTCGCGCAGCAGGTCATCACCCGCCTGCGGTGCGAGCCGCCACCGCCCGGCAAGACTGGCGTCGCAATCGACGAGCGCACCGCTGCGGATCGTCAGCGCGTAAGCCGGCACGTCAAGCGTCCCGACAAGCGCAGCAAAGGCCTGGCGCAGGTCGGGCAACCGCAGGTCGCGCGTCTCGACCACACTCTCGCCGGTACCAGGCAGATCAGGCAGGATGCTGCCGATCCCGCGCCCGGCCAGCGCGCGCAGCATCGCGACGAGGAACGCACGCGTGCGGTTCGCCTCCTCGAACAGCGGCAGCACCGCGACGACCAGCGGTCCGGCATCGGGGCCGAAGCGCAGCATCGCCTCGCGCCCGCCGGCCCAGTCATAGTGATCGAAGCGGGGGCCGGTCATCCCGGCCGAGGCTAGACCAGCGCCTTGCGCGCCGCAAACTGGACGAGCGCGCCGAACGTCTCGAGCATCTCGCCGTCGATCTCGTCATCCTCGATCAGGATGCCGAGCCGGTCCTCGAGCTCGGTCAGCACGCTCGCCACCGCCATCGAATCGAGTTCGGGGAGCGCGCCGAACAGCGGCGTATCGTCGGTGAATGCCGCGACTCGCTCGGCGCTGAGGCCAAGGATGTCGGCAAGGACGGCGCGGACCGTCGTTTCAACCTGGGAAGTACCTTCGAAGATCACGAGCATCGCCTGAACCGTTGCGAACCGGGCCCCGCTAGCCTGTAGGGGTGAATTCGGCAACGGCTTGGCGCTATGGAGGACCCATGACCCCGCCCGACCCCGTCCCGTTTCCGATCGATCACCTGACCTCGCGCGGCGCAGTCGACGACGTTGCGCTGATCGACCGCGCGGGGACGATGACGTTCCGCGACCTCGAAACCGCGGTCGCCACGCTCGCGGGCTGGCTGGCGGGGCAGGGGCTGGCGAAGGGTGCGCGCGTCGCGACCTGGCTGCCCAAGACGCGGGTCGCCTGCGTAATGCCGCTCGCGGCGGCGCGCGCGGGGCTGGTCCATGTCCCGGTCAACCCGCTGCTGCGGCGCGCGCAGGTCGCGCATATCCTCGCCGACAGCGGTGCTGCGCTGCTCGTGACGCAGGGCGCGCGCGCGGCGACGCTCGAGCCGGGCGACGTGCCCGCGGACTGCGCGATCGTCGACGAGGCCACGCTCGATCTGCAAGGCGAGGGCGGCCCGGGACCGTCCGATGCCGATCCGGATAGGCTCGCCGCGATCCTTTACACCTCGGGATCGACCGGGCGGCCCAAGGGGGTGATGCTGAGCCATGCCAATCTGTCGCTCGGCGCGGTGTCGGTCGCGCATTATCTGAAGCTCACGCGCGACGACCGGGTGCTGGGCGTGCTGCCGCTGTCGTTCGATTACGGCCAGAACCAGTTCTTCTCGACCTGGGCGGCGGGCGCGGCGGTCGCGCCGATCGACTATATGGTCGCGCGCGACGTCGTGAAGGCGGTCGAGCGGGTCGGCGCGACGACGCTCGCCGGCGTGCCGCCGCTCTGGGTGCAGCTGCTCGAGGCGGACTGGCCGGCGGAGACCGCGGCGCGGCTGCGGCGGCTGACCAATTCGGGCGGCGCGCTGACCCCGCGGCTCGTCGCAGGGTTGCGCGCGCGGTTCGCCGGCGCGGACATCTACGCGATGTACGGGCTGACCGAGGCGTTCCGCTCGACCTATCTCGACCCGGGGCTGATCGACGCGCATCCCGATGCGATGGGCCGCGCGATCCCGTTCGCGCAGGTGTCGGTGATCCGGCCCGACGGCACCCGCGCCGCGCCGGGCGAGCCGGGCGAGCTGGTGCATGCGGGCCCGCTGGTCGCGCAGGGTTATTGGCGCGATGCCGAGCGGACCGCGCAGCGCTTCCGCCCGGCGCCCGACGGCAACGGCATGGCGGTCTGGTCGGGCGATACCGTGGTCGAGGGCGCGGACGGGCTGCTCCGCTTCGTCGGCCGCGACGACGAGATGATCAAGAGCGCGGGCAACCGGATCAGCCCGCTCGAGGTCGAGGAGGCGGTGCTCGCCGGCAACGAAGCCCGCGAAGCGGTCGCGGTCGGCGTGGCCGATCCGCGGCTGGGGCAGGCGATCGTCGTGATGCTCGCGGGCGACGCGGCGGATGAGCCCGCGCTCAGGACCCGGTTGCGCACCGCGCTGCCGAGCTTCATGCAGCCCGCGGGCTATCTGTGGCGCGACGCGCTGCCGCGCAACGCCAACGCCAAGCTCGACCGGTCCGCGATCGCGGCCGAGGTCCGGGCATGGTCGACCGCCAACGAACAGGGACGGGCATGATGAAGCCGATGGGGGCGTTGCCGCCCGAATTTGCGCACCAGTCGGGCGCGCTGACGATCGGCGGGCAGTCCGGGGCGGCCTGGGTCGCACAGGCCGGCGACACGCCGCTGTTCGTCTATGACAGCGCCATCGTCGCGGCGCGGATCGCGCGGTTCCGCGCGGCGATGCCCGCGATCGACCTGCATTACGCGATCAAGGCGAACCCGCATTCGGCGCTGCTCGCGGCGGTCGCACCGCTGGTCGACGGGCTCGACGTCGCGTCGGCGGGCGAGCTCGGCATGGCGCTGGCGGTCAAGCCGGCGCATGCGATCAGCTTTGCCGGACCCGGCAAGCGCGACGACGAACTCGCCGCGGCGATCCGCGCGGGTGCGACCTTGAACGTCGAATCGGAGGGCGAGGCCACCCGCGGCTTCGCGATCGGCGCGCGGCTTGGGATCGCGCCGCGGATGGCGGTGCGCGTGAACCCCGATATCGAACTGCGCGGATCGGGGATGCGGATGGGCGGCCGCGCCTCGCCCTTCGGGGTCGATGCGGAGCGTGCGGCGGCGCTGGTGCGCGAGATCGTCGCGGCAGGCGCGGACTGGCGCGGGTTCCACATCTATGCAGGCAGCCAGGCGCTCGACGCGGGCGCGATCATCGAGACGCAGGCGGCCACGCTCGACCTCGCCGCGCGGCTCGCCGACGCGGCGGGCGTCGCGCCGCCGCTGGTCAATCTGGGCGGCGGGTTCGGCGTGCCCTATTTCGCCAACGACATCGCGCTCGACGTCGAGCGGGTCGGCGCGGCGCTGCACGCGGCGCTGGAGACCCGCGCGGCCGTGCTGCGCGACACCCGGTTCGCGATCGAGCTGGGGCGGTGGCTGGTCGCCGAGGCCGGCGTGTACCTGACCCGCGTCATCGACGTGAAGCACAGCCAGGGCGAGACCTTCGTCGTGGTCGATGGCGGGCTCAATCATCAGCTCGCGGCGAGCGGCAATTTCGGCACCGTGGTCCGGCGCAACTATCCGATCGCGGTCGCCGCGCGGATGGGGGAGGCGGGGGCGGACGCGGTGTCTGTCGTGGGACCGCTGTGCACCCCGCTCGACCGGCTCGGCGACCGCGTCGCGCTGCCGCCGGTAGCTATCGGCGACCTGATCGCGATCTTCATGGCGGGGGCATACGGCGCCAGCGCGAGCCCGGCGGCGTTTCTCGGGCATCCACCCGCGCTCGAGATCGTTACTTCAATCCAACCCCAGCCATGAGCGTGGCGGCGGGCGGGGTTGCGGGGCGCTCCTAAACGCTATCTTCACCTGTTTCCCTGCATAGCCCGTGCGAGTTTAACCGGCCATCGGACACCCGTTGCCGGGATGGCGCCAGGAGATCAGTGCCCATGCGTTCCGGACCCGTTTCCCGTTCCCTGTTCACGCTGGGGCTCGCCGCGTCGTCGCTGGCCGCCTGCAGCAGCACCGGCGGTCCGCCCGAACTGCCGCCCGCGGCCTATGTCGCGAACAAGGAACTGCCGGGCGAGGAATATGTGATCGGCCCGCTCGATCAGCTCAACATCTTCGTCTGGCGCAATCCCGAACTGTCGTCGAAGGTCCAGGTCCGCCCCGACGGCCGGATCACGACGCCCTTGGTCAACGACATGCCCGCGGTCGGCAAGACGCCCGCCCAGCTCGCCGACGACATGAAGAAGGCGCTCGGCGAATATGTCAAAAACCCGATCGTCTCGGTCATCGTCGAGAATTTCAGCGGTACCTACAGCCAGCAGGTCCGCATCGTCGGCGCGACCGAAAAGCCCGCCTCGATCCCCTATCGTGCCAATATGACGCTGCTCGACGCGATGATCGCGGTCGGCGGGCTCAGCCAGTATGCGGCGGGCAACAAGGCGCGGCTGGTGCGCTACGACCGGGCAAGCGGCAAGCAGAGCGAGTTCTCGCTGCAGATCTCGAACCTGTTGAAAAAGGGCGATTCGTCCGCCAATGTCAGGCTTGAGCCCGGTGACGTCATCATCATCCCCGAATCGATGTTCTGAGGCGTGGCGGTATGAACGGCATCTATGACGAGGCGCGGGTCGCGCTGCACGCGATCTGGACGCGGCGGTGGCTTGCGCTCGCGATCGCGTGGGGCGTGTGCGTCCTCGGCTGGCTGTTCGTATCGCAGATCCCGAGCCGCTATGAATCGCGCGCGCGCGTCTTCGTCCAGATGCAGAACCTGCTGCCCGCGAGCATGGACCAGCCGTCGGCCTCGAGCCGCACCGACATCGACACGATCCGCCAGACGCTGACCTCCGCGGTCAATCTGGAGAAGGTCGTGCGCGGCACTGACCTTGCCAACACGGTGGCCAGCGACCGCGACGTCGCCGACCGCGTCGCCAGCCTCGCCCAGTCGATCAAGGTCACGTCGGCGCAGGACAATCTGTTCGAGATCGCGACGACCGCGGCGAGTCCGAAGCTGGCGCGGACGATCACGCAGAAGCTGATCGACATCTTCGTCGAGGGCAATCTGGCGGGCGACCGGACGAGCACCAGCCAGAGCCTCAGCTTTCTCGACAAGCAGCTGGCACAGCGGCAGAAGCAGCTGCAGGACGCGGAAGCCAAGCGCGCCGACTTCCAGAACCGCTATCTCGGCGCGCTGCCCGGCACCGGGTCGGTCGCCGACCGGATCGGCGCTGCGCGGTCGCAGATGGCGCAGGTCGACGGCGATCTCGCCGCGGCACAATCGGGGCTCGCCGCGGTGCAGGGACAGATGGCCGGCGTCGCGCGGACCGTCGCGGGCAGCGGCGGCGTCGCCGGTGCGGCCGGACCCGCACGCGCCCGGCTTGCAGCGATTCAGGGACAGCTCGCTGATGCCCGTGCGCGCGGCTATACCGAAAGCCATCCCGACGTCGTCGCACTGCGCGCGCAGCTCGCCCAGGCGACCGCGGCGGCGCGCGGCGAACCATTGTCGGGCGGCAGCGGCGCGGGCTCGTCGCCCAATCCGCTCTATGTCTCGCTGCAGGCGATGATGGCGGACAAGCAGGCGGCGGTCGCGTCGCTCAGGATCCGTCGCGCGCAGCTGCAGGGCGATCTCGACCAGCTCAACGCCAAGCTCTCCGAGGATCCGACCGTCGCCGCCGAACAGGGCGCGATCGACCGCGATTATCAGGTGCTGAAGGACCAGTATGACCAGCTGCTGACCCAGCGCGAGCAGATCGCATTGCGGGGCCAGGCGCAGTCGCAGACCGATCGCGTCAAGTTCAGCGTGATCGACCCGCCGACCACGCCGCAAAAGCCGAGCGCACCGAACCGGATGCTGCTGCTGACCGGCGTGCTGGTCGCCGGGCTCGGTGCCGGGATCGGCGGCGCGTTCCTGCTCGGCCAGCTCCGCGGCACGTTCGCGACCAGCGCCCGGCTCGAACGCGTCGCGGGCATCCCCGTGATCGGGTCGATCGGCGAAGTCGTGACGCGCACCCAGTCCGAACTGCGCGCCAAGCAGTTCCGGATGTTCCTCGGCGGCACGGCAGCACTCGGCGCCGCCTATGTGCTGCTGCTGGGCGTCGAGATCCTGCAGCGTGGCCTGGCGGCCTGAGGACGTGACCATGCGTAGCAAGATCCCCGAATCGCACGAAGCCAGCGGCGAGCCGCCACGCGCGCCGTCGCTGCTCGAACGGGCCGCCACGGTCTATGACTTCAACCAGCACGTGCGGGCCCGGCCGCCGGTGCCGCCGGTCGAACCGGCACGCGTACCTGAGCCTGCCGCCGAGCCCGTTGCGGCGTTCGAGGCCGACGCGCCGGACTCCGACGATGCGACCTTCCTCGCGATCCCGCCCGAGCTTCGCGCGCCGATCGGGCAGGAATTGCCCGACGAGTTCCACCTGCCGCTGGTCGCCAGCGACACGGCGATGATCGATCGCGGGATGCTGGCGGCGAACGGCATGATGGTGCCCGGTGCGCCGGTCGGCCCGCTGGCGGAGGAGTTCCGCCTCATCAAGCGGCAGCTGCTGATCACGCGCGCGCAGATCGAGGCCAGCACGATGCCCGACAAGGCGCGCACGATCCTCGTCTGCTCGGCGCGGCCGAACGACGGCAAGACCTTCTGCGCGATCAACCTTGCACTCTCGATCGCCGCGGAACGCGATACCGAGGTGCTGCTGGTCGATGCCGATGTCGCCAAGCCCGACGTGCTGCGGCAGCTCGGGCTCGACGATGGCCCCGGCCTGCTCGATGCTCTGGCCGATACGAGCATCGACGTCGAGACGCTGGTGATCCGCACCGACGTGCCGCATCTCTCGATCCTGCCCGCGGGCGACCGGACGACGATGGACACCGAACTGCTCGCCAGCGCGCGGACCCGCGCGGTGCTCGCGCGGCTACTCGCGGCGGATCCGCGGCGCATCGTGATCTTCGATTCGCCGCCCGCGCTCGCCGCGTCCCCCGCGGGCGTGCTCGCGATGCTGGTCGGGCAGGTCATGCTCGTCGTCCGCGCCGACCATACGCCCGAGAGCGAGGTCCGCGCCGCGGTCAACCGGCTCGACAGCTGCGAGCATATCCAGCTGGTACTCAACGCGGTCTCGTTCGTCCCCGGCGGCGCGCGGTTCGGCAGCTATTACGAGCAAGGCGGCGCGCGGTGAACGACGTCCGCCTGATCCTCGGCGGCGCGGCCGCGCTGTTCGTCGCAGGGCCCGCGCTCGCCCAGTCCGACTCCGCGTCCGGTAGCGGGCAGGGCACGCGACGCGTCGTGGTCCGGCCTTATATCGAGGCGACGCAGATCCTCGATGCGGATCTCAGCGGCGGCGACGTGCTCACCTACACCTCGCTCGCCGCGGGCGTCGATGCGGCGGTGTCGACCGCGCGGATCAACGGGCAGGTCAGCTATCGCTACGAACGCCGCTTCGCCTATGACGACGATATCGGCGACACCGACATCCATTCGGGTCTCGCGCGGGTCGAGGCGCAACTGACGCGCAACCTCTCGCTGGAAGCGGGCGGGATCGCCACGCGCTCGCGCTCGGACATCCGCGGCGCCGCGCCCGGCGTGCTGGTCGGCAACGTGTCGAACATCGCGCAGGTCTATGCCGTCTATGGCGGGCCGAATTTCGCCGCGCAGGCGGGCGACGTCGCGGTCAACGCGAACTACCGGCTGGGCTATACCAAGGTCGAGACCCCGACCTTCGGCACCGCCGCGACCGGCGGGCAGCGGCTCGATTATTACGACGATTCGATCGGCCACACCGCGACGGCCAGCGCGGGCTTCCGGCCGGGCACGCTGCTGCCGGTCGGGCTGACCGCAAGCGCGGGGTTCGACCGCGAGACCGCCGGCCAGCTCAGCCAGCGCTACCAGGGCTATTTCGGCCGCGGCGACGCGGTGCTGCCGGTGTCGCCCTATGTCGCGCTGACCGCGGGCCTCGGCTATGAACGGATCGAGACGAGCCAGAAGGATGCGCTGGTCGATGCCGCGGGCGTCCCCGTGCTCGACCGCGACGGCCGGTTCCGGACCGCGCCGGGATCGCCGCGTCGCATCGCCTATCGCACCGACGGGCTCTATTACGACGCGGGCGTGATCTGGCGACCGAACCGGCGGACCTCGGTCGAGGCGCGGATCGGCGAACGCTATGGCTCGCTCAGCTTTACCGGCACCGCGACCTACCAGGCGTCGAAGGACGTCGGCGTCGCGGTCAACGTCTATGACGGCGTGCAGACCTTCGGCCGCCAGCTGCGCACCGGCCTCGCCAACCTGCCGACCAGCTTCCTCGCGCCCAACCAAGGCTTTGCGCAGCAGTTCAACGGCTGCGTGTTCGGTGCGACCGGCGCAGCGCCGGGCGGCTGCCTCGACGACGTGTTCCAGTCGATCTCGACCTCGAGCTACCGTGCGCGCGGGATCGACGCGGTGCTCGTCGCGACGCGCGGGCGGACGACCTTTGGCGGCGGGATCGGCTATGCCAATCGCCGGCTCTTCGCACCGCGCGGCGCGCCCGGCCTCGTCGTCACGGGCCTCGAGGACGAGAGCTATTACGGCCAGCTCTATTTCGCGCGGTCGCTGTCTTCGGTATCGGGGATCAGTGCGACCGCGTTCGTGAACTATTTCGACAGCCAGCTCGGCGGCGGTTTCGTTACCGCGGGCGATGGCGGGGTCTGGTCCTATGGCGCGACCGGCACCTATTACCGTAATTTCGGACGGCTCGGCACGACCGCGTCGCTCGGGTTATACAGCTTCAAGGTCGGCGACTTCGACAGCGACTGGTCCGCACAGGCGTTGCTCGGTGCACGGTATCAGTTCTAGGATATTTGGCAGATGTACGACGAACATTACGGACTGACGGGACGCCCGTTCCAGCTCACCCCGGACCCCCGATTCTGGTTCGAATCGGGAACGCATCGCAAGGCGATGGCCTATCTCGGCTATGGCCTGGCGCAGGGCGAGGGCTTCATCGTCATGACCGGCGATATCGGCGCGGGCAAGACCACGCTGGTCGGGCATCTGATGGACACGATCGACCATCAGAGCCTGAACGCGATCCGGCTGGTGTCGACCGCGATCGAGGCGAGCGACCTGCTGCGGATCGTCGCGACCGCGCTCGGTGTCGACCCGGCGGGGCTCGAAAAGGCGCAGTTGCTGACCGCGATCGAACGCGGGCTGCACGCCGTCGCACGGACCGGCAAGCGCACGCTGCTGATCGTCGACGAGGCGCAGGCGCTGCCCGTGTCCGCGCTCGAGGAACTGCGGATGCTGTCCAATTTCCAGACCGCCGGCCATGCGCTGCTGCAGATCCTGCTGCTCGGCCAGCCCGAATTCCGCGACCGGCTCCACGGCTCCGACGGGCTCGAACAGCTCCGCCAGCGGGTGATCGCGATCCACCATCTCGATCCGATGGAGCCACACGAGGTCGCCGATTATATCGCGCACCGCCTGTCGGTGGTCGGGTGGGAGGGCAATCCGGCGTTCACCGACGACGCGGTCGCCGCGCTGTTCGACGGGTCGGACGGTATCCCCCGCCGCCTCAACATGCTGGCGGGCCGCGTCATGCTCTATGCCGCGATCGAGGATCTGCGCGTCATCGACGGCGCCGTCGTCCGCGCCGTGCAGAGCGACCTGACCGCGGACCTGCCGACACTCGCGACGACGCCCACGCCCGAGCCTGCCGCCGAACCCGCCGCCGAACCCAAGGCACAGCCCCGCGGCACGTCCGACCCCGCCACCGACCCCGCGGTCCTCGACCGGCTCGCAATGCTCGAGGCGCGCGTCGAGCAGCAGGACCAGGCGCTGCGCCGCGTCCTGACCTTGCTCGTCGAGTGGGTCGAGGGCGACGAGCCCAGGCCCGATTACAAGCCGATCCGCGGCGCGTCGCACTGGCACGACGCGGCGTGATCCGGTGACGACGGCGGTAACGGCCGGCCCGATCCGCAACGGCATGTCGGTCGATGTCGAGGATTGGTTCCAGGTCGGCGCGTTCGAGACGGTGATCGACAAGGCGGATTGGGACGGCCTCCAGCCGCGGGTCGAGGCGAACACCGATGCGGTGCTCGCGCTGTTTGCCGAAAGCGGCGTGCACGCGACCTTCTTCACGCTCGGCTGGGTCGCGCACCGCTATCCCGCACTGATCCGCCGGATCGTCGATGCGGGGCACGAGATCGCGAGCCATGGCTGGGATCACCAGCGCGTCTTCACCATGGATGCAGGCCTGTTCCGCGCCGACCTCGCGCGCGCGCGCGCGGCGATCGAGGATGCGGCGGGACAGCGTGTCACGGGCTACCGCGCGCCGAGCTTCTCGATCGACCAGCGCACGCCCTGGGCACACGCCGTGCTGGCGGAAGCGGGCTATGCCTATTCGTCGAGCGTCGCACCGCTCGCCCACGATCATTATGGCTGGCGCGACGCACCGCGCTTCGCCTTCCGCCCGCTGGCCGACAGCGCATTGCTCGAAGTGCCCGTCACCGTCGCGCAGTTCGGCACGCGCCGCGTCGCCACGGGGGGCGGGTTCTTCCGGCTGCTGCCCGCCGCGCTGATGGATTTCGCGGTCCGCCAGGTGAACGCCGCCGACCACCCGGCGATGTTCTATTTCCACCCCTGGGAGATCGACCCCGCCCAGCCGCGTGTCGCGGCGGCACCCTTGCGCTCGAAGATCCGGCATTATTCGCGGCTTGGCGCGATGGCGGGCAAGCTGCGCGGACTGCTCGGCCGGCATGACTGGGGTCGCGTCGATGCCGCGGTCGCGGTCGAGGCGGGTCGGCTGCGGTGACGACGGCCACCGTGCGCGAGGCGGATCTCGCCGACGCGGACGAGCGCGCGCGGATCGCGACGTTCGTCGATGCGACGGCGGCGGCGACGCCGTTCCATCTGCCCGCGTGGAGCATCGCGGTCGCGCGCGGTTGCGGCCAGCGCGCACGCTATCTGGTCGCGGAGCGGGGCGGGACGATCACCGGCGTGCTGCCGCTGACCGAGATGCGATCGCCGCTGTTCGGGCGTGCGCTCGTCTCGGCGGGGTTCGCGGTCGATGGCGGCGTGCTCGGCGACGCCGCGGTCGAGCCGCTCGCCGCGGCGGCCTGGGATCTGGCGCAGCGGCGCGGTTGCCCGTCGGTCGAGCTTCGCGGTGGCGCGGTGCCCGCGGGTTGGGACAGCGACGCGGACAGCTATCTGGGGTTCGCACGCGATCTGGCGGCGGATGACGATGCCGAACTGCTCGCCATCCCGCGCAAGCAGCGCGCCGAGGTGCGGCGCGCGCTCGGCTTCGACCTCGACATCGCGACCGGCCGCGACCGCGCAATGCTCGCCGAGCATTACCGCGTCTATGCCGAATCGGTGCGCAATCTGGGGACGCCGGTCTTTCCCGCGCGGCTCTTCCGCTCGGTCGTCGAGACGATGGACGCCGACGTACTGACCGTCCGCCACCGCGGCCGCGCGGTCGCGAGCGTGCTCAGCCTCTATCACCGCGGGACGGTCTATCCCTATTGGGGCGGCGGGACCGAGGCGGCGCGCGGCCTGCGTGCGAACGACCGGATGTATTTCGCGCTGATGGCTCATGCCCGCGCGCGCGGCTGCACGCGGTTCGACTTCGGACGGTCCAAGACCGGCACCGGCGCGGCCGCGTTCAAGAAGAACTGGGGGTTTACGCCCGTGCCGCGGCTTTATGCCAAGCGCAGCGACGGGCCCGCGCGCGAGGTCAATCCGCTCAACCCCAGATATGCGCTGATGGTGCGCAGCTGGAAGAAGATGCCGCTCTGGGCGGCCAATCTCGCCGGACCGTGGATCTCCCGGGGTCTGGGGTGAGCGACCTGCTGTTCCTCGCGCACCGGGTGCCGTTTCCGCCCGATCGCGGCGACAAGATCCGCAGCTTTCATGTGCTCCGCTATCTCAGCGCACGCATGCGCGTCCATCTCGTCGCGTTTGCCGACGACGCGGCGGACCTCGATCCGCCTGCGGCCTTCACAGACATGCTGGCGAGCTGCACGATCCTGCCACGCGGCAAGTCGCAGGCGCGCGCCGGACTCGAGGCGCTGGCCACCGGCAAGCCCGTCTCGCTGACGGCGTTCGCCTCTCCCGCCATGCAGGCCGCCGTCGACCGCATCCTGCCACGCGTCGAGGGCATCTACTGTTTCTCGGGTCAGATGGCGCAGTACCTCCCCGATGACGGGCCACCCGTGGTCATGGACTTCGTCGACATGGACTCCGCCAAGTTCGCAGGCTTCGCGGACGACTCCCGCGGCCCGATGCGCTGGATGATGCGCCGCGAGGCACGGCTGCTCGGCGCGTTCGAGCGGGAGATCGCGGCGAGGGTCTCCGCCAGCCTGTTCGTCAGCGAAGCCGAAGCCACCCTGTTCCGCACCGGCGGCGCCACCGGCCGCATCCTCGCGGTCGAGAACGGCATCGACTCGGCCACGTTCGATCCGGCGGGGCAGGCTGACAAGTCTGGGCAGGCAGCAACCCCATCTCACCACCCCGGCGAAGGCCGGGGCCCAGTTGGAAAGGCCGCAGTAACACCGGACAGTCCGCCGCCATCAACGTCCCCCAACTGGACCCCGGCCTTCGCCAGGGAGGTGAAGGGCGGCGCGCCCGACCCGGCTGCGCATGGCGGGCAGGCCGCAACCCCATCCCACCACCCCGGCGAAGGCCGGGGCCCAGTTGGAAAGGTCGCAGTAACACCGGACAGTCCGTCGTCATCCACGTCTCCCAACTGGACCCCGGCCTCCGCCGGGGAGGTGCCGGGCGGCGCGGGTGGCGCGACCGGACGCTTCCTGGCGGTCGAGGACGGTATCGACTCGGCGACGTTCGACCCGGCTGCGCATACTGGGCGAGCCACACCTCCATCCCACCACCCCGGCGAAGGCCGGGGCCCAGTTGGAAAGGTCGCAGTAACACCGGACAGTCCGTCGTCATCCACGTCCCCCAACTGGACCCCGGCCTCCGCCGGGGCGGTGAAGAGTGGGGCGGTACAGAGTGCGGCGCATGCAGACCCGCTGATCGTCTTCACCGGCCAGATGGACTACCGCCCCAATATCGAAGCCGTGACCTGGTTCGCCCGCGACATCCTCCCCCGGATCCGCACGCAACACCCGACAGCCCGGTTCGCGATCGTCGGCCGCGCCCCGACTCCGGCGGTGCAGGCGCTGGCAGGCGACGCGGTGATCGTCACCGGCGCGGTCGACGACGTGCGCGGCTGGCTCGCCGCAGCCGAGGTCTGCGTCGCCCCGCTGAAGCTCGCCCGCGGCATCCAGAACAAGGTGCTGGAGGCGATGGCGATGGCGCGGCCGGTCGTCGCCTCGGCGGCGGCGGCGGAGGGAATCGACCACGCCGGCACGATCCGCGTCGCGGCGGACGCGAGCGAATTCGCCGCGCAGGTCCGTGCGCTGCTCGACGCACCCGCCGACGCGGCAGACCTCGGCCGGGCCGCGCGCGCGCAGGTGCTGCGACGCTATGGCTGGGACGCGCGGCTCGCACCGCTCGATGCGCTGTTCGGGGTCGAAGGGCGCCGGTCCCCATCGTGACCGATCGCCCCGCGACGTCCTGGCCCCGGCATCTGCTCGCGCTCGGCATCGCGGCGACCCTGCTGCTCGCGCTGTTCCGCCGCGACGTCGCCGATCTGACGACGATCTGGTGGACCAGCACGACCTTCGGCCACTGCCTGTTCATTACCCCGGTGATCGCGTGGCTGGTGTGGCAGCGGCGCGGCGAGCTCGCGCAACTGACGCCGGTCGGCTGGTGGCCGGGGCTGGCGCTGGTCGCGGTCGGCGGGGCAGGGTGGCTGATGGGCGATGCGGCCTCGGTCAATCTCGCGCGGCAACTGGGGCTGGTGCTGATGCTGCAGGGCGCGGTCGTCGCGATCCTCGGCCCCAATGTAGCACGCGGATTGCTGTTCCCGCTCGGCTATGCGCTGTTCCTCGTGCCCTTCGGCGAGGGGATCGAGCCGCCCTTGCAGGCGGTGACGGTCGCGATCGTCATGCCGCTGCTGCATCTGGTCGGCGTGCCCGCGGTCGTCGACGGCGTGCTGATCCATGCCGGCCGCTATTATTTCGAGGTGGCGGAGGCGTGCTCGGGCGCCAAGTTCGTGATCGCGATGGTCGCGTTCGCGGTGCTCGTCGCCAATGTATGTTTCGTGTCGTGGCGGCGGCGCGCGGTGTTCCTCGCCGTGTCGGTCGTGGTGCCGGTCGTCGCCAACGGGTTCCGCGCGTTCGGGACGATCTGGGCGGCCGAGCTGACTTCGGTCGAGGCGGCGACGGGGATCGACCACATCGTCTATGGCTGGCTGTTCTTCGCGCTCGTGATGGCGGCGGTGCTCGCGATCGGCTGGCGCTGGTTCGACCGCGCGCCCGACGATCCCGCCTTCGATCCCGCGCAGCTGCAGGCGGTCCCGCGCTATCGGGGCGATCTCGCCATCGTCACGCTGCTCGTGCTGGCGGTCGGATCGGCGTTTCCCGCCTGGAGCGCGGCGGTCGCGGGGCGGCGGGAGGCGCTGCCCGCGCAGATCGCGCTGCCCGACGTGCCCGGCTGGCACCGCGTTGATGTCAGCGTCCGCGCGCCGTGGATGCCCTGGTATCCGGGCGCCGACCATTATCTGTTCGGCCGCTATGCCGACGCGTCGGGCGCGACCGTCGACATGGCGCTCGCGGTGTTCGGCCGGCAGGGCGACGGGCACGAGCTGATCGCGTTCGGCACGGGGGTGCTGCGCGAGGAGGATCGCTGGGTCCGCGTCGCCGATCTTCCCCCGGTCGCGGACGCCGCGGGCGTGCGCGGTTCGGCGATGCGGATTACCGCGCCGGGACCCGTGGAGCGCATCGTCGCGACGTGGTACCGGGTCGGCGATGCTACCACCGATGACGGGATGATCGTGAAGATCGAGACGATGAAGGCGCGGCTGTTCGGCGGACCGCAGCGCGCGGTTGCGGTGCATCTGTCGGTCGAGGGCGGCGATCCGCGACCGATGGCGCGCTTCCTCGCCGCGCTCGGGCCGGTGGGCATTGTCGCCGATCACGCCGCGGGCCTGCGCTGAATGTGCGGGATTGCCGGGATCTTTCACCCGGGCACGCCAAAGCCGGTCGATCCGAACCGCATCCAGGCGATGATCGCCGCGCTCGCGCATCGTGGTCCCGATGGCGACGGCATCTGGACCGCGCCGGGCGTCGGGCTGGGGCATCGCCGGCTGTCGATCATCGACCTCGAAGGCTCGCCGCAGCCGATGTCCGACGGCGACCTGACGATCAGCTATAATGGCGAGATCTACAATTTCGCCGAGCTGCGCGCCGACCTGATCGCGGCCGGCGCGCGGTTCCGCACCAGGGGCGATACCGAGGTGCTGCTCCACGGCTGGCGCGCCTGGGGGCCGTCGATGCTCGACCGGCTGAACGGCATGTTCGCCTTCGCGATCCACGACGCCGGCGCCCGCGCGCTGTTCCTCGCGCGCGACCGGCTGGGGGTGAAGCCGCTTCATTATGTCGAGCTGGCGGACGGCTCGGTCGCGTTCGCCTCCGAGCTGAAGGGCCTGCTCGCCAACCCGCTGGTCCGGCGCGCGCCCGATCTGTCCGCGGTCGAGGATTACATGGCGCTCGGCTACGTCCCCGACGACGCCTGTCTGGTCGCGGGCGTGAAGAAGCTCGCGGCCGGGCATTTCCTGCTGATCGAGCGCGGGCGCGGCATGCCCGCGCCGCGCCGCTGGTGGGACGTCGACTTCTCCAACCGTGCGACCGGCTCCACCAAGGCGCTGGGCGAGGAACTGGTCGAGCGGATGCGCGCGGGCGTGCGGTCGCGGATGGTCGCGGACGTGCCGCTCGGCGCGTTCCTGTCGGGCGGGGTCGACAGCTCGGCGGTGGTCGCGCTGATGGCGGAGGCGAGCCCGCGCGCGGTCCGCACCTGCACGATCGGTTTCGACGAGGCGGGGCATGACGAGCGCGGCCATGCGACGACGATCGCACGCCGCTTCGCCACCGATCATGCCGAGCGGGTAGTCGATCCCGACGATTTCGCGCTGATCGACACGCTGGTCGCCGCGTTCGACGAGCCGTTCGCCGATGGATCAGCGCTCGCCACCTATCAGGTCTGCGCGCTGGCCCGCGAGCGGGTGACGGTCGCGCTGTCGGGCGACGGTGCGGACGAGGCGCTGGCGGGCTACAGGCGCTACCGCTTCCAGGCGGCGGAGGAACGCGTGCGCGGCCTGCTCCCCGCGCATCTCAGGACGCATATATTCGGCGCACTCGGCCGGCATTACCCCAAGGCCGACTGGGCACCGCGACCGTTCCGCGCGAAATCGACCCTGCTCGCGCTCGCGGCAGGGGGTGGCGAGGCCTATGCCCGCTCGGTCGGGGTCACGACGCCCGAAGTCCGCGCGCGGCTGTTCTCGGGCGCCGCGAAAGCCGCGCTGGGCGGCTACCGCGCGGAGGAACGCTATGTCGCGACGATGGCGAATGCCCCCGCGCGCGACGCGATCGACCGCGCGCAATATGCCGATCTCAAGCACTGGCTGCCCGGCGACATCCTGACCAAGGTCGACCGCACCAGCATGGCGGTCGGGCTGGAAGCGCGCGAACCGCTGCTCGACCACCGGCTGGTCGAGTTCTGCGCGACCTTGCCCGTCGGCATGCGGCTCCGCCACGGCGAGGGCAAATGGCTGATGAAGAAGGCGATGGAGCCCTATCTGCCGAAAGAGATCCTCTACCGCCCGAAAATGGGCTTCGTGACGCCGATCAGCGCGTGGTTCCGCGGCGCGCTGGCGGGCGAGGCGAGCGCGCTCGGATCGTCGCGGATGCTCGCCGAGACGGGCTGGTTCGACATGGCCGCGATCACCGCGCTCGCCGAGGCACATCGCGGCGGGCGCGCCGAGCATGGCCGCACGCTGTGGCAGCTGATGATGCTCGAACGGTCGCTGAAGCGGGTGTTCGGCTAACCCCGGGTACTCACACCCGCCGTCAGAGCGGCGCTTCGGGCCCGATCGCCTCGCGCATCCAGCGGTCGAACAGCTGCGGCCAGAGCGAACCCGGCGAGCTCGCGGGCAGCCGCGTGCCGAACCCGTGGCGCCCACGACGCAGGATATGCGCCTCGACCGGAATGTCGACGCGACGCGCGGCGGCGAGCATGTCGAGGCTGTTAGCGACCGGCACCGTGTCGTCATCCTCGGCATGGACCAGGAACAGCGGCGCATCACCGCTGCGCAGATTGCGGTCGATCGCATAGCGCGCCTGCATCGCCGGGTCGGGATTGGGGCCGAGCAGCTGCGCGCGCGAGCCGCCATGGCTGCGCCCCGGATCCATGTTCGACACCGCGTACATCAGCCCGGCAAAGGCCGGCCGCGCCGACAGCCGGTCCGCGGCATCGACCGGGCGATAGACCTCGAGGCCATGATGGATCTCGAGCGAGCCGGCGAGATGCCCGCCCGCCGAGAAGCCGAGCACGCCCAGCGTCTCGGGGTTGATCGCATAGCGCCGCGCATTGGCGCGGATCAGCCGCATCGCGCGCTGCACGTCGGACAGCGGCACGTTGGCGCGGTCCGCCCAGCCTTCGCCCGGCATCCGGTAGCTGAGCACGAACACGGTGATGCCGAAGCCGTTCAGCACCCGCGCGACGTCGATCCCTTCGTTGCGCAGCGAGGTGATCGAATAGCCGCCGCCGGGGCAGACCAGCACCGCGCGGCCATCGGGGCGGGCGGCGCGGAACACGCCGACCTCGGGCTGGACGACCCCGCGCATCTGCACGTCGCGGTAGCCGCCCGGGCGTCCGGTGATCATCGGGCGCGGGCGCGGCAGCGGGGTCGGTGCGCCCGCCGGAATGCCGGGCCACAGCGCGAACCGCTCGGCGGGCGGCCAGACCGGATCGCCGGCGAGACGCGCGCCGCGACTTGCGCTCCCGTTCGTCGCGGACTGGCCGGCGGCGTCGGAGAGCAGGGCGGCGGGGGCGATCCCGGCCGCGAGCGGCAGGGCGAGCAAGGTTCGGCGGTCGAAGGTCATGGCGCGGTAGCTAGCCGATCCCGATCGCGCAGGGGAAGGGGCGATCGACACGCATCCGCCGGCAATGGTCCCGTCAGAATACCGCCATCGCCGCGTGCAGCGTGAGCGCGATCAGCGCGAGGCTCGACAGCAGGAACAGGATGAACCGCGTCTGCACCCGGTTGGTCGTCGCCTGCGCGATGCTGTGTGCGACCCGCAAGCCGACATAGGCCCAGGCGATCCACGCGTTGACCCCGTCGCCGGTATGGCTGAGCGCAAGCACCGCACACACCGCGTAGAACAGCGTCGGCTGCTCCATCAGATGGTTGTAGTTATGCGCCTTCCACTGCGCACTCGCGGGCAGCGAACGGTCCGCGTCGGCGGCGCGCGTGCCGACGAGCTGGCTGAGGTTGACGCCCGCCGCCTTCATCGCGGGCAGCCGGGTCGCCAGCATCCAGAGCAGCATCACCAGCGTCCAGGCGATCAGCGCGACCATCGGCCGCAGGATCTCGCTGTGGATCAGGTCGTCATGCATGAAAAAGCCTCCCCCGGTTCCCCGGAGGAGGCTGCATCAATCACGCATCGGGAGCAATCGCGGAATCCTCCCCCTTGCGGGGAAGGATCAGCGCGTCCGCCTCAGGCCTTGTCGAAGCTCGCGCCCCACTTGCGGACCGGACGGTCCTTCCACAGGCCACGGTGATACGCGTCCGACGCGAGCAGCGGCATGACCGAACCTGCTTCGGCGAACACCATCTGCTCGATGCCGGTGTTGACCTTGCCCCACGAAGCCGCCTCCTGCAGCGTCGACGACGAGCACGCACCGTCGCGCACGTCGGCGACCGTGATCTGCACCGCGTACTTGTGGACCTGGACGTCGTCATGGCCGAGGATCTCGGCGCAGACGACCGTGTCTTGGATGAAGTTCTTCGGCACGCCGCCACCGATCATCAGCAGGCCGGTGGTGCCTGCCTTGATCTTGATCTCGGTCAGCTCGCGGAAATCCGCGATCGCGTCGAGGACCATGTACGGCTTGCCCGCCTTCGCCGCGTCGACCTGATGCTTGACCAGACCGAAGCCCGCCGAGCTGTCGACGAACGCCGGGCAGAAGATCGGCACGTCATGCTCATAGGCGAGCTTGACGAGGCTGTTCTCCTTCTTGCCGTGCTCGACCAGATACTTGCCCATCTCGCGGATGAACTCACGGCTCGAATAGGGGCGGGGTTCCAGCGTCTCGGCGATCTCGAAGATCGTGTGGTCGACGTGCTGGAGCTCTTCCTCGTCGATATAGGTGTCGTAGATCCGGTCGATCATCAGCGAGCGCAGCACGTCGTCGTGCGGCACCTCGAGCGCCTGGTAATGCTTGTGGCCGAGGCCCTCGAAGAAATCCATGTCGACGATCGTCGCGCCGGTCGCGACGATGCCGTCGATCATGTTGTTGCGCAGCAGCTCGGCATAGAGGTCCATGCAACCGCCAGCGCTCGTGCTGCCTGCGATCACGAGGAAGATCGTGCAGTCCTTGTCGGCGAGCATCTGGTTGTAGATGTCGGTCGCACGGCCGAGGTCGCGGCTGGTGAACGACATCTTCTTCATCGCGTCGACGATCGGCCGCGCGTCGAAGCTGGTGATGTCGATATGCTCGACGGTAGTGGACAGGAGCTCAGCCTTGCGCTGCGCGTCGATGCGGGTGTCTTCGGTCATGGTCATCATCCTCAAACGTCGTCATCCCCGCGCAGGCGGGGATCCATAAACTCGGGGGCAGATGGAGCCGCGCCGATAGCGTTTATGGATTCCCGCCTGCGCGGGAATGACGGTAGAAATAATAGCTAGTGGTTACAGCGTGACGACGTTGGACGCGAGGTCCTGGTACCGTTCGTCGTACAGCGAGACCATCGGCTCGTCGGTGACGATCACCGTCTCGTCCGATCCGAACCCGTTGAACGCGGTCCGCATCGCCGAGCCGTAGGCACCGAGCATGCCGATCTCGATATAGTCGCCGGCCTGGATGTCGGCGGGCAGCAGGAACGGCCCGGCCATGTGATCCATGTCGTCGCACGTCGGACCATAGAAGCTGAACTCCATGTCCTTGGCACGGCTGTCCGGCTCGCGGAGGAGCTCGACCGGAAAGCGCCAGCCGATATGCGCCGCATCGAACAGCGCGCCATACGCGCCGTCATTGATGTACAGCTCGGTCCCGCGGCGCTTTTCGACGCGCACGATGATCGACGAATATTCCGCGCACAGCGCCCGGCCGGGCTCGCACCACAGCTCGGACGAATAGCTGACGGGCAGCGATTCGAACGCACGGTGGATCGTCTCGAAGAAACGCTCGAGCGGAGGAGGCTCCATCCCCGGATAGGAGGACGGGAAGCCGCCGCCGACGTCGATCACGTCGACCGTGACCGCCGCCTCGACGATCGCCGCGCGGACGCGCTCCATCGCGTTGGAATAGGCTTCCGGAGTCATCGCCTGGCTGCCGACATGGAAGCAGATGCCCAGTGCGTCCGCCGCCTGGCGGGCCGCGAACAGCAGTTCCTTGGCTTCATGCGGTGCGGCACCGAACTTCGACGCGAGGCTCAGCTTCGAATGCTCGGACGACACGCGCAGCCGGACGCACAGCGTCAGGTCGGTGGCTTCGCGGGTGGCGCGCACGACCTTGTCCAGCTCTTCCAGGCTGTCGAGGCTGAAGGTGCGGACGCCGTGCGTGAAATACGCCTCGGCGATCGCTTCCTCGGCCTTGACCGGGTGCATGAAGCACAGGGTCGCCTCTGGCAGCGTCCGCGCGACCAGGCGCACTTCGGCGATCGACGCCACGTCGTAATGCGTGATGCCATTGTCCCACAGGATCTGCAGGAGTTCGGGAGATGGATTCGCCTTTACCGCATACATCGAGCGGCCCGGGAACTTCTCGACGAAGAACCGAGCGGCGCGCGCAGCAGCGTGCGGACGAACGAGCGTGACCGGATTGACCGGGCGCCCCTTAGCGATGTCGATGCCGCCCCCGATGAGGGGAGTGTCGGCGGTCGAATGGGCTTTCGCTAACCCCAGCGCGATATGATGCTTGACCAATTCAAGGGACCTCCAATGTCCTGAGACAAATTACGAAAACACTGCCTTGCGGTTGGAAGTCCCATGGGGCAGCGGAAGCGCGATTTAGGGGCGCACGCCCCCCATGTAAATAGCATCTGCACCACAGGAGACGACGTGTGACGATTTTGCGACAGCCGACACGGGCCGGGGTCCGTGACGCGGCAGAGAAGATCGCGCGCATCCTGCCGCCGACGCCGCTGTTCGTGGCCGAAATCCGGGGGATAGCGGTCGCGTTCAAGGCGGAATCCTTGCAGCCGGTCGGCGCGTTCAAGATTCGCGGCGCCTGGCACCGGCTGACCGCGATTCCCGATCAGATCCGCGCGCGCGGCGTCGTCGCCTTCTCGTCGGGCAATCATGCGCAGGGCGTGGCGTGGGCGGCGCGGCGACTCGGTATCGCCGCGACGATCGTTATGCCGTCGGACGCCCCGCGCACGAAGCGCGACGCGACGCTGGCGCTCGGTGCGGAGGTCGTCGCCTATGACCGCGCGACCGAGAGCCGCGAGGCGATCGCCGCACGCCTCGCCAAGGCGCGCGGCGCGACTTTGGTGCCCAGCTTCGACGACCCGTGGATCATCGAGGGGCAGGGCAGCGCGGGGATCGAGGCGCATGCGCAGATGGCGGCGTTCGGCCTGGGGTCGCCCTCCCGCATCGTCGTCCCGTGTGGTGGCGGCGGGCTTGCGGCGGGGATCGCGCTGGCGGTCAAGGACGCGGCGATCACGGTGGTCGAACCCGAGGGGTGGGACGACATGCGGCGGTCGCTCGAAGCGTCGTGGATCGAGCCGGTCGGGCCGAACCCGCCGCCGACCGCATGCGATTCGCTCCAGACGCAGCGCGTGTCGCCGCTGACCTTCGACGTGCTGTCGCGCCGCGATGCGACCGGCGTCGCGGTCAGCGAGGGGGAGACCGCGGCGGCGCAGCGCTGGGCGGCGGAGCGGCTGCGGCTGGTGATCGAACCCGGCGGCGCGGTCGCGCTCGCCGCGCTGCTGGCGGGCAAGGTGCATCCCGAACCCGGGCTGCTCGTCATCCTGTCAGGCGGCAATGTCGACCGCGCCGCCTATGCGGCGGTGCTGGCGGGCTGATCTCAGCCGGTCGCGGGCGGCAGCGTGCGGACCGCGGGCTTCGCGCAGGCATAGGCCTGTTTGTAGCCGCGGTTCCAGCAGGCGACGAAGCCGTCGAGGATATTGAGGTTCATCGGCCAGGCATAGGCGCGCGGCTTGCCGTCGACGCCGACCGGGGCATAGCCCGCCGGCCGGGGGAGTGCGGCGAGCTTGGCGCGGGCGGTATCGAGGCCCGCCAGATCTCGGCGCAGAAAGGCGATGCTGCCGTCGACATACAGGTTCCAGCCGAACCCCATATCCTCAGGCAGCGGTTTGCGCGCGGCCTCGAACAGCGCGATCGCGGGCGCGGTCTGGCCGGCATTGGCGCGCAACTGTCCCTCGTGCCAGTTGAGCAGGCCCGCCGTACGCGGATCGCCCGCATGGCTCGCTCGCCACGCCGCGATCGCATCCGCCGCGACCAGATCGCATCCCGCGGCGGCGAGTGGTCGCCAGCCGCTGGTCGGTGTCTGGTCGAACGCGCGTTCGTCGAGCGCGAGCATCGCCGCCTCGTCATAGCGGCAATTCGCGGGGGCAGGGGGCGTGGGTGCGGCCTGCGCGACGAGCAGGGCGATCAGGATCGGCATGGCGGCTCCCAGGTCCGGAAGGGACGGGGGCCATGCTATTTTCGCGGACGATCAAGTCAATGCGGCACGTCCGGTTTCCCTATCGGCGCGGCTCGGCGTAACGCTGGCGCATGACCGCCGCCCTGACCGCCATCGCCGCCGCCGCGCCCGCCATCGCCATGCTCGGCATGTTCGCCTGCCTGATCGGCGGCATCACGCTGATCGTGAAGAACCACGACCGCCGCAAAGGCATCCTCATGCTCGTGATGGCCGCGGTACTGCTAGCCAACGTAGCAATCTGGACCCTCTAACCCTCTCCCCCCGGGGGAGAGGGAGGGGCCCGCCGCGCAGCGGTGGGAGGGTGAGGGCACGTCGTGAACCGCAACGCTCACAAAGTGCCCTCATCCGGCGCTAACGCGCCACCTGCTCCCCGAGGGGAGAAGGGAAGGGGCTCACCGGATCGGCGAATTCGGATCCAGCCGCATGTCGAGATACTTGTCCACCGACCCCATCAGCTCGGCCATCTCGTGCTCGAAGAAGTGGTTCGCCTTCGGGATCGTGTCGTGATGGATCGTGATGTGCTTCTGCGTGCGCAGCTTGTCGACCAGTTTCTGCGTCGCCCCCGGCGTCGCAACCTCGTCGCCCTCGCCCTGGATGATGATCCCGCTCGACGGGCAGGGGGCCAGGAACGTGAAGTCGTACAGGTTCGCCGGCGGCGCGATCGAGATGAAGCCGCGGATCTCGGGGCGACGCATCAGCAGCTGCATGCCGATCCACGCGCCGAAGCTGACGCCCGCGATCCACGTCGTCTGCGCCTCGGGATGGAAGCTCTGCACCCAGTCGAGCGCGCTCGCCGCATCGGAGAGCTCGCCGACGCCGTTATCGAACACGCCCTGGCTCTTGCCGACCCCGCGGAAGTTGAAGCGGAGCGTCGCAAAACCGCGCCGCTGGAAGGTCTTGTAGAGCTGCTGCACGATCGCGTTGTTCATCGTGCCGCCCGCCGACGGGTGCGGGTGGAGGATCATCGCAACGGGCGCGCGCGGGCGCGGACCCGGCGCAAAACGACCTTCGAGACGGCCTTCGGGACCGGGAAAAATGACTTCTGGCATGGGCACTCGCGAGCTGGGATACGCACTCGGGTGGAGTGCCGGACGATGCGCGCTATATAGGTAATGCACCCCTTTTCGCAATTGGAACCGACCCTGTCCCGTAACGAACCTCGCATCTACCTCGATCACGCCGCCACGACGCCGATGCGTCCGGAGGCCGTCGCGGCGGTGATCGAGGGCATGGCGCGCTGGGCGAACCCGTCCTCGCCGCATGCCGAGGGGCGGGCGGCACGGGCGGCGCTGGAGGATGCGCGGCGCCGGATCGCGCAGGCGCTCGACTGGCCGCACCACGTGATCCTGACGAGCGGCGCGAGCGAATCCGCAGGGCTAGCACTGCGCGGCCGGCCGGGCATCGGCGTGGCCGCGGTCGAGCATGACGCGGTCCTGCGCGCGGCGGACCGCCCGGTCATGCTCGACGTCGATGCGGGCGGTATCGTCAGGACCGAGGGGCGGGACTGGACCGCGCTCCAGTCCGCCAACAGCGAAACCGGCGTCCTCCAGCCCGCGGCCGCCAGCCCGCGCATCGCCGACTGCGCGCAGACCGCGGGCAAGCTCCCGCTCCCCGACGCCGACATGATCATCGTCTCCGCGCACAAGCTCGGCGGTCCGCCCGGGATCGGCGCGCTGCTCGTCCGCGACCTCGGCCTGCTCGATCCGACCGGCGGGCAGGAGCGCGGCTATCGTGGCGGCACCGAGAACCTCCCCGGCGCGCTCGGATTCGCCGCCGCACTCGAAGCCCCGCGCGACTGGTTCGCGCCGCTCGCCGACCTCCGCGCCGAACTCGACGCCGCGATCCTCGCACATGGCGGCGAGATCGTCGCGCAGGCCAGCCCCCGCATTCCGACCATCGCCTCCTACCGCATGCCCGGCGTCGGCGCGGCGGCGCAGCTGATCCGCCTCGACATGGCCGGGTTCGCGGTCTCGGCGGGCAGTGCCTGTTCGTCGGGCAGCATGCGGCCGAGCCATGTCCTCGCCGCGATGGGCTATCCCGCCGACGCCGCCGCGCAGGTCGTCCGCGTCAGCTTCGGCTGGACCACCACCGCCGACGACGTCGCGCGCTTCGCCGAGGCCTGGACGCGGATCGCCCGCGACATCAGGGCGGCCGCATGAGCTATCTCGACTACCAGGCGACCACTCCGCTCGCGCCCGAGGCGCTCGCCGCGATGCTACCCTGGCTCGAATCGCAGCACGCCAACCCGCATTCGCCCCACCGCGAAGGCCGCCGCGCGAAGGCCGCCGTCGAGTTTGCGCGCGATCAGGTCGCGGCGCTGCTTCCCCCCGGCGGTCGCGTCGCCTTCACCAGCGGCGCGACCGAGGCGCTGAACTGGGCGATCAAGGGCACCGCCGGGCCGATCACGACGCTCGCCACCGAACACGCCGCCGTGCTCGACACCGCGGCGGCGGAAGCGGCGCAGGGGCGCGACGTGACGATCCTGCCGGTCGGCGCAGACGGCATCGTCGATCCCGATGCCGTCGCCCGCACGGGTCTGGTCGCGGCGATGCTCGTCAACAACGAGATCGGCGTGATCCAGCCGATCGCCGCGCTCGCCGCCGCCGCGCACGCTGCCGGCGCGCTGCTGCTGTGCGACGCGGTCCAGGGCTATGGCCGGGTCGCGATCCCCGACACCGTCGACCTGATCGCCATCTCCGCGCACAAGATCCACGGCCCCAAGGGCATCGGTGCGCTGTGGATCCGCGACGGCGTCACGCTCGCCCCGCTGCTCCACGGCGGCGGGCAGGAGGCGCCCGGCCGTTCGGGCACGCTGTCGCCCGCCCTGTGCGCCGGCTTCGGCGTCGCCGCGCAGCTGATGGCCGACCGCAAGAACCAGGACGCCGCCCATGTCGACCGCCTCTGGTCGCTCGCCCGCAACCGGCTCGGCCCCGGCTGGATGATCAACGGCGCCACCGACCCGCGCTATCACGGCAATCTCAACATCCGCCGCGAGGGGCTCGACGTGAACCGGCTGATGTCCGACCTGCGCGACATCGCCTTTTCCGCGGGCTCCGCCTGTGCGAGCGGGTCGGGGCGGTCGAGCCATGTGCTCCGCGCGATCGGCCTGAGCGAGACCCAGGCCCGGTCGAGCATCCGTCTCGGCTTCGGCCGCTACACCACCAAAACAGAGCTCGCCGCCGCGATCGACGCGATCGCGGCCGCGGCGGAAGGGCAATGGCCATGATCGTCCGTTTTCCATGATCGTCCACTTCATCGCCCGCGACGGCAGCATGCGCAGCGTCGTCGCCACCCCCGGCGACCGGCTGCTCGACGCCGCACAGGCGGACGGCCAGCCGCTCGAGGGCACGTGCGAGGGCCAGCTTGCCTGCGCGACCTGCCATGTCATCGTCGACGCCGCCGATGTCGCCCGGTTGCCGCCGGCGAGCGCGGACGAGGAGGACATGCTCGATCTCGCCCCCGACGCGACCCGGACCAGCCGGCTCGCCTGCCAGATCCGCCTGACCGAGGCGCTCGACGGACTGACGGTGCGCGTCCCCGGCTGACCGGCCGGGCGAACCTTACAGAATGACAACGGCCGGTTCAGCGTCGATCCACGGCGGTTCGGCGATCAAGCCTCCACCGCCCCAGTATACGGGGCATTGATACGGCCCCGCTGCCCGGGGCTCGAGTGGAGTAGCTCTCATGAGGATCATCGCTTTCTTCGCCGCCGGCGCCCTGGCCGCCGGTACCCTGGTTGCCGCGGCCCCCGCGGACGCACAGCGTTACGGCTGGGACGGGCCGCGCGGCGGCGGGCATCATGACCGCGGCTGGCATGGCCCGCGCCATCGCTATGACGGCTATCGGGATGGCGGTTACCGGGGCGGCTACCGGGGCGGGTACCGGGATGGATATCGCGGCGGCTATCGCGGGCACCACGGCGGCTATCGCGCGCATTACGGCTATGGCGGGCCGCGTGGCTATGGCCGCTCACGCGTCGTGTGCCGCATCCAGCGCGGCTATTACGGCCCGGTTCGCCGCTGTTTCCGTCGTTGATACGGAACCGTAATGAGGCGGCGCGAGTTTGCTAACATAGGTTATGGGATTCACGCGAATCCAGACCGCTCAGGAGACTTTCCATGAAGTTGTTTACCCTCGCCGCCGCCGGTCTCGTTGCGCTCACCGGCCTCGCGCCCGTCGGCTTCGCCGCCGAGGCATCCGCACAGCGCACCGTCGTCCATGAGCGGACCGTCGTCCGTCACAACGACAACCGCCCCGGCGTCCGTCATCGTACGCGCACGCGTCAGGTCTGCCGCAACGTGGTCCGCAACCATCATCGCCAGCGCGTCTGCCGCACGGTCCGCGTCAACCGCTAAGAACGGGCCTTCCCCCGGGTCAGGCCGTAAAGCGGCTTGATCATCCCGTCCGACCCCGCCATATGCGCAGCGGGAGTCGGGCGGACGGGGTCGTCGCCAACTTGGTCAGATCCGGAAGGAAGCAGCCACAACGATTTCGCCCCGGGTCGTCCCGGCTCCCACCGCGAACATTTGCAGGCAAATGTGAGCGCGGCCAGCGGCGCACAGCGCCGTCTGACGACACGGCTCAGCCGTGGCGCCCCTACCTCCCCGCCAAACCCCTGATCCCAAACAGCTTTCACAATGACGTTCCCGAAACGTTCCATTTCGCTGTAAATCTGCCCGCGTTTGTGGTACGCCGCACCATGGCCCAGATCGCTCTCAGTTCCGGCCCCCGATACGCCGTCCCGAACGGCCGCACCCCGACCTCGGGCTGCACCGCGACGACGCTCAGTGTCGACCCGACGCCCAATGCTGAATCGCGCTATCGTCTCAACATTCGCAACATTCGCGGTCCCGGCCATGCCCTTCGACACCGGACCCGACAGCCGCTATGACGACCGCAATGTCAGATTCCTTCGACCTGGGCGAACCGCCGCAGCCGGCTGCTAAGGCGGATGTCGCGTACCGCGTGCTCGCGCGCAAATATCGTCCGCAGACCTTTTCCGAGCTCATCGGGCAGGACGCGATGGTCCAGACGCTCGGCAACGCGATCAAGCGCGACCGGCTGGCGCATGCCTTTCTGATGACCGGGGTCCGCGGGGTCGGCAAGACGTCGACCGCGCGCCTGATCGCCAAGGCGCTCAACTGCATCGGTCCGGACGGGCAGGGCGGTCCGACGATCGACCCGTGCGGCGTCTGCGAACCCTGCCGCGCGATCGCCGAGGGCCGCCATATCGACGTGATCGAGATGGACGCCGCGAGTCATACCGGCGTCGACGACGTCCGCGAGATCATCGACGCGTCGCGCTATTCGGCGGTCACCGCGCGCTTCAAGATCTACATCATCGACGAAGTCCACATGTTGTCGAAGAACGCGTTCAACGCGCTTCTGAAGACGCTGGAGGAACCGCCCGCGCATGTGAAGTTCCTGTTCGCGACGACCGAAGTGAACAAGGTGCCGGTGACGGTCCTGTCGCGCTGCCAGCGTTTCGACTTGCGCCGCATCTCGGCGGAACAGCTCGCCAGGCACTTCGCCTGGGTGTCGACCGAGGAAGGCGTCGTCGCCGAGCCCGAGGCGCTGATGCTGATCGCACGCGCCGCCGAAGGGTCGGCGCGCGACGGCCTGTCGATCCTCGACCAGGCGATCGCGCATGCCGGGCTCGAAGGCGGCGGCGTCACCGCGGACGCGGTGCGGCAGATGCTCGGCCTGTCCGATCGCGGCGCAGTGCGCGACCTGCTCGCCCTGATCCTGGCGGGTGACGGGGCGGGGGCGCTCGGCTCGCTGCGGCGGCAATATGATTATGGCGTCGATCCGCTGTCGGTGCTCCGGTCACTGCTCGAAACCGTTCACGGCATCACGCTGACCAAGGTCGGGACGCCGGCCGACGCCGCGCAGCCCGCGGAAGAGCGCGCCGCGCGCGAGGAGTGGGCGGCCAACCTGTCCTACCCCGCGCTGCACCGCCTCTGGCAGCTGTTCCTCAAGGGCCATGACGAGGTCGCCAAGGCTGTGTTGCCGATCGAGGCGGCGGAAATGGCGCTGCTGCGGACGATCTACGCCTCGACGCTGCCCGATCCGGGCGAACTCGCGCGGCAGCTCGCTGGCGGTCCCGCACCCGCTGCGCCCGCCGCCGCGTCGACCCAGGCGCCCGCTCCCGCACCCTCTGGCGAGGCCCCGCCCTGGGCCGGGGCGGGGGCATCCGCTGCGCCGGCACCGGTCGACACCGGACCGATCCTGCCGCCAACCTTCGCGGCTCTGGTCGATCTGCTCGACGATTCGGGCGGGCTGGCGATCGCCGCGCGGCTGCGACACGGCGCGCGGATCGTCTCCTATGCGCCGCCCGAACTTGCGCTCAGCGGCAGCCGGCCGGTCTCGGCGGACACGCTGGCGGAACTGGGCACGCTGCTGAAGTCGGTCACACGGACCGCCTGGAAGGTGTCGATCGTCGACGCGCCGGGCGAACCGACGCTGCGCGAGGCGCAGGACGCCGCCGACGAGGCGGTGAAGCAGGCCATACTCGAATCCCCCATCATGAAGGCCGCGGTGGCAGCGTTTCCCGACGCCAAGCTTGAATCGTGGCCGGGTCAAAGGAGCAACGCATGAAGAATATCGACGAAATCCTCGCCATGGCGCAGAACGTCCAGACCGAGCTCGAAAAGGCGCAGGCCAATCTCGACACGATCGAGGTCGAGGGCGCGTCGGGCGGCGGGCTGGTCAAGGTCAAGGCGTCCGCCAAGGGCCGGATCATCGGCATCGCGATCGACGATTCGCTGATGCAGGTCGGCGAGAAGCAGATGCTCGAGGATCTGCTGACCGCCGCGTTCAACGATGCCCGCGCCAAGGCGGATGCGGTGTCGGGCACCGAAATGTCCAAGATGACCAGCGGCCTGCAGCTCCCGCCGGGCTTCAAGCTGCCGTTCTGATCTGCCGGGTGCGGCGGCTGCCGGCCCCTAGCGGAGGCAGCCGTCGAGCCCCTGGGTGCGAACGGTCGAGACGCGGCGCGACAGCGTGTTGCCGTGGCGGCGGACGAAACCGCGCGGCGCGATCGCCGCCCGCTTCTTCGGCAGCGGCAACACCGCCGCGATCCGCCCCGCCTCGGTCGCCGACAGCCGCGACGCATCGTGGTTGAAATACCGGATCGCCCCGGCATTGGCGCCATAGGTGCCGATTCCGGTCTCGGCGATGTTGAGATACACCTCCATGATCCGCCGCTTCGGCCACAGCGTCTCGATCAGCACGGTGAAATACGCCTCGAACGCCTTGCGGATATAGCCGCCGCCCTGGAACAGGAACGCGTTCTTCGCGGTCTGCTGGCTGATCGTCGACCCGCCACGGATCCGCCCGCCCTGCGCATTGCGCGCCGCAGCCCCGGCAATCGCCTTGAAGTCGAAGCCGCTGTGCGAACAGAACCCCGAATCCTCGCCCGCAATCGCGGCGCGCGCCATGTCGGGATCCATCTCCGACAACGGCATCCAGTCCTTCGTCACCGTATGCCCGGACAGCAGGTCGCCCATCATCGTGAAGGTGAAGGGCGGCGGGACGAACCGGTACAGGCCGACCCAGGCGACCGTCACGACGACGAAGACGAACGCGAATTTGGCGAGGATGCGGATAAGGCCCATCGCCGCTCCTTATGCGATCACCGCGTCCCCGCCAATGATCGCCCGCGCCGCCGCGACACCGGTCTCATACGCACCGTGCGCCGTAGAGAAATCCTCACGGTGACAGGCCTCGCCGGCGAAGAAGATCCGGCCGTCGACCGGCTCGGCGAGCACCGCACGCTGGCCCGCGCACCCGATCCGCGCATGGCTATAGCTACCGCCGATCCACGGCTCTCGGCGCCAGCGCGTCGCGGCAAGCGGCGTGAAGCGCCGGCGCCAGTCGCTCCCGAGCAGGGCGACCAGCTCATCGATCGCGAACGTCGCGGCGTCGCCATCCTCCAGCATCTCCGCGCAGTCGCCGCCGAAGAAACTCTCGATGATCGGCCAGCCGAACGGCGACAGCCGGTGGCTGGCGGTGCACGCGGCATAGGGGTTGCCGACGAGATGCGCATTCGCAGGCCATTCCGGTCGATCGACATGCAGGAACACCTTGTCTGCCAGCCCGAGTGGGAGGTCGGCGGCGGCGGCATGCTTGTCAGGCAAGGGCGGGTCGAACCTGATCTGCGATCGGGCAAGCACGGTGGTGGGCACGCAGACGATGACATGATCCGCGTCGATCGTCCCGGACGGCGTGTCGAGCCTGATCCGCCGACCGCCATGGTCGATACGGGTGACCGGGGTGGAGAGGCGGATCGGAAGACCGGCAGCATGACTGGTGACCAGCGTGCCATAGCCTTGCTTCACGGTCCAATTATGGTCCGACGCCGCATTTTCATACGCGGCCCAGTCATGGAGCGACACCTGCGACAGGTTCGCGCCATTCGCATAGCCGGAGATCGCGTCGATCCTCGACCGCCACGGATCGTTCACACCGACAAACTCGGACAGGGCGCGGTCGGGACCTTCGACTGCCGCCAATGCGCGGGCGTTCCATTCCTGATAGGCGGTAGACGAAGACGCCTGCTCTTCGGGTGAAAAACTGAGGTTACGCCATTGCGTGCGCCAGTTCGCGTCCGACCGGTCGACGCTGAAACCCGAAAGCTCCGCAATCGCGGTCCATGGGTTGCGCTGCGCGGAGTGGAGCCACCCGCAACCGGCATCGACATTAGACCCCGCAGGGAAAGGATTCGCCTCTGCCTTACTGCCCTCGCGGGTTAGTAACGCGTCTATCGATAGACTATGCGCCCGACCACCAAGACGGTCACTCGCCTCGACCAGCAACACATCATGCGCGGCGTCATGCAGCGTTCGCGCCGCCGCAATACCGGCCGCACCGCCGCCGATGACGACGGCGCGCACGGCGTCAGGCGGCGAGCAGGCGCTTTTCGCCGGCGATGCGCATCATCGCCTTTTGCAGCTTCTCGAACGCGCGTACCTCGATCTGGCGGACGCGTTCGCGCGATACGCCGTAGACCTGCGACAATTCCTCGAGCGTCTTGGGATCGTCGGTCAGGCGGCGTTCGGTGAGGATATGCTGCTCGCGATCATTCAGGTCGTCCATCGCGGAAACCAGCATCGAGTGACGGACATCGGCCTCCTGTGCGTCGGCGACGATCTTGTCCTGGAGCGGTGCGTCGTCCTGCAGCCAATCCTGCCACTGGCCTTCGCCGTCCTCGCGCATCGGCACGTTGAGCGAGGTGTCACCGCCCATCGCCATGCGGCGGTTCATGCTGACGACGTCAGTCTCGGCAACACCGAGATCGGTCGCGATCTTCGTCACGTGCTCAGGGCGCAGATCACCGTCCTCGAATGCATCGAGGCGGCTCTTCATCCGGCGCAGATTAAAGAACAGCTTTTTCTGCGCTGCGGTGGTGCCCATCTTCACAAGCGACCAGCTGCGCAGGATATATTCCTGGATCGACGCGCGGATCCACCACATCGCATAGGTCGCGAGGCGGAAGCCGCGCTCCGGCTCAAATTTCTTCACGCCCTGCATCAGGCCGATATTGCCCTCCGAGATCAACTCGGACGTGGGCAGGCCGTAACCACGATAGCCCATGGCGATCTTCGCCACGAGACGGAGATGCGACGTCACCAGCTGCGCCGCAGCATCGGTGTCGCCATGCTCCTGGAACCGCTTGGCGAGCATATATTCCTGCTCGGGTTGCAGGATGGGAAATTTCTTGATCTCGGCGAGATAGCGATTGAGACCCGCCTCGCTGCCGAGCGCAGGGATCGTCGCTGGAACGTTGGAGCGGGCTGCCATGGTAGTCTTCCCTTTCTGCGAAACCATACCGCACTGCGGCAGGGTCCGATATCTATACGTGAAGCTCGCTGAACAGTTCCTGCATGTCCGCAGGCATCCTGCTTTCGAACGCCAAAGCGTTACTATTTATAGGATGGATGAACCCGAGATACGCGGCGTGCAAGGCCTGACGGCGGAAACCAAGCGTTTCGAGCAGCGTCTTCTGACCGGGCCGGTTTCTACCGTAGACCGGGTCGCCGAGCAAGGCGTGCCCGATCGAGGCCATGTGGACGCGCACCTGATGCGTGCGACCCGTTTCGAGCCGGCACTCGACCAGCGCGGCATCGCGAAGCGGCTGCAGCGTCGTGAAATGCGTGACGGCGCGTTTGCCGCCCTGGACGATGGCGATCTTCTTCCGGTTTTGCGGACTGCGCGCCAGCGGGGCATCGACGGTCCCTGAGGCAGGGCGCGGGATCCCGCCGACGATCGCGCGGTAACGACGGTCGATGCTGTGATCGTGGAACTGCTTGGCCAGTCCCTCGTGCGCGCGGTCGCTCTTCGCGGCGATCATCAACCCGGAGGTATCCTTGTCGATCCGGTGGACGATGCCCGGACGCGCGACCCCACCGATCCCCGACAGATTGCCCGCGCAATGGTGAAGCAGCGCGTTGACGAGCGTGCCGTCGAAATTACCTGCTGCAGGATGCACGACCAGACCCGCCTGCTTGTCGACGACGATCAGATGCTCGTCTTCATAGGCGATGACGAGCGGGATGTCCTGCGCCTCGTTATGCAGCGGCGTCGGTGGCGGCACGGCGATCGCGAAGGTCTGACCGGCAGACGCCTTTTTCGACGAATCACGCCAGGGCTGACCTGCCTGCGATACCGCGCCAGCGGCGATCAACGTCTTCAGACGTTCGCGCGACATCGTCGGGACGGCATCCGCGAGCGCGCGGTCCAGACGCCATCCATCGGCCGCCGCGGCAATTCTCGCTTCAATCGTGGCAACCCCCCGGTCCATGCGATAGCGATGTGGCGATGAGCGTTACGATTTCAAGCGGCGTCCTCGATCGGATCCTTGCACGGGCGGCGGCATCGCCGGCGAAGGAGGTTTGCGGACTGCTGTTCGGTACGCCGGGTGCCATCGCGACGGCAGAGCCTTGCGAGAATGTCGCGGACCATCCCGCCCACAGCTTCGAAATCGATCCTGCAGCGCTGCTGGCCGCGCATCGTCGCGCGCGCCACGGCGGCCCCGCGGTCATCGGCCATTACCACTCGCATCCCACGGGCAAACCCGTGCCGTCGCCGCGCGACGCCGCGCAGGCGATGGGCGACGGAGCGATCTGGCTGATCATTGGCGGCAGGCAAGCCCGCGCTTGGCGCTCTCACGCCCCCAACGCATTTGCCGAGGTTGCCATTGTGCTGAATTGACGTGATCCGTCGAGCATCGAGTGTGAAGCGCCGCCTATGCGCCTTGCCGCTTGCCAGCTAATCGTGGCGAGGTCAGAACGGCACATGTTTTCGAGAGGATATTCATGACTGTCAGCCCGGTCGATTTTGCCAGCCTGTTGTGTTCGCGGCTGTGTCACGACCTGCTGTCGCCGGTCGGCGCGCTCAACAACGGGCTCGAACTGCTGGCAGACGAAACCGATCCGGCAATGCGTGCGCGGTGCATGGAGCTGCTGGCGGACAGCGCACGCGCATCGGCGAGCAAGCTGAAATTCTTTCGCCTGGCCTTCGGTGCTGCGGGGGGCTTCGGCGAGGAGGTCGCAACCCGCGAGGCCAAGTCCGCGATCGAAGGGCTCATCGCCGAGAACAAGCGGATCGAGCTCGCCTGGCTCGTGGACGAGGAAACGATGCCCAAGGCCGCGATCAAGGTCCTGCTCAACTTGGTGCTGATCGGCAGCGAATCGCTGGTGCGCGGCGGCCGGATGGAGGTTGGCGGCGAGGACAATGCCGGCCATCTCGAGGTGGTTGTGAAAGTCGAGGGGCCGCGGCTCGTCCTGGACCCCGAGATACGTCGGACGCTGGTCGACGGTCCTGGCGATACGGCGGTAACGCCGCGCGCGGCCGCCGCCTATATGGTGCACACGCTCGTCGCCGAGAGCGGGGGCAGCATGCAGATCTTCGAACCGTCCGACGGCGTCATGATCTTCGGTGCGGTGTTCAACGCGCGATAACTTGGCTGGATACGGTGGTGCGGTGGGGGAGGAGCGATCCTAACGCGGCCTTAACCCCTGTTCGTCATGACGGGCCCGACGCACGCGTTCCGGGGCCCGCATGGACGATCTTCTACAGGAATTCATAGCCGAGACGCGCGAGACGCTGGAGGCACTGTCGGGCGAGATTGTCGCCTGGGAGGCTGCGCCGACGGATCGCGCGCGGCTCGATGCAATCTTCCGCTTCGTTCACACGGTGAAGGGCAGCTGTGGGTTTCTCGACATCCCCCGGCTGGCCCGGCTGAGCCACGCCGCTGAAGACGTGCTTGCGGCGGTTCGGGACAACAAGCGGGTGCCCGACACCGCGCTGGTGAATGCCGTGCTCGCGATCGTCGACCGGATCGGCGAGATCGTCGAGGCGATCGATGCCGGCGCGGCGCTGGATGATGCAAGCGAGGAACTGCTGATAACGGCGCTGGCGGAGGACGCCACGCCGGCGGCTGTGCCCGTACATGTCGCAACCGTGCGGGCCAGCAACCGCAGTGTCCGTCTGAACGTCGATCTGCTCGACCGGATGATGAGCGGCATGTCCGACATGGTGCTCGCGCGCAACGAACTGGCGCGGCGATTGCGAGATAACGTCAGCGATCCGCATGTCGAAGCTGCGCTCGAACGGCTTTCGCTGACCGTCGCCGATATGCGAGACACGGTGACGCGGACCCGGATGCAGAAGATCGATGCGCTGTTCTCGGCGCTGCCGCGCATGGTCCGCGATACCAGCGCGGAACTGGGCAAGGCGGTCAACCTGGTGATCGAGGGCTCTGACGTCGAGCTCGACCGCGAACTGATCGAGCTGATCCGCGATCCGCTGGCACATATCATCCGCAACGCCGTCGATCACGGGATCGAGTCGCCGGCCGACCGTCTGGCCGCGGGCAAGCCCGCGGCGGGGCGACTCGTCGTGTCCGCACGCCAGTCGGGCAACCAGATCCTCGTCGAGATCAGCGACGACGGACGTGGCATCGACGTTGCGCGGATCGTCAGCAAGGCCAAGGACCAGGCCGTGCGTACCGAAGCGCAGATCGGCGCGATGGATGAGGACGCAAAGCTCGATCTCGTATTCGAAGCGGGACTGTCGAGCCGCGACACGGTCACGACAGTCTCGGGACGCGGCGTCGGCATGGATGTCGTGCGCGCCAATATCGAGCATATCGGCGGACGCATCGCACTGTGCAACATGCCCGGCCGCGGGTTGCGGATCGTCATTCACGTGCCGCTGACGCTATCGATCCTGTCGACGATCATCGTCAGCGTGGGGACGCAGCGTTTCGCGCTGGCGCGGCAGTCGATCGAGGAGATCGTCAGGGTACGTGGAACGCAGGTGCGGATCGACACGATCGGAGATGCATCTGCCGTCGCGGTCCGGGGACGGCGGATGCCGCTGGTCTCGCTGGCCGCGCTGTTCGGGCTGGGCGACCATGACCCGGGCACGCTCGTGATCGTGTCGACCCGCGAAGGCGATTATGCGCTCGGCGTCGACGATGTGCTCGACGCGGAGGAACTGGTCGTCAAACCTGCCTCGCCGCACGTGATGGCGACCGGCGTCTATGCCGGCCAGACGCTGCCCGACAGTGGCCTGCCGATGCTGCTGCTCGACGGAGCGGGGATCGCGCATGTCGCAGGGCTGCGGTTTTCCGCCCTCGCGGTCGCGCACGACGAGGCGGCGGCGGACAGCGTTGCCGGCGTACAGGCGCTGCTGTTCGACGATCTGGACGGCAAGCGCCGCGTGATCGCGCTGGCGGTGATCGACCGGGTCGAACCGGTGGCGACGTCGGCGATCAGCTTTACGGCGGGCGCGCTGCGTCTCGCGATCGGCGGGGCGATCGTGCCGTTGCATTCGGTGGGCACGATCGGCGACCGGGAAGAGGTCGCCGTACTCCGTCTGACCGATGGCGACAGCGAGATGGCCTATGCGATCGCGGAGGCGATCGAGATCGTCGAATTGCCGCCCGAAATGGCGCCGGCTAATGGCGGCGGGCCGATCGCGGGCGTCGTGATCATCGGCGGTGAGCAGGTCGAGCTGATCGATCCGCACGCGTTGTTCGCGGGCGAGCCGGTCCGGCGCGCCTCGCGCCCGGTCTGCCTGTTGCAGAGCGACAGCAGCGGGTGGATGGAGACGTTCCTCAAACCCGCGCTCGAGGCGTCGGGCTATCGGTGTGTGACACGCCTTGCCGCGGGCGAGACGCCTGCGGTCGCGCTGGCGATGGAGGATGGACCGGTCGAGGCGGTTGCCGCCCCGATCGTCACGCTGCGCCGCAATCGGGAGGGCGCGGGTGCGCAGGACCACAGCATCTATCGCTATGACCGTCCGGCGCTGATCGAGGAACTCGCGCGGCGGGTCGCGGCGCAGGCCGGCGCGGCGCAGGACGATTCAGCTCCATATATTCGCGCCGTGACGAGTGGGGGAGCGCGCTGATGGAATTGTTTCTGATCGCGCATATTGCCGGACGCGGCGTCGCGATTCCGGCAGAACAGGTTGGCTCGGTCGTCGATATCGGTGATGTCGTCGCTGTGCCGCAGGCGGAGGCGGCGATCCGCGGGCTGACCGCGCTTCGCAGTCGGGTCGTGACGGTGATCGATACCGGCACTGCACTGGGCCTCGCGCCGACGCCCGAAACCGCCAGGCGCGCGGTCATCACGCAGGTCGACGGGCATGACTATGCGATCCTGGTCGACTCACTCGAGGATGTCGCACCGTTCGAGCGGCTGCCGCTGTCGTCGGGGCTGGCGCTCAACCACGGCTGGGCGGCGGCGGCGTCGGGACTGGTCGATCGCGATGGCGAGCCGATGTTGGTGCTCGACTTGGCCGCGGTGGTGCCGTCGTCCTTGCCCGCGCTCGTCGCCTGAACAGCGGCCAACGCGCGCACGCTTAACCCGGTGCTTACGCTTTGCCGGCTAAGGCGGGCGCCATGATCACCCCGGAAGGCTTTCCATGAAGACCTGTCTTGTCGTTGATGATTCGAAGGTGATCCGCAAGGTTGCGCGTCACATCCTCGAGACGCTTGATTTTACCGTTCGCGAGGCATGTGACGGCCAGGAGGCGCTCCAATGCTGTCTGGAGTCGGTTCCGGACGTGATCCTGCTCGACTGGAACATGCCCGTCATGAGCGGCATGGATTTCCTGCGAGCGCTGCGCGACAGCGATATCACGCAGCGTCCCAAGGTCGTCTTCTGCACGACCGAGAACGGCATGGCCTATATCCGCGCGGCGATCGAGGCTGGCGCCGACGAATATGTCATGAAGCCGTTCGATCGCGAAACCCTCGCATCGAAGTTGCAAATCGTCGGCATGGCCTGAGCGGGTCTTACGACGCCGTGGCCGCCTCGCTGCCCCTTCCGCCGCTGCCCCGGTCGCCATTGTCCGCCGTCGCGCGTGTCCTGATCGTCGATGATTCAGTGGTCGCCCGCGCGGTGATGGCGCGGCTGATCGACGCGAGCGCGCAGTTCACCGTCGTCGGCGCGGTCGCCAATGCGGGAGCCGCACTTGAGTTCCTGCGCTCCGCCGAGGTCGATTTCATCCTGCTCGATATCGAAATGCCGGGGGTCGATGGGCTGACCGCGCTGCCGGACCTCATCGCCGCGGGGCAGGGTGCCAAGATCCTGATCGTCTCCTCCTCCGCCGATGAGGGCGGTGCGGCAGCGGTCCAGGCGCTCGCGCTGGGGGCGGCGGAAACGCTGGTGAAGCCGGGCGCCAGCGGCATGTCTGGCCGCTTTGCAACCGCACTTGTCGAAAAGCTCGAACGCCTGTGCGAAGCCCCGGCCGCGATCGTGCCTACCCGCGCGTCGGGACTGAGAAGCGCGCGCAACGTCACGGCCGCGGTTGAGCCGCTGTGCGGCCGGGGTGCTGCGGATCAGGGCCGTTCCGTCGCGGCCGGCGACGCCTATGACATCGTCGCGATCGGTGCATCGACCGGCGGGATCCACGCGCTGAGCCAGTTGCTGCGTGAGTTGCCCTCCACGTTCCAGCTGCCGATCCTGATCACGCAACATTTGCCCGCGTCGTTCATGCCGTATTTCGCGGCACAACTCACGGTCCTGTCCGGCCGGCCGTGCGACGTCGCGACCGACCGCCTGCGGATCCGCCCCGGCCGCCTGTTCATCGCCCCCGGCGACGCCCACATGACCTGCGTACGGCTGAGCGATGGCGGTGCCGCGATCCGCCTCAGGCAGGGCGTCGTCGGCAGCGGTTGCCTGCCCTCGGTCGATCCGATGCTGGAATCGGTCGCCCAAGTCTTTGGCGCGCGCGCGCTGGCTATCATGCTGAGCGGCATGGGCCGCGACGGTGCGGAGGGGGCCCGACAGGTCCACGACGCCGGCGGCAGCGTGATCGCTCAGGATCAGACGACGTCGGTTGTCTGGGGCATGCCGGGCGCAGTCGTGTCGTCGGGTGTCGCGGCGGCGATACTGCCCCCCGAGGCGATCGGGCGGCTCATCGCGTCGCAGCGCCGTCCATGATGGGCGCGTCAGCGTTGCGCGGGCGGAGCATGCCAACCGCGGCTCCGTCGTCCTCACCGACCCCGGCGGCCTCCCAGGCGACGATCAACGTGCTGACCGCGCTGCTGGAAGCGCGGACGGGACAACAGATCGCGGCCTATCGCTCCTGGCGCCTCGATACAGCGCTCAAGCCGCTGTTGCGTGAACGCCAGCTCGGCAGCCTGGATGATCTGGTTGCGCAGTTGCTGGCCGGAAAGGATCGGGAGATCGGCGAGCATATCGTCGACGCGCTGCTGAACCAGGAAACGTCCTTCTACCGGGACGCGCAGGTCTTCGAGCACCTCGTCGCGGCGATCGCGGATGCCGAGACCGCCGGTCATCGCATCCGGATCTGGTGCGCGGGATGTTCGACCGGGCAGGAGCCGCTGTCGCTGGCGATGTTGTTCGCCGAGCGGCACGAGATGACGGGTGCGCCGGTTCCGGACATCATCGCGACCGACGTTTCGGGCGCCGCAATCGCGCGCGCACGGTCGGGCCGTTTCACGCAGTTCGAGATTCAGCGCGGGTTGCCGATCCGTCGGATGATGCGGTGGTTCGACGGTGTCGGCGCGGACTGGGTCGCCAAGCCCGAGCTGGTGAAGCTGGTCACGTTTCGGCGGGTAAATCTGGTGTCCGATGCGGCGCCGGCAGGACGTTTCGACCTGGTCCTGTGCCGCAATGTCCTGTTGTACCTGACGGCGGAGACGAAATTGCGGGTGTTCTCGACGATCGCACGGACGCTGCGGCCCGGCGGCCTGTTCGTCATGGGCGCGGGGGAGACGGTGAGCGGGCAGACCCCGTTGTTCGAGCCGAGCCAGCGCTATCGCGGCTTCTACGAAACGCCGTCGTCAAACCCTGCCGATCCGGGGCTTCGCTCGTCCGCGCCGTGATCCCGCGATAGAGTGCTGCGGCAGTTTACATCGCGGCACGATCCCGGCAAGCGTTGGGGAATGACGATCCAAGCCGCACCTCCAGCGACGCATCGGTTCGGCCTGCGCGACTTTGCGATCGTCGTCGTGATGAACGTTCTGTGGGGGCTCAACATCATCGCCGTGAAGATGGCGGTGACAGAAATCGCGCCGATGACGGCCGGGTTCCTGCGCCAGGTCATCGTGTTTGCGGTCTGCGCGAGCTGGTTCCGGCTGGTGCCGGGACGGACCGCGACGCTGGCACTGCTCGGACTGTTGTCGGGCGGCATCTTCTATCTGGTGATCAATCTGTCGCTGTCGGTCGCGACGAATATCGGCGCTTTGGCGATCGCGGGCCAGCTTGGCGTCCCGTTCGCGCTGCTGCTCGCGATCGTCGTCTTTCGCGAACGGATCCACTGGCCCCGGATGCTGGGGATCGGCCTTTCGATCCTGGGAGTGGTGCTGCTGGTCTTCGATCCGTCGGCGGCGCGCGAGGGCGCGGGTCTGGCGCTGACCGCGCTGGCAAGCCTGATCTGGGCGATCACTTCGCTGATCCAGCGGCGGCTCGTCGGCGTGCCGGTCCTGACGATCTATGCCTGGGTTGGGCTGATGGGTAGCCTGGTAATGGCGGTCGTCGCGATGATCACCGAGCCCGTAGCGATGCGCGCGATCCCTGACCTGCCGCTCCGCACGGTCGGCTGGGTGGCGTTTTCCGCGATCGGATCGACGGTGATCGGCCAGGGCTCGATGTCGTGGCTGTTGCAGCGTCATTCGGTTAGCGTTGTCACGCCGATGACGCTCGCCGCACCAATTATCTCTGTGTTCGCCGCGGCCTATTACTTCGGCAACCCGTTGACGCTATTGATGCTTGCAGGCGGAGGCGTAGCGATGCTCGGCGTCGCGATCGTCACGATCCGGACCGCACGCGCGGACCGGCTGGAGGGGAAGCTGGCTTGACGATCATCGAGACGCCGTCACCGAATTTCGACGACCGAACGCTGCCTGTCAGCATGATCGTATTGCACTATACCGGCATGCAGGACGGCCCGTCCGCGATTGCCCGCCTGCGCGATCCGGACGCGAAGGTGTCGGCGCATTATTTGATCGAGGAGGACGGTACCGTCCTGCGGATGGTCGCCGAGGACAAGCGGGCGTGGCACGCGGGACGGTCACACTGGCGCGGGATCGAGGACGTCAATTCGGCAAGCATCGGCATCGAGATCGTCAATCCTGGGCATGAGTTCGGCTATCGCCCGTTCCCGCCCGAACAGATCGCCGCGCTGCTGCCGTTGGTGGCGCAGATCAAGGACCGCCACGAGATCACGCGGGGTAACATCGTCGGTCATTCCGACATCGCGCCGACGCGGAAGCGCGATCCGGGTGAACTGTTCCCGTGGCACGAACTTGCGCGTCGACGGCTGGCGCTGCCGCGGCCGACCAAGAATCTGATGGATCCCGGCTGGACGGAGGGCGGGTTCTGCCTCGCGCTCGAACGGTTCGGCTATGACGTGGAGAACCGGATGGCGGCGATCATGGCGTTCCAACGCCGGTTTCGCCCCGAGCTTGTAGACGGCGAGATCGATGCCGAATGCCGGTGCATCCTGCTCGCTTTGCTGCTTCCCAAACCGATGGGTGACGACTAGGGATCGGCGCGCCAGAGGGTCGGGCGGCCGCGGGGGTGTTGTAATGGCATCCGCGAGGAAAGTCCGGGCTCCGCGGAACGACGGTGCCGGGTAACGCCCGGCGGGGGTGACCCCAGGGACAGTGCCACAGAGAGCAGACGGCCAACCCTCGGCGCAAGCCGGGGCGGTCAGAGTGAAAGGGTGCGGTAAGAGCGCACCGCGCGCCTGGCAACAGGGGCGGCACGGCAAACCCCACCGGGAGCAAGATCGAATAGGGGTGGCACATGGGCTTCGTTCCGGCTCGTCACCCGGGTTGATTGCTTGAGGCGGCGGGCAACCGTCGTCCTAGAGGAATGGTCGCCCAACTTTCGACCGAAGGGTCGGAAATGGACAGAACCCGGCTTACAGACCCTCTGGCATCCTCGCCTGATCGCATGCAGACTGCCCGAAAGACGTGGGGGATGTGATGCGTATCGACCGGGCAGGACTGATGGGTGCAGGCATCGTGATGGCGGCGATCGCTGCGCAGGTCGCGGCACAGGGGCCCGCAACCACGGTGCAGCAGGATTTCGAAGCGGCCGCGGCGCTGGATGCGAAGGGCGACAGTACCGCTGCGCTTGCGGCCTGGACGACGCTTGAAGCACGAACTAAGCCGGGATCGCGGAGCCGGGGCATTGCGCTGATCCGCAAGAGTGCGGCACTGTTCAAGCTCGATCGCTCAGACGATGCGGTGACCGCGGCACGCGACGGCCTTGCCCTGTTGCCTGCAAGCGACGCGACGCTCGCCGAGGATCGGTGGCGGGCCTATTTTGATCTGGGCCTCATTGCGCAGAATGCGCTCGATTATGCGGGGGCGAGCGTTTCGTTTGCGAGCGCCGCCGCTGCGGCGGACGGAGCGTCGCTGAAGGTCGCGGCGCTGTTGTCCCTAGCTGACACGACGACGTTTACTGATCCCGCCGCCGCGGATGCAGCCCTTGCGAAGGTCGATGCGCTCGTCCGGACGGCGCCTGCCGATGCGGATGTAAAGGCTCTGATCGCGCGGCGGCGCGCGATCCTGGCGCTGAACCGGGGGCAGTATGAACAGGCGCGGACGCAAGCGGTTGAGGCGGTCAAATTTTATGGCGGGATGACGTCGCAGACCGATTCGCGCGACGTTTCCGCGCGGTCAGATGCGGCGATCGCGTCACTGTTGGCGGGCAAGAGCGAAGAGGCCCGCCGGTACATGGCGATGACCGGCGCGGGCCGGTTGAGCAAGGGGGAGTTTGATCCGGCGGTACAGATGGAGGTACCCGCCTGCGGTGGCGAGGCCGATCTGAGGCCTGCGGACATGGCGGTCGTCGAATTCACGATCGACAATGACGGCGTGGTACGCGGCATCTCGCCCATCTATGCCGCAGGCGGTGGCGCGGTGGCGCTCGAATTTGCGCGTGCCGTCCGCGACTGGTCATGGACGCCCGAGCAGACCAAGTCCTTTCCCGCGTTCTTCCGCTACAATATCCGCGTCGAGATGCGCTGCTCGACCGCGTTCGAGCGGCCGTCGATCACCAAGTTTCTCGACGCGGACATGGCGGCCTGGCTCGAGTCCAAGGGGTTTTCGATACCGGTACGCGAACGTGGCGCGGATGCCGCCGCCATCGTCGGGCAACGTGCCGCACTCGCGGCGGCGGAGGGCAAGTCGGGGCCGACATCGCTCGCCACGCTGCCACCCTTGTACCAGCTCGTCGGCAATGCGGTCGTGGGTCGTGAGGAGGCGCATGAGCTGGCGCAGCGGGCGTTCGCTATTGCTCAGGCAAACGGCGCCCCGCCGATCGCGCTGCTCCCGCTCGACATCCGTGTGCGTGAGACTGAAAGTGCTGATAGCTGGAAGCAGGGTGCCTATGCCCGCGCTATCACGCCGCTGCTGTCGAAGCCCGGTTATGCGCAGGATCCGCAAGCGCGATCGGCGCTGCAACTGCTCATAGCGGACTCGACCAGAAGCCGAAGCCGGCGTGTGGCGCCGTTACAGGCGGTCGCGGACGACAAGGGTTTGGCAGCGAACGACCCGATGCGTGTCGGTGCGCTGATCCGGCTGGCGTCGCTACAGCAGCAGGCGGGGGATCCGGTGGCGGCACGTGCCACGTTCGACCGGTCGGGGCTGGCGGCCAGCCAGTGCGCGATCCTCGATGCCCCGCCCCGATTCCTTTCGGCCGGCGGCACGTTCCCGGATGAGGCCCGCATCTGGGGATTTGAAGGCTGGACCCGGACACAGTTCGATGTGGGGCCGGACGGCAAGGTGCTGAACGAGCGCGCCGTGCTCAGCTATCCGCCGTTCGTTTTCACCAAGGCCGGCACACAGACCGTCGCGGGCGCCCGATATACGAAGACGTTTCGCCCCGATGGCGGTGTCGGCTGCGGCGGGCTTTCCCAGAATGTCCGGTTCAAGATGCCGGGATGATTCTGCCCTCCCCGTAGGGGGAGGGACTGACGTCACACCAGCACCTTCTCCGGCCGGCCGATCTCGTCGAGAACCGTATCGGCGGCGATCTCCATCAGCGGTTTGATGTGGCCGTCGCGCATGTCGTACACCCAGCCGTGGAGCGCCAGTTCTTGGCCCTTGGCGAATGCATCCTGCACCGTCTTGGTACGCGCGAGGCGAACGAGCTGGTCGCGGACGTTGACCTCGACGAAGCGGTTGACCTTCGCTTCCTGGGTAGGCTGCGCATCGATCTCGTCGCGGTGATCGCGCAGCACTTCGCGCGCAGTGTCGAGCCACTCGTCGACGGGACCGTCCAGGCCACCTTGCAGCGTACCCATGATGCCGCCGCAACCGTGATGGCCGCAGACGATGACATGTTTTACCTTTAGCACGTCGACCGCATATTGCAGCACCGACATCAGGTTGAGGTCGTGCTCGTTGACGAGATTGGCGATGTTACGATGAATGAACATCCCGCCGGGCTGAGTCATCGTCATCTGTTCGGGGCTGACGCGGCTGTCTGAGCAGCCAATCCACAGGAATTCCGGCTTCTGGCCGACCGTCTGGCGGCTGAAGAAGTCGGGATTCTCGTCGGTATGCTCTGCAACCCAGGCCTTGTTGGCGAGCAGCAGCTGTTTGTAGCGTCTCATGTGTACAGAACCTCGCTCGATGGCGCGTTGATCAACGCAGCACGCTTGCCGGCGATATCGCCGCGCAGGCTGACGGTGATACCGCGATATTCCGCGCCTTTGATGAACGCGTTGATGATGTCGATATTGTCGAGGTCGACGTAGCTGGTCGACGACAGGTCGATCAGCACCTGCGTATTGTCGGGCACGCGGTTCAGCGACTTCTGCAATTCATATTTGTGGATGAAATACAGGTTGCGGCGCGCACGGACGAGGCAGTCATCGCCATCGCAGGCAAAGGTGATCGCGGTACGGAAGTTGCGCGCAATGACGAACACGAAGCCGACAACGATGCCAATCACGATGCCCTCGAGCAAATCGGTGAACAGGATCGCGCCGACCGTGACGACGAAGGGGATGAACTGCGTCCAGCCCTGCTTGTAGCGTTCCAGAAACAGCTTCGGCTTGGTCAGCTTGTAACCGGTCGCGATCAGCACCGCGGCAAGCGCGGAGAGCGGGATCAGGTTCAGCAGCGACGGGATCAGTGCAACGCTGATCAGCAGCCAGAAGCCGTGGAGCATGGTCGAAAGCTTGCTCTCCGCCTTGGCGTCGACATTGGCGGACGATCGGACGATCACCGACGTGACGGGAAGCCCGCCGATCATGCCCGACAGGATGTTACCCCCGCCCTGCGCGAGCAACTCCCAGTTCTTGTCGGTGGAGCGACGGCGCGGATCGATCTCGTCGACCGCTTTCACGCTGAGCAGCGACTCCAAGCTCGCGACGATTGCGAGCGTAACCGCAGTCGTCCAGACAATGCCCATGCTGATGCCGGAAAAGTCCGGGAGCGTGAACAGCGTGGGAAATTCGGAAAGCTTCTGCGTGACGGGTACCTGGACGAGATGTGTCGCCTGGAGCTGCCAATCAGGCTTGACCGCGCCCAGCAGCGCGTTGCCGAGCACGCCGATCAGGACGACGACGAGCGGGCCGGGGACAAACCGGAGCGGGCCATTCTTCGGTTTCGCGCCGTCCCACCAGAACAGGAATGCCAGGCTGATCCCGGCAATCAGGATCGCACCGGGGGTCACGCTCGCGCTCAGGCTGTCGATGATTCGCGAGAAGGTGTTGACGCCGTTGGCGGTGGAGAATTCGAAGATCCCCTCGGCCTCGCGGTCGAAGCCGACCGCGTGCGGAATCTGCTTGAGGATAAGGATCAGGCCGATCGCGGCCAGCATCCCGGTGATCACCGAGGAAGGCACGAATTCGCTGAGGATACCCGCGCGCGTCAGCGAAAAGCCGATCTGAAGCACGCCCGCCAGCACGACGGCCATCAGGAACATCTGGTAGCTCGGCATGCTTTCGATCGCCGCGAGGACGATCACGGTCAAGCCTGCAGCCGGTCCGCTGACCGACAAAGGAGATTTCGAGAAGAGCCCGACGGCGATGCCGCCGACGATCCCGGCGATGACACCCGCGAACAGTGGCGCACCTGACGCTAGCGCAACGCCCAGACACAGGGGCAGGGCGACAAGGGCGACCACAATCGACGCGGGAAGATCGGCCCGCCACGTGCTTAGCTTCGGAATGAGAGTTTGCACCAGGGCTCCTGTCGCCGCGACGTCGGCCGGGATGCGCCCGGAGCAGACGCTTTACCCTATGCCAGATGACAATTTATTCATGTTCATTAGGCGATGAACGCCTCCTGACTCAAGGCGCAATGTCGGTCCCGGCCGCAGGTGCGGCCGCGTGGCTTGATCGTTTGGCGGTGCGGTACGCGGTTGCGTTGTCGGTGGGGACGCCTATCTCGAACTGCTATGGCGCGAAGCACGACACGTACACCCGATTGGGGATTTCCGCGGTGGCGCGGCTATGGCTCGAGCAGCGAAGCGGTGACGGTACGATTGTGCGACCGGCACGGCTGCAACGAACCCGGCAATTGCCCGGCGCCGAAATCGCCCAACAGCCCGGACCGCTGGTATTTCTGCATGACGCATGCGGGCGAGTATAATCGCGGCTGGAATTATTTCGAAGGTCTGAGCGCCGAGGAAGCCGCCGAGCGCGAGGCGGCGGAGACGCGCACTGCGGACGGCTATGCGGATCCGAAGCATTATGCCTGGGCGGGATCGGGCGACGGCAGTCGGTCGCGCGACGAGATGCGTGCGCTTGAAGTGCTGCAGCTCGAACCCGATGCGACGTTCGAAGATGTCCGTGCCGCATGGCGGCGGATGGCCAAGGCCAATCACCCCGATGTGCGTCCGGGCGACAAGGACGCAGCAACGCGGTTCCAGGGTGTTCAGGCCGCTTACGAGGTCCTGCGCGCCGCAGAGGATGCACGGACGTGGAAGCCGGCGTGATCCGTGTGCTGGCCAGCCGCTGGCAGGGCAGCGTGATGGTTTGCGGCAAATGTTCGAAGAAGCTTGCAGGCGGGTTCGGCGACAAGCGCCGCACGCCGCTCGCCAAGCTATTGCGCGCCACGCTCGGGTTTAAGAAAGGCCGCAAGGCCGACCGCGGCGTGGTCGAAGTCAAGTGTCTTGGGGTATGCCCCAAGAATGCGGTCGTGATGATTGATGCGGCCAGGCCCGATCGGTGGATGCTAGTCCCCGCCGGCGCCGACGCTGGCGAGATCGTAACGACGCTGCGCGGGGGTGATGCCGCTCCGCCGTCCCCTTCCCGGGTGGAAGACGGCCTCAAGGCCGCCTAGCTGGCGTAGCGTTCGGCGGTCTCGCGGATCAACGCGATCATGTTCGGGATTCCCTGCGTCCGGTTCGAACTGAGTTGCTTGCCGAGATCGAACGGCGCCAGTTCCGCACCGATGTCGGTCGCGACGATCGCCGCCGGCGGTCGGTCCTGCACTGCTTGCAGGACGAGCGCGATGATACCCTTGGTGATCGCGGCGTTCGAGTCCGCGAGGAAATGGAGCCGGCCGTCGTCGGTCTTCATCGGATAGACCCACACGGATGCCGAGCAGCCGCGAACCAGCGTCGCATCCGTCTTCAGGGCATCGGGCATGGGTTCGAGATCGCGTCCGAGGTCGATCAGCAGGCGGTAGCGGTCGTCGGGTTCGAGGAAGTCATATTCCTCATGGATATCGGCTAGCTTGGGCATGGCGTCGCGGTACTCCCGCGTCATCTCGCCCGCAACCGCTGCGCGTGTCGCGGGACACGATTGCCGCGCTACAGGTCGACCCCGGCGGCGATCGCCTCCAGCTTCTTGATGCGTTCCTTCAGGTCGGCGACCTCGATGCGCGCACCGGTCGACACCGCAACGGGCAGGCCGGTGTCGTGCGCCTGGTCGAGCTCCAAGCGCCTGAGCGACAGCCATCCGCGCCAGCCGGCGAGTCCAGCGGTGACGATCATCGCCAGCGCCACCAGGCTGGTCAGTGCGAGCGTGATATAGACGTTCGGTTCGGTCATGTCCGCCTCCTCCTAGCGGTCGCGGAGCCGCTCGATCTCTCGGTCGAGATCGACGCTCTTGTGGTTGTCGGTGATGACGCGTTCGAGCACCTGGATGCGCTCCTTCATCTGGCGCACCTCGTCGCGCAGTCGCAGCGTGTCGGCGGTATCCGCCGGGGCGGAGAGCGATCCTTGCGCATGGTATCGCGCCCGGAGCACGCGGGAGACCGCCACGATCAAAACGATACAGACGACCATCGTGAAGGGATTCATCGGTCAGCTCCTGAATACGGATTAGTTTAAGGGGCGCTCGTCGCGGAGCAGGTCGATCTCGTCCGCCAGGCCGATCCCGCGGTCGGTGACGATCCGTTCCAGCACCCTCACGCGCTGTTCGAGACGTTCATTCTGTGCCGCATATTGCGCGGACTTTTCAGCGACGAGCTGGGCATCGATTTCCATCCGGCGCTGCCGATAGGCGAACCAGGGCTTCACGAAGACGCCGCCGAAGATCGCGAGCAGGCCGCAGGATATGCCGAGGATGGGGATGAGCAGGGGGCTGATCATGGCGGCGTCCTCTATCGCGGCTGGAGGCGGAGAGCCTCGATCTCGCGGGCGGTACGCTCCGCGGGATCGGTGGCGATGCGCTCAAGAACGGCAATCCGCTCTTCGAGACGGGAAACCTGACCGGTCAGGCGCTCGTTCTCGCCGGAAAGCAGTTCCAGCTTGCGGGCGTCCTTCGGGTCGACCCGGTGCGTCTTCCCGCTCCACTCATCCTCCAGCGCATAGCCATGCTTTGCGCGGATCCAGTTGTTGATCACCCATCCCACCGTCGTGATCGCGATGATCGCAACGACGAAACCCGGTCCACCCCAATTCATCGTCATTCTCCCCGTCTACGCCGCGTCTCAGCGCAGGCTGTCGATCTCTGCCGCGAGGCTGCTGCTGCTCCGGCTGGTATAGTGCGTCTCGATGTCGGCGAGACGACGATCGATGTCGCGGAACTTGCTGCGGACCTCTGCGGTCGAGCGCTTCGGGTTCGAGCGGACGCCTTGCCAGAACTTCGCGTCGTCGGGCGTTTCGTACAGCCCGAACGGCTTGGGCTGTCCCATCCACGCGACTAGCCAATAGGCGATCAGCGTCCAGGGAAAGCCCCCCGCGAGCGTCAGCAGGACGACCGAGACGCGGACGATGAGTACATCGATCCCGGTATAGTCGGCGATCCCGGCGCAGACGCCCTTCCATTTGGCGTTCTGCTTGTCGAGGTAGAATTGGGTGCGGCTGGCGGACATTTCAGTTCCTCCGATCCATGTTGCGTTCAAAGCGGGTGTCGATCGGGCGTTCAGCCTGACGATCGGACAGGTAGGACGACTGGCTGGTGCCGAGGCCCGGCTTCCAGTCGGGATTGTCGGCGGCAATGATCCGCTCGACCGTCAGCACCCGGTCCTCGAGCCGGCGGGCGAGAAGCTGCATCTCGTCGAGCAGTCGCTCGTCCTCATCGGTGATCTTGGGTGCGGTCTTCCACTTGGTGACATAATGCAGGATCAGCCAGGGCAGCCCGACGAGCGCGCCGAGAATGGCGACGAGTCCTTCGAAATCCATTTCAGTCGTCCTTCTTCAGGCGGGCCTTGAGCGCGGCGAGCTGGGCATCGACCTTGTCGTTGCTGCGCAATTCGGCAATCTCCTCCTCTAGCGTCTTGACGACACCGAGCCCCATCGCGTCGGCGCGACCCTCGGCCTCGTCGACGCGGCGGTCGAGAATGTCGAAGCGGCTGAAAGCCTCGTGCGTCTTCGGGCCGTTGTACATCTCGCGAAGCCGGGTGCGGTTGTTCGCGCTTTCAAGCCGCGTCTGCACTGCATTCTGCTTGGTCCGCGCCTCCCGCAATTTGGTCTGCAGCTTGGCGATGTCCGCCTCGGACGCGCTGAGTGCATCGTCGAGGACGCCGACTTCCGCCTTGAGCTGCTCGGCCATGTCGGACGCCTTCTGGCGTTCGACCAGTGCAGCCTTGGCAAGATCCTCGCGGTCCTTGCTCAGCGCGAGCTCGGCCTTCTCGGTCCAGTTTTCCTGGAGCTGTTCCAGCTTGGCGATATGGCGGCGCATCTCCTTCTGATCAGCGATGGTGCGCGCGGCGGAAGCGCGAACCTCGACCAGCGTTTCCTCCATCTCCAGGATGATCATCCGGATCATCTTGGCCGGATCCTCCGCCTTCTCGATGAGGTCGGCGAAGTTGGCGGCAACGATGTCGCGGGTGCGGGAAAAAATGCCCATGTAAATTCTACTCCAGGGTCTTCGTGCGGCGGACGAACCTTATGCCACGATTGCGGTGTGTCGCGTAGCGGGCGCCTGATGTGCGGGCGCCACCGCCGCAAGAATGAAGGTGGCGCTGACGACGAAGGTGCAGGCGAGCGTGGCGACGGTGCGGACGATGTCGGTCTTGATCATGATGTGTCCCCTTTGAGGCGATGGTAAGTTCCGCCTTTGGGCGGGTTGTTCAAAGCATTGCATCAGTCGTGCCAGTTTTAGAAAAGCCCGGAAATCATGCGGTTGTGCCGGCAGGGCGTCGAGCGGGCAGATTGTTCCTTGCTATGCGTTGGGAATTTCCGCCACACTTTGGCAATGGAGAGAACAACGCAGGTCATCGGCCAGTCCGGCGCGTTCATGGGAGCGCTCGAACGTGCGTCGCGCGCGGCGGCGCTCGACCGACCGGTGCTCGTGATCGGCGAACGCGGCACGGGCAAGGAACTGGTCGCCGAGCGGCTCCACCGGCTGAGCCCGCGCTGGGACCAGCCCCTCGTGATCATGAACTGCGCCGCGCTGCCCGAGACGCTGATCGAGGCAGAATTGTTCGGACATGAGGCAGGCGCGTTCACCGGTGCGACCAAGGCACGGGTCGGGCGGTTCGAGGAGGCAGATGGTGGAACCCTGTTCCTTGACGAGCTGGGCACGCTGTCGATGGCGGCGCAGGACCGATTGCTGCGCGCCGTCGAATATGGCGAGATCACCCGGATCGGCTCATCGCGGCCGCTGCGCGTTGACGTCCGGATCGTGGCTGCGACGAACGAGCATCTGCCCGACAAGGTGATGCGGCATGAATTTCGCGCCGACCTTCTCGATCGGTTGTCATTCGAGGTCGTCACACTGCCCCCGCTGCGAGCGCGCGCCGGCGACGTGATGGTGCTGGCGGACCATTTCGGTCGACGGATGGCGTCCGAGCTCGGACGCGAGCGGTGGGAGGGGTTCGGACCCTCGGCACGCGCTGCGCTGGCGGACTATGACTGGCCGGGCAATGTCCGCGAGTTGCGTAACGTCGTCGAACGCGCGGTCTATCGCTGGGAGCATGAGGGGCCGATCGATGCGATCGAGATCGATCCATTCCAGTCGCCGCACAGGCCGGGCGCTGCGGACCGCAAGCCGGTCCAGACGCCGGCCGCGATGGCGCCGTCTGCCGGCGGGACTGGTAACGCGGCAGACGATGACGCCGACGATCCGGTCGTCGCGTGCGAGGACGGGCCGTCGGATTTCAAGTCGCGCGTGTCCCGGTTCGAGCGCGACCTGCTGTCGCGTGCGCTGGCCGAGCATCGGTTCAACCAGCGCGCCACCGCCGAGGCGCTCGGCCTCAGCTATGACCAGCTGCGGCATGCCCTCAAGCGCCACGAGCTGTTGCACGCCGGCGCCTGATCGAGGTCCGGTCCGCTTGTGTAACGACCGTCCGGGGACCATTTGGGGGCCGCGGGCGTTTGACGTCCGACCCCATTCACCCATTGTCTTTGAGGAGACTCCTGATGGCTTTCGAACTTCCCCCGCTGCCTTACGCCTATGACGCGCTCGAGCCCGTGATCGATCAGGAAACGATGAAGTTTCATCACGACAAGCATCATGCGGCATACACGGCCAAGCTGAACGAGGGCGTCGAGAAGGACTCCGCGCTCGCGGGCAAGTCGATCGAGGATATCCTCGGCATGATCTCGTCGCAGCCGCCGCTCGTGCGCAACAATGGCGGCGGTTTCTGGAACCACGACTTCTTCTGGAAGACGATGGCAGCCAAGACGGGGCAGGCGCCGTCGGGCAAGCTCGCCGAAGCGATCGATCGCGACTTCGGTAGCCTCGACAAGCTCAAGGACGAGTTCAACACCAAGGGTGCGGGGCAGTTCGGATCGGGCTGGGCATGGCTGATCGCCGATGACAGCGGCAAGCTGAAGGTCACGAGCACGCCGAATCAGGACAACCCGTTGATGGACGATGCCAAGGAGCCCGGTACGCCGCTGCTCGGCAACGACGTCTGGGAGCACGCCTATTACCTGACGTACAAGAATGATCGTCCGGGCTATCTGAAGGCGTGGTGGGATATCGTGAACTGGGACGTCGTCGGCGAGCGCTACGCGAAGGTCGCTGGCTGAGCCGATCCCGTTACCGTCATCCCGGCCTTACCGGGATGACGGTTTATAATTACCCTTCGGGCGGCAGGTCGGTGACGGCCTTGTCGCCCGTTTGCAATCCATGCTTCAGCAGCATCGGAATGTTGGCAAAGGCGAAGATCAACGTCATCGGGATCGCGCCCCAGAGCTTGAAGCCGACCCAGAAATCCCACGTGGTGTTCCGCCAGACGACTTCGTTCAATACTGCCATGAACACGAAGAACACCATCCAGTTGCGCGTGAGCTTGCGCCAGCCCTCGGCGGTCAGTCCTGGATAGGCGGTGCCCAGCAGCGACTGAAGCAGCGGGCGTCCGGTCACCAGCCCGAAGGTCAGGATGGCAGCGAACATCGCGTAGATGATTGTGGGCTTCATCTGGATAAAGCGCTGGTCATGGAAATAGATCGTCAGGCCACCGAATACGACGATCAGGGCACCCGACATCCACAGCATCGGCGAGATATGTCCCGCCTTTACCTTCGAGACGATCATCGCAACGATCGTCCCGACGATGAACGCGGTTGTCGCGGTGACCACGCGCGCGATCGGTGCGCCGGGGGTGAGGAAGTTCACCGCGAAAAAGATCGCGAGCGGACCATAATCGATCGCCATGCGCAGGCCGGGGGACAGGGGGGGCTTGGTCACTATTGTATCCAGGAATTGCGGTAAGACCGGAGAGCGGGGCGGCGTGTTATTTTCGGACGCTTTCGACGCCCGCGATGATCCGGCTGACCTCGTTTGCGTCGAACGGGCGCAGGTCCGTCATGCCTTCGCCGATACCGATCGCGTGGATCGGCAGGCCGTATTTCTCCGCCGCTGCGACCAGCACGCCGCCACGGGCGGTGCCGTCGAGCTTGGTCATCACGACGCCGGTCACGCCCGCCACCTCCTTGAAGACTTCAATCTGCTGGAGCGCATTCTGCCCGGTCGTCGCATCGAGAACTAGGACGATGTCGTGCGGGCTCTCGGGATTGATACGGCCGAGCACGCGACGGATCTTGGCGAGCTCGTCCATCAGTTCACGCTTGTTCTGCAGGCGGCCCGCGGTGTCGACGATCAGCACGTCGATGCCCGTCTCGGTCGCCTTCTTCACCGCATCCCAGACGACGCCTGCTGCGTCGCCACCTTCCGGTCCGGTGACGATCGGCACGCCGACGCGTTCGGCCCAGGTCCGCAACTGGCCGATCGCGGCAGCGCGGAACGTGTCGCCCGCCGCCAGCATGACGCCGTAATCCTGTTCCATCAGCAGATGCGCGAGCTTGGCGATGGTGGTGGTCTTGCCCGACCCGTTGACGCCGATCACCAGGATTACCTGCGGGCGTGGGAAGGCATCGATCTCGAGCGGCTTGGCGACCTTGGCGAGGACCTTTTCGACCTCTTCCGCGACGATGACGCGGATGCCGAGCTCTTCCATGTTCCGCTCGAAACTGCCCTCGGCAAGACGATGGCGGATGCGGCCGGCGGTTTCGGGACCGAGGTCCGATGCGATCAGCGCCTCCTCGATCTCGTCGAGCGTCGCATCGTCGAGCCGCGCGCCGCTGAGGCCCGCGAGATTGCCGACGAGCCGGTCAGAGGTACGCTTGAAGCCGCCGATGAGTTTGTCGTGCCAGCTTGGGGTGGTGCTCATAGGGATTCCCGTGTTGCGCTCAGGCGCTCGCCCAGAACGCCGGTGATCGTGATTCGGAGGATGTCGCCCGGTGCTGCAGGCGCGTCCAGCAGGACTTCCGCGAAATTTCCGACATGGCCGGAGTCGCCCGGACGTTCGACCAGCAGGTGCTGCGTCGTCCCGACCAGCGTCTGCAACCATGCCGCGCGAACAGCCTGGCCCGTTTCGCGGAGGATTGCAGCGCGTCGGCGGCGGATCTCGGGTTCGACCTGCGGCATCCGGGCAGCGGGCGTACCGGCGCGTGGCGAATAGGGAAAGATGTGCGAATGGACGATGTCGCAGTCAGCGATCAGCGCATGCGTGTTCTGGAACATTGCCTCGTCTTCGGTCGGGAACCCGGCGATCAGGTCCGCGCCGATCGCGATGTCGGGACGGGCGGTCTTGAGCCGCTGGACGAGCGCCACGCTCTCGGCGCGCGAATGACGTCGCTTCATCCGCTTCAACACCATGTCGTCGCCCGCCTGGAGCGAGAGGTGGACGTGCGGCATGATGCGGGGCTCGGTCGTCAGAAGCGCGAAGAGCCGGTCGTCGATCTCGATGCCGTCGAGGGACGACAGACGGAGCCGCTCGAGCCGCGGCACCGCGTGCAGAATGCGCTCGACAAGCTGGCCGAGCGTGGGGGCGCCGGGAAGATCGGGGCCATAGCTGGTCAGGTCGACGCCGGTCAGCACGATCTCGCGGTGTCCTGCATCGACCAGCCCGGCAATCCGGTCGACGACTGCGCCTGCGGGGACCGAGCGGCTTGGTCCGCGTCCGAACGGGATCGCGCAGAAGGTGCAGCGATGATCGCAGCCATTCTGGACCTCGACAAAGGCGCGGGCATGCGCCGAAAAGCTCGCGGCCAGATGCGGCGCGGTTTCGCGAATCTGCATGATGTCGCTGACGACGACGGGGGCGGGCATGTCCCAAGCTGCGGCGGAGAGCTTGTCGGCATTGCCGATCACGCGATCGACCTCGGGCATCGCGGCAAAGGCACCCGGGTCGATCTGCGCTGCGCATCCGGTGACGACAATCTGCGCATCCGGGCGATCGCGCCGGGCCCGGCGGATCGCAACCCGCGTCGCCTTCACTGCCGCGTTGGTGACGGCGCAGCTGTTGACCACGACCATGTCCCGCCCGGCGACGAGCGCGCGGATGGTCTCGCTTTCGGCGATGTTGAGACGGCAGCCGAGGCTGACGACCTCTGGCAGCGGGGCAGACGGCATGATGCGCGATCTAGGAGGGGCGGGGGGCAAAGTCCACGGCTTGCAGCGCCGGGCTGGAGTAAGGATGGCGGCTCGGCAGTCGGCACGTCCGTGGTCAGGCTGCGGCGGGGCCGCCGTCAACCAGCGAGTCGTGGCGCTATGCCGCGGACCGGGGGGAAATCGCCATCGGGCTGGTGTGCGAGCAGGCGCTGTTCGGCGAGCAGCCGGCGCAGCTGCGCGGCGTTCATGGGGCGGCCGTAGAGATAGCCCTGTCCCTTGGCGCAGCCGAGCGCGCGCAGCCGCTCCTCGACCGCGGCGTCCTCGATGCCCTCGGCGGTGACCGGCAGGTTCAGGCTGTCGCCAAGCCGGACGATCGTGTTGACGATCGCCATGCTCTCCGCATTGTCGAGGATCGACGCGACGAAGCTGTGGTCGATCTTGATACGGTCGAACGGCAGCGCGCGCAGATGTGCGAGGCTGGAAAAGCCGGTGCCGAAATCGTCGAGCGCCAGTCGGATGCCCTGATTCTTCAGGCTGCCGACGATCGATTGGGCAAGCGCCAGATTGTCGAACAGCGCGCTTTCGGTAACCTCGATCTCGAGCCGGCTGGCGGGAAAGCCCGTCTCGACCAGCGTCTTGATGATCTTTTGCGCCAGCCACGCGTCGCGCAGCTGGACCGAGGAAATGTTGATCGACAGCGTCAGCGCCGAATCCCAGTCGCGTGCCGCAGTACAGGCCTGGCGCATGAGCGAAAGCGACAGGTCGCCGATGACGCCAATCTCCTCGGCGATCGGGATGAAGACGTCCGGGGGGATCATGCCGCGCGTCGGATGGTCCCAGCGCGCCAGAACCTCGAACCCGGTGGTAAGACCCGTGGCGAGATCCACCTGCTGTTCGAAATAAGGAATGATGTCCTGCGCGGCGACCGCGAGGCGAAGTCCGGACTCGAGCTCGCCACGCACCTGCAGCGACTGCTCCATCGCGGTGTTAAACCAGACGTGGCGATTGCGGCCCGCCGTCTTGGCCGCGTGGAGGGCGATGTCCGCATTGCGCAGCAGCGCGTCGATCGAGGCACAGTCTGCGTCCGAGCGGGCGACGCCGATCGACACGGTGGCGTGAATGTCGACGCCGTTCGCACGGAAGGGCCGCGCGAAGCCGGTGACGAGACGCTCCGCAATCCGATCTGCCACCCCTTGATGCGCCGGATCGAAGACGAAGGCGCAGGCGAACTCGTCCGCGCCCAGGCGTGCCAGAAGGCTTGATGTGGGGGCGATGGCCGCGATCGTTTCCGCGACATGGACGAGCACCTGGTCGCCGACGGCATAGCCGTGCATGTCGTTGACGCTCTTGAAGAAGTCGACGTCGATCGTGAGCATCGCCACCACCTTGCCCCGGCGTCTCGCGCTGCCGAACAGGGTCGCGCCATCTTCGGACAGACTGCGGCGATTGAGGAATCCGGTCAGCGAATCCCGCTGTGCCAGAACGCGGGCGCGATGACCCGCATCGGTCGCCTCGTTGAGCTCGGCAGTGAGCGCGCGATAGCGCAGGCAGCCAAACAGCAACAGCGCGACGTTGAGCAGCACGGCGACAACCAGACCTTGGTCGATACCCGAACTGCGTCCCGTCAGACGGGCAAAGATGCCGACCAGAACGGCGCCGCCGGTACCGACGAGCATCAACGCTGCAGCCCCGGTCACGGCGCCGGTGACGAATTCCCGGTTGATGGTGCGGGGCGAACGGGTCGCCGCCGGCGGTGCGGTCATGGGCTGGATCGCCTGTGAGGTCGGGGCGGACACACATATGACATAGCATAAGTGTAGGACCGGTTAAGAGCGTCGATCCGTCCAATATGGCAGGGAGGGGCTTTGACGTTGGACGCCGTCGCAGCGCATCGACGGACAGGTCGCTTGCGTCGGCGGCCCGGGTCGCGTAAGCAGCACGCCACGTTCCGTTACGGGGCACATGTGACGAGCATCCAAGGATGCACGCTGGCCGGCGAGGTTTCGCCCGCCGGCGCTTTTGCGTTGGGCGTCGTCATGTGTCCGGTAATGGTGATTGGGAGTGTCTCGATGTTCGAAAGCCTGAGCGATCGTCTTGGCGGCGTCTTCGACCGCCTGCGCGGCCGGGGTGCGCTGACCGAAGCGGACGTGCGCGCGGCAATGCGCGAGGTGCGCGTCGCGCTGCTCGAAGCCGACGTCGCGCTGCCCGTCGCGCGCGAGTTCGTCGAGAAGGCGACCGAGAAGGCGATCGGCCAGAACGTCCTGCGCTCGGTCACGCCGGGGCAGCAGGTCGTCAAGATCGTCAGCGATGCGCTGGTCGAGATGCTGGGTGCGGATGCGTCCGAGCTCGATCTGGGCGTCACGCCGCCCGCGATCATCATGATGGTCGGGCTTCAGGGCTCGGGCAAGACGACCACCACCGCCAAGATCGCCAAGCGGCTGTCGGCAGGGCCGGGTGGGCGTGATCGCAAGAAGGTGCTGATGGCGTCGCTCGACGTTAATCGCCCGAACGCGCAGGAACAGCTCGCGACGCTCGGCACGCAGATATCGGTCGCGACCTTGCCGATCGTCGCCGGCCAGCAGCCGGTCGATATCGCACGGCGCGCGATGCAGGCGGCCAAGCTGCAGGGCTTCGACGTCCTGATGCTCGATACCGCAGGTCGCCTCCATGTCGATCAGGCGCTGATGGACGAGATGAAGGCGGTCGCCGACGTCGCGAACCCGGCCGAGATCCTTCTCGTCGTCGATTCGCTGACGGGTCAGGATGCGGTCAACGTCGCGCAGAACTTCTCCGACCAGGTGCCGCTGACGGGTATCGTGCTGACCCGGATGGACGGCGATGCGCGCGGCGGTGCGGCGCTGTCGATGCGTGCGGTTACCGGCAAGCCAATCAAGTTTGCGGGTACCGGCGAGAAGCTCGATGCGCTCGAGGCGTTCCATCCCGAGCGGGTCGCCGGGCGTATCCTTGGCATGGGCGACGTCGTCAGCCTCGTCGAGCGCGCCGCGGAGTCGATCCAGGCCGAAGACGCCGAGCGGATGGCGGCCAAGATGGCCAAGGGTCAGTTCGACATGAACGACCTGCGTGCTCAGCTGGCGCAGATGCAGCGGATGGGCGGGCTCGGTGCGCTGGCGGGTATGATCCCCGGCATGAAGAAGGCGCAGGGCGCGGTCGCTTCGGTCGGCGGTGAGAAAGTTCTCGTCCACATGGATGCGATGATCGGTTCGATGACCATCAAGGAGCGCGCCAAGCCCGAGCTGATTAACGCCAAGCGCAAGATCCGCATCGCCAAGGGTTCCGGCACCACGGTGCAGGAGGTCAACAAGCTGCTCAAGATGCACCTCGAAATGTCGACCGCCATGAAGAAGATCAAGAAGATGGGCGGCATGAAGGGCATGATGGCGATGCTCGGCAAGGGCGGCATGGGCGGCGGTCTGGGCGGCATCGGTAACGCGATCGGCGGGCCGCAGATGGGCGATATGCTCAACAAGGCCGGCACAGGTGGGCTCCCTGGGGGCAATTCCGGGGGTGGCCTGCCGGGCCTGGGCGGCAAGATGCCCCAGCTGCCTGCGGGCTTCGACGATTTTCTGAAGAAGAAATAACCTCTTACTTAACCCCATTACCCCGGCGTTTGCCGGGCGAAATATTAGAAAACGAAGGAAAATATCATGGCAATCAACATTCGTCTCGCACGTGGCGGCTCCAAGAAGCGTCCTTATTACAAGATCGTCGTTGCCGATGCGCGCAGCCCGCGTGATGGCCGCTTCATCGAGAAGATCGGCAACTACAACCCGCTCCTCGCCAAGGACAACGAGCAGCGCGTGCAGCTCGACGCTGACCGCGCGAAGCATTGGCTGAGCGTCGGCGCGCAGCCGACCGACCGCGTCGCACGCTTCCTCGACGCAGCAGGCGTTCTCGAGCGTTCGGCACGCAACAACCCGAACAAGGGCAAGCCCGGCGAGAAAGCCACCGAGCGCGCTGAAGAGCGTGCGACCAAGGCGGCCGAAGCTGCCGAGGCAGAAGCGGCTGCAAAGGCGGCACCTGCTGCCGACGCGGATGCTCCTGCTGAGACCGAAGAAGCCGCTTCGTAAGATCGTCTTCCCCGTCATCCCAGCGAAGGCTGGGATCCAGAGCCAGAGACGGCAGCGTCCTTGGCTTGAATCCTGGGTCTAGCGCAGGATGACGGTTTGGAGTGGGCCACGCCCGCACCCGAATGGCGGTTCATGCGTTCTTTGTCGGTCCATCACCCACAAGGAGCGCATGATGACCCCCGATCCAAATCCCAGAACAGCCCCCGCACCCGAGGACATCGAAGATGCCAGCAATGAAGGCGTCTCCGCCGACGACCCCGCAGAAGGCGCCGACGACACCCCTGGACCCGATACCGGCTCCGCGCAGGGATAAGGTTACGCTCGCCGTCGTGATCGGCGCGCACGGCATCGGCGGCGAGGTGCGGCTGAAGGTCTTTGCCGAGACCATGTCGGGCTATAAGAGTTTCAACGACGGTACGCTGACGCTCAAGTCCGCGCGCCCTGGCAACAACGGCACGATCGCCCGCTTTGCCGAGGTCGCCGATCGGAACGCTGCAGAAGCGATGCGCGGGACCGAATTGACGGTGCCGCGATCGTCGTTGCCGCCGCTCGAGGATGGCGAATATTACCACACCGATCTGATCGGGCTCTCCGTCGTCTCTACCGATGGCGAGGCGATCGGGCGTGTTGTCGCGATTGATAATTTTGGTGCGGGCGACGTGATCGAGATCGAACGGCCGACTGCCAAGCGGTTCATGGTGCCGATGCGCGTCGAGGCGGTTCCAGAATGGGATGCCGAGCGACTCGTGGTCGAGGCGTCCTTCGCTACCGAATAGTTCCTTCGGGCTTATTGTGCTCTCGCGAGCGGGGTCCCGGCCTTCGCGGGGATACATCCAAAGTCAGCGCCGGATCGGGCGCTGTTCCGACAGCATGTTGCGGATGGTCGTTGCGGCCACGCCGGCTTCGCCCATCGCGTGGCTGATCTGGTCGAGCCCCTTCACGACATCGCCCGCCGCGAACAGCCCGGGGATCGAGGTGCGCTGATGGTCGTCGACCTCTAGGCAGCCTTCGTCCGTCGCGCGCGCGCCGGCGGCGACGGCGAGTTCCGAGCGGATCACCGAGCCTAACGCCGGATAGACGCTGTCGAACGACAGCCGCCCGTCGACCGTGTCGAGCGCGAACCGGCCGTCTTCGATCGCGTAGTTGCCGCAGGGGCCGCCGACGCGGACGATACCGGCGTCGTCGAGGGCTGCCTCGCAGGCGGGATCAAGATCATGGCCGCCGTCCGGGGCGATCAGGGTGACGTCGGCGGTGTAGCCGCGCAGGAACAGCGCCTCGCGCATGCCGTGGTCGCCGGTACCGATCACGCCGACGCGCTTGTCGGTGACCTCATAGCCGTCGCAGATCGGGCAGTAGCGGAGCAGCCCCGCCTCCAAAGCCTCGTCATGGAGCGCATCGGGCATGGCGGGGCGGTTGTTGACGACGCCTGTTGCCAGCAGGACGCTGCGGGCGCGGGCGCGGCGGTCGCCCAAACGGACGGTGAAGCCGTCGTCGTCCACCTCGATCGCATCGACCCGAGCGGCCTCGCGTACCGCCCCGTAGGTCTCCGCCTGGGCCAACATCCGGGCGAGGAGGTCGGTGCCGCGGATGCCTTCGGGGTAGCCGGCATGGTTGTGCGTGCACGGGATCAGCGCGGCGCGGCTGCTGCCGCAGTCGAACAGCCGGATCGAGAGGTGGAACCGCGCGAGATAGATCGCGGCGGTGAGGCCTGCGGGCCCGGCGCCGATGATGATGCAATCGTCCATCCCGCTATAAGCGCGGCGCGGCGAATCCGTTCCGGTGGCGAAACGCTCGATCGCTATCGCAAGCCGGGCGCGGGAGTGATAGCGGCGTGCGGCATGAGCTATTGTCGTTGGTCGGAAGGCGATCTCCACGCCTATGCGTCGCAAACCCAGGAGGGTGCGCGCCGGTACGTCGCGCAGGTCGCCGAGCCTGCCATCGAACGGTGCGGGGTGGAGGCGGAGTATGTCGAGGACAGCGCCGACGCGTTCCTTGCACGCCTGAAATGGCTGAAGGCGCGGGGGTGCGAATTCCCCGCCGACGTCGTCCCCCAAATCCTCGCCGCGGCGCAGGAAGAGGCGCGGCTGGCGCGGCTGGCGGCGGGCGAGCTGCCCTGGGCGGCGACGATCGTGACGCTGTACCCCGAAATGTTCCCCGGGCCGCTCGGCACGTCGCTGGCCGGGCGGGCGCTGGGGGAGGGGCGGTGGTCATGCGAGCCCGTCCAGCTGCGCGACTTCGCGACCGACAAGCATCGCTCGGTCGACGACACGCCGGCGGGTGGCGGCGCGGGCATGGTGCTGCGCGCGGACGTGGTCGCCGCGGCGATCGACAGCGTCGCGGACGGCCGGCCGGTGCTGGCGATGACGCCGCGCGGCAGGCCGCTGACGCAGGAGCGCGTCCGTGCGCTCGCAGCAGGCCCCGGCGTCACCGTGCTGTGCGGGCGGTTCGAGGGGTTCGACGAGCGCCTGTTCGAGGCGCGCGCCATCGAGGAGGTGTCGATCGGCGACTATATCCTGTCGGGCGGCGAGATGGGCGCGCTGGTGCTGCTCGATGCTTGCATTCGGCTGCTGCCCGGCGTAATGGGCGCGGCTTCTAGTGGGGATGACGAGAGCTTCGAAACGGGGCTTCTCGAATATCCGCATTATACCCGACCTCAGATATGGGAAGGGCGCACGATCCCGCAGGTGCTGCGATCGGGGGATCATGCGAAGATCGACGCATGGCGCAAACGCCGCGCGGAGATCGATACACGGTCACGGCGACCGGACCTTTGGGAGCGCCATGAGGGCGCTCGGGTCCAGTCGCCCTCTGGCGCGCGGCGACACGAGGACTGACTATGAACCTGTTGCAGACGATCGAAGCCGAGAACATCGCGAAGTTCCTGGCCAACAAGACGATCCCCGATTTCCGCCCCGGTGATACGCTGAAGGTCGGCGTGAAGGTCGTCGAAGGCGAGCGCACCCGTATTCAGAACTATGAGGGCGTGTGCATCGCGCGCTCGAACAAGGGCATGGGCAGCAACTTCACCGTGCGCAAGATGAGCTTCGGCGAGGGCGTTGAGCGCGTCTTCCCGCTCTACTCGCCGAACGTCGATTCGATCGAAGTCGTCCGCAAGGGCGCCGTGCGTCGCGCCAAGCTGTATTACCTGCGTGGCCGCACCGGCAAGGCAGCGCGTATCGCCGAGCGTCGCGACATGCGCCCCGCCAAGGGCACCGCAGCCGCCGAGTAATCGGATCCTGCGAGACGCGATCAAGGGCGCGGGGGCGATGGTCCCCGCGCCCTTTTTCGTGCGCGGCGTTCGGCGTCCGGCGAGAGCAGGGGCGAGGGCGGGGACCGCGAATGTTGCGAATGTTGAGACGATAACGCGTTTTTTCGCGTGGGGGTGACGACCCCCTGTCGGGCATGACCCGACGGCCGCGGAGGCGGGGGTGCGAGTCGAGGCTGGATCAGACCAGGCCATGCGGGCAGGCTGCGCCTTTTGCGGCATTTTGGCCAGCAGCGTTCCTTACAGCGGGCCGGACGGTGACGCGCGCCAGGGAGGGCCGCCCTTGTGACCCTGGGTCCTAATTTTCGTCAGGATGACGGCGTGGGGGGGGGGCGGCGGCGCTTGTGGCCCTGGGTCCTGACGTTCGTCAGGATGACGGTGTGGGTGGGGTGGTGGCCCGTGTGGATCGTGGGCCGTGGTGTTGAGGCGGGCGGCGCAGGGCCGGGTCAGGCGTCGCGCCAGCGGCCGGGGGCGAGATCCGCCAGGGTCCAGTCGCCGATGCTCCAGCGGACGAGGCGGAGCGTCGGGTGGCCGATCGCGGCGGTCATCCGGCGGACCTGGCGGTTGCGGCCTTCGCGGATCGTGATCCTCAGCCAGCAATCGGGGATGCTCGCGCGCACGCGGATCGGCGGCACGCGCGGCCAGAGGTCGGGCGCGTCGATCCGTTCGACCTCGGCGGGGCGGGTGGGGCCGTCCTTCAGCACGACGCCGTCGCGCAGGGCATCGAGCGCGGCCTCGCCCGCCTCGCCCTCGACCTGCACAAGATAGGTCTTGGCCAGCTTGAACTTCGGATCCGCGATCCGCGCCTGGAGGCGACCGTCGTCGGTCAGCAGCAACAGCCCCTCGCTGTCCCGATCGAGCCGCCCCGCCGGATAGACGCCGGGCACCGCGACGAACTGCGACAGCGTCGCGCGCGGGGTGGGCGACTTCTCGTCGGTGAACTGGCTGAGGACGTCGTAGGGTTTGTTGAAGAGGATCAGGCGGGGCATGGCGGGGCTTTAGGGGGATTCCGAATTGGTTTCGACCGCAGTTGTCGCTTCGCAAGGAGGTATCGATGAAGCCGAGGGGGATCGGTTAAAATCCCCGTACGGTTATAAAAACAAAGAATATATCGTCGGCGTCGGGACCTTTGTGTTGGCCCTTGTGCTAGCTGGGGCAGGAACTAGTCGACCTGAACCCTAAAGGGAATCATATCGGGTTAGCGAACAGGCGATCCTTAAGGTCTTTACAGATGCCGTCGAGGCCGGGGAACAGCGAACCGAACGTGATACCCATAAGCTCTAGCTCCCTCAGGATGCGGGGGCCTTCGGCGGGAGATAGATCGCAAACCTCTAGGTAACTTTTTCCATCTGCCTGTTCTCGCTTGCGTATGAATGCTTCAATATCGGTCACGTTAGACACAGCCGCTAAAGCCTGTTGTGGCGCATGCCGAGGATTGCCTACGGCCATGTTTTCGACGGTTACAAGCTGGGGAGGCGCTGCATCGACTATAAACGCCTGCCGACCGTAGCTTTCTTCCCAAGCTGCCTTATCGAATATGAATATGCGCGGGCGGCAATTGTTATCTGCCTTGACCGATTGGAAGGCGAAGAACGCCGACACAAATGGCGAAAAAGACCAATCTAAGAGCGGAGTAGGATAGCCATGATGTTGCAAAATGCTCCATATAACGCCGTTATGCTCTAGATTTCCGAGTTGGAGCGGAAACGATACTTTCTCAATAATAGCACCGTAGAGCCGTCGAACGTCCTCTAAAACCCATGTGTTTAAATCACTGCGCCATGTACGATGAAAGGTAGTGGTCAACTTAAACGGATTAGCCTGCCCTCGAAAGATATACCTTCTTGGGTCCTGATCGATAGCCCATTGCCGGAAATCGCTCCATGTCTTTAGATCACCACGGCTTGTTAGCTGCGACTCTCCCAACGCTGACGACGCGGATATCGTCGCGGAGCCCGATTGCTCCCCTCCGCTCCAATCCACTTGTAGGCTACCGTCTCCATGTTCCGTGAAGGTGGCATTGATCTTTGCAGGAACGGGGGGTTCGCCAAATCTCTCAGCAATGTCTTTTTCCCCTCTAACTCGATCATCAGAGGTCATGATTCCCCCATCAGGGTAGCAGTAGATTGTTGTCACTTCCGTCTTGTGTGGAGCGACGTTGGGCATACGGATCAGGAACTTGAAGCCGGGCAATTGATGCTGAGGCTCATAAAACAGGTAGGCGTTGCCAGATATTACGCTGCCCCGACGCTCTAGCTCAACTCTCAGTGTACCCTTAACTTGCCCGTCAATGTCGCCGATCCATTGCCCTTGCACACACCGCTCCCTCGTACCTGTTCGATTTGCGAGCCTACCCGCCTGCGGCCGAAGAATGATATAGACTTGCGTGAGGGCAATTCAGACAAGATTGAGCAGGTTATCCGTATGCCCATTCCCAGCCTCAGTCGATTATGACACGCCTAGCGCGACCTGCATTATCGCGCGTGGTTCTCCATCTCTGCATGACGTGTCACAGTCGGCAAACGATCCACCTTCGGAACTGTCCAGGATAACCCAACGGACTGTGAAAAGCGCCGGTAGCCCGAGGGTGGCGTTAAGCTCACGCAAGCTAGTGCGGATGCTCTCGGCGGCTATCCCTTTCTTGCAATTAGATTTGTTTCCCCGCGAAGGCGGGGATCCAGACTGGGCTCCCGCCTTCGCGGGAGAACAGGGGAGGGCATGGTGTCTTGCGAGCGCCGGCTCGTCGTTGTTCGGGGGATATGGGAGCCGATGCTTTCTCGCATTGACCCCGGTCCTATAACAAAAAGGGCCGCAGTGTTTCCACCGCGGCCCGTTCGTTCGATCAGAAATTCCGCAACCCTTACTGGTCGAGGAAGCTCCGCATTTTCCGGCTGCGCGACGGATGCTTCAGCTTGCGCAGTGCCTTCGCCTCGATCTGGCGGATGCGCTCGCGGGTCACGCTGAACTGCTGGCCGACTTCCTCGAGGGTGTGATCGGTGTTCATGCCGATGCCGAAGCGCATGCGCAGCACGCGTTCCTCACGCGGGGTGAGGCTCGCCAGCACGCGCGTGACGGTTTCCTTGAGGTTGGCCTGGATCGCGGCATCGACGGGGATGATCGCGTTCTTGTCCTCGATGAAGTCGCCGAGATGCGAATCCTCCTCGTCGCCGATCGGCGTTTCGAGGCTGATCGGCTCCTTGGCGATCTTCATCACCTTGCGGACCTTCTCGAGCGGCATGGAGAGGCGCTCGGCCATTTCCTCGGGCGTGGGCTCGCGGCCCTGCTCGTGGAGGAACTGGCGGCTGGTGCGGACCAGCTTGTTGATCGTCTCGATCATGTGGACCGGGATGCGGATCGTGCGCGCCTGGTCGGCGATCGAGCGGGTGATCGCCTGGCGGATCCACCAGGTCGCATAGGTGCTGAACTTGTAGCCGCGGCGATACTCGAACTTGTCGACCGCCTTCATCAGGCCGATATTGCCCTCCTGGATGAGATCCAGGAACTGAAGCCCGCGGTTCGTGTATTTCTTGGCGATCGAGATCACCAGACGCAGGTTCGCCTCGACCATTTCCTTCTTGGCGATACGCGCCTCGCGCTCGCCCTTCTGGACCATGTTGACGATCCGGCGGAACTCGGTGAGCGCCATGCCGGTCTGCTGCGTGATGTCGGCGATCTCGGCGCGGATGCGTTCGACCGCCTCGCTCTCGTTGGCGACGAACGCGGTCCACTTCTTGTCGACCTTGTTGACCGTCGCCAGCCAGTTCTCGTCGATCTCGTGACCGATATAGCGATCGAGGAAGTCCTTGCGCGGCACCTTGTGGCGCTCGGCGAGGCGCAGCATCTGGCCGCCCAGCGCGGTCAGGCGGCGGTTATAGGCATAGAGCTGATCGACGAGATATTCGATCTTGGCGTTGTGGAACTGGACGCTCTCGACCTCGGCGGTGAGTTCCTCGCGCAGCTTCTGATACTTGCGCTCGTCGGCGGCGGAGAAATCGCCGCCGATGCCCATCGCGTCGACGCGGCTCTGCTGGATCTTGCTGAACTTCTTGTAGAGCGCGGTGATGTTGGCGAAGCGCTCGAGCGCGATCGGCTTGAGCTGTTCCTCCATCTGCGCGAGGCTGAGGGTGTTGTCCTCCTCCTCGTCGTCCGACGCGCGCGGGGCGCGGCGCTCGCCATCCTCGTCCTCGTCGGCGGACGGCTCTTCGGGCTCGGCCTCTTCCTTGAACGAGGGGCCGGCGTTCTTCTCGCTGATCTCGCCGTCGTCGGCTTCGCCGTCCTCGGCCATTGCCTCCGGCGCGGGGTCCTTGGAGAGCATCGCGTCGAGATCCATGATCTCGCGCAGCTGCATCGTGCCCTCGTTGAGCGCGGTCGACCAGTCGATGATCGCGTTGAAGGTGATCGGCGATTCGCACAGACCCAGGATCATCGTGTCGCGACCCGCCTCGATCCGCTTGGCGATCGCGATCTCGCCCTCGCGGCTGAGCAGCTCGACCGCGCCCATCTCGCGAAGATACATGCGGACCGGATCGTCGGTGCGATCGACGGTCTCCTTCTTCTTCTCGATCGCGGGGCCTGTGTCGGCTTCGGCGTCGGCGGCCTCGGGCTCGTCGTCGTCGTCCTTGGCGGGCTCGGCCTCGCCTTCCTCGCCGGCTTCGTCGTTGTCGACGATGTTGATGCCCATCTCGCTCAGCGCGGCGCTGATGTCCTCGATCTGGTCGGACGACATCTCGCCCTGCGGCAAGGCCTCGTTGAGCTGATCATAGGTGATGTAGCCACGCTTCTTGGCGCGCGCGATGACCTTCTTGATCGACGCATCGTTCATGTCGATCAGTGGCGCATCGCCGGTGTCGTTCGTCTCGGCGGGTTCCGCCATGTTCGCCTTAGCCATCAATCGCCCTCGGTACCCAACGCTCGGGCGTCTTCGTTCGACTGTACAAGATTTGCAAGTCGGACTTCCAACGCCTGTTTCTCTCTTACCATTGCCACTTGTCGTTCGAACGCATCTTCGGTGAAGTGCGTCTGCATCGCCGCGGTCGCCTGTTTGAGCGCCGCATCGACCTCGGGACGCGCGACCATGATCGCGATCGCCTCGTCTAGGTCGGCGCGGACGCGGGCGGGATCGGCCGTGGTCTGCGTGAACGAGTAGGGCATCGTATCGGCTCGCAACAGGTCACTCGCGACTGAATTGAAACCGGACCTCGCCAATATGGTGAGCAAGCGGCCGCTATCAAGCTTCTGGTCCTCAAGTGCAACATCGACGACCGCCTCGAACAGCCGGCCGAGCGCGCCGTCGATGAGTTGCAGCGGGCCCAGCACCTCCATGTGGCGGGCGATCTCGACCGGATGGCGGATCAGCCCGGCGAGCACGGCTTTTGCCAGCACGCGGTCGATTCCCGTGGCGAGGAAGGCCTTTGCGTCCTCGGTGACCGGCGCGGAAGGCGGCTTCCACCCGCCCTTGGGGCGTTCGCCGCGGGGGAGGAAGGGCGCGCGGACGGGTTTGAAATGCTTGTAGAAGCGGTCCTTAAACTCGGACTGATATTCCTGCTTCACCGACGGATCGGCGATCCCTTCGGCAAGCTCGTGGAGACGGCGCTTGAGGCCGGCGCGCTGTTCGGGGGTGTCGAGGGCCTCGGCGGCGACTTCGGTCGCCCAGAGGCGGTCGACGAGCGGTTCGGGGGTTTTCAGCAGCGCCTCGAACGCGCCGGGGCCGCCCGCGCGGACGAGATCGTCGGGGTCCTGGCCTTGCGGGAGCGTGACGAAGGCGAGGCTGCGGCCGGGGGCGAGCAGGGGGAGCGCGCGGTGGGCGGCGCGCAGGGCTGCCTTCTGGCCGGCAGAGTCGCCGTCGAAGCAGAGGAGGGGGACGTCGACCATCCGCCACAGCCGTTCGAGCTGTGCCTCGGTCAGCGCGGTGCCGAGCGGGGCGACCGCTTCGCCAAAGCCTGCCTGGGCTAGTGCGATGACGTCCATATAGCCCTCGACCACTAGCACGCGGCCCGACTTGCGCGACGCGGGGGCGGCGCGGTCTAGATTGTAGAGCGTGCGGCCCTTGTCGAAGAGCGGGGTGTCGGGGGAGTTGAGATATTTGGGCTCCCCGCCGTCGAGCACGCGCCCGCCGAACGCGATCGTCCGGCCGCGGGGATCGCGGATCGGGATCATCAGCCGGCCGCGGAACCGGTCATAGGGATCCTTGCCCTCGACGTTGATCAGCATGCCCGATTCGACGAGCATCGGGTCGCCGTAGGTCTTCAGCGCGGCTTTCAGCTTGCCGCGGCTGTCGGGGGCGAACCCCATGCCGAACGCGCGCGCGGTTTCGGGCGTGATGCCGCGGCGGTCGAGGAGGGCGCGGGCGTCGTTGCCCGCGAGGCCGTTCAATTGCTCGACGAACCAGTCCGCGGCGTCGGACATGACCTCGTGCAGACCCTTGGCGCGTTCGGCCTTGGCGGCGGACTGGCGGTCCATCGCGGGCATGTCGAGCCCGGCGGCCTGGGCGAGCTCCTTGACCGCGTCCATGAACGGCAGGCCGCGCTGGTCGGTCATCCACTTGATCGCGTCGCCATGCGCGGAGCAGCCGAAGCAGTGGTAGAAGCCCTTGTCGTCGTTGACGTAGAAGCTGGGCGTCTTCTCGTTATGGAACGGGCAGCAGCCCTTGTGCTCGCGCCCGGCCTTGGTGAGCTTGGTGGCCTTGCCGATCAGCGCCGACAGCGACGTGCGGCCGCGCAGCTCGTCCAGAAATTGCGGGGTCAGGGCCATGCGCGCGAGTATAGCTCGGTATCACTATTGGAGTGATACCTGCAATCCGAAGAGGAGAAGAAGCAGGGTTTGTTCGCGCGGAGGCGCGGAGGCGCGGAGGGGGTGCGTCCGCCGGGAGCGGGTGCACACCACTATCGCCGCGCAGCGGCAGATAAGAGCAATATTTGCGCTGACGCGCAGCAGAAGCCCCGAGCGCAACCCCCTCCGCGCCTCCGCGCCTCCGCGCGCACAAAAACTTCTTAAGACAGCGCCGCCTTAACCAGGCCGCTCGCCTTGCTCATGTCCAGCTCGCTCGCATGACGCGCCTTCAGTTCGGCCATGACGCGGCCCATGTCCTTCATGCCGGTCGCGCCGAGTTCGTCCTTGATCTTGAGGATCGCGGCCGTCGTTTCCGCCTCGTTCATCTGGGCTGGCAGGAATCGTTCGATCACCGCGACCTCGGCGGCCTCGGCGTCGGCGAGTTCCTGGCGGCCGCCGTTCGAAAACATTTCGATCGACTCGCGGCGCTGCTTGACCATCTTCTGCAGCACTTCGATCACCAGCGCGTCGTCGCTTTCGGGTGCCTTGCCGGTCCGCGCCTCGATGTCGCGGTTCTTGATTGCGGCCTGGATCAACGAGATGGCGTTGCGGCTCTCCTTGTCGCCGGCCTTCATCGCGGTGAGCTGCGCGGCCTTGATGTCGTCGCGAATCATATACGGGTCTTTCAGGCGGTTCGGGATAGCCGGACGCGATAGCGCGTCGAGCCAAGGTTTAACAGATTGACGCTGCGGCACGCCGGCCTTAGCGGACACCACTTAGCGACATCGTCAACGTAAAGAGAGTGCCCAGCCTGATGGCCGACGCCCAGCCTACACCCATGTCTTCGGCAAAGCCCGCCGGTGCGACCGGCGTGCTCGTGCTTGCCAATGGCGACGTGATCTGGGGGCGCGGGTTCGGCGCCGAGGGCGAGGCGGTTGGCGAGGTGTGCTTCCACACCGCGATGACCGGCTATCAGGAGGTGCTGACCGATCCGTCCTTCGCCGGGCAGATGATCTGCTTCACCTTTCCGCATATCGGCAATGTCGGCGCGAACCCCGACGATATCGAGGCGGACGACCCGCACGCGCTCGGCATCATCGTCCGCGAGGACGTGACGCAGCCGTCCAGCTTCCGCGCCGTCGAGGGCCTCGACGGCTGGATGAAGCGGCATGCGCGGATCGGCCTGTCGGGGATCGACACGCGCGCGCTGACGCGGCGGATCCGCGTCGGCGGCGCGCCCAACGGCGTGATCGCGCATTCGGCGAGCGGCGAATTCGACGTCGCCGCATTGCTGGCGATGGCGCGGGGCTGGCCGGGGCTCGAGGGCATGGACCTCGCCAAGGGTGTGTCGACCGAGATGCATTATGGCTGGGGTGATCAGGCGCCCGGCGGCACGTGGCGGCTTGGGTTCGGCTATGGGGAGAGCGGTGCTTCGACTGCGCTCAGCACGAACGGGGAAGGGGGTGCGTCGCCCCAATCGTTCGCGCCGGGCGAAGGCGATGCCCCCGTCGCGAGCAAGGCCCGCCCGCATGTCGTCGCGATCGATTACGGCTCGAAGCGCAACATCTTCCGCAACCTCGTCGCCGCGGGCGCGAAGGTATCCGTCGTGCCTGCCACCGCGAGCTATGACGAGGTGATGGCGCTAGCCCCCGACGGCATCTTCCTGTCGAACGGCCCGGGCGACCCCGCCGCTACGGCCGAATATGCCGTGCCGGTGATCCGCGCGCTGCTCGAGACGGGCAAGCCGCTGTTCGGCATCTGTCTTGGCCATCAGCTGCTCGGCCTCGCGGTCGGCGCGACCACGACCAAGATGTTCCAGGGCCACCGCGGCGCCAACCATCCGGTCAAGCGCCTGTCCGATGGCGCGGTCGAGATCACCAGCATGAACCACGGCTTCTCGGTCGAGCGCGACAGCCTGCCGGCGAACGTCCGCGAGACGCATGTGTCGCTGTTCGACGGGTCGAATGCGGGGCTCGAGCTGACCGACAAGCCGGCCTTCTCGGTGCAGTATCATCCGGAAGCGAGCCCGGGGCCGCAAGATAGCCTGTACCTGTTTGAGAAGTTCGTCGGGTCGTTAACAAAATGAAAGCGAGCCTTGTCGCCAAAATCGCTGGTGGCATTGGTTTCGCGTTGATCATCGCGTTGGTTGCACCCGTATTTCTCTTGGGTGGCTTGCTGATCCTCGGATCGGAACGAACGATCTATCAGCGTGTGAAATCTCCGGATGGGTGGCACGAAGCTCGCGTGCAGTTCGATGATGGGGGCGCTGTAAGCGGGTTCGCGCGATTAGTATTTGTGAAGTACAGGTGGAACGTCAGCGATACGCCCCTGCTAAGTTGCCGAGCATTTTGGGGCAACGGTGAGGCGAAAGTTCACCTTGTCTGGAAAGACGCCAACACGTTGCTGATCCTGCATCGCTTCGATCCAAAGAATGTTGAAGCGGTCGCTCAAAACTGCGGACCGATACGGATTATCGCCCGTGCGATACCGCCTTTTGAAAGCTATAACTAACATGCCAAAACGCACCGACATCACCTCGATCCTCGTCATCGGCGCAGGACCCATCGTCATCGGCCAGGCGTGCGAGTTCGATTATTCGGGCACGCAGGCGATCAAGGCGTTGAAGGAGGAGGGTTACCGGATCGTCCTCGTCAATTCGAACCCCGCCACGATCATGACCGATCCCGAGCTGGCCGACGCGACCTATGTCGAGCCGATCACGCCCGCGATCGTCGCCAAGATCATCGAGAAGGAGCGTCCTGACGCGATCCTGCCGACGATGGGCGGCCAGACCGCGCTGAACACCGCGCTCGCGCTGTTCCATGACGGTACGCTCGAAAAGTTCGGCGTGACGATGATCGGCGCGGATGCCGATGCGATCGACATGGCGGAGGACCGGCTGAAGTTCCGCGACGCGATGGACCGGATCGGGTTGGAAAGCGCGCGCTCGGCGATCGCACATACTGTCGAGGAAGCGCTGGAAGGGCTTGAAAAGACGGGGCTTCCGTCGATCATCCGGCCGAGCTTCACGATGGGCGGATCGGGCGGCGGCATCGCGTATAACCGCGAGGAGTTCATCGCGATCGTCCGCAACGGGCTCGACCTGTCGCCGACCACCGAGGTGCTGATCGAGGAATCGCTGCTCGGCTGGAAAGAGTATGAGATGGAGGTGGTGCGCGACCGCAAGGACAACGCGATCATCATCTGCTCGATCGAGAATGTCGATCCGATGGGCGTTCACACCGGCGATTCGATCACGGTCGCGCCGGCGCTGACGCTGACCGACAAGGAATACCAGATCATGCGCAATGCATCGATCGCGGTGCTGCGGGAAATCGGTGTCGAAACAGGCGGTTCGAACGTCCAGTTCGCAGTCAATCCGAAGGACGGCCGGCTGGTCGTCATCGAGATGAACCCGCGCGTGTCGCGCTCGTCGGCGCTGGCGTCGAAGGCGACGGGCTTCCCGATCGCCAAGGTCGCGGCCAAGCTCGCGGTCGGGTACACGCTCGACGAGATCGAGAACGACATCACCGGCGCGACGCCCGCGAGCTTCGAGCCGACGATCGATTACGTCGTCACCAAGATCCCGCGCTTCGCGTTCGAGAAGTTCAAGGGTGCGTCGAGCACGCTCGGCACCGCGATGAAGTCGGTCGGCGAGGTGATGGCGATCGGTCGCAACATCCATGAATCGATGCAGAAGGCGTTGCGCGGGCTCGAGACCGGGCTGTCGGGCTTCAACCAGGTCGACCATCTGGTTGGCGCGCCGCGCGCGGAGATCGAGGCGGCACTGGCCGTCGCGACCCCCGACCGGCTGCTGGTCGCCGCGCAGGCGTTGCGCGAGGGCTTCACCGTCGCCGAGGTGCACGCGATCGCCAAGTATGATCCGTGGTTCCTCGAGCGGATCGCCGAGATCATCGCGGCCGAGACCGAGGTGATGAAGGACGGGCTGCCGATCGACGCGGCGGGCATGCGGCGTCTGAAGAGCATGGGGTTCAGCGACAAAAGGCTCGCCTGGCTCGCGCTGCAATCCGCCAATCTACGCGGCATGAACCGCGGGATCGCGCGCGGGTCGGGGCTGATCCATGAGGTCGTCAAGGCGATGACCGGCGGCGTGACCGAGGAGGAGGTGCGCCAGCATCGCCTGAAGCTCGGCGTCCGGCCGGTGTTCAAGCGGATCGATACCTGCGCGGCGGAATTCGACGCCAAGACGCCGTATATGTATTCGACCTACGAGGCGCCGAGCTTCGGCGAGCCCGAGAACGAGTCGGCGCCGACCGACCGGAAAAAGATCGTCATTCTCGGCGGCGGGCCGAACCGGATCGGGCAGGGGATCGAGTTCGATTATTGCTGCTGCCATGCATGCTTCGCGCTCGCCGATGCGGGCTATGAGACGATCATGGTCAACTGCAACCCGGAGACCGTGTCGACCGATTACGACACCAGCGACCGGCTGTATTTCGAGCCGCTGACCGCCGAGGACGTGCTCGAGATCCTGCATGTCGAGGCGTCGAAGGGCGAGCTGGTCGGCGTGATCGTGCAGTTTGGCGGGCAGACCCCGCTGAACCTCGCGCGTGCGCTGGAAGCCGCCGGGATCCCGATCCTGGGGACGACGCCCGACGCGATCGATCTGGCGGAGGACCGCGAGCGGTTCGCGGCGCTGATCACCAAGCTGGGGCTGCTGCAGCCTGCCAATGGCCTTGCGCGCAGCCGCGACGAGGCGGTCGCGGCGGCCGAGCGGATCGGCTATCCGGTGCTGATGCGGCCGAGCTATGTGCTCGGCGGGCGGGCGATGGAGATCGTCGACACGCTGGGGCAGCTCGAACACTATATCGCGACTGCGGTGCAGGTGTCGGGCGACTCGCCGGTGCTCATCGACCAGTATCTGCGCGATGCGATCGAGGTCGATGTCGACGCGATCTGCGACGGGACCGATGTCGTCGTCGCGGGCGTGCTGCAGCATATCGAGGAGGCGGGCGTCCATTCGGGCGACAGCGCCTGTTCGATCCCGCCTTATTCGCTGTCGGCGGAGATCGTCGCCGAGATCGAGCGGCAGACGGTCGCGCTCGCGCATGCGCTGTCGGTCGTCGGGCTGATGAACATCCAGTTCGCGGTCAAGGACGGGCTGGTCTACCTCATCGAGGTCAATCCGCGCGCGTCGCGGACCGTGCCGTTCGTCGCCAAGGCGATCGGTGCGCCGATCGCCAAGATCGCCGCGCGCGTGATGGCGGGCGAGCAGCTGAAGGACCTGCCCAAGATCGACCGGCATATCGATTATTATGCGGTGAAGGAGGCGGTGTTCCCCTTCAACAAGTTCCCGGGCGTCGATCCCGTGCTGTCACCCGAAATGAAGTCGACCGGCGAAGTCATGGGAATTGATCCCGATTTCACGATCGCCTTCGCCAAGGCGCAGCTGGGGGCGGGGACGATCCTGCCGACCAAGGGGAGCGTCTTCGTCAGCGTGAAGGACAGCGACAAGGCGATGATCGTCGAGGCGGTGAAGGCGCTGGTCGACACCGGCTTCTCGATCGTCGCGACCGGGGGCACCGCGGAGCATCTCGCCCGCGCCGGCCTGCCGGTGGAGACGGTCAACAAGGTCGCGCAGGGGCGGCCGCATATCGTCGACCGGATCAAGGACGGCGACATCGCGCTGATCTTCAACACGACCGAGGGGTGGCAGAGCCTGAAGGACTCGCAGCCGATCCGTGCGTCCGCGCTCGGCCAGCGGATTCCCTACTTCACGACCGCCCCCGCCTCGCTCGAGGCGGCCAAGGCGATCGCGAAGCTTTCGACGCACAGCCTTGAAGTACGGCCCTTGCAATCCTATTATTCGCAGTCGCACAACTGATCCCGACATGAGAGCGTGATGTGTGAGCGGGCCGCGTAACGGCTTGCGTTGGGTAATGAATTGGGGACGAGATATGGCGACCGTCGAAAAGATGCCAATGCTGCAAGAGGGCTATGAGACGCTGTCGGCGGATCTGAAGCGCCTCAAGGCCGAACGCCCGACGATCGTCGATGCGATCGAGGAAGCGCGGGCGCATGGCGACCTGTCGGAGAACGCCGAATATCACGCCGCCAAGGAGCGTCAGGGCCAGGTCGAGGCCTCGATCTCGGACATCGAGGACAAGCTGAGCCGCGCGCAGATCATCGACCCCAAGGAGCTTTCGGGCGACAAGGTCGTGTTCGGCGCGACCGTCACGCTGCTCGACGAGAACGACAAGCCGGTGAAGTACCAGATCGTCGGCCAGACCGAGGCGAACGCCAAGACCGGCCGGATCTCGTACAACTCGCCGCTGGGCCGCGGGCTGATCGGGCGCAAGCTCGACGAAGAGGTCGAGGTCACGGTGCCCGCCGGCGAGCGCTATTACGTCGTCTCCAAGATCGAGTTCATCTAGGCATCATGACATTTTTCGAGACGCGGGCGACGGCGATCATCACGATCGTGACGGTCGTGGTCTCGGGGCTTTTGCTGGTGACCGGCGCGCTGCCCTATTGGGTGGTGAATGCGGGCTTCATCCCGCTCCGGCTGACCGAGCTGGGCATGGCGGGCGGTCACGACTTCGCGATCCCCGCCTGGGCGACGCCGCTGACCGCGGCGCTGCTGCATGGCGGCTGGGCGCATCTCGCGCTCAACCTCGTCATGCTGGTCTATTGCGGACAGTTCGTCGAGCGCGCGATCGGTACCGCACAGATCGTCGTCCTCTACATCGTCGGCGCGTATTTCGCGGCCGCCGGGCAATGGGTGCTCGATCCGCGATCGATCGCACCGATGGTCGGCGCCAGCGGCGCGATCTCGGCGGTCGTGGGCGCCTATGCGCTGCTCTATGGCGAGCGACGCGCGCGCGCGATCGGGCCGGTGCCGGCGGGGGTCGTACACGTGCTGTGGCTGGCCGCGGCGTGGATCGGCATCCAGCTGATGATGGGGGTCGCGGGGTTCGGCGCGTCGGTCGGGGCCAATGGCTCGATCGCGGTCGGCGCGCATATCGGCGGGTTTCTGGCGGGACTGGTGCTCGCGCGGCCGTTGTTGTTGTGGCGGTACCGGATGGCTTGAGAGGCCGGGTGCTGGCGGTTTGCGTGTTGCAGTCGCCTCAAACGCTTCCGTCATCCTGACGAAAGTCAGGATCCAGAGCCACAAGCGACACGCCCCGTAACCCTGGATCCTGACTTTCGTCAGGATGACGGGGGTGGGGACGAGCCGGTCAGGTGACGCCGGACGGCGTTTGTGGCTCTGGGTCCCGACTTTCGTCGGGATGACGGGAGGTGGTTGGCCGTATTTTGCCAGCTATAGCGGGTAGAGGCGGTGGGCGGCCGGGCACCGGGTGCTGACCGCTGTCCGGGCCGCCTCGTCGCCGTGCGGCGTGTTACGCCGTCGGGTTAGCCGTCAGGTTCGGTTCGAGCATGCGGTGGAGATGCACGACGACGAACTTCATCTCGGCATCGTCGACCGTGCGCTGCGCTGCAGCACGCCAGGCCTTTTCGGCACTGGCATAGTCGGGGAACACACCGACGAATTCGATCTTGCTGAGGTCGTTGAAATCCAGGGTGCGCGGGTCGCTGACGCGGCCGCCGAATACGAGATGAAGCTTGCTCATGCGCTGCTGTCCTTGGAATGGGGGTTGCAGACGCCCTAGCGTGTTCGACCCGCGCTTTGAACCCTTTGCGGACCGGTCCTTTAGCCGGGGGTCTTTTGCGAAACGGCCTTCGCACCTGCGGTACCCGCGGTGGTCAGCGCCTTGACGATACCCTCGACAAGGCCCTTGGCCTGGCCACGGGCATTGTCCTTGGTCAGGCCGAGCTCGCCGAGCTCCGACTGGCCGGCCGCCTTGGCGGCGGCGGTGGCGGCGATCGCGGTCTCGCCGAGACGCTTGCCGAGCGGCGCGAGCAACGACTTCTCACGCGCCGAGCGCGGGATCAGCACACCCGCGAGCGCACCGACGACCAGACCGACGACGATAATGCCGAGCGGGTTGGATTCGAGGCTGTTGACGGTGCGACGTGCGGTTTCCTTCGAGGCGTCGAGCGCCTCGGCGGCCTTATCGCCGGCGTCGTGATAGACCTTTGCGGCGGTGTCACGGACGGTATCGAGACCCTCGCGCAGACGATGTTCGGCGTTTTCGATCTTGGTGTGGGCGTCGGTCATGGGACGGTCCTTCTGATTTCCGGCGGCGCCATCGGGACGCGGCCGGGACAATATGGTTGGGGCGCGATCAGCGCCCGCGGCGAAACAGTCCGACGATGCGGTGACGGGCGAGAAACAGTCCCGCCACAGCTGCAGCGCCCGCGGCGGGACCGGGGTTGCGGCGTACCGTCTCGACACTGGCATTGAGCGCGGCGGTGCCGACATCGGCAACGTCGCGGCTCGCGTTGAGCGCCAGCCGACGCGGATTGAGGCGGTCCTGCAACTGCCCGATCGTCATCATGACGCGCTGGCGGGCGAGGGCCGCTTCGATCTCTGCGGCGGCGACTTTGGCGGATGTCATGTGGCGGGCTCGCTTTCGGGCTTGAGCTTCGACTTGCCGACCATCGCGAGCGCGCCGGCGATCGCCAGCACGACAAGGACGACGATGGCCGTCGCCCATCCTGGCCCCACCAGCGTTGCCAGCGTCAAGATCGCACCGACCAGAAGTGCGATCAACGCGGCCAGCGCCAACACCCCGGCAATGGCGAAGAACATCGCCGCCGATTTGTATGCCGTCGCCGTCTCGCCGAACTTCGCCTTGTACACCGCGATTTCCGCGGTCGCGAGCGCGCGCGTCTCGCCGGCCAGACGGCCGACGACCGCGGTCAGGCTTTCGTCACCATCGAGCGCCAAGGGGATGGGATCCGCCAAGACGTCAGTCCTTCGGGTTTGCATCGATGCCCGACTGGACCAGTCGTGCTACGACGAAGCCGAGGGCCGCGGCCGCACCGACCGCGACGGCGGGCGACTTGCGGACGAGCGCAGTGACGTCGTCGACCAGCGCCTCGATATCCTTGGCGCGGACCTGCTCGGCGAAGCCCGAGACGCTGTCGGCGGCGCTGCGGGCATAGCCGCCATATTGCGCGCCGAGCTTGTCATCGACCTGCGCCGCGGCGTCGGTCAGCAACTGTGCGACCTGCTCGAGCGCGGTTCCGGCGCGGGCCTTGCCGTCCTCGGCGAACAGACGCGCCTTGTCGGCGGCCTGCTGGCCATATTTGCTGGCATTGTCCTTGATCACCTGCTTGGCCTCGGTCGCCTTGGTGCCGGTGGTGTCAGCGGCGTCGTCGAGACGCGTGACGCCGCCCTTCAGCGGCTCTGCGATGGTGGCAGTGCCGGCGGCGGCGACATCGCCTGTGGTCATCGGCTGTGCGTCGGTATCGGCCATGGTCGTCCCTTTCGAAATGCTACGCCCTCAACACCGGTGCGCAGGCACGGTTCCCCTAGTCGGCCCGATTGCCCGATATGACGCGAGGCGGTAGAGGCAGCGCGAACGTCCCGGGCGATCGACCAGCTTGGGGATTTGTAGGAGCATCGTTACGTGACCGCAATCATCGACATTCACGCCCGCCAGATCCTCGATAGCCGGGGCAATCCGACGATCGAGGTCGACGTCCTGCTCGAGGATGGCAGCTTCGGCCGCGCCGCGGTGCCGTCGGGCGCCTCGACCGGTGCGCACGAGGCGGTCGAGAAGCGCGACGGCGACGCCACGCGCTGGGGCGGCAAGGGCGTCGATAGCGCGGTCGACGCGGTCAACGACGAGATCACCGACACGGTGCTGGGCATGGACGCGGAGGACCAATCGGACCTCGACCGCGCGATGATCGAGCTCGACGGTACCGAGAACAAGGCACGGCTGGGCGCGAACGCGATCCTGGGCGTCAGCCTGGCCGCGGCCAAGGCGGCCGCCGAAGCGCGCGGCCTGCCGCTGTACCGCTATGTCGGCGGCGTCCAGGCGCATCTGTTGCCGGTGCCGATGATGAACATCATCAACGGCGGCGAGCATGCCGACAACCCGATCGATTTCCAGGAATTCATGATCGTGCCAGTCGGCGCGTCGAACATCCTCGAGGCGGTGCGTTGCGGCTCGGAGATCTTCCATACGCTGAAGAAGGGCTTGAGCGCGAAGGGCCTGTCGACCAGCGTCGGCGACGAGGGCGGTTTCGCGCCGAACATCGGCAGCACGACCGAGGCGCTCGACTTCATCATGTCGAGCATCGAGAAGGCCGGCTACAAGCCCGGCGAGGACGTGATGCTCGCGCTCGATTGCGCCGCGACCGAGTTCTACAAGAACGGCAAGTACGACATTTCGGGCGAGGGGAAGATCCTCGAGAGCGCCGAGATGGCCGAGTATCTGGCCGACCTGACGCGCCGCTATCCGATCTTCTCGATCGAGGACGGCATGGGTGAGGACGATTGGGAGGGCTGGAAGACGCTCACCGACCTGATCGGCGACAAGGTCCAGCTCGTCGGCGACGATCTGTTCGTCACCAACCCGAAGCGGCTGAAGCGCGGGATCGAGGGTGGCTATGCCAACTCGTTGCTGGTGAAGGTCAACCAGATCGGCACGCTGACCGAGACGCTGGAAGCCGTGTCGATGGCACAGCGCGCCAAGTACACCGCGGTCATGTCGCATCGCTCGGGCGAAACCGAGGATTCGACGATCGCCGACCTCGCGGTCGCGACCAATTGCGGGCAGATCAAGACGGGCAGCCTTGCACGGTCGGACCGGCTCGCCAAGTACAACCAGCTGATCCGGATCGAGGAAGAGCTGGGCGACGCGGCACGCTATGCGGGTCGCGACATCCTGATCGGCGGCTGATAGGCTAAGACCCGGAGGACCCCATGGCGCGCACGACGAGCACGACGAAGAGCACCAAATTGCGGCGGACGATGCGCAAGGCCGCCTGGCCTGCGCTGGGGCTGACGCTGATGGCGTTCTTCGGCGCTTATGCCGTGCTCGGGCCGAACGGGATGTTCGCGTACGGCGACTACAAGCGGCAACTGGCGAAGCGGGAGCGCGACTATGCCGTGCTCGACCGCAAGCGCGAGGTGCTCAAGAACCGGGTAGCGCTGCTCAACCCGGATCATGCCAATCCGGACATGGTCGACGAGATGGTCCGCAAGGAGCTGAACGTTGCGCACCCGGACGAGGTGATCGTGCCGCTGGGGAACTGAACTACGATCCTCCCCCTTGCGGGGGAGGATTGGCAGGCGGGGTTACCGGCCGAGGAAGCGCAGCAGGTCCTGCGTGAAGCGGTCGCTTTCGGTGAGCGTCAGCCCGTGCGGGGCGCCGTCATATTCGACCAGCTGCGAACCCGCGATGCCCTTGGCCGCGGCGCGGCCGGTGGCGTCGATCGGGACGGTCTTGTCGGCGGTGCCATGGACGATCAGCGTCGGCACGCGGAAGGCGGCGAGATCGGCGCGGAAGTCGGTATGGCCGAACGACTCGGCGCAGGCGAGCGTCGGGCGCAGCCCCGCCTGCATCGCCAGACCCCAGACCCAGTCGACCATCTCGTCGCTGACCGGCGAGGTGATGAACCCGACGCCCAAGAACTGCTGCAGGAAGGTGCGGAAGAAGGCGGGGCGATCCTCCTTGATCCCGTTGCCGATGCTGGCGAGCGTCGCTTCGGGGACACCGTTGGGATTGTCGTCGGTCTTGAGCATATAGGGCACGACCGAGGCGATCAGCCCGGCGGCGATCACGCCCTTGCCGTCGTGGCGGCTCATGTAGCGGGCGACCTCGCCGCCGCCCATCGAGAAGCCGACCAGCGTCGCGTCCTCGGTCGCGCCGGTCGCGGCCATGACATCGGCGAGATCGTCGGTCAGCGTATCATAGTCATAGCCCGACCAGGGCTGGCCCGACCGGCCGAAGCCGCGGCGGTCATAGGCGATCGCGCGGAAGCCCGCCTCGGCGAGCGCCATCGCCTGCGCATCCCAGCTGTCGGCGTTTAATGGCCAGCCATGCGTCAAGATGACGGGCCGCCCACTGCCCGAGTCCTTGACGTAAATGTCTGTACCGTCGCGGGTTTTAATGAAGGGCATGTCAATCTCCGGGGTTGTCGCCAAAGTCCTTACGTCAACGGTCCGGGCTATTGGCCGTTCCAACTCTGGCGTCCGCGCGATTCCGCTGGCAGCATTGCGGGCACGCTACGGCGTGAGGGGGGAGATTGATGCGGACGAGGTTCCCGGCGAGGACGGCGGCGCTGCTGCTGGCGCTGGGCAGCTGTACGCCCGACGATCCGCAGACGCGGGACCGCGTCGCCGCCAAGCCCGTCACCGCCCCCGTCGCTGCGATCGCGCCCGATGCGTGGACCGCGTTCCGCGACCGGTTCGTCGCGACGTGGTTCGCGCTCGACCCGGCCTTTGCGGTCTATCAGGGGCGGCATGAGCATGATGGCGGGCTGCCCGACTGGAGCGCGGACGGGCTGGGTCGGCAGGCGGCGTTCCTGCACCGGTCGATCGCGGCGGCGGGACGGTTCGAGGCGGCGGCGCTCAGCCCCGAGCAGCGGTTCGAGCGCGACTATCTGGTGATGGTCGCGCGCGACAAGCTGTTCTGGCTCGAGGCCGCGGACGCGCCGCATCGCAACCCGGCCTGGTATGTCGCGGGCGGGCTCGACCCCAATGTCTATGTCGTGCGCGCCTATGCCGACCCGGTCCGGCGGATGCGCGCGCTGATCGCGCTGCTGCGCCGGATCCCGGGGGCGACGCTGCAGATCCGCGCGAACCTCGCGACGCCGATGCCGATCAGCCATGTCGACTATGCTACCAATGCGTTCCGCGGCTTTGCGTCCTATTACATGGACGATTCGGTCAAGGCGTTCGCCGGGGTCGCCGACGAGGGGTTGCAGCGCGAGCTCGCCGACGCGGCGATGACCGCGTCGGAGGCGATGCGCGACCTGGCGCTCTGGGTCGAGGCGCAGCGGCCGGGCGCGACCCGGTCGTTCGCGCTGGGGCCCGCGCTGTTCTCGCAGATGCTGCGCGAGACCGAGGGGGTCGACACGCCGATCGCGACGCTCGAGGCGGCGGGGCGGGCCGATCTGGCGCGCAACCAGCGTGCGCTCGCCGCGGCCTGTGCCCGGTTCGCGTTCGGCCTGACGGTCCGCGACTGTCTGGCGCAGGTGAATGCGGACAAGCCGGTCGACGGACCGGTCGCCGAGGCGCGCCGCCAGATCCCGATGCTGCGCGCGTTCATCCTGCGGCGCGACCTGCTGACGCTCGCCGGCAACGAACAGGCGCTGGTCGAGGAGAGCCCGCCCTATAGCCGGCAGAATCTCGCCTATATCGATCCGCCGGGCCCGTTCGACCGCGGTGTGCCGTCGGTCTATTACATCTCGCCCCCCGATCCGCGCTGGACGCCAGCGGTGCGGGATGCGTTCGTGCCGGGCAAGGCAGACCTGCTCTTCACCTCGATCCACGAGGCGATGCCCGGGCATTTCGTCCATTTCCTCCACGCCAATCGCGTGCCGTCGCTGATCGGGCGGGTGTTCGTCGGCTATGGCTATGCCGAGGGCTGGGCGCATTATGCCGAGGAGATGATGTGGGAGGCGGGGCTGGGCGGCGGCCGCGCGGACATCCATATCGGCCAGCTGTCGAACGCGCTGCTGCGTGACTGCCGGTTCCTCGCCGCGATCGGGATGCATGCGCGCGGCATGACCCAGGCGGAGGCGTTCACGCTGTTCGTCGACCAATGTTACCAGGACGAGGGCAATGCGCGGCAGCAGGCGCTGCGCGGCACCTATGATCCGGCCTATCTCAACTACACGATGGGCAAGCTGATGATCCGCCGGTTGCGCGAGGACTGGACCGCGGGCCGGGGTGGGCGGCGTGCGTGGAAGGCGTTCCACGACCGGCTGCTGCGCTATGGCGGGCCGCCGATCCCGCTGGTCCGGCAGGCGATGCTGGGCGAGCCGAGGCCGATCGCGGCGTTCTGAGCGATCGGGCGGCTAGCGCGCCTGCGCGGCGGGCTGGACGTCGCGCGTCTCGTCGATCGGCGGGTTGCGGATCGAAGGGCGCAGGCGCGACACGCTGCACAGGCCCGCGACCAGGGCCATGCCGGCTGCGACCAGCGGCGGCGTCGTGCCCGCGCCGACCCCGATGGCGAGCAGCGCTGCGACCACGGTGGCGCCGGTCGTCTGGCCGACCAGCCGGACCGTCGAGATCAGCCCCCCGGCAGCGGCGGCCCGCTCGCGCGGGGCCGAGCCGATGATCAGCCGCGCGTTCGGCGCCATGAACATCCCGAACCCCGAGCCGCAGAGCGCCATCCGCCAGGCGATGGCGAAATAGCTCGGATCGGCAGGCATGAACGCGAGCAGCAACAGCGCGGCGATCGAGACGGCCATGCCGATCCCGCCGAGCAGCCCGGCGGGATAGCGATCGGACAGCCATCCGGACAGCGGTGCCACGACCATGTTGGCGAGCGGCCATGGCGCGATCGCCGCGCCGACCTCGGCGGCGGAAAAGCCGTAAGCCTGGGTGAGTCGGAACGGCGTCGACAGCAGCAGCGTCATCTGTGCGATGAACGCGGTGAAGGCGCCGATCGCCGACAGCGCGAGCACCGGGCGGGCGAGCAGGTCGATCGGCAGGATCGGCTTGGTCTCGCCGCGTTCGCGCCTGACGAAGATCCAGCCGATCGCCACCCCGGTCAGCACGATCGCCGCCGAGACGACGGGGCTGTCACCGTGCACCGCGGTCTCCGACCCGCCGATGACGAGCCCAATCATCGCCGCGCACATGACCGCGCCGAGCACGTCGAACGGTTCGCTCCGCGGGCTGGGATCGGGCAAGGCGCGCCCGAGAAACAGGCTGAGGATCGCGAACGGCACCGCGCTGGCAAAGACCCAGGGCCAGGGCGCGACCGCGAGGACCAGCCCGCCCAGCGTCGGCGCGAGCGCGGCCGAACTCGATACCACCACCGAATTGATCCCGAGGCCGCGGCCGAGCTGCTTGGCGGGATAGATCGAGCGGATCAGCGCGGACGAGACGCTGAGCGCCGCCGCCGCGCCGAGCGCCTGGGCGGCGCGGACGACGAGCAGGAAGGGCAGGCTCTTGGCAAAGAAACAGAGCAGGGTCGCGACGGTGAAGACGAGCTGGCCATATTGATACATGCGCTTCAGCCCGATCCGGTCGCCGAGCCCCGAAAAGGGGAGCAGCGCCATCGCCAGGATCAGCTGATAGACGGTAACCACGGTCACCACCGCGCTGCTGTCGACGCCCAGGTCGCGTGCGATCGTCGGCAGCGCGACATTGGCGACGCCGCCGTCGATGATGGTCAGCGCGGTGCCCGCCGAGATGGCGGCGATCGCGAGGAAGCGGCGGGGCTTGGGAAGGCCATCCAGGGCCGTTGTCTGGTCGGACTGCATTGCGGACCGCGATAGACACCGTCATGAATGACGCCAAGCTATTCGGGGAAATGGACGATGCGGGTTCTTACGGCTGCGCTTGCGGCGACGATATTGACGGGCGGCGCTGGCCTTGCGGCGGGCAGTGCGCTCGCCCAAGTCGCACCGATGACGAACACAAAGCCTGCCCCGACCCCAACCCCAACCCCAACCCCGACCCCGGCCGCGGACACCGCCGCCGACCCCTATATCTGGCTCGAGGACAAGGATGGCGCCAAGCCGCTCGCCTGGGTCGAGGCGGAGAATGCCAAGACGCTTCCCCGGTTGCAGAACGATCCGCGCTACAAGAGCTTCTATGCCGAGGCGCTGGCAATCGCGGCGGCGAAGGACCGGATCCCGATGCCCGACCAGCGCTTTGGCCGGATCTACAATTTCTGGCGCGATGCCGAGCATCCGCAGGGCATCTGGCGCTGGACGAGCGAGGCGGGCTACGCGCAGGCCAATCCTGCCTGGACGACCGCGCTCGACCTCGACGCGCTGAGCAAGGCCGAGGGCAAGAAATGGGTGTGGAAGGGTGCGACCTGCCTTCAGCCCGACGAGCGGATGTGTCTCGTCTCGCTGTCCGAGGGCGGCGAGGATGCGGTGTCCTACCGCGAATTCGATCTGCAGACCGGGCAGTTCGTCGCGAACGGCTTTGCGCTGTCGACGTCGAAGCAGGGCGCGAGCTGGGTCGACAAGGACACGCTGCTGGTCGCGCGTGACTGGGGCGCGGGGTCGATGACCGCGTCGGGTTATCCGTTCGTGGTCAAGGAGGTGAAGCGCGGCCAGCCGCTGAGCGCCGCGCGCGAGATCTTCCGCGGCGAGGCGTCGGACCAGCTCGGCACCTATGCCAGCGTGATGACCGACGGGCAGGGCAACCGCGTGACGATGATCCAGCGGCGCCCGACCTTTTTCGGCGGCGAGAAGCATGTCGTCACGCCGGCCGGGCTGGTGAAGCTCGACGTTCCCGACCGCGTCTTTCCGTCGGGCATGGTCGACGGACAGGTGATCTTCTCGACCAGTGAGGCTTGGGGGCAGATCCCCGCCGGCGCGATCGCCTCGGCGCCGCTCGCCGAGGTGCGCAAGGGCAAGTTCACACCGACCCTGGTCTTCGCGCCGACCGATCGCCAGTCGGTCGACGGCGTGTCGGTGACGCGCGATCACGTGGTCGCCAGCGTCTATGACAATGTCCGCGGGCGGGCGATGGTGTTCACGCACGGCAAGGCGGGCTGGACGTCGCGCGCGGTCGCGCTGCCCGACAATGCCTCGGTCGATGTCGCGAGCACGACCGATCGCAGCAATGCGACGTTCGTGCAGGTGACGGGGTTCCTTGCGCCGACGACCTTGTGGACGCTCGATGCGGGGCCTGGCGGCGTGCCCAAGCAGATCAAGGCGCTGCCGGCGAAGTTCGATGCGTCGCGCGACGTCGTCGAGCAGTTCGAGGCGGTGTCGACCGACGGGACGAAGATCCCCTATTTCATCGTCCACCGGAAGGACGTGCCGCTCGACGGCACCACGCCGACGATCATGACCGCCTATGGCGGGTTCGAATCGTCGATGACGCCCTATTATTCGGGGGTGATGGGCAAGCTGTGGCTCGAGCGCGGGGGCAGCTTCGTGCTCGCCAATATCCGCGGCGGCGGCGAGTTCGGGCCGAAATGGCACGATGCCGGGCGCAAGACCAAGCGGCAGATCATCTATGACGATTTCGCCGCGGTCGGGCAGGACCTGATCGCGCGCAAGCTGACCAGCCCGGCGACGCTCGGCATCTATGGCGGGTCGAATGGCGGGCTGCTGATGGGGGTCGAGTTCAACCAGCATCCCGATCTGTGGAAGGCGGTGACGATCCAGGTGCCGCTGCTCGACATGATCCGCTACGAACAGATCGCCGCGGGTGCGTCCTGGGTCGATGAATATGGGTCGGTGAAGATTCCTGCGGAGAAGGCGTTTCTCGAGACGATCTCGCCCTATCAGAACATCAAGCGCGGCGGGGCTTACCCCGAGCCCTATATCTGGACGACGACCAAGGACGACCGGGTCGGGCCGCAGCATGCGCGCAAGTTCGCCGCGCGGCTGAAGGAATATGGCCTGCCGTATCTGTTCTACGAGGATACCGCGGGCGGGCATTCGGGCGATGCGGACATCGAGCAGGGGGCGCGGATGCAGGCGCTGCAGATGACCTATTTCGCGCAGAAGCTTATGGGGCCGGCGAAGTAGGGGACCCGTCATCCTGGACTTGATCCAGGATCCAGAGCCGGAGGCGGTGTCGCTCGTGGCTCTGGATCCTGACTTTCGTCAGGATGACGGGGGTTTGGGGGAGAAGTGATTCACGGCGGCGGGCGTGATGGACGCCCGGTCGCCGCACCCGATCAGCGGCAGCGGATCTGGCTGTTGTTCTGTTCGACCGCGCGGCCGGCGAGGCCGCCCGCGGCCGCGCCCAGCAGCGAACCGACGATCCGCGAGCGGCCGCCGTCGATCACGTTGCCGAGAATGCCGCCACCTGCCGCGCCGATGATCAGCCCGGTCGTGCCGTCGTTGCGCTTGCAGTAATAGCGGCCGTCCTGCCCCGCATAGACGCGGTCGTTGGCGGACAGGGTGCGCTCCTGATAATTCGGGCCGACGCGATAGTCGCGGGCCGGGTCGTAATTGCCCTCGTCGCGCTCATCGGGATAACCGCCCTCATACCGGTCGGGCGCCTGGCGATAGCCGCCCTGCGGTGCCGGCGGAACATAGCTGCCGCCACGATTGCCGCGCAGCGACTGGTAGCGATCGAATTCCTCGCGGAAGATCTGCAACTCGCTGTCGAGGCGCGCCTGGGCGGCGGCGAAACGGGCGTTGTCGGCACTGGTCTGCGCGACGGCGGGGGCGGCGGCGGACAGGCAGGTCGCGGCGATCATCGTCGCGAGGCCGAGAGAACGCTTCATGATCGAAATCCTTTCACGGTAGGGTGTCCCGGGGGAGCGTCCCGGTAACGGGTGGCGACATCGCGCCGCCACCCGGCTTTCGTCAACGACAGATCTGGACGCGACGATGGTTGCGCCATTCGGTGCGGCAGCGGCGATTGTTGTTCCAGTTGCGGCGGTCATTGTCGCGACCGCGGAAGCGGCGACCGTCGTGGCGACCACGATGGTCGTTGCGGCGATAGTCGCGACGATCGGCACGATGATCACCGCGATGATCGTTGTCGCGATACTGCTGGCTATGGCCCCGATCGCGCTGGGCTTCGGCGGGCGCGGCCACGCCGAGGCCGAGCGTGGCGAAGGCGAGCCCGGCGGCGATGAGATTCGTAAACTTCATGACGTGTCCTCTTGCCCGAGATCGGGCTGGAAGGACGATACGATCATGGTTCGGCATCGTTCCTGAACGAGGTTGTCGGCTCCCGTACAGGTTGGCGCCGACCGGTCGTCCTACGGCGCGATCGTGACGAAGCTGTCCATGACGCGCTTGCGGCCGGCCTGTTCGAAGTCGATCTCGAGCTTGTTGCCCTCGATCTCGGCGATCGCGCCATAGCCGAATTTCTGGTGGAACACGCGCTGGCCGAGCGACAGGTCGTCGCGGCCCTTGTTGCCGAGGCTGATCGCGCTGGACCGGCTTTCAACGACGCGGGCGGGCTTGGTCGAGAAGCCGCCGCCGGGCGTGGCGGCGCGCTGCCAGCCGGGGCCGCGGCCGGTGCCGCGTGCGACGTCGGCGAACGGATCGGCGCGGTCGGACCAGTTCGCCTGCCAGAGGCTCGCGCCGCCCGACATCGTCGTCTCGGTGTCGGTATGCTCGTCGGGAAGCTCGGCGACGAAGCGCGAGGGGATCGACGAATTCCACTGGCCGTAGATGCGGCGATTGGCGGCGTGGAGGATGACGGCCAGGCGCCGCGCGCGCGTGATCGCGACATAGGCGAGGCGGCGTTCCTCCTCGAGACTCTTCACGCCGCCCTCGTCGAGCGAGCGCTGCGACGGGAACAGTCCTTCCTCCCAGCCGACGCAGAACACGGTGTCGTATTCGAGGCCCTTGGCGGCGTGGATGGTCATGATCGTGACCTGCGGATCCTGCGCGCCGCCCTCATTGTCCATCACCAGCGAGACGTGTTCGAGGAACGCGCCGAGCGAGTCATATTCCTCCATCGCGCGGACGAGTTCGCTCAGATTCTCGAGCCGGCCGGTCGCCTCGACCGATTTCTCGGCCTGGTACATCGCGGTGTAGCCGCTCTCGTCGAGCAGCTGCCGTGCGAGTTCGGCGTGGGGCAGGCTGGTCGCCATGTCGCGCCAGCGCGCGATGTCGCCGACGAGGCGCCCGAGCGACTTCTTCGCGGCGCCGGTCAGTTCGTCGGTGTCGAGGATGCGCGCGGCGGCGGTCGTCAGCGGGGTGCCGGTGGCGCGCGCGAGCTGGTGGATGCGCGCGACCGCCTTGTCGCCGAGGCCGCGCTTGGGGACGTTGACGATGCGTTCGAACGCCAGGTCGTCCGCGGGCTGATTGACGACGCGCAGATACGCCAGCGCGTCGCGGATCTCGGCGCGTTCGTAGAAGCGGAAGCCGCCGACGATCTTGTACGGCATGCCGATCGCGATGAAGCGGTCCTCGAACTCGCGCGTCTGGTGCTGCGCGCGGACGAGGATCGCGACCTCGTCGAGGCTCTTGCCCGTGCGACGGACGCTCTCGATTTCCTCGCCGACGCGGCGCGCTTCCTCGGGGCCGTCCCAGACGCCGATGACCTTGACCTTCTCGCCGACGTCGAGCTCGGTCCAGAGCTGTTTGCCGAGGCGACCGCCATTGTTGGCGATCACGCCCGAGGCCGCGCCGAGGATATGCGGCGTGCTGCGGTAATTCTGTTCGAGGCGGATGACCTTCGCGCCCGGAAAGTCGCGCTCGAACTTCAGGATGTTCTCGACCTGCGCGCCGCGCCACGAATAGATCGACTGGTCGTCGTCGCCGACACAGGCGATGTTCTTGCGCTCCTGCGCGAGCAGCCGCAGCCAGAGATATTGCGACGAGTTGGTGTCCTGATACTCGTCGACCATGATGTATTTGAAGCGCTGCTGATACTGCGCCAGCACGTCGCGGTGCGTCTTCAGGATGACGAGCATGTGGAGCAGCAGGTCGCCGAAATCGCACGCGTTGAGCGCGCGCAGCCGGGTCTGGTATTGCTCGTACAGCTCGCCGCCGCGGCCATTGGCGTAGCGCTCGCTCTCGCCCGCATCGATATCGGCGGGGACGAGGCCCTTGTTCTTCCACTGGTCGATCAGCCCGGCGAGGCTGCGCGTCGGGAAACGCTTCTCGTCGATATCGGCGGCGAGGATGAGCTGTTTGAGCAACCGCAGCTGGTCGTCGGTATCGAGGATCGTGAAATTGGACTGCAGCCCGACAAGCTCGGCATGGCGGCGCAGCATCTTGGCGGCGATCGCGTGGAAGGTGCCGAGCCACGGCATCCCCTCGACCGCGTCGCCGACCAGACGCCCGACGCGCTCGCGCATCTCGCGCGCGGCCTTGTTGGTGAAGGTGACGCTGAGGATCTCCGACGGCCACGCCTTCTTGGTGAAGATCAGATGCGCGAGTCGCGCGGTCAGCGCCGCGGTCTTGCCGGTGCCCGCGCCGGCGATGATCAGGACGGGGCCGTCGGTGGTCAGCACCGCCTCGCGCTGGGGATCGTTGAGGCCGCGGAGATAGGGCGGCTGGCGGTTTGCGTCGGACGGATGGGCGATCTGGTTCACCGGTGAACAGGTAGGGAACGGGGCGCGATCGGGCAAGCGGCTAAGGCTTGCACGGCGCAGCGATGTGTGGAACAAATCGAGAATATCAACAGGAGGCGTGCATGTTGTCGGGACGATGCCACTGCGGAGCGATCCACTATGTCGCGACGGGCGAGGCGGCGCATCACGCGCTGTGCCACTGTGAGGATTGCCGACGCAGCGCAGGCGCGCCGATGGTCGGCTGGATCGCGTTCAGGACCGAGCAGGTGACGATTTCGGGCGATCCGGTGACCTATGCGTCGTCCGAGCACGGGCGGCGGCTGTTCTGCGGAACGTGCGGGACGGGCCTGTTCTACACCAACCCGGTCGCGCTGCCGGGGATCATCGACATCCAGTCGTGCACGCTCGACGATCCCGAGTCGGTCGCACCGGGCGCGCAAATCCAGGTCGCGGAGCGGCTGGCGTGGATGGCGGACCTGGCGAGCCTGCCCGAATTCGCGCGCTATCCGGGGATGTGAACGGGCGTGCCGTCGTCGTCCGGCTGCGGGGTGATCGAAATCGCGGGGCGACCGACGAACCGTCGCCAAACCGTCGCGGGAGCGTAACGATCCGGGCGTAGGGCGTGCGCAGCGACGAGGGTCTTCGTCGGAGAGGCCGCGCAGAGACGGTCCTCCCGACGGTCAGGCTTAGTCGCGCGCAGGCGGTGTGCCTGCGGACCGCAGGACCAGCAAAGGACGTCATCATGAAGATCCTCCACAGCGTCGCTTCGGCGGCGATCGCTTCCGCGTGCCTTTTTGCGACCGGCGCTGCCGCCGATCCGGTGCGCGACCCCGTCACGATCCGTGTCTCGCATGCCGGGCTCGACCTGGCCAGCGACGCCGGGCGGCGCGTGCTTGCGCGTCGCGTGCAGTCGGCGGTCAACCGGACCTGCGCCCCGCGGACCGGCGGGCTGAATGCCTTTGCCGAGTCGCGCCGGTGCCGTACGGAAATGATGCAGGACGCCACGGTCCAGACCGCCGCGTTGCTGACGCGCAACGGGACGCAGCTGGCAAGCCTCGCGGGGCGGTAGCGTCGTCGCGCTCGATCCGATGCGCGATTGAAGGAGGACCGCTCTGTCAGAGGCGCGGCGGTCCTCCCCCTCCGTCAGGCTGGGCCTGCCACCTCCCCCTGGCGGGGGAGGGTCATGGGCGGTTGCGCTCTGGGTGGGGTTCGTCACTGTGTCATTCTGGTATCGCCGCGCGGCGATGCATCGCGTTGTCATAAAGTTGTAATCGTTAGGGCCGACTGCGCGATCATGGCTACTTCCCCATTAACGGTCGACGCGATCGACCGCGCACCGCGCAGCGGACCGCGGCTCGATCATGATCTGCATCCGGCCGGGCGCTGGATCTTTCTGGCAATATTGCTGGGGGGGCTGGCCTATGCGGGGTTCAGCATTGCCACCGATACCGCGCAGGTTGGCGAGACGCTCGCGGTCGGTGCGTTCGCGTTCCTCGGGCTCGCGCTGCTGATCGCGCTCGGGTTCGAATTCGTCAACGGCTTCCACGACACCGCCAATGCGGTCGCGACGGTCATCTACACGCATTCGATGCCCGCGCCGCTCGCGGTGGTCTGGTCGGGCTTCTTCAACTTCGTCGGCGTGATGACGTCGTCGGGTGCGGTCGCCTATTCGATCATCACGCTGCTGCCGGTCGACCTCATCCTCAACGTCGGCAGCGCCGGCGGGTTCGCGATGATCTTCGCGCTGCTGCTCGCGGCGATCCTGTGGAACCTCGCGACCTGGGCGGTCGGGCTGCCCAATTCGTCGAGCCATGCGCTGATCGGCTCGATCCTCGGCGTCGGGCTCGCCAACCAGCTGATCAACGGCGGCGCGGACGGCACGTCGGGCGTCGACATGGCGCAAGTGACCAAGGTGCTCTCCGCGCTCGCGTTCAGCCCGGTGGTCGGCTTTGTCGGCGCGCTGCTGATGCTCTTGGTGATGAAGCGCTTCCTGCGCGATCGCAAGCTGTACGAGGCGCCCGAGAGCGATACGCCGCCGCCACGCGGGATCCGTGCGCTGCTGATCGGCACCTGCACCGCGGTCAGCTTCGCGCATGGCAGCAATGACGGCCAGAAGGGGATGGGGCTGATCATGCTTATCCTGATCGGCTGCGCGCCGACCGCCTATGCGCTGAACCGGACGATGCCCGAAAGCGCGACGCCGGCGTTCGTCCAGACCGCCCGTGCGGCGTCGTCGGCCTATGCCGCGCATGCCGACGGCACGCCTTCGACGGTCGAGGCCGCGCGCGCGCGCGTCACCACCGCGCTGAAATCGAAGCAGGTCGCCGAGCCCGTCGTCTATGGCGCGCTCGCTACGCTGTCGAACGACGTCACCCGCCGGATCGAGGGCTATGGCTCGCTCGGCAAGGTGCCCGCGGCGGCGACGTCGAACCTGCGCAACGACATGTACCTCGTGCTCGACACCACCAAGCTGGTCGCGGCCGACAAGACCGCGCAGGCGCGCTTTACCGCGCAGGAGATCACGGAGCTTAAAACCTATGGCGGCGGGCTCGAGCAGGGGACGCGCTACATCCCGATCTGGGTGAAGGTCACGGTCGCGCTCGCGCTCGGGCTCGGCACGATGGTCGGGTGGAAGCGGATCGTCGTCACCGTCGGCGAACGGATCGGCAAGTCGCACCTGACCTATGGCATGGGTGCGTCGGCGGAGCTGGTCGCGGCGGCGACGATCCTGATGGCGGACCGGTTCGGCCTACCCGTGTCGACGACGCATATCCTGTCGTCGGGCGTCGCGGGCGCGAGCGTCGCCAATGGCGGCGGGCTGCAGCGGCGGACGCTGGTGAACATGGGGCTGGCGTGGATCATGACGCTGCCGGTCGCGATGCTGTTGTCGGGCGGGCTTTACTGGATGCTGCTCGGGGTGGCGCACGCCTTGGGGCGCTAAAGCCGAGCGCGCGATTGACGGGGCGGCGGCGGGCGGCGATGCACGCGGCATGAGCACGCTTAGGTCCAGCCGCCGCATCCTCGCCGCCAGCCTGGTCGGCACCGCGGTCGAATTTTACGACTTCTACATCTACGCGACCGCCGCGGCGCTCGTGTTCGGGCCGCTGTTCTTCGCGGGCCAGTCGGCGTCGGCGCAGCTGCTGCTGAGCTATGCGACGTTCGGGCTGGCGTTCGTCGCGCGGCCGGTGGGCGCGGTGCTGTTCGGGCATTTCGGCGACCGGGTCGGGCGCAAGTCGACCCTGGTCGCGTCGCTGCTGCTGATGGGCGGATCGACCGTCGCGATCGCGTTCCTGCCGACCTATGCGCAGGTCGGCTGGTGGGCGCCGGCCCTGCTCTGCCTGATGCGGCTGGGGCAGGGGCTGGGGCTGGGCGGCGAATGGGGTGGCGCCGCGCTGCTCGCGGTCGAGAATGCGCCGCCGCACCGCCGCAACACGTTCGGGATGTTCCCGCCGCTCGGCGCGCCGGTCGGGTTTCTGGCGGCCAACGGGCTGTTCCTGATCATCGGGCTGGTCCTCGACGAGGCGCAGTTCCTCGCCTGGGGCTGGCGGATCCCGTTCCTGGTCAGCGCAGTGCTGGTCGGGCTGGGGCTGTGGGTGCGGCTGAAGCTGACCGAGACGCCCGCGTTTCTGGAAGCGGAGAAGACCGAGGCGATCCCGCGCGTGCCGATCGCCGAGCTGCTGACGCGGCATCTGCGCGCGACGCTGGCGGGGACGTTCGGGGTGATCGCGTGTTTCGCGCTCTTCTATCTCGCGACCGCGTTTGCGCTCGGCTACGGCACCAAGACGCTCGGCTATTCGCGCGAGGCGTTCCTCGGCGTCGAGCTGGTCGCGATCTGGTTCCTCGCGGCGGGGGTGATCCTCGCGAGCGTGCTGGCGGATCGCTATTCGGCGGCGCGGATGCTCGGCATCGGGTTTGCGGGCTGCATCGTCGTCGGGGCGCTGATGGGGCCGATGCTGGGATCGGGATCGCTGGTCACGGTGTCGCTCTGGCTGTCGGGCGCGCTGTTCGTGATGGGGTTCGCCTATGGCCCGCTCGGCGGGTGGCTGCCGAGCCTGTTTCCGGCGGGGGTGCGCTATACCGGCGTGTCGATGACGTTCAACCTTGGCGGCGTGCTGGGCGGGGCGCTCGCGCCGATCGTGGCGGAGGCGCTGGCGCCGCGCGGGCTGGGGCTGGTCGGGGTGTATCTGATGGCCGCGGGGGTGCTGAGCCTTGGCGGGCTGCTGATCGTCGGGCGCCGCGCCGCCGCCTAGGACGGGGTCTCCCGCTTGCGCGGGAGACCGTTACGTCAGGCGGGGCGCAGCAGCGTCAGCCGCGCCTTGCCGTGGACGCGCGTGGCGTCGACCTCGAAGCCCGCCAGTTCGACGACCTCCGCCTTCGCCGTCTCGAGACTGATCCACGTCGCCGGGCTGGTCCAGCCGAGCCGCGCGAGCTTGTCGAGCGCGACGAGGCCCGCACCGGTGTCATAAGGCGGATCCATCAGGATGATGTCGAGCGGCGCGGGCGCAGGGCCCATCGCCATCACCGACGTCGCGCGGACGTCGCCGCGAATGCCGAGCTTGGCGAGATTGGCCTTCAGCGCATCGAGCGCGGGCTTGTCCTGCTCGACGAACAGGCACGATCCCGCACCGCGCGACAAGGCCTCGATCCCGAGCGCACCCGAGCCTGCGAAGAGATCGGCGACCGCGAGGCCTTCGAAACTGCCGACGCGGCTGGTCAGCATCGAGAACAGCGCCTCGCGCATGCGATCGGCGGTCGGGCGGGTCGCGTCACCCTTGGGCGCGACGATCTGGCGGCCGCGATACTGGCCTGCGATGATCCGCATCAGCGTTTACCTCCGCGTGGTGCGCGGGGCGGATGACCGCGCCCCCCTGATGGTCCCTTGCCGGGTGCGGGCGGACGACTGCCGCGTTCGGGGCGCGGTGCGGCGTCGCGCGGCGGGCGGGGATCCGCACCGGGGCGACCGGCGGCACTGCGCGCGGCGCGCTTGTCGGGACCGGTCCGCGCGCGGGAATCGTCCGCCTGGGGACGGAAACCGCGTTGCTGGTCCTGGCGCTGGTCCTGACGCTGGGGCGGGTCGGGACGGCGCGGAGCTGCCGTGCCCCCGCTACCGCCACCGCTACCACCGCCGCCGACGCGGGTCGGGGCGGCGCGGTCGCGGGGCGGCTTGGCGGCGCGGAAATGCTTGATCTTGGGGCTGGTGCTCAGTTCCTCGCCGCGGTCCGCGCGCTCCTGGCGATAGGTCGGGCGACCGGTGCCGGCGCCGGTCGGCTGGGCGTGATGCGTCGCGGCCGCCCGATTGCCGCCGCGTGCATCGGGCTTGGCCCAGGGATCGGTGACGTCGCCGCGGACCATCGCCGCGGTCGGGCGGATGCGCTCGGGCCGGGCCGGGCGGGCGGGCCGTGCGGCGCGATCGACCGGTGGTGCGCCGCTCGAAAAGCCCGAGCTTGCGGGCGCCGCATAGGGGCTGCGCGCGGGCTGGCGCGGTGCCGCGGTCGCGGGCCGGGCCGAGGGGGCCGGGCGTGGGGCAGGACGGGGGGCGTTGGCGCCACGCTGGGGCGACTTGGCGCCGATCCCCGCACCCGCGCCGGCACTGGCGCTGATGCCGATGTTCGGACGCGCGCCGGGGCCCTCGGGCTTGCCGCGCGCGAGCTCCTTCTGGAAGGCGACGACGTCGTGCTGGAGCACTTCGCCGATCTGGCCGGGGGCGAGATCACCGAGCACGAACGGGCCGTAGCGGGTGCGGATCAGGCGCGAGACCTGGAGACCCAGATGTTCGAGCACGCGGCGGACTTCGCGATTCTTGCCCTCGGTCAGGATCATCTCGATCCAGACGTTCGCGCCGGTGCGGCGTTCGATATTCGCGTTGATCGAGCCGTAGCGGACGCCCTCGATCTCGATCCCCTCGATCAGCTCCTCGAGCTGCGGCTGGGTGATGTTGCCATAGGCGCGGGCGCGATAGGCGCGCTCGACGCCGGTCGCGGGGAGTTCGAGCTGGCGCTTGAGACCACCGTCGGTGGTCATCAGCAACAGCCCCTCGGTGTTGAGATCGAGCCGGCCGACGGGGACGAGTCGCGGCAGTTCGCGCGGCAGGCGGTCGTAGATCGTCGTCCGGCCAGCAGGGTCGCGCTCGGTGACGAGCAGCCCGGTCGGCTTGTGATAGAGGAACAGCCGCGCCGCGCTGGGCGCCTCGACCGGATCGCCGTCGACGGTGACGCCGGCAAGGTTGCGCAGGATCGTCGCGGGCGTGTCGAGCGTGGTGCCGTTGAGCGCGACGCGTCCTTCGGCAATCATCCGTTCGATGTCGCGGCGCGATGCGACGCCCGCGCGGGCGAGCAGCTTGGCGATGCGGTCGCCCTTGATGGGGGCTGCGGGGGCTGTTGCAGGCGCGTCGTTCGACGGGCTGGCAGTCGGGTTATCGTCTTTTGAAGTCGTCATGGCGCGGCTGATACTATGGATCGGGGTGCAGCGCGAAAATATTTGCGACCCTTCGTGGTGCGGTGCGTTATGTCGCATGGGCGTAACGACCATTCGTTGCGCGAAGGGGCGTGATGTCGATGCTGTTCGGAAAGAAGAAGCGGCTGATCATCCGCTTGCTGGTCGTCGAGGACGAACCGCTGGTCGCGTTCGACACCGAATATTTCCTGACCGAATCGAAATTCACCGTGGTCGCGACGGTCGACCGGGTCAGCGATGCACTGGCGGTGATCGAAAGCGAGTCTGCGATCGACCTCATCCTTGCCGATGTCAGCCTGAGCGACGGATCGGGGCTCGACGTTGCCCGTGCTGCCTTGGAGCGCGGGGTGCCGGTGCTGTTCGTCACGGGCAACTGCCCGGTCGAGGCGACGACGCTGGCCGCGGGCTGTCTTTCCAAACCCTATTCGCAGCGCGACCTGCTCGCCGCGATCGCGGCGATCGAGGCGCGGATGGCGGGGAGCGAGCCGAAGAAGCTGCCTTCGGGCCTGCGGCTGTTCAGCGCGCCCGTCTGACGGCGCGCGCGGCGGCCTGACCGGCTGACGGGTAGCGCATCCGCAAATTGCCGCTAGGGTCCCGCCCAAGTGAGTGGGAGCGTAGGGCGATGGACGAGATGGCAGCCAAGAGCTGGGGTAACGGCTTGCGGCCCTATTTCGAGCGAGCGCCGCTGGCGGCACTGGCATTGGGGATCTCGTCGGGCTTTCCCTATGCGATGATCGGCGCGACGCTGACGACGCGCCTCGCGGCAAGCGGCATCGACAAGAAGACGGTGACCGCGTTCAGTCTCGCCTTCCTCGTCTATAACCTCAAATTCCTCTGGGCCTGGATGGTCGACGGCGTGCGGTTGCCCGTGATCGGCCGGCTGGGGCAGCGGGTATCGTGGTTGATCCTGACCGCAGCGCTGGTCGTCGCGGCGCTGGTCAATCTCGCTCTGGTCGATCCGGCGGCGAGCATCGCGCAGACCGCCACCGCCGCGATCCTGGTCGGCGCAGCCGGGGCGACGTTCGACATCGTGATCGATGCGTTCCGGATCGAGATCCTCGAGCCGCGGCAGCTCGGCGTCGGGTCCGGCATGAGCCAATATGGCTGGCGGATCGGCTCCGCAGGGGCAGGTGCGCTGGCGCTGGTCGTAGCCGAGCGGGCCGGATGGAGCGCCGCCTACCTAGCCTGCGCCATGTTCGCACTGCCTGCGGTCATTGCCGGGCTAGTGCTCGGCGAGCCGCAGCGCCGTCGTCCGACGATCGAACGCCGCGGCCTTGCCGAGGGGCTTCGGGCGATCTGGGGGCCTTTCGTCCAGTTCTTTTCGCGGGAGGGCGCGTTCGTCGTCCTCGCCTTCATCCTGATCTTCAAGGTCGGCGACACGCTGGCGAACCTGACGCTGCGACTGTTGTTCGACGATCTCGGCTTCACCGGCGACGAGATCGCCTTCTATGACGTCGGCATCGGCTTCATCGCCTATCTCGTCGGGATCCTGATCGGTGGTATCCTCTATGCGCGGATGGGCATGAAGCGGTCCGTCCTGCTTTCGCTGGTGCTAATGGGGGTATCGAACCTGTCGTTCGCGGCGCTGGCGGCATCGGGCCATTCCAATCTCGGCATGGCGGCCGCGATCGGTTTCGAGAATGCCGCAAGCGGCTTTGGCGGAGTCGTGGTGATCGCCTATTTCTCCGCGCTGTGCGACCTGCGCTTCACCGCTGCCCAGTTCGCGCTGATTTCGGCGGCCGCCAGCATCGTCGGCCGGATCGTCACGGGCACGACGGCGGGCGCGCTGATCGAAGCGATCGGCTATGTCGACTTCTATCTGCTGACGACGGCGCTCGCTCTCCCGGGCGTGGCGCTGTTCTGGTGGATGTGCCGTTCGGGCATGATCGATCGCTCGATCGGCAGCGCCGGCGTCGAGGGGGAAGGCGACGCACGCGCGGGCGAGCCGGTCTAGCCCGGCTCAACTCGTAACCGGGCGCCCCTCGTCCGCGAAGGCGGCGGCGACTGCGGCGGCGCTGGTGAGGACGCCGTCGACGCGGCGGACGCCGAGCAGGTCGGTCATCAGCAGCCGCGCGGTGTCGGGCGCGGTCTCGACGCGCGCGAGGATCGAAAGCAACGCCGCCTCCGCGGGCGTCATCCGCGCGCAGCAGCAGGGTGCGATCGCGATCGTCCCCGCCGCGCTGCCCGCCAGATCGGCCATCAGCGCGCGCATCAAGACTAAAGGCCGGCGAAACCCCTGTCCGAAGGCGGTGAACAGCGTGTGCGCGGCGCGCGCGTCGCCAAGCCCGTTCGCACCCATCCGCCGCATCGCGAACAGCGCGATCCGCGCATTCTCGCAGGGCGGCAGCGGATGCGGCAGCACCGTCGTCATGCTGGCAAGCGTCGTGCCGGCAAAGCGGTTGGCATCGGTCATATACGCGACTCCGTGGTTACAAGACCAAGGTCGCTTGTTCGTTATTGATAGTCAATAGCAATAAGGGATCAGTGCGGCAGCTCGTCGTTCCCGGCGAGCACTTCGCCCGCGAGGTAGAGCGAACCGGCGATCAGCACGAATTGCGGTACGTCACTCTGCGCGGCGATGCGGTCGAGCGCCTCGGCGGGGCTTGTGGCGGTCTCTGCGCTGCACCCGGCGCGGCGGGCGATCGCCGCCAGCGCGTCGGGGGCGTGGTGCGCATGACCCGGGACGGGGAGCGCGACGACGTGGCCGACCTGCGGGCCGAGAATGTCGAGCACCGCGTCGGCATCCTTGTTGGCGAGCATGCCGAGCACGAGCGTCGCGGGCCGCCCTGCCGCCAGCGTCCGCAGCACGCGCGCGACCGGCTGTGCGGCATTGGGATTGTGCGCGCCGTCGAGCCACAGGTCGCTGCCGGCGGGCAGTCGCGCGTGGAGCGGGCCGTCGGACAGGCGCTGCATCCGCGCGGGCCAGTGCGCGGCGTCCGCGGCGGCGCGCATCGCGGCGTCGGGAAGCGTGAGCGCGGATTGATGCCGCAGCATCGCGATCGCGAGCGCGAGATTGCGCGACTGGTGGAGGCCGACGAGCCGCGGGCGGTTGGTGACGAGCGTGCCGCCCGCATCGGTGTAGCGCATCGTGGTGCGCGTCGTCTCGCTCGTCCAGGCGGTGCCGCGCGCGAGGACGGGGGCGCCCGCCGCCCCGGCGATTCCGGCGATCCGCGCACGCAGTGGCCGGGCATAATCCATCGTCACGAGCGGCACGCCGCGCTTGGCGATGCCCGCCTTCTCGCCCGCGATCGCGAGCAGCGTGTCGCCGAGAAACGCCTGATGGTCGATCCCGAGCGCGGCGATGCCGGTAGCGACGGGGTTCGGGATGACGTTGGTCGCATCGAGCCGGCCGCCCAGCCCGACCTCGACGATCGTCGCCGCGGCGGGCGTCCGCGCGAAGGCGAGGAAGGCGGCGGCGGTAGTGACCTCGAAGAAGCTCGCCTGCAGGTCCGAGGCGTGGTCGAGCACCTCGGACAGCAGTGCGGCGAGCGCATCGTCGTCGATCAGCCGGCCGGCGAGACGGATGCGTTCGTTGAAGCGGACGAGGTGCGGGCTCGAATAGACATGGACGTCGAGCCCCGCCGCCTCGATCGCGGCGCGCAGGAACGCGCAGGTCGATCCCTTGCCGTTGGTGCCCGCGACATGGAACACGGGCGGCAGCGACCGATGCGGGTCGCCGAGCCGCGCCAGCAGCGCGGTGATGCGCTCGAGGCCGAGAATGTCCGCGCCGGGGGACAGCGCGGTCAGCCGGTCGAGCTGCGCCTGGACGGCGGGGGAGGAGGAGGTGGCGTGGTCGGGCATTCTTGGCTCCTCACGATCCTCCCCCTGGCGGGGGAGGATCGGATTTACGCCGCTTCGCGGGCGCTCAGATAGCCGATGACGGTGCCGAGCTGTTCGCGCAGGTCTTTCCGGTGGACGACCATGTCGATCATCCCGTGTTCGAGATAATATTCCGACGTCTGGAAATCCTCGGGCAGCTTCTCGCGGATCGTGCTCTCGATCACGCGGCGGCCGGTGAAGGCCAGCGTCGCCTTGGGCTCGGCGATCTGGACGTCGCCGAGCATCGCATAGGCCGCCATCACGCCGCCCGAGGTCGGATCGGTCAGCACGACGATATAGGGCAGGCCGGCGTCGTGGAGCATCTGGATCGCGACCGTGCTCCGCGGCATCTGCATCAGGCTGAGAATGCCCTCTTGCATGCGCGCGCCGCCGCTGGCGGTGAAGATCACATAGGGGACGCGATCCTCGATCGCCGCCTCGACGCCGCGGACGAACGCTTCGCCGACCGCGAGGCCCATCGATCCGCCCATGAAGCCGAAATCCTGCACGCCGACGACGACGCGGTGACCGTCGATCGCGCCGCGGGCATTGACCAGCGCGTCACGCTCGCTGTTGTCGGTCCGTGCGGCCTTCAGGCGATCGGTATAGCGCTTCTGGTCGCGGAACTTGAGCGGATCCTCGGGCACCGGGGGCGCGGGCAGTTCGCTGCAGCTGCCTTCGTCGAACAGCTGCGCGAAGCGGATCTTCGGGCCGATGCGGTCGTGATGGTCGCATTTCGGGCAGACGTGGAGATTTTCCTCCAGCTCCTTGGTGAAGACCATCTGCCCGCAGCCCTTGCACTTGTGCCAGAGATTTTCGGGCGTCTCGCGCTTGGCGACGAACGGCAGGACGTTGCGGACGCTGTTGAGCCAGCTCATGCCCCGATCTCCATGCGAATTTCCTTTCTGGCGGACGCGACGGCATCGGCGAGAGACGTGATATAGGCGCGGACGGGCTCGGCCGCAGCGGTGCCGTGCTGGGCGACCAGCTCGACGATCGCCGAGCCGACCACGACTCCATCGGCGACGCGCGCGACGTTGGCCGCCTGTTCGGGGGTGCGGATGCCGAAGCCGACCGCGACCGGGATGTCGGTCTGCGATTTCAGCCGCGCGACCGCATCCTCGATCGAGGATTGCTGTGCCTGTTGCAGCCCGGTGATCCCCGCGACCGAGACGTAATAGAGGAACCCGCTCGCGCCATCGAGCACGGTCGGCAGCCGCGCCGCGTCGGTGGTGGGCGTAGCGAGCCGGATCAGGTCGATCCCGGCGGCGCGCAGCTGGGGCCCAAGCGCATCATCCTCCTCAGGCGGCACATCGACGCAGATCACGCCGTCGACGCCCGCCGCCGCCGCGGCCTGCGCGAACCAGTCCGCGCCGCGCCGCAGCATCGGGTTGCCATAGCCCATCAGCACCAGCGGCGTCTCGGGATGGCGCGCGCGGAAGGCGGTGGCGATCGCGAGGATGTCCGCGGTGCGCGTCCCTTGTGCGAGGCTGCGGATATTGGCGGCCTGGATCGCGGGGCCATCGGCCATCGGATCGGTGAACGGCATGCCGAGCTCGATCGCATCCGCGCCGCCCGCGACGAGCGCGTCGAGGATCGCCGGCGTCGCGGCAGTCGAGGGATCGCCCGCGGTGACGAAAGCGACGAGCGCGGCGCGGTTCTCGGCCGCGGTACGCGCGAAGGTGGCGGCGAGGCGGCTCAAATCGCCACCCCGAGCGCTTCGGCGACGGTGAAGATGTCCTTGTCGCCGCGGCCGCACAGGTTCGCCAGGATGATCTGGTCCTGCCGCATCGTGCGCGCCTTCTTGGTCACTGTGGCGATGGCATGCGATGGTTCGAGCGCGGGGATGATGCCCTCGGTCCGGCAGAGCAGCTGGAACGCGTCGAGCGCTTCCTGATCGGTCGCGCTGTCATAGTCGACGCGGCCGATGTCGCGCAGCCAGGCATGCTCGGGGCCGATGCCCGGATAGTCGAGCCCCGCCGAGATCGAATGCGCCTCGGTGATCTGGCCGTCCTCGTCCTGCAGCAGATAGGTCTTGTTGCCGTGGAGCACGCCGGGGAAGCCGCCCGCGAGGCTCGCCGCATGCTGCTTGTCGAGCCCGTGGCCCGCCGCCTCGACGCCGAGCATCGCGACATCGGCATCGTCGAGGAACGGGTGGAACAGCCCGATCGCGTTCGATCCGCCACCGATCGCGGCGACGAGCAGGTCGGGCAGGCGACCAACGCGGTCGAGCATCTGCGCGCGCGCCTCGGTGCCGATCACGCTCTGGAAATCGCGGACCATCTCGGGATAGGGGTGCGGGCCCGCCGCGGTGCCGATGATGTAGAAGGTGTCGTGGACGTTCGCGACCCAGTCGCGCATCCCCTCGTTCATCGCGTCCTTCAGCGTGTGCGCGCCGCTGGTCACGGGGCGGACCTCGGCGCCGAGCAGCTTCATGCGGAACACGTTGGGCGCCTGACGCTCGACGTCCTTGGCGCCCATGTAGATCACGCAGGGCAGGCCGAAGCGTGCGCAGACGGTCGCGGTGGCGACGCCGTGCTGGCCCGCGCCCGTCTCCGCGATGATCCGCGTCTTGCCCATGCGGATGGCGAGCAGGATCTGGCCGATGCAGTTGTTGATCTTGTGTGCGCCGGTGTGGTTGAGCTCGTCGCGCTTGAACCAGATCTGCGCACCCATGCCGGGTTCTGCGGATTCGCGCAGTGCTTCGGTCAGGCGTTCGGCGTAGTAGAGCGGGCTCGGGCGACCGACATAATGTTCGAGCAGGTCGTCGAACTGCGCCTTGAACGCAGGGTCGGCCTTGGCGGCGCGGTACGCCTCGTCGAGTTCGAGGACGAGCGGCATCAGCGTCTCGGCGACGTAACGGCCGCCGAAATCGCCGAAATGGCCGCGTTCGTCGGGCTGGGCGCGGTAGGAATTGGGAGCGTTCATGCGGAGCGCTTTAGCATTTCGGAAAACGCTGTCACCCCTAGCGTTTCCGATACGCACCACCCCGGCGAAGGCCGGGGTCCAGTCGGGAAGGTCGTGGCGACTGGCAGGACCCGGCAATGCACCGTCCCCAGCTGGGCCGCGGCCTTCGCCGGGGTGGTGCTAGAGCGCAGCGACCGCCTTCAGGAAAGCCGCGATCCTCGCTTCGTCCTTCGTGCCGGGTTCGCTCTCCACCCCCGACGACACGTCGACCAGCTCCGCGCCGGTCCGCCGGATCGCCTCGGCGACATTCGCCGGGTCGAGCCCGCCCGACAGCGCCCAGCGCAGCGGATGCCGGAACCCGTCGAGCAGGTCCCAGTCGAAGCGCAGACCCATCCCGCCCGGCAGCGCGGCCGAATCGGGAGTTTTCGCGTCGTAGAGGATGCGGTCGGCGACGCCGACGAACGCGTGCGCACCGTCGAGATCGCCGCGCGTGCGCACCGCCACGGCGACCCATAGCTCGATCCCGAACCGCGCGCGGATCGCGGCGGCGCGTGCGGGCGTGACCTTGTGGAGCTGCAGCACGTCGAGCGCCGCGGAGGCGATCGCCTGTTCGAGCATCTCGTCCTCGGGATCGACGAACACGCCGACCTTGGCGACATGGCCCGGCACGCGCGCGGCGAGTTCGGCGGCCTTGTCGAAGGTTACGTGGCGCGGCGAGGCGGGGAAGAAGACGAAGCCGACATGGCTCGCCCTGTGCCGGATCGCGGCGTCGAGCGTCGCGGGGGTCGAAAGGCCGCAAATCTTGGCGGTAGTCATGATGTTCCTTAGATCCCGGCGGCCTGTGCATTCCCACATTCTCCGTCAGGATGACGGGGGTAGCGCGTCGGGATGACGGTGGACGGTGGGGGTCAGAGCGTCGCGGCGATCGCGCGGGCGGCGGTGTCGGGGTCTTCGGCCTGGGTAATCGGGCGACCGACCACGAGGATCGAGGCGCCGGCGTCAAGCGCCGCGCGCGGGGTGACGACGCGCTTCTGGTCGCCGACATGGCCGTCGGGCAGGCGGACGCCGGGCACGACGAAGAACCCCTTGGGCCAGATCGCCTTGGCCGCGGCGACTTCGGCGCCCGAGCAGACGATGCCGTCGACCCCGGAGTCGCGCGCCAGTTCAGTCAGCCGTGCGACATGGTCGTGCGCGCTGCCGGTGATCCCGGTGGCGGTGAGATCGGCGGCATCGAGGCTGGTGAGCATCGTCACCGCGATCACCTTGGTCCCGACCGGCGCGGCGGCCTTCGCATCCTCGAGCATCGCGCGACCGCCGCTGGCATGGACGGTCAGGATCGCCGGCGCGAGCCCGCCGAGCGCCTGCACCGCCTTGGCGACGGTATTGGGAATGTCGTGCAGCTTGAGATCGAGGAAGATCGGCAGCTCGAACTCGGCCATCGCATGCACGCCGGGCTGGCCGTGCGCGCAGAAGAATTCGAGGCCGAGCTTGATCCCGCCGACATGGTGGCGGACGCGACCGGCGATCGCCTTGGCGCGGGCCAGATCGGGGGTGTCGATCGCGACATAGATCGGGCTGCTCATCATGCGACTCCCGGCGGGACCGCGGTCGGCGCGGCGGCGGGCGGGATGGTCGGCGCGATGGCCGGTTCTTCGGAGTAGGACGGGGTCGAATAGGACGGCGTCGGATAGGCCACGGGCGGCACGGCATGCGCGGCGCGCAGGTCGAGGATCGTCCGCTCCGCGGTCGCGAGCCGCTGACGCAGGCGCCAGCGCATCGCGAGATTGTAGAGCAAGGTCGGCAGGAACCCGATCAGGAACGTGACCAGCAACAGCATCGGCAGATTCACGTCGGCGATCAGGCCGCCCCAGAGCCGGATCGGCACGGTCGCCCAGTTGGCGATGGTGAAGACTGCGGCGATGAACGCCAGCAGGCACCAGAACAGGATCTTCAGGAACTGCATGACTTATCCCCTTGCATCCGCCCGGGGGTAAAGCCGCCGTCCGCTTTTGGCCAGCCTTGCGCCAACTTAACCCTGTTCCGGACCGGGCCGGTGGTCACGGACGGTGCGTTTCAGCCGATCTCGCGGCGCAGATCCGCGAACAGGCCGGGCACCGCGGTCAGCCGTTCCTCCTCCTCGTCGAGGATGGCGAGGAACGCGGCGCGCTTGATCGCGGCGACGCGGCCGGGCTTCATCCGCACCGACGGGGGCAGCGTCGAGACGGTGATGTCGATCATACGCTCGGCGCCGTGCAGCCGGCCCCAGAGATAGTCGTTCTCGCGGTAGGCGCGGCTGAAGAACGCGCCGAAGCTGTTGAACTGGATCCCTTTCAGCGTCGCCTCCGCGCCGCCCGAGCGAATCGCGACCGCGTCGTCGGGGGCGATCCGGTCGACCTTGATCGGGTCGAATTCGTCGAGCCCCTCGCCCTGCAACAGCGGCAGCGTCGCGGTGTCGAAATAGGGGAAGCCGAGATAGGCGAGCAGCATCGAGCGGCGCACCGGCCGGTCGAGCGCGACGAACGCCTCCGCGAGCCGCACATCGGTCTCGGCATCGCGGCGGTTGAGGTCGAGCGAGGCGGCCAGCGCGTCGAGCAGCGGCATCGCGTCGTCGCGCAGCGTGCGGACCTCGCGGCGCAGCGCGGCATGCGCATCGGTCCGCTGGCATTCGAGATAGTCCGACAGCGACGCGTAGATCGCATCGCGGATCGGCGCGAGTGCGACCTCCTCGACCTCGGCCTCGAGCACCGTCAGGCGGCGTGCCATCAGGCGCAGCCGGCGGATCCGGAAGCCGAGGTCGAAGCGTCGCAGGAACGCGATCGTCGCGGGGCTCGCGCCGCCGCCATGCACCGCGCCGATCTCCTCGGCACCGCTCGCCGTCACCGCGGTCGCGATCGCCGCGCGGATCCGGTCCCAGCGCTGCGGCCCGGGTTCGCCGCCGGCGTGGAACAGCAGCGAGGTCAGCGTCTCGACCACGCCCGCGACCTTCAGATGGCCATAGGCGGCATAGCCATAGCCCGCGCTGGCCGCCGCGGCCTTTTGCGCACGCGCGCGCCAGTTGGCGAGCCGCGCCGCGGTCGGGCTGTTGAGGAACAGCGTATGCCCGAACAGCTGTTCGACCTCCGCCTCGACATCGGGGCGGATCGCATCGATGATCGCGCGCATGCGGTCGATCTGCGCCGAGCGCGCGGCGATCGCGTCGAGATTGTCGCGGATCGGCTGCTGGCGCGGCAATTCGCTGATCGCGCCGATGATCGTCTGGAAGAAGCCCGGCGTGCCATTCTGTGGCGGGAGGCGGAACTTCATCCCCGGCGACGGATCGATATAGACGAAGCGGCGGTCGATCTGGCGACGCGCGGGGCGTTCCTTCAGCGCGTCGATCGCGGGGCGGAACGGCGCGTTGGCGAGCACCGACCCGTCGATGAGCACGACCTGATCCGCGCCGTTGGTCGCCGACTGACGGGGCAGGATGCGCTTGAGGAAGGCATCGCGCGACGCCCAGGGCGTCTTGCGATCGGCGAGCACGCCGTCGAGCTCGGCGACCATGAACGGCGGGAACGCACCCGGAAAGCTCGACGTCGCGCGTGCGGCAAAGGCGAGTTCGGGGATGCCCGCCAGGCTGTCGGTCGGCGCGCCGTGATCGGAAAAGTCGACGACGACGCGGTGCTCGGTCTCGACCACCTCGGGCGGCGAATTGAGTTTGAGCCGTTCGGGATGGCCGGTGAAATCGGTCACCGTCACGAACAGGTCGAGCGGCTGGCCCGGCGGCAACAGCCGCGGCCCGCGCTCGCTGGCGGCCATCGCGTCGAACGCGTCGAGCAGCAGCCCGGTAAAGGTCGCACCGCCGAACGGAGGCTCGAACCAGCGCGAGCGGACGAAATGCGACAGCTTGGCCTTCACCTCCTCGCGCGTCGTGTCGTCGAGCGTCTGGACCTTGTCCGCGCTGCGCCCCGCCGCCATCCAGGCGAGCGGCAGCGCCCAGGCCTTCGAGAAGCGCGAATGCGGCGCGGCATGGGGATCGATCAGCGCCTCGACATCGGCCGAGCTCAGCCAGAGATCGGTGAGCGGATCGAGGCTCTGCCCGGTCGCGATCGCCTGGGCGAGGAAGATGCCGTTGATCCCGCCCGCGCTGGCACCCGCAATGATGTCGGCGAGCACGCGGACCTTGAGCGCACCCTGCGCCTCGATCTCGTCAAGCAGGTCGCGGTAGACCGCCTGGCTGCCGGTCCCGCGGTCACCACCGGCATGATGGCCGTGGCTGGCGCGGACGAGATGCCAGATCTCCTTGGTGATCCCGTGCATGTAGACGGCCAGGCTGATCCCGCCATAGCAGACCAGCGCGAGGCGAAGTTCCTTCTCGCGCACCCGCTCAGCCCCCGACCGGGCAATGATGATAGCTGACGGCGCCGGTCCGGATCATGCGGGTTCCAGCGTCGCCCAGATCGGCAGGTGATCCGACGCCTTGCGCGCGGCGGCGCTGCTGTGCACGCCGCAGCTGGCGATGCGCAGGTCGCGCGACGCCATGATCCGGTCGAGCCGGGCGATCGCGCGGCGCGAATGGAAGCTCGCGCCGGTATCGGCAAACGCGAAGTCGCGGCCGAAGTCGCGCAGACAGCCCGAGCCCGCGCTCCATTCGTTGAGGTCGCCCATCAGCACGGTAGGGTGGCGGGTCGCACAGGCGTCGACATGCGCGAGCACCGCTGCCGCCTGACGCCGTCGCCACAGCCCCGACAGATCGAGATGCATGCCGACGACGCGGATCATCCCGCCTGTGGTCCGCACGTCCGCCATCACCGCGCCGCGCGGCTCGAGCGAGGGCAGGTGGATCGCCTCGCTGTCGACGATCACCGCCGACTTGCGCACCAGTACGACATTGCCGTGCCATCCCATGCTGAGCGCGCTGAGGCTGACGGGGATCGGCTTCCAGTCGCTATGCTCCTCGAGCAGGTGATAGGGCAGCACGCAGGCGCGCGTGCCGAACCGGCGATCCGCCTCCTGCAGCGCGATGACGTCGGCGTCGATCTCGCGCAGCACCTCGACCACGCGTTCGGGGTTCCGGCGGCGGTCGAGACCGATGCCCTTGTGGATATTATAGCTGGCGACCTTGATCATGTGCGCGGGCTTAACGCGGGATGGCGGGTGCGGGTTGCCGCGGGCTCTGCCGATTGCCCCGGCCTGCGCCGTGCATGTTGGACGGACCGGCACCGCACAGCGGCGGAGCGATGGATTGGAATACCGCAATCTCCTTGCGCGCAACAATAGCACCGGGATGCGCGCGAAACAGGACAAAAACTGCTTGCGCGATCGATTCAATTGGGGTGTCATGGGGTCATAACAAAACGCAGGGACGAACGATAACGAGCTGGTGCGGGCAACGCGCCGGTCGCCGGGGGAGTGTGCCGCGGATCCGAGCCAACAGGACGGACGACGCGAAGGTGAGCGACTTTCCAGGGGACGCGCGGTCGAGGCCGCGCAAACGGGGCGGACTCACAGATGATCACGCGGCGATCGATCCTACAGCATATCGGCATGGCGGGCGGCGCGGCCGCGACCTTCGGCGCGATGGAGGCGCTGGGGATCGCGGGCAATGTCGCGGCGGCGGCGCCGATGCCCGATCTGCCCGCCGGCTTTGGCAAGGGGCGGTCGGTGATCGTGCTGGGGGCTGGCATCGCCGGGCTGGTCGCCGCCTATGAACTGCAGCAGGCGGGGTTCGACGTCACCGTGCTCGAGGCGCGCGACCGGGTCGGCGGGCGCAACTGGACGGTGCGCGACGGCGACCGGATCGTGATGGACGGCGAGGCGGACCAGGTCGCGCGCTTCTCCGACGGCGCCTATTTCAATGCCGGGCCGGCGCGGCTGCCGAGCTTCCACCACCGCATCCTCGGCTATTGCGGCAAGCTCGGCGTTCCGCTCGAGGTCGAGATCAATTCGAGCCGCAGCGCCTTCCTGATGGGGCAGAAGGGCGACAAGGTGCGGATGCGCACCGCGATCAACGACACGCGTGGGCATGTCGCCGAACTGCTGATGAAGGCGGTCAATCAGGGCGCGCTCGACCAGAGTCTCAGCGCGGCGGACAAGCAGGCGTTGCTGCCGTTCCTCAAGACGTACGGCGATCTGGATGCGACGGGGCATTTCGCAGGGACGTTGCGATCGGGGTTCCAGGCGTTTCCCGATGCAGGCGTCGGCGTCTTCGCGCGACCGCCCGCGCCGATGCCGCTCGACCGGCTGCTCGCCAACGAACAGCTGCCGGCGATGCTGTTCGAGGACAATGTCTACATGCAGGCGACGATGTTCCAGCCGGTCGGCGGGATGGACCGGATCCCGGCGGGGTTCGAGCGCGCGCTGACCCGCAAGGTGGTGCGCGGCGCGGACGTGACTCGGATCCGTAACCGCCCCGATGGCGTCGAGATCGCCTGGCGCGATACCAAGACGGGCGCGGGCCGGATCGCGCGCGCCGATTTCGCGGTCTGCACCATCCCCTTTCCGGTGCTCGCCAAGGTCGACTGCGACTTCGCCAAGCCCGTCGCGCAGGCGATTGCGGGCGTGGTGTACGACCATTCGAACAAGGTCGCGTTCGATTCGCCGCGCTTCTGGGAACAGGACCAGATCTATGGCGGCATCTCGTTCGTCGGCGGCGAGACGTCGCTGATCTGGTATCCGAGCGCGGGGCTGTTCAGTCCGCGCGGGATGCTGCTGGCCTGCTATACCTCGGGCGAGCGGGCGGAAGGCTTTGCGAAGCTGCCGATCGCAGACCAGGTCGAGCGGGCGCGCGCGGCGGTCGAGCGGCTGCACCCGGGGCATGGCAAGGACCTGGTCAACGGCGTCGCGGTCAACTGGAACAAGATTCCGTACAGCCTGGGGCCATGGCCGAACTGGTTCGTCGGGATGGCGGGACATCAGGAGGGTGATATCGATACCGAAGGCTATCGTCTGTTGTGCCAGCCCGCGGGCCGCACCGTCTTTGCCAGCGCCGCGCTGAGCCAGACGCCGGGATGGCAGGAAGGCGCGGTCCAGTCCGCGCATCACGCGATCGCCGCGATCGCGGGGCTTCAGCGGGCCGATCTGGGCGCGCGGCCGGACCGGGTAGCGGCGTGATCGGCATGAGAATGAGCACGGCGACGACGGGCGGGGTGACGATCCGGGCGGCCCGGCGCGAGGATGTCCCCGCGCTGGAGCAGCTGATCGCGACGTCGGCGGCGACTTTGGGGCAGGGCTTCTACGCTCCCGATGCGCTGGCGAGTGCGATCCGGACGATCTTCGGCGTCGACACCGATCTCGTCGACGACGGCAGCTATCTGGTCGCGGAGATCGACGGCGCGCTGGCGGGGTGCGGGGGGTGGAGCCGCTTCGCCACGCTGTTCGGTGGCGATCGCTATGCCGACCGGTCCGCCGCTCTGCTGGTACCGGGGCAGGATGCGGCGCGGATCCGCGCGATGTTCACCGCCCCCGGCTTTGCGCGGCGCGGGGTGGGATCGGCGATCATGGCGGCGAGCGAGGCGGCCGCGCGGAAGGCGGGCTTCGACAAGCTTGCGCTGATGGCGACGCTGTCGGGGGTCCCCTTCTACGAAAGCCACGGCTTCGTCGCGGAGCCCGGGATCACCGTTGACGCGGACGGGATCGCGGTTCCGTTCGTGCCGATGACCAAGGCGCTTCACACACCCGACGCGTCCTGACGCGCGCAATCACCGAATATTTGGGAGAGACGACCATGCCAGTGCGACCGATCGTGAACCGCGTCTCGCGTACATTGACCCGTGCCGGTCTGGGCCTAGCGGCGGCGGCGGCGGCGGCGGCGGCGGCGGCGGCGGCGGCGGCGACGCTCGCGACGCCGGCCTCCGCGCAGATCGTCCGCCACGCCAATCCGGGGCCGGGGCCGTCGCTGATCCTGCAGAGCGTGACGATCCCCGCGGGCGCGGAAACGCTGGTGCTGTCGGGACAGCTCGCCGCGCCGATCGATCCGACGAAACCGGTCACCGGCGTCGAGTCGTTCGGCGACACCAAGACTCAGACGGTCAGCGTCTTCACGAAGATCAAGGCGATCTTGGCGGAGCATGGCTATACGATGGCCGATGTCTACAAGCTGACGGTGTTCGTTACCGCCGATCCGAAGCGCGGCGACGGCAAGATGGACTTTGCCGGCATGAACGACGGCTTCAAGCAGTTCTTCGGGAGCGCGGACAACCCCAATACGGTCGCGCGGTCGACGGTGCAGGTCGCGGCGCTCGCAGGCCCCAATTACCTCGTCGAGATCGAGGCGACCGCGGCACGGATGCCGCGTCGCTGAGGCGGCGGGGCGGCGGTCAGCCGTCGCCCCGCGCGCCCGACGGCAGCATCCGGTTGCCGATACGGTCGACGAACTGGTGCTTCAGCGCGGCGCCGACATGCAGGACGAGCAGCGCGCAGGTCAGCCAGACGAGCAGGCCGTGCGCCTCTTCGAACCCCTCATGCGCGCCGCGCGGCAGGCCGGGGATGAACGGCCAGCTCAAGCCGCCGATCAGCGAGGTGGTGCTGCTGGTCAGCGCGGGCTTGCCCGTCGACAGATACATCCACCCGGTCGCGGGCAGGCCGATCAGGATGATGTAGAACAGCGCATGGTTGGCGCGGGCGAGCACGCGTTCCCAGGTCTGTAGTGCAGTGGGGAAGGGCGGCGGCGGATTGGCGATCCGCCAGATCAGCCGGGCGATGCTGAGCAGCAGGATCGTGAAACCGAGCGTCTTGTGCCAGTCGAACCAGCCGGTGCGCAGGTCGCCGCGCGGCATGTCGGCAAAGGTCCAGCCGACATAGAGCTGGATGAAGACCAGCGCTGCGATGATCCAGTGGAACGCGATCGCACCCAAATTGTAGCGCCGTGCGCCATCGCGTTGTGCCGTCATCTGCTGTCTCCCCGGTCGCCCGGTTCTACGCCGCGCGGCCATCGGCGTACAGTGGTCATCCCGCCGGCACCGGGGCCGGTCTAGGTAGATACCCGCATGGGAAAGCGCAGGTAGCCGCCCTAGGCTCGGCCGATGAACCTCTTTGTCCAGCTCGCGGTGGCGACGGGCATGGTGCTGGCCACCATCCTGGTCCATCTTGCCGGGCTGGCCGGGCTGTTGCTGGTGATCCGGCGGCAGGGGCGCAGGACCGGGGTGCGGCGGCGCTGGCATGACGTGATCGGCATCGTCGGCGCCGCGACCGCGCTGTTCGTGGTCCACGGGATCGAGATCTGGGCCTATGCGCTGCTGTACAGCGGGACCGGCGCGCTCGCCGATTTCGGCACCGCGCTGTATTTCTCGACCTCGACCTATACGACGATCGGGTATGGCGACGTGCTGCTCGGGGAATCGTGGCGGATCGTCGGCGCGATCGAGGGCGCCAATGGCGTGATCCTGCTCGGCTGGTCGACCGCCTTCTTCGTCGCCATGGTCGCGCGCATCACGATCGTCGAGCGCGAATTCACCGAGCGGCCCGCGACCCCGCGACCCGGGGCGGATCCGTATAAACCGCAATAACGCGCGCACGCCGGACGGCCTAGCACCGGGGCTGTATCCAACCCGAAAGGCGTCCGATGAAAAACATTCTGGTGCTGGCGCATGACGACGAGGGCCAGGAAGCCCGGCTCCAGGCCGCGCTCGATCTCGGGCGGGCGCTGACGGGACATATCACCTGTCTCGACGTGACCTATATTCCGCCGATCCTGGGCAACGACTATAGCGAGGCGGGCTATGCTATGGCGGCGGTGCTGGCGGACGAAACGACGCGCGAGCGTGCCAACAAGGTGACGCTAGAGGCTCGGTTCGCGCGCGAGGATGTCGCGTGGAACTGGGTCGATGCGACCGGGGAGGCGGCGGCGTGCATCGTCCGCGCCGCCGCGCTCGCCGATGTCATCGTCCTCAACCGTCGGCTCGACAACCCGTCGGTGATCGACATGCGTCGCACCGCAAGCGAGCTGATCGTCAAGTCGGGCAAGCCGGTGCTTGCGGTGCCGGGCGAGTCCCGGGGGATCGACCTGGCGACCGCACTGGTCGCGTGGGACGGGTCGCCCTGCGCCGCGGCGGCGCTGCGCGCGGCGGTGCCGATGCTCAGGCTCGCGGACCAGGTCACGCTGTTCTCGGTCGACGACGGGGCGATGGCGTCGCCGATCGAGGACGCCGCCACCTATCTGTCGCGCTACGACATCCACCCCGTCATCCGCCGGATCGAGGTCCAGCCCGGCGGCGCGCCCAAACAGCTGCTCGCCGCCGCCGCGAGCGGGCAATATGGCTATGTCGTGATGGGCGGGTTCGGGCATCTGCGCTTTACCGAAGCGCTGTTCGGCGGGGTGACGCGGACCATGCTGACCAGCAGCCCGATCCCCGTCTTCCTCGCACATTGACGCCCAATAGTCGGGGGCTGGCGGTCAGAGCGCCCCGGTCAGCAGCAGCTTGCGGACGTCGTCCTGCACCTGGTTGGCGGCGCCCAGCCGCTCGATCAGCTGCGCGGGACGGCTGCCGCGCAAGCCCGCGACGGTCAGCTCGCCGTCGCGGACATAGGTGTAGACGCCGCTGACGGCGAACGCCGCGACATGGCCGATATGTGCCTTCTGTCCGTCGATCGTGGCGGTGAAGCGGTCCGAGGCGAAGAAGCGGCGGCGGGTCATCGGCGTCTCGAAGGCCAGCTCGAGGATCGCGACCTGTTCACGCTCGGGCGGCACGCTGTGCGCGACGTCGGGTGCGGGCGGCGCGGGGTCCGCATTGTCGTAGCGCTCGGGCAGATGCAGCCGGACCTTGAGCACCGCCGGATCGGCCGCGAGCGTCTCGGCGAACTGCGTCATGAAGTCCGCAAACTCGGCCGCATCGGTGTCGCCGATCCCGAAATGGACGTGCATCCGGTCGCTGCTCTCCCCGCCATTGGGCACCGGGTTGGCGATCCGGTCGACCAGCGTCCGCGACCCCTGCGGCAGCGCATAGGCGACGGTCGCGGCGAACATGTTCTGTTCGTCGGCGAACAGGATCGGGCAGGCGGCGTTGAAAATTTCCTGATCCGCGGCGCTGGCAAAGCCGATCTCGACCCCGCCATCGAGCACATAGTCGTCGAACGGCGCGATCCCGTCGATCGCCGGCCAGAGATGCGCGTCCTGCGCGCGATCGAGATGCATCTGGACGTACCAGCCAAGCCCCGGAATGCGCGAGCAGAGCGGTCCGTGCACGTCGCGCCAATAGGTCGCGAAGACCTCATGCGGGACCTGCGGACGGCGCAGCACCGTCGTGAAGGTGTTGATCGCGATCCGCGCATCGCGCGCGGAATAGTCGGTCGTGACGCTGGGGTCTGACATGGAAGGATCTTTGTTCTGGAGAAATCGGGGGAGCAGCGTCAGCGCTCGCGGAGATCGGGGACGCTGTAGACAGAGGGTTCGTCGTCGGCGGTGCCGCGCGCGAAGACGGCGATGTCGCCCGGCATCACCTCCTGCCGGGCCCACCGGTCCCATCCGATATGGATGAAATCCGGCGGGCCGAAGATGCGCAGCGCGGCGCTATATTCGTCGCCGCGAAACCCGACAAAGTGCAGCGCGGGGCGGGCGCTCACAGCATCGGCATGCCGCCCGTCACCGGCAGCAGCGCGCCCGACATGTAGCTGCCTTCGTCGGAGGCGAGCAGGACATAGGCCGGGGCGAGCTCGCCCGGCTGGCCCGCGCGGCCAAGCGGCGTGTTCTGGCCGAGCGTCTCGAGCTCGTCGCCGCCCTTGGCGATCGGCTGGATCGGCGTCCAGACGGGGCCGGGGGCGACACAGTTGACGCGGATGCCCTTGGGCGCGAGCAGGTTGGACAGTCCGATCGTCAGGCTCGCGATCGCGCCCTTGGTGGTCGAATAGACGATCATGTTCTCGGTCGCGATCTTCGCCTGCACGCTGGTCGAATTCACGATCGCGGCCCCCGGCTTCATGTGCGGCACCGCGGCCTTGGCGAGGCGGATCATCGCGAAGACATTGGCGGAGAACGCATCCTGCATCTCGTCGTCGTCGATATCGTCGAGCGTTTCGTTCATCGTCTGCGCGGCGGCGTTGTTGACGAGGATGTCGAGCTTGCCGAGATCCGCGACGGTGCGCTCGACCAAAGCCGCGCAGTGATCGCGGTCGCGAATGTCGCCGGGCAGCAGGATGCAGCGGCGGCCGGCCTTCTCGACCCAGGCCTTGGTCTCGTCCGCATCGGCCTGTTCGTCGGCGAGATAGGAGATCGCGACGTCGGCGCCTTCGCGCGCATAGGCGATCGCAACCGCGCGACCGATCCCCGAATCGCCGCCGGTGATCAGCGCGACGCGGTCTTTCAGCAGCCCCTTGCCGACATAGCTGTCCTCGCCGTGATCGGGCTTGTTGCGCATCTCGACCTCGAGACCAGGGCTCGGCTGCTGCGGCTCGTTCGGAAAGGACGTGGGGGCGCTGCTGCGGGGATCGCTCATAATCTCGTGTCCTGCATGGAGTTTAGGGGGGATATGCGGGTCGAACGAACCAGCACGCGCATCGCTCCGCCGCGGGAGGCCGATCGCGAAGTTGCTGGGCGTTGCGGGCAGGCGTAGGTGTCGCGCATGGCGTTTGTCAGCATCACCCGGCTTCGGTTGCGCGCGCTGCGGTTCCTGCCGCTGTTCGTGCTCGATGCGCTCAGGACCACCGCGCAGGTGCGGCGTGCCGACGGGTATCTCACCGGGGCCATCCTGCGCGACCGTGCACTGACCTTCTGGACGATGACGGTCTGGCGCGATGCCGCGGACATGAAGCGCTATATTACCGACGGGTCGCATCTGAAGGCGATGCCGAAGCTGATGCACTGGTGTAACGAGGCGAGCATCGCCCACTGGACCACCGAGACCGCGAACCTGCCCAGCTGGGACGAGGCGGATCGGCGGATGCGCGGGGAGGGGCGGCCGTCCAAGGTCCGGTATCCGAGCGCGGACCACGCCGCGCTCGACTACCGCCCGCCGCGGCTGACCGGCGCGGCAGCGATCCCGCCGCGCCGGGGGTAATTACCCAATCGTTGCGCTTACCATTCGATGCCGATCTTGCCGAAATGCGCGCCGCTCTGCTGGAGGGCGAACGCCTCGGCAAGCTGCTCGAGCGGGAAGCGGCGGTCGACCACCGGCTTGATCCCGGTCGCGTCGATCGCGCGGACGAAGTCCTGCTGTTCCTGACGACTGCCGACGATCAGGCCCTGGAGCCGCGCCTGCTTGCCCATCAGCGCGGCGGTCGGGACCTCGCCGCTGTTACCGGTCAGCACGCCGATCAGCGAGATGTGCCCGCCGACACGGACCGCTGTGATCGACTGCGCCAGCGTGCCCGGGCCGCCGACCTCGACGACATGGTCGACGCCGCGCCCGCCGGTCCAGTCGACGACCTTGCGTCCCCAATCGGCCTCGTCGCGGTAGTTGAGCGTGAAGTCGGCACCGAGCGCGCGCGCGCGGTCGAGCTTCTCATCCGATGACGAGGTGATCGCGACACGCGCACCCATCGCCTTGGCGATCTGCAACGCCCAGATTGAGACGCCGCCGGTGCCCAGCAGCAGCACGGTTTCGCCCGCCTTCAGCTTGCCGTCGACGACGAGCGCACGCCACGCGGTCAGCCCGGCGGTCGTGATCGTCGCCGCCTCGACCGCGTCATAGCCCTTGGGCGTGTGCGTGAACGCGGTCGCGGGCAGGACGACATGGTGCTGCGCAAAGCCGTCGATGCCGTCGCCGGGCGTCCGCGAGAAATCGCCGATCGTCGGCGTGCCGGTCTGCCAGTCGGGGAAGAAACACGACACGACCTGATCGCCGACCGCGAATTCGGTCACGCCGTCGCCGATGCTCTCGACCACGCCTGCGCCGTCGGACAGCGGGATGCGGCCGTCCTCGGTCGGCATCCGGCCGGTGACGACGCCCAGATCATGGTAGTTGAGCGAACTGCCGTGCAGCGCGACACGGATCATTCCCGCGCCCGGCACGCCCGGATCCGCACGGTCTTCGCTCTGCAGCGTGTCGAGCCCCGCGGGCGATCGCAGCGTCATGGCCTTCATCGTCAAACTCCTGATGTTCGCGGCCCCAACGGCCGAGCCGGGCAAACAGCCGCATGCGATGTCGGAAGCTTTACCCGATCCCCGGCACGTCCCGACGTCAGACCCGGTGGAGCAGTGCGTCCAGGTCGGCCTCGCCCAGGATCCGGATCGCGCCACCGTCGCGGCGATAGGCGTCCGCCTTCAGCCGGGCGGGATGCGTGCGCAGCGCGCGCGCCTGCGGGTCGGGGCCGGCGACGAGCAGGATCGTCGTGGTCGCGCCGACCGAGGTCATCACCCGCGCGCCGAGCGCGGCGACACGGTGCGCGAGCGGCCCGTCGCGGGGCTGGCCGAGCAGTGCGATCCGTTCGCCGCGCAAGGGCCCGTCGAGCGCCGCGGCGGGGGCGGGGCCGGCGACGCGCGGCGGGGCGAGCCAGTCGGCGAGCGTCAGCCCGGTATGGTCGATCGCCTTGACGATCACCCAGCCCGCGGCGCGCGCATCGCTCAGCGCGTCGTGGTGGCGATGCTCGATCCCGAGATAGCGCGCGAGCTGCCCGAGCTTGTGGTTCGCCAGATCGGGCCAGGCACGCTTGGCGACGCGCACGCTGTCGAGCCAGGTCGTCTCGATCGCCGGGCGATCGTGCACGCGGCACGCGGCGGCGAGCGCGCCCTTGTCGAAATAGGAATGCGCGACCGTCGTTCGCCCCGACAGATGCGCGGTCACCGTCGCATGGATGTCCGCGAAGCTCGGCTGGCCGACGACATGATGCGCGGCGATGCCGTGGATCCGCGTGTTGAACGCGTGGAACTCGTCGCGCGGATCGACCAGCGTCTCATAGGCGAACACCTCGGCACCGTTCCGGAAGCCGACGATCCCGACCTGGCAGATGCTGCTGACGCGCGCGCAGGCGGTCTCGACGTCGATCACGACGAAATCGGGCACGGTCTCGTCAAGGTCATGGGCCAGCGGTTGCAGCGCGGTCGTCGTCAGCATGGCGTCACCCTTAGCGCCGACCCAGGCGGCACGCGATCCCCGGTCACCATCCGCATCAGCGAAGCTGGCTGTCCTTGCTGCCACGGCGGTTGAACAGCGAGGCCGCGGGCCGATCGCGACCGCTCTGGCAGGCGATGCACGTCCGTACGCCCGGCACGGCCTGGCGCCGGCCCTCCGGAATGTCGTCGCCACAGGCGATGCACTGTTCCTCGCTCTCGCCGACCGGCATCCGCGCACGCGCCGCCATCACCGCATCCATCACGGTATCGTCGATCTGATCCTGCACCGCGCCATCGCGCGTCCAGCCGCCTGCCATGCTTCGTCTCCGTTCATGCCCCGATCGTGTCAGGTGCCTGACCTATATGGGAAAGCACCGGCGTCATTGCACGTCGCCGGGTCCGGCGGCGGCGCCAGTTAGCGTCCTGCGCTATCCGGATCGCCGAGCGCGCGGCGCAGCGCGGTGACCTCGGTGTTGAGCGCGCGCAGCCGGTCGGGCGTCATCCCGCTGCGGTCGACGATCATCGGCCCGAGGCACCCCGTACCCGCCCAGCAGGTCCGGCCCGCCGGGGTGAGGCGGACATGCATCTGCCGTTCGTCCGCCGGATTGCGCAGCCGCGTGACCAGCCCCGCGGCCTCCAGCCGCTTGGCGAGCGGCGTGATCGTGCTGGGTTCGAGCGCGAGCCGTTCGGCGATCGCACCGATCGTCCGGCCATCCTCCGCCTCGTGCAGCGTCTGGAGCACGAGGAACTGCGGATAGGTGATGCCGAGCCGGTCGAGCATCGGCTTGTACGCGCGGTTGACCGCGATCGTCGCGGCGTAGAGCGAGAAACAGAGCTGCTCGTCGAGCGGTAGCGGCGGGGGGACGGTATCGGACGATGGCGGCTGATCGGGCACGAAAGGGGCTCCTGGCTGAGCCGACGACCTACCATGCCGATCTTTATCGTGGCAAACGACGCGGCGGACCGAAGCCCGCCGCGTTCCGTCAGGCGGCGATCAGTCCTTCGCACTGCCGGGTTCGGCCATCTTGCGATGCTGCTCGGCGAGGACCGAGCCGGGAACGACATTGGCGATCACGCCCTGCAGCTTGGTCATCCAGCCCGAGAACACCGAGCCCTTGCCCGCCATCAGCGCGTCCCAACCGTCGCGTGCGACATCGGCGGGCGAGCGCTTGTTGGGATCGGTGCCGACATCGGTGTCGTTCATGTCGGCGCGGTCGAAGAATTCGGTGTCGACCGGCCCCGGCATCAGCGTGGTCAGCGTGACGCCGTCCGCATCCTTGATCTCGTTGCGGAGCGCTTCGGTGAAGCTGTCGATGAACGCCTTCGACCCGTTATACACCGCCTGGAACGCGCCGGGGATATAGCCCGCGACCGAGCCGGTCACGAGCAGCTTGCCGTCGTTGCGCGCGACCATCGCGGGCAGCACCTTCTGTACCAGATACAGCGTGCCCGTGATGTTAGTGTCGATCACCGCGCGCCAGTCGGCGACGCACTGGTCGAGGAAACCGTGTCCCAGCCCGCGGCCGGCATTGGCGCACAATATGTCGATCTGGCGCCCGTTGGTCGCGGCGAGCAGCGCGTCGACGCCGTCGGTGGTCGACAGGTCGGCCTCGAGCGCCGTTACCGTGGTCCCGAACTGGCGGAAGTCGGCCGCCGCCGCCTCGATCAGCGCCTCGTCCGCGACGACGAGGATGTCATAGCCGTCCTGCGCCGCGATCGTCGCGAGCTCGAAGCCGATGCCCGTCGAGGCGCCGGTGATGACGGCGAATTTGCCGTGTGGTGATGCTGTAGCCATGGGTCGATATCCTCTCAGTTGAAGCCGGGCTTGAGCACGACCTTGGTCACTTCGTTCTGATCGTCGTGGAACATCTTGTAGCCCTGCGGCGCCTCCTCGAGATCCATCCGGTGCGAGATAAGGAAGGTCGTGTCGATCTTCTCCTCGAGGATCGCGTTGAGCAGCGCGGGCATGTAATGCTGGACGTGCGTCTGCCCGGTCTTGAGCGTCAGCCCCTTCTCCATGAACGCGCCGAGCGGGAACTTGTCGACGAGCCCGCCATAGACCGCGGGCATCGAGACGCGGCCGCCCTTGCGGCACGCGATGATGGCCTGGCGGATCGCATGCGCGCGGTCTGTGCCGAGGAAGGTCGACTTTTTGATCTGGTCGATGACGTTGTCGACGAAGAACCCGTGCGCCTCCAGTCCGACGCTGTCGATCACCGCATCGGGCCCGATCCCGCCGGTCATTGCCATCAGCGCCTCATAGACCGCGCTTTCCTCGAAGTTGATCGTCTCCGCGCCGAAGCGCTTGGCGAGCGCGAGCCGCTTGGGGAAATGATCGATCGCGATCACGCGCTCGGCGCCCATCAGGAACGCCGACTGGACCGCGAACAGCCCGACCGGGCCGCAGCCCCAGACCGCGACGGTGTCGCCGGGCTCGATCTGCGCATTCTCCGCCGCCTGCCAGCCGGTCGGCAGGATGTCGGACAGGAACAGCACCTTGTCGTCCTCGATCCCGTCGGGGATGACGATCGGGCCGACGTCGCTGAACGGCACGCGGACATATTCCGCCTGGCCGCCCGCATAGCCCCCGGTCATGTGGCTATAGCCGAACAGCCCGCTCATCGGCTGGCCGTACAGCTCCTGCGCGATGTCCTGATTGTCCGCGGGCAGGCCGTTGTCGCAGGCCGAATATTGATGCTTGCCGCAGTGATAGCAGCTGCCGCACGCGATCGTGAACGGCACGACGACGCGCTGGCCCTTCTTCAGCGTCGATTTGGGGCCGGTCTCGACGACCTCGCCCATGAATTCATGGCCGAGAATGTCGCCCGCCTGCATCGTCGGGATATAGCCGTCATAGAGATGCAGGTCGGAGCCGCAGATCGCGGTCGACGTCACCTTGATGATGCAGTCGCGCGGGTTGAGGATCTCGGGGTCGTCGACCGTATCGACGCGGACGTCGTGGCGGCCATGCCATGCCAATGCGCGCATCAGGCGAACTCCTCGTCATGCTGTTTGCGGGTGAAGGAGCCGGTCGCGATCTCCCCGGTCTCCATCAGTTGCTTGAACCGGCGCAGGTCGCGGCGCGCCTGAATCGCGGGTTCGCGCTGGAACATCTTGGCGACGATCTTGCCGACGATGCCGGCGGGCGGATCATAGACGATCGTCGCGGTGACGATGGTGCCGCGCGCGCCGGCGTCGCGGAACTCGACCCGGCCGCTGTTCGCGACATCGGCGCCCGGTTCGGAGGTCCAGGCGATCACCCGGTCGGGCGTCTCGTCGGTCACGACCGCGTCCCATTCGACCGTGCGGCCGGCCGGCGCCTTGACCACCCAATGCGACCGCGTGGCGTCGATCGGGGCGATCGACACGACGTTTTCCATGAAGCGCGGCAGGTTGGTGAAGTCGCGGAAATAGGCGAACAGCTCGGCCGCCGGGCGATTGATCGTCACCGTGCGGCCGACGATGCTGTCCCCGGTCGTGGTCGGCAGGCCCTCGGCGGCGATCGGGTCGCCCTTCTTCCAAGTCGTCGGGGGCGCGTCGTCGGTATGGTCGGTAGGGGACTGCGACATGTCCGTTCTCCTGTCCAAAGATGCTGTCCCAACGCGTCAGTCTGGCGGGGAGCCGGCGGGCGCCGGGCGGTTCGTCGCAACAGGGCGACGGTTCGTCGTCAGCCACCGGGGAAATTGATGTCGCTCAGTAGATTTCTCTCGGCGATGCGGCGGGGAACCCCGACGCATAAAAACTACCGCCCGGTACAGAAGGCGGTTGACGTTCGGGGCGATCGGTTTGTATACCGCTCGGTATCGAAGGTTGCTCCGACGTCGGAACGACACCGTCACCACGACCGCACCCGCGCCGCCCCATGCCGTGCCGATGGACCCTCCATCGACGCAGGTCCGGTGCTGCCCGATCCGAAAGGGGATATTCATGGCCTATCTCGACCTCGACACGCATTTCGCCGCACCCTGTGGCACGCGCAACACCGCGCGGGTTGCAGCCGCCGCGCCAGTAAATCCGGCCGCGAACCTCGCCGCGGATCTGGCCGCCGATCTGGTGGTCGATCTCGCAGGTGACGCCGCCGACGAGACGGCGGGGTTTTCTGCGCTCGAATGGAGCGTCATCGCGCTCGCCAAGCGCGACACGCTGCGCAGTCTTGCCAGCCCCGGTGCGGTGTCGCGCGCGATGGGCGGGCTGTTCGGGCTGGGCAGCCGGTCGCAGCTCGCCGATCCGCGGCTCGAGGCGCTGCGGCGGATGGCGGTCTATGCGTGGCGCCGCGGTTTCGCGCTGCCGATGACCGAGATCCGCGCGTTCCTCGCCGCGGGGTTCGTCGAGGCGCAGATCGAAACGCTGGTCGTCAGCGTCACAGGGATGCGCGTCGGTGCGACGACCCGCGCGCAGCTCGACGGCTGATACCCCGCGCGAGACGGCTTGACGTCACAATGTGACAGATCCACGACGGTGCCAGAGCAGGGGGCAACGACCCCTTGCCGCACAGGAGAGGATCTATGAAAACGACGTCCGCCGTCGCGGCGCTGCTGGGCACGACCCTGGCGATCGCATCCCCCGCGCAGGCCCAGACCGCGAGCGGTGCGACCGCCGCCGCCGCACCGGTCAACCGCATGGTCGTGTTCGGCGACAGCCTCGCCGACGGGGGCTATTATCTGACGCTCGACCCGCGGCTGCCGCGCGACGCGGGCAGCTTCACGACCAACCCCGATCCGGTCGCCCCCGAAGTGGTCGCGGCGCGGCTCGGGCTGCCGCTGACCCCGGTCTATGGCCAGGGCGGGACCAACTATGCGGTCGGCGGCGCCCGCGTGACCGCGGCGAACGCGCTGTCGATCCCGATCACGACTCAGATCACCAACTTCCTCGGCGCAGGTGGCACGTTCGGGCCGCGCGACCTCGTCTATGTGCAGGGCGGCGGCAACGACTATTTCGCGTTCCAGGCCGGCGGCAGCACCAACAATGCGATCCTGACCACCGCCGCGACCGAGCTCGCCACGCAGGTCAGCCGGCTGCAAAGCGCAGGCGCGCAGCGGATCGTGACGCTCGCGGTGCAGACCGGCGGCGCGGCGGGGCTCGCGCTGTTCAACCGGACCTATGCGGCAGCGCTCGCGGCGGCGAACGTCAACGCGCTGTATTTCGATACCGACCGGCTGTTCAACGAACTGGTGACGAGCCCGGCGACCTATGGCTACACCAACATCACCGGGGTCGCCTGCACCGTGCCCTCGTCGCTCGCCTGCACGCGCGCGACCCTGGTCACGCCCAATGCGAACGAGACCTATATCCTCGCCGACAGCGTCCACCCCGCGGGCATCACCCAGCGGATCCAGGGGCAGGCGATCGCCAGCCTCGTCCAGGCGCCCGAGCAGATCGCGGGGCTCGGCTATGCCGCGCAGGCGATGTTCCGCGCGCAACGTGATCTGCTCGAGGGGCCCGAACGCGGCGGGTCGCAGCGTGACGGTCGCGCGCTGTCGGTGTTCGGCGGGGCGGCCTATCATTATTACGCCAGCGGCAACTCGGCGCAGCGCGTCGGCATCACCGAGCGGGGCTTCAGCGGGACGCTCGGCGCGGACCTCGCGATCGGCGCGGCCTCGGGCGTCGGGATCGCGGGTGCCTATTCGGACGGCACGGGCGATTTCCAGAACGGTGCGGGACGCTACAAGCCGCGCGCCTGGTCCGCGAGCGGCTATGCGCGCGGCGAGCTGGGGCCGGTCCGGCTGCTGGCGGACGGGACCTATGGCGAGATCGACTATCGCCAGATCCGGCGCAGCGTGCAGCTCGGGCCGACGATCCGCACGCATGACGGCGAGACCGACGGCAATTACGTCGCGGGCCGGATCACGGGCGCGCTCGACCTGGTCCGCACCGGCGGCCTTGCCTTCGGGCCCGATCTGGCGGTGCAATATGACCGCGTCCGGCTGGCGGGCTATGCCGAGGCGGGCGGGCTGTCGACCGCGGCGGCGTTCGGTCGCCAGCAGATCGAGAGCCTGACCGGCCGGTTCGGCGCGGTCGTGCGGTCGCTGCCGGGCGAGCCGGTCCGCGTGTTCGTGCGGGCAGGCTATGAGCGCGAGTTCGACGACGATCCCCGGACCCTGACGATGACCCCGACCGGCGCGCCGATCCGCTTCACCAGCAGCGTCGAGCGCGCCGATCGCAATTACATGAGCTATGCGATGGGGGTCGACGGACAGGTCGCCGGCGCGCTGTCGCTGCGCGCGGGCGTCGCGGGCTATGCGCTGCGCGACGACCGCGACAGCGTGACCGCGTTCGCGGGGCTGTCCGCGGCGTTCTGATGGCAAAGGCCGGATCGGGGCGCCCAAGTCCCGATCCGGCCCGCGCGTCAGAACCCCTTCTTCAGTGACACGAACACCTGGCGCGGTGCACCGGCCAGCAGCGTCTGGTTGTCGCCGCTGGCGGTGAAGCCGTTCGAGCCGATCGTCGAGATATAGCCCTTGTCGGTCAGGTTGGTGACGCTGCCCTCGATCGACACGCCGTGAAGCGGGCCGTCCCCCTCGAAGCGGTAGCCGATGCTGGCATCGACGAGCACGCGGCCCGGCACCGACTGGTCGTTCAGATAGGTGAAGTAGCGCTTGCTCATATAGTCCGCGCCGACGCGTGCGGTGACGCCCGACTGTTCGAACACGATCTCGCCCTTGACCATGTGCTCGGGGCTGTCGACCGCGGTCTTGCCGTCGGTCGCGACCAGCACGGCGCCGCGCGCGTCGAGCACGTCGTCGGCATATTGCGAGTTGTTGTACGAATAGCTCGCGAACAGCGACAGCGGCGTGAACACCCGGTAAGTCAGCGCGACCTCCGCGCCATAGGTGCGGACGCTGCCGACATTGTTGAGCGTCGCCGGGTTGCCGATGATCCCCGCGCCATTGGCAAAGCCGAGCAGTCGGTTCGAGAAGTCGATATAATAGCCGACCGCTGAGGCCTGGACCGGGCCCTGGCGGAAGCGCAGCCCGCCTTCCGCGGTCTTCGAGCGTTCGGGCTTCAGCCGGTCGCGGATCGCGTTGAACCCGGCCTGCGTGGTCGAGAACGGCCCGGTCGTCGCCGACGAGACATAGGCGCGGACGTTTTCCTTATAGTCCGCGAACAGCTCGGTGCCCGGCGCGAGCTTGAAGAGCAGCCCGGCCTGGGGCTGGAACCAGTCCTTGGCGGAGATCCGCCCGACCGCGAGCGGCGAGGTCGTCGCGGGCAGCATGATCGCACGGTTGGTGACGGTGAAGCCCTTCCACCCGGCATTGAGGGTCAGCCGGTCGTCGGCGAGGCGGAGCGTGTCGCCGACATGATACTGGATCGTGTCGGTGGTGTATTTGCCGTCCCATTGCGTCGCATAGGGATTGTCCTGGAACTTCAGCACGTCGCGGTTCGGCGTCGCGGTATCGGTCATGCTGTAGAAGCGGCGTGCCTGGGTGAAGGTATTGCTCTCATACCAGCCGCCGAGTTCGAGCGTGTTCGCGCCGGTTTCATAGGCCAGGTTGCTGAGTGCCCCGCCGCGCTTGATCGCATATTCGGTGGTGCGGAAGCCGAGCGGGCTGGCGGCGCCGATCGGCGTGCCATCGGCATTGGCGGCGCCGGCTGGCGTCGGCGAATAGGGCGTGATCCACGATCCCTGACCCTTGTTGTCGTGATAATAGCCGGTGGTCCTGAGCGTCAGCCCGGGGGTGAGGTTGGCGTCGAACGTGACCCCGCCCAGATAATCGCGACGGACGCCCGCGGCGTCGAAATAGACGTCGTCGACCGTGCCGATCCCGGCGGGAAACGCCGTGCCGACGCCCGCCCAGGGCTGCGTGGCGCCGGCCGCTGCTGCCGCCTGGTTCTGCGCGACCTTCGCGATCTGCAGCGCGAGCGGATAATTGTCGGCGATGTTGTCGTTGCCGAGCCCGCGGCGGCGGATGATGTCGTAGCTCAGATCCTGGTAATCCTGCTCGCGCCGGTCGGAGAAGTTGAGGAACGCCGACAGGCTGCCGAGGCTGCCCAGATCCTTGACGATCTTGCCGTTCGCCTGGTGCTGGCGCTGGACGCCCGCGCCCTTCCACTTGTCGGTGGTGAGAAAGCCGTAGCTCAGATAGCCCTTCAGCCCGCCGCCGAGATCGCCGCTGTCGATCCGTGCGAAGCCGCGATAGGTGTCGTTCGAGCCATAGGTGCCGCCGCCGGTGACGTTCAGCGTGTCGCGCGGTTTGTCGCTGAAGAACTCAATCGTACCGCCCAGATTGCTGGTCGAGGCGGTGCCGAGCGCGCCCGCCCCCTGCGCCACGTCGGTCCGCGCGACGTTTTCCGAAATGATCGCGCGGCTGATGTGCAGGCCGTTGACGTTGCCATAGCTCATGTCGCCGAGCGGCACGCCGTCGAGCGTGAAGCCGAGCTGGTTCTGGTTGAACCCGCGCAGCGAGATACGGACCGCCCATTCATAGGCACCGAACGGATCGGCGGCCTGGAAATTGACGCCCGGCAGCTTCTCGATCGCCTTTAACGGGCTCGACCCCGGCGTCAGCCGCGAGAGATCGGCGGCGGTCACGCTCTGCACCTGACGGCTTTCGCCAAAGCCGAGCACGACGATCTCGTCACCCGGCGGCGCGTCGGCGGTGGGCGTCGCGACCGGCAGCGATGCAGGGTCGCCCGCGGTCTGCGCGGCCGCCGGCGCCGTGATCGCGATCGCGACCGTGGCGACGCCCGTGAGCAAGGTGGAGAGATAGGTCATGAAGCGTCCCCTTGGCCGCGACCGCGCAGCCTCGGGGGGATCCATTAACCAGATCCGTGACGTGGCCGCGTCGTTACGGTGACGGTTCGATGTCGCCGCCGCGATGCCCCGTTGCAGCCCGCGCATCCGGTCGCGCATTCTTTTCACTTATCGGCCAGTCGCTTGGGACCTATCGGGCCGGGTGAATGCGTTGTGCATCTTCGTGCACGCGAAAGATCGTCACAGAACGATCGCCAACAGGGACTTCGACATGACTGCCTATCGTACCGCGCTGGCGCTGGCCGCCTCTACCCTCGCCTTCGCCGCGGCGCAGGCCGACGCGCAGGTCGCGCCTGCGCCTGCGGAAACCGTGCAGGATGCACCCGCCGCCGCGGAGCCTGACGGCGCAGCGCCGGTCGCGCAGGACGAGATCATCGTCACGGGGACGCGCGCGGTCGGCCGGTCGCGGCTCGACAGCGTGTCGCCGGTCGACGTGCTGAGCGGCGCGTCGCTCCAGCGCCAGGGCACGACCGAGCTCGGCGCCGCGCTGTCGGCGATCGCGCCGTCGATCGACTTCCCGCGCGCCTCCGCGGTCGACGGCACCGATGCGATCCGCCCGGCGACGCTGCGTGGCCTGTCGCCCGACCAGACGCTGGTGCTGATCAACGGCGTGCGCGGACATACCGCGGCGCTGCTCAACATCGGCGGTTCGGTCGGCCGCGGCTCGGCGGCGGTCGATCTGAACACCATCCCGACCGTCGCGCTCGACCGGATCGAGGTGCTGCGCGACGGTGCATCGGCGCAATATGGGTCCGATGCGATCGCGGGCGTCGTCAACCTGCGGCTGCGCGAAGCGCGTTCGGGCGGCGGCGCGACGGTCAATTACGGCTTCTACAACACCGACATCGATACCGCGCGCGGCAGCCGCAGCACGACCGGGGAGCATGCGGTGACCGTCTCGGGCTGGCAGGGGCTGGGCTTTGGCGAGGACGGGTTCCTGACGCTGTCGGGCGAATATCTGAACCGCCAGGCGACCAACCGCGCTGATTTCGATCCGCGCGTCACCCCGACCCGCGTCACCGGACGCTTCGGCGATCCGCAGGTCGAGCAATATAGCGTCTTTGCCAATGCCGGCACGACGCTGACGGGCAGCTGGGGTCTCTATGGCTGGTTCGGCTATCAGGACCGCGACACGCGCAGCGCGGCCTTCCCGCGGCTGGCGAGCGCGACGACCGCACTGGCCGGCTATCCCGACGGCTTCCTGCCGCTGATCAACACCAAGTCGCGCGACATCAATTCGGCGGTCGGGATCAAGGGCGAGGTCGCGGACTGGAGCGTCGACCTGAACGTCAGCTATGGCCGCAACAAGATCGGTTTCCGCACGCTCAACTCCGCCAACTATGCCTATGGCGCCGCGACGCCGCAGGACTTTTCCGACGGCGCGCTGATCTATGGCCAGCTGGTCGCCGGGCTCGACGTCAACCGCAAGCTCGACGTGCTGCAGGGGCTCAACGCCGCCTTCGGGCTCGAGGCGCGGCGCGAGAGCTTCGAGATCCAGGCGGGCGAACGCGCCTCCTACACCACGCCCGTGACGGGCGCCGTCGCGGGCGCGGCGGTGGGGGCGCAGGGGTTTGGCGGCTTCTCGCCCGACAATGTCGTCGACCGCAACCGCCGCAACTTCAGCGCCTATCTCGATCTCGAGGCGCAGGTGACCGACGCGCTGCTGATCGGGCTGGCGGGGCGCGGTGAGGATTATTCCGACTTCGGCTCGACCGGGACGGGCAAGATCTCCGCACGCTATGACGTCGCACCGTGGATCGCGGTGCGTGGCACGGCCTCGACCGGCTTCCGCGCGCCCGCGCTGCAACAGCAATATTTCACCTCGATCTCGACCGTGATCCAGAATGGCGCGCCGATCCAGACCGGCACCTTCCCCTCGGTCAGCCCGGTCGCGGCGCGGCTCGGCGGACTGCCGCTCGAGCCCGAGAAATCGACCAACCTGTCGCTCGGCACGGTGCTGCGGTTCGGCGGGTTCGACCTGACCGTCGACGCCTATCGCATCCACATCCGCAACCAGATCGGCCTGTCGGAGAACATCACCACCGCGGCGAGCCAGTCCCCCGAGGTCAACGCGCAGATCGCCACGCTGCTCGCCGGATCGGGCGCGACCGCGGCGCGGTTCTTCATCAACGGTCTCGCCTCGACCACCAAGGGCATCGACGCGGTCGCGCATTACCGCGTGCGGACCGTGGCGGCGGGCAATTTCGACCTGACGGTGGCGGGGAACATCAACGACGGCAAGGTGACCCGCGTCCCGACCTCGACCTCGACGCTCGATCCCGCGCCGACGCTGTTCGCGCGCAGCCGGATCCTGACGCTGGAGGACGGCACGCCGGGCGAGAAGGTCACCGGCTCGATCGACTGGTCGCTCGATCAGCTCGGCGCGCTCGCCCGCGTCACCTATTATGGCGACGTCAACCAGCCGGGGACGACGCCCGCCGCGGACGTGCACAGCGGCAAGCACGTCATCACCGATGTCGAGCTCCGCTATCAGGCGACCAAGGGCGCGCAGCTCGGGCTGGGCGTCAGCAACCTGTTCGACGTCTATCCCGATGCGACCGTCACGGCGAACAACACGACCGGCGTGATCGGCTTCCCCTATTACTCGCCGTTCGGCTTCAACGGCCGCTATCTCTACGCCCGCGCCGGGCTGAGCTGGTAGGTGATTCCAGGCCGCATCCTGCTGGGGGTCGCGCTCACGCTCGGCCTCGCAGGGTGCGGCAGCTTGCCGCGGTTCCGGACGCTGCCCTGTGGCGGCGTCGACGCCGGGGAGGGCGGCGGGCCGCCTGCGATCCAGATCGCGGCATCGGGCGAACGCAGCACGACGATCGACGTGCTGACCTATAATATCGAGGGGCTGCAATGGCCCGCGCGGTCGGGGCGCGGGCGCGATCTCGCGGCGATCGGGCGGATCCTGCGCGATCTGCGCGTGGCCGGGACCGCGCCCGACGTGGTGCTGTTCCAGGAGGTCTTCTCGCGCGCGGCGGTGCGCGGGGTGGTCGCCACGGGCTATCCATCGCTCGCGAGCGGACCGTCGCGGACGCGGCGCAGCGTCTATTCGCAGGACGACCGGCTGCCCGGGCGTGCCAAGCTGGCCAAGGGCGAGCTCGGCGTGCGGCTGATGAGCTCAGGACTGGTCATCGCCAGCCGCTTCGCGATCACCGGCGTCGCGCGCGATCCCTATTCGCGCCGGGCCTGTGCAGGGTTCGACTGTCTGTCCAACAAGGGCGTGGTGCTGGCGACACTTGCGGTGCCCGGCGTTCCCGAAGGAATAGACATCGCCAACACGCACATGAATGCGCGCAAGGCGTCGAAGGTCGCACCCGCGCGGCATCGCGCCGCGCACCGCGCGCAGACCCGCGAGCTCGAGGCGTTTCTCGCCGCGCGCCGCACGCCGTCGCGGCCGATGATCCTGGGCGGCGACTTCAACATGCGCCGCTCGCCCGCGCGGTTCGACGATTTCCGGCTTCATCACCCGTTCGGTCTGGTGCACGAATATTGCCAGGCGCGCGCAGCCTGTGCGGTATCGCTGTCCTGGGACGGCGACGCGCCGTGGCTCGACACACAGGATCTGCAGTTCTTCGCGCAGGGCACGCGCGTGCGGATCGTGCCGATCGAAGTCCGCGCGATGTTCGATGGCGCGCCGGGCAGTCCGAAGCTGTCCGATCATGACGGGCTGCTCGTCCGCTACCGGCTCAGCTGGACCGGCGATGCGCCGCCCGCAGGCGTCTGTGCGCGGATCGCCGAGCTGCGCGGAGCGGGGCGTCCAGCGGCGGGACAGCCGGATGGCCCGACCCGCGCGACGACCGGCGACAGATCCGCGCCGACCGGCTAGGACAGGCGCGTGACACCGCTCCGCCGCCTGCTCCGCGATCATCCTGCGCTTGCCGCATGGCTGGTCGTGATCGCGCTGGCGATGAAGATCCTCGTCCCCGGCGGATTCATGCCGGTCGTGGCGAACGGCGTACTTACTATCCAGTTATGTGCCGGAGCGGGGCCTTCCCCCCTTGCGACGGCGACGTCGCAGACGACGCATGCGGCAATGCCGGGCATGACGCATGACCCGGACAAGACTCAGCATGCGGGCCGCGAGATGCCCTGCGCCTTTTCCGGCCTGACGACGGCGGGGCTGGCAGCGGCCGATCCGGTGCTGCTCGCGCTGGCGATCGCGTTCGTCGTCGCCACCGTCTTCCGCATCGCGCCCCCCGTCGTCGCCCGCGCCCCCGACTTTTTGCGTCCCCCCTTGCGAGGTCCCCCGGTCCGCGGTTGAGCGGTTGCCGGCGCGGCGCCCCGAACGGGCCGCGCGGTGACCCGATGCGATGCCGACCCTGTCCGCCGGAGCGCGGGCCGGTGGCGGCTGCCCGCGACCCTTACATGACCCGGTCCCGACGGGACCCGGCCGCGTCCGACCAGGAACTCTTCATGTCCCGATGCCATCTCATGGCGGCGATCTCCGCGATCGCCTGTGCCGCGCCGATCGCGGCTGCGCCTCTCCCTGCCGCCCAGAATGCCGATATCGCAGCCCGGCGCGCGGCGCTGCTGCGCGATCGTGCCGCGATCGATGCCGAACTGCGCCTGCTCGACGAACCGAGCAGCCCGACAGACGCGCCGCGTCGTACCGCCCCCGTGGCGATTGCCGGTGACGACATCATCGTCACCGGCAACGCATTGTCGCTGACGACGCGCGTGACCGGGCAGACCGTCACGACGATCGACGACGCCGCGTTCCGCAACACCCCCGCGACGACGATCGCCGACATCGTCAAGCTGTCGCCCGGCGTCGTCGTCATCCAGGGCAACGGCCCGCGCGACGTCGGCGTGTCGATCCGCGGCTCGAACGCGCGCAACAGCTTCGGCGCGCGCAACATCCAGGTGTTCGAGGATGACTTCCCCGTCACCCAGCCCGACGGGCTGGCGCGGTTCGACCTGACCGATCCGCATGCTTACGGCGCGGTCGACGTGGTCCGCGGGCCGTCTTCGGCACGCTATGGCAATTACGCGATCGGTGGCGCGGTCAATTTCCGCACCCGACGCGGTCGCGACATCGACGGCGCCGAGATCGGGATCGACACGGGCAGCGACGGCTATGCCAATGTCTATGCGACGATCGGCGATGCCGGCACGGATTTCGACTATGCGCTGTTCGGCAGCTTCGTCCGCGCGAACGGGTCGACCGGGCATACGGGGTATGAGACGGGCACGATCAACGCGCTGGCGACCTATGCCATATCGGACCGCGACCGGCTGACCGCGAAGATCATCTACAATGAGGGCGAATTCGCGCTCTCGACGCGGCTCTCGCTCGACCAGTATCGCGCCAATCCCTATCAGCGCGGCTGCGCGACGCGGGTCGGCGCGGCGGCGGGTTGCGGCACGATCTCGGTGCTCGCCAACGGCGTCAACGGCGCGCGGATCGCGCAGACCGCGGCCGAGGCCGACCTTGCGCGCAACGATCGCCGGACGATCATCGGCACCCGCTACGAGCATGACCTGAGCACGACCGCGACGTGGCGGACGCAGGCGACGTTCGACAGCCGCGTCGTCAACCAGCCGACCAGCGCGACGCCGTTCAAGGGGACTCTCGACAGCTACAACATCACCAGCGACGTCACGCATCGCGGCACGCTGTTCGGGATGGCGGCGACGAGCTTTGTCGGCGTCTTCTACAATTATCTCGATAACCAGAGCTTCAGCTTTAACAAGACGCCCGCGGGCCGCGACGGGATCGGCGCGCCGACGCAGACGGTGTTCGGCGACGTCCGCAACCTGGGCGCCCGCGCCCGCGAGGAGTTGAGCCTGACGTCGCGGCTCCAGTTCATCGCGGGCATCGGCGCGGAGCGATCGATCATCAGCGTGACGCAGACCGGCTATGCCTATCCGCCCGGCGCGAACCCGGTGCTGAGCGTGATCCCCGCCGAGCGCCATTTCTGGAACGTCGCACCCGAGGCTTCGCTCGTCTGGCAGGCGATCGACGCGGTCCGCCTGCACGCGCGCGTCGGCACCGGCTATGGCATCCCGCAGGCCGGCGCGCTGTTCGTGACCGCGGCAGGGGTGCCGGGCAACAATGTGACGCTAAAGACCCAGCGCAACACCGGGATCGACCTCGGCGCCGAAGTCGCGCTCGGGACCAATCTGAAGGCGGAGGTGACGGGCTATTACGAATGGTTCCGCAACGAACAGGTCAGCCAGTCGGCGGGCGTCAACCTGCTCGCCTATACCACCAACGCGCCGCGCTCGGTGCACCGCGGCATCGAGCTCGGGCTCAGCTGGACGCCGCTGCCAGCCGTCCTGCCGGGCGCGCGGATCGATGCGAGCTACAGCTATAACGACCACCACTATACCGAGTTCGTCGAGCGGCTGACCTCGGGTGCGGCGTCGGCGACGTTCGACCGCGCGGGCAACCGCATCCCCGGGGTCATCCCGACCTTCGTCAACGTGCGGTTCGGCTATGACCAGCCGGGTGGCGCGGTGGCGGGGCTGGGCGGGTTCGTCGAGCTGACCCACCGCGATCGCTATGCGATCGACAACGGCAATTTGCTGAGTGTGGCGGGCTATACGCTCGCCAATCTCAACCTCCATTATGATCCACCTAGGGGGGAGGGGGTGTGGTCGCGATTGCGGCTGTTCGCCTCGGTGCAGAACCTGTTCGACACGACCTATGTCGGCTCGGCATCGGTGATCGCGAACAGCCTGAACGCGGCGACCGGGCAGCAGAATCCGGCGGCCGTGCTCAGCACCGCAACCGGGTCGATCTATGCCGGTGTCCCGCGCACCGTCTATGCCGGCGTGAAGGCGCGGTTCTGATGCGTGCGACCACTCCACATTCCGCCGCTTCCGCACGTTCGGGCGGACTCGGTCCCGGCCGCGGCTGGCCGGGCTATCCGACGATCTGGCGCTGGCATTTCTATGCCGGGTTGTTCTGCCTGCCGTTCGTGCTGTGGCTGTCGGTCACCGGCTCGATCTACCTGTTCCGCCCGCAGATCGAGGCGCTGATCGATCGGCCCTATACGCATCTGCCGCTCGACGGCGCACGCGCATCGGCGGCGCGTCAGGCCGAGGCGGCGGTGCGCGCGGTGCCGGGATCGGTGCTCCACCGCTATCAGCTGCCCGAGCGTCCCGACGAGGCAGTGCAGTTGATCGTCGGCGCCGGCACCACCGAGACGCGCGTCTATGTCCATCCGAACACATTGGCGATCCTCCACAAGGTCGACGAGGACAGCCGGCTGATGCGGATCATCTTCCGCCTCCACGGCGAATTGCTGATCGGCACGCTCGGCTCCTATCTGGTCGAGCTCGCCGCCTCCTGGGCGATCGTCATGATCCTGTCGGGGCTCGTCCTGTGGTGGCCGCGCGGCAGCGGGCTGGCGGGAGTGGTCTATCCGCGGCTGCGTTCGGGCGGGCGGCGGTTCTGGCGCGACCTGCACGGCGTCACCGGGCTCTGGGTATCGGTCTTCGCACTCGCATTGCTCATATCGGGGCTGCCCTGGGCCGCGAGCTGGGGGAGTTACCTGAAGGCGATCCGGACGGTCGCCGAGGGGCGGGTGGTCAGGCAGGACTGGTCGGCGGGGCAGGCCGCGGAGCTGCGCGCGCGCGGTGCCGCCGATGCCGGTACCCGCGCGATGGTGGGCGCGCATGCCGAACATGGCGGGATGACGATGGCGCACCCCGCGGTCTCGGACGTGCCGCTCGACCAGCTGATCGCGACCGTCCGCCCGCTCGCGCTGGCGCCGCCGGTCCTGATCGCGCCGCCGACGGGCATGGGCCAGCCCTGGACCGCCAAGTCCGATGCCGCGAACCGGCCGCTGCGCACCGATCTGACGCTCGACGGCGCTACGGGCGCGATCCTGACGCGCAAGGATTTCGCGCACCGCCGGCTGATCGACCGGATCGTCGGTTACGGCGTCGCCGCGCATGAGGGACAGCTGTTCGGCTGGGCGAACCAGCTGCTCGGGCTGCTGACCGCGATCGGGCTGGCGCTGGTGTCGGTCAGCAGCGTCGTGCTGTGGTGGCGGCGTCGGCCTGCCGACACGCTCGGCGCACCACCCGCGCGGCCGCGACCGCGCGTCGCGGCGGGGTTCGTGGTGCTGCTGATCCTGCTGGGTCTCGCACTGCCGCTGTTCGGCGTGTCGATGCTGCTGGTGCTGATGGTCGAGCGGCTGGTGCTGCGCGACTGGACGGCGGCGCGACGCTGGCTGGGTCTGCGGTGATCCGGCCTGCTCAGCCCGCGGGCGCGCTTCGCGACAGCACCGCGCCGACTTCCGCGGCGAACCCCGCCAACGCCGCGGCGGTCTCGCGTCCGCTCAGCTGGCGCGGGCGCGGATCGATCGCGCACAGCGTGCCGTAGAACGATCCGTCGGCGAGCGTGATCGGGAAGGAGACATAGCTCTTGAAGCCATAGAGCGACGGCGCGGGATGCGTCAGCCAGCGATCATTCGTCGACACATCGTCGATGACGACGGCCTTGCCCGACTGGCGGATGTCGTCGCAGATCGTCGTCGAGATCCGCAGCTCGTCGCCGGGCGACATGCCGAAATCGATCTGGTCGAGGACCTGGCAGGCGATCCAGCGCGTGTCGGTGACGCGCGCGACCGCGACGAACCCCATGCCGGTCAGCGCCGCGACCTTTTCAAGGATCGCCCGCACGTCGCCATTGTCGCCCTCGAGCATGACGCTCTCGGCCAGTTGATCGTACATCCGCCCCATTCCCCGTTCGGCGCACGATCCCCCCGGAGATCGCGCTGCTTACGCTACGGCAGATGTGGGCGCGGCGTGAGAATGCAAGGGCAGGGGTCAGTCGCCCCGCTCGACCAGATGCGTCAGGAAATTGGTGAGTTCGAGCCGCCGACCCGCCTCCTGCGCGAAATCGTCGCCGACGCCGAGCAGCCAGAGCAGCGACCGGCGGTTAGGATCGTCGTGCAGCGCATCGAGCTGCGCCGCGCGCTGTTCGACATCGGCCTCGCGCTCGGCGAGCCCCGCCTCGATCATGCTGCCCGCCTGGCGGCGGAGCGCGATCGCGATCTCGCGCGGGGCCAGCTCGGGGTGATATTGCACGCCCCAGAAAATCCCGCCGGCATGCCGGATCTCGGCCGCCTGGATCGCGGTGACCGCGTTGCTCGCGAGCAATGTCGCATCGTCGGGCAGCCGCTCGACCTCGTCGCCGTGGATCGCAGGCGCATCCCAGCTGTCGGTGCGGCCGGCCAGCAGCGGGTGATCGCGACCCGCCTGTGTGCGCGTGATCCGGCGCGCGATCCCGGCCTCCATCGTCCGTGGCATCTTGCGGACGGTGCCCCCTGCTGCGGCAACCGCGAGCTGCAGCCCCGCGCACGAGCCGAAGGACGGTGTCCCTGATGCGAACACTGCGCGCATGAAGGCGAGCTGGCGCTGCACCTCGGGCGAGTCGTCATAGACGTGGAGCGGCGAGCCGGTGACGAACACCGCGTCGAAATCGCCGATCTCGCCCGCCGCGAGCACGCGCGCGTCGTCGTCCGCGGGTGCGACGATCGTGATCTGCGCATCGGGCCTGAGCTGTTCGAGCGTCGCCGCATAGGTCTCGCCCGAGCTCTTTCCCGCATGCTCGCGGCGGGCGTCGCGCTGTTCGGGTGTTTCGCTTTCGGCCACTAGAAACTTCAGCACTATCAGTCCTCTGACCGCAAATGGCCGACAGGATAACGCGCGCGCTGGCGGTTAGCCCAAGACCGTCGGCAGATAATCCGCGCGCGTCCGTAACGACCTCGCTCGCCAGCTTCGTTGCGCAGGGTGCAGTGCAACAAAACCCCGTCGCGCGGAGTTGCCAGCGTCATTCCATCCTTCCTGAACCACGGAGACTGTCATGTTCGGACTTACCAAGAAGGTGCGCTACGCCGTCGTCGGCGGCGGGCAGATTTCGCAGCAGGCGTTCATGCCGGGGATCGCGCGGACCAATAATTCGGAAATGACCGCGCTGGTCACCGGTGACCCGGTCAAGGCGGACAAGCTGGCCAAGCTCTACAAGCTCAAGGCCTATTCCTATGAGCAATATGGCGAGCTGCTGGCCTCGGGCGAGATCGACGCGGTCTATATCGCGACGCCCAATTTCCTGCACATGCAATATGCCGTCCCCGCGCTCGAGGCGGGCATCCATGTCCTGCTCGAAAAGCCGATGGCGTCGAGCGTCGCGGAGGCCGAGCAGATCATCGCCGCCGAGAAGAAGGGCGGCGCCAAGCTGATGATCGCCTATCGGCTGCATCACGAACCCGGCACGGTCGAGATGATCACACGCGCACGGGCGGGCGAATTCGGCGACCTGCGCGCCTTCTCGTCGACCTTCATGCAGAATGTCCGCGAGGAGAATTCGCGCGGGCATAACGGCTATTGGGGCGGGCCCGTCCCCGACATGGGCACCTATCCGCTGAACGCGGTGCGCAACCTGTTCGGGCAGGAGCCGATCGCGGTCCATGCGGTCGGGACGAAGACGCCGGGTCGCCGCTTCAACTTCCACGACACCGTCGCGGTGACGCTGAAGTTTGCCGACGACCGCATCGCGCAGTTCACCGTCAGCTATGCGACCGCCTCGTCCGAGGGGTTCGAACTGGTCGGCACCAAGGCGAGCATCCACGCCGCGCCCGCCTTCATGTTCGGCCCGACGACGAGCATCACCTATGTCGAGCGCACCGCGGACGGCAAGGAGAAGACGCACGCCTTCGATCCCGTCGAGCAGTTCGGCAACGAGACGCAGTATTTCTCCAACTGCATCCTCAACGACCGTCATCCCGAAGCCGACGGGCAGGAGGGCCTGTTCGACATGCGCGTGCTGGCAGCGGTCGAGCGGTCGCTCGAAACGGGCGAGACCGTAACGCTCGAGCCCGCGACGCGCACGCGGCACGTGACCGCGGATCAGGCGCTCAAGCTCAAGCCCGCCAAGGAGCCGAGCGAGGACGCGATGATCAGCATCATTCCGCAGTCCGCCTGACCACCGGCGTGCGCCGCCCTTCGGGGCGGCGCACGCAGTCTCAGGCGCCGACCCCGCGTTCATGCGCCCAGACCACCGCGGCGCTGCGCCGGTTGACGCCGATCTTGGCATAAAGTCGCGCGACATGGTTGCGCACGGTGTTGCGTGACAATTCGAGCCGCTCGGCGATCGCGGCATCGTCGAGATCCTGGCAGATCAGCTCGAGCACCTCGCGCTCGCGCTTGCTGAGATCGAGCAACGGCGCGTCCGAGGCGGCGCCGGGGCGCGGGTTCCGCAGCGTCGCCAGCTTGTCCATGATCGACCGGCCGAGCCAGTTGGCGTCCTTCATCACCGCCTCGATCGCCTCGACCAGCTCGAGCTCGCCGCGCCGCCGCGCGGTAATATCCTGATAGAGCCAGAGCACGCAGGCATCGCCGTCGATCCGCATGTTTTCGGCGGAGGCGAGACAGTCGAGCGCCTCGCCATTCTTGTGGAGCAGGCGGACGTCCTGTCCGCGGAACCCGCCCTGCGCGCGGATCTCGGTTTCCAACTGTTCGCGCTGGCCCGCATCGTTCCACAATTGCAGGTCGTCGGCGACCCGGCCGATCACCGCGCGATCGTCATAGCCGGTCAGCGTCTTGAACGCCGCGTTCACCTGCAGGATGCGATTGTCGTCGGTCTGGGTCACGACCATCGCCACCGGTGCCATCTCGAAGACCGCGGCGAAATGCCGCTCGCTCGCCTTCAGCGCATGTTCCGCGCGCCGCCGCGGTTCGAGGTCGGCGAAGGTGAACAACAGGCAGTCGCGGTTGCCGACCTCGATCGGCTGCCCCGCCAGGATGACCAGTGTCGTGTCGCCGCCCGCGAGCGGCAGCTCCGCCTCGAGCTGTGGCACGACCTCGCCGCGCGCGACGCACGCCTTGACGAACGCCTTGCGCTCGACATCAGCGAGAAAGTCGAAATCGAACAGCGTCTTGCCGATGATCGCGTCGCGGTCATAACCCGACAGGTCGAGAAACCCCTGATTGACCAGGACGAAACGCTGGTCGGCGATGCGGATGATCAGCGCGGGGGCGGGATTGGCATGGAACATCGCCTCGAACCGGTCCTCCGCGTCGAACCGCTCGGACACGTCGCTGATCACCAGCGCGAGGCAGTCGGGCTCGCCGCCATCCTCGCCCATGACGATGTCACGGACCTGATGGACCCAGCATGGTTCGTCCGCATCGCGCGGCGTGACTTCGACGATCAGGTCGGGGAAGCTCTCGCCCGCGAGCAGCCGGAGCAGCGGATATTCGCGCCGCGGCACCTTGCGCCCGTCGCGGTAGCGCAGGGCGAACCGCGCGGCATAATCGTCCGCCGTCGCACCCAGCTCGCCGACGCCGCGGACGCCGTGCATCTTGAGCGCGGCGGGGTTGGCGCTCAGGATCACGCCGGTCGGGTCGATCAGGATCACCCCGTCGAGCAATCCGGCCATGAGCTGTTCGAGATGATGCAGGGTGGGCGCATGCAGCGGCTTGCCGGGGGTACTGGTCATGCCTCCTCAGCGCTGGAGCGCACGACCGGTTCCGTCACGGCCAACCCCGACCTACCAACCGGACTAGTGCCCCTATACCAATGTCACAAAGCACTATGCGCGGCCGAACTGAACGTTAGCAGCACCCGGTCCGTTGAGCAGCCTGTACCAGTATCAACAGGAGCCTCATCATGAACCTCATCATCCTTCTCGTCGTCGGCGGACTCATCGGCTGGGTCGCCAGCATGATCATGCGGACCGACGCACAGCAGGGCGTTTTCCTCAACATCGTCGTCGGCATTGTCGGCGCGTTGCTCGCAGGCTTCCTGATCACGCCGCTCATCGGTGGCGCCTCGATCATGGACGGCGCGCTCAACATCCAGTCGATCCTGATCTCGCTGGTCGGCGCGGTGATCCTGCTCGCGATCGTCAACATGGTGCGCCGCGGTTCGGTGCGCTGATGAGGGGAGGGGCGGCCGCACCACGCGGTCGCCCTTCGTCGCATATTGATCTCGATTATTCGTCACGCCAGCCCAACATTGCGGTGTCTTTGCGCGTAGCCTAGATATCAGCGACTTAGTGCAAAGGGCGAGTAGACGGTCTTGAACGATACACCCGACCGCGCCGACCCCGGCGCTCGTCCGTTGACGGCCGATGCCGAGCGAATCGCCGCCGAGCTGATCGGGCAGGACCTTGGCACCGACCCTTTCGTCGCGGCGGTGCGAGCGACGCGGATGCCGATGATCATCACCGATCCGCGCCTGCCCGACAATCCGATCGTGTTCACCAACGACGCGTTCTGTCGGCTCACCGGCTATCCGCGCGAGGACATACTCGGGCGCAACTGCCGGTTCCTCCAGGGGCCGGAAACCGATCCCGCGACGATCGACCGGATCCGCGACGCGGTCCGCCGGGTCGAATCGATCGAGATCGAGATCCAGAACCACCGCAGGGACGGCGAGACGTTCTGGAACCGGCTGCTGATGGCGCCGGTCTTCGACACGCACGGCGTGCTCGCCTATTTCTTCGCCAGCCAGGTCGACGTGACGCTCGAGCGTGAGCGGCTGAAGGGACTGGAGAGCAGCAACGCCTCGCTCATGGCGGAACTGACCGACCGGTTGCGACAGCAGCAGGAGCATGAGCGTGAGCTCGCCTTCACGCTCAAGGCCGCGCGGTTCGGGACCTGGAGCCTCGAGATCGCGACGAAGCGGCTGACCGCATCGGATACCTGCAAGGAGATCTTCGGTCGTCCGACGGACGCGCCGTTTTCCTATGACGACCGGCTGGAAGCGATCCATCCCGACGATCGCGCGCTGAGCGTCGCCGAGGTCCGGCGCTGCGTCGAGGAGGGGACGGATTACGAGGTCGTCTACCGCATCTACCGCCAGGACGGCGAACTGCGGTGGATCGGATCGCGCGGACAGCCCTTCTATTCTGCCACCGGCGAGGCGCTGCGGATCGCTGGCGTGTCGACCGACATCACCGACCAGCGCCGCGGGGAGATGATGCGCGCGGCGCTGGTCGAGCTGGGCGACATGTTCCGCGACACCGACTGCCCCGACGACATCTCCTACCAGGCCGTCCAGATCATCGGCCGGACGATCGACCTCAGCCGCACCGGCTATGGCGAGATCGATCCGGACGCCGAGACCGTGACGGTGCACAGAGACTGGACCGCGCCAGGGGTCGGCCAGCTTTCGGGCACGTTCAGGCTGCGCGACTTCGGCACCTATATCGACGACCTCAAGCGCGGCGAGGAGGTCTGCGTGACCGATGCGCGTGCCGACCCGCGGACCTACGCGACCAGCGCCGCGCTCGAAGCGGTGCAGGCCCGCGCGATCATCAACATGCCGATCACCGAAAACGGCCGGATCGTGGCGATGCTGTATCTCGCCAGCGGCTGGGCGCGGCATTGGCGCGCGGACGAGGTCGCGTTCGCGCGCGAGGTCGCGGATCGGACCCGCATCGCTACCGAGCGCCGTCGCACCGAACAGGCGCTCGCCGCGCTCGCCGCCTCGCTCGAACAGCAGGTCATCGCGCGGACGAGCGAGTTGCAGACCGCCGAGGATGCGCTGCGCCAGTCGCAGAAGATGGAGGCGGTGGGCCAGCTTACCGGTGGTGTCGCGCACGACTTCAACAACCTGCTCACCGTGATCCGGTCGGCGACCGACTTGCTCAAGCGCCCCGACCTCCCGCCCGAACGGCGCGAGCGTTACATCGACGCGATCTCGGACACCGCCGATCGCGCGGCCAAGCTGACCGGGCAGCTGCTCGCCTTCGCACGGCGGCAGGCGCTCCAGCCCGAGGTGATCGACGTCGGCCAGAGTCTCGGCAGCATCGCCGACATGCTCGGCACGCTGACCGGATCGCGGATCACGATCGCGATCGACGTACCCGACACGCCCTGCTTCACCAATGTCGACCCGAGCCAGCTCGACACCGCCCTGGTCAACATGGCGGTCAATGCGCGCGACGCGATGGACGGCGCCGGACGGATCGACATCGCGCTGCGGACCGCCACGATGATCCCGGCGGTGCGCTCGCATCCGGCGGTCGAGGGGCAGTTCGTTGCGATCTCGATGCGCGACACCGGGTCGGGCATTCCGCCCGAAAAGCTCGAGCGGATCTTCGAGCCGTTCTTCACGACCAAGGGGGTCGGGCAGGGCACCGGCCTTGGGCTCAGCCAGGTGTTCGGTTTTGCCAAACAGTCCGACGGCGACATCATCGTCGAGAGCGAAGTCGGCTGCGGCACGGTCTTCACGCTCTATCTGCCGCGCGCGGAGGAGCGCACCGCGAACCTGCCGGGGGCGGTCCCGGAGGGGCTGGCGGATGGCCATGGCACCTGTGTGCTGGTGGTCGAGGACAACAAGGACGTCGGCACGTTCACGACCCAGTCGCTTGCCGAGCTCGGTTATGTGACGGTCTGGGCGGCGGATGCGCAGGAAGCGTTGGCGGTGCTGGGCGAGGACGCGGCCCGCTTCGACATCGTGTTTTCGGATGTCGTGATGCCGGGGATGAACGGCATCGACCTGGCCAAGGCGATCCGGGCATCGCATCCCGGACTGCCGGTGGTGCTGACGTCGGGCTACAGCAACGTGCTGGCGCAGGATGGTACCGACGGGTTCGAGCTGCTGCACAAACCCTATTCGGTCGAGGACCTGTCGCGGATCCTGCGCAAGGCGGCAGGATAGCGCGCAGGAAAAAGGGCGACCGGCCGAAACCGGTCGCCCCTTCGGATCAGGTGAGGCTGTGCTTGAGCGCGCTCATCTTGTCATGGCCTTCGCGGACCGAGGCATAGCCCTTGGTGACCGCGTCGAGCGATGCGGGCGACAGCTGGCCGTCCTTCATCGCGTCCTCATACTTGGCCTTGATGTGGTCCTCGCCACGCTCGACCTCGAGGATGATCGCCTTGTCGTCCTTGCCGGTCAGCGCCTGCTTCAGGTCCATGAAGGTGCGATGCGCTGCGGCGAGCATGCTCGAATCCATCTCGGGCTCGCTGCCGAGTGTGCGGACCTGCGCCTGCAGGTTCGTCGCGACCTGGGCGCGATCGCGCGCGAAGTCGGCGAACATCGTCGCATACTGCGTGCTCTCGGCGTCCTTGGCCGCGTCCTCATAGCCCTTCATGCTGTCGAGGGTCGTCTTGATCAGGCCGTTCAGGACGGACACGTCGGTGTCGTTGCTCATCATTCGTCTCCTTTGGGAATGGCGGCTCAACGATCGTCACGCGATTAAGTCGCACCCGGATTTTGCCGTCTGCGCGGACAAGTATCGAGCATTGCGGCCGAATTCGGCGGTGAAACGGCTTTTGCGCCTGTACGGCTTGATCTATGTGATGGTCTGGCCACGGGGCCGGACCGCCGGTCCGCCACCGACGCGCCCGACAGTCTGGAGTGCCCATGGTCGCCGTTCCGTCCGCCGCATCGCCCTTATCCGCCACCGACCGACGCGACGGCCCGGTCGAAGCGCTCGCGCGCGCGGAGTCCGCGGCACAGGTCCGCGAGCAGATCCTGTGCTATCCCGGCGCCGTTCGCATTCCGGCACCCGGGATCGAGCTGTACGTCGTCCGCGATTTCCTGCCGCTCGACGTGTGCGCGGCGCTGATCGCACTGATCGATGCGGATCGCGTGCCGTCGCCGGTCGTCGCCGACGATCCGCGCCCCGCCTACCGGACCAGCGAGACCTGTTACCTCTATGCGGGGCCCGACGCGGTCACCGCGGTCGAGACCCGGCTCGACGCGCTGACCGGGCTGGAACCGCGCTTCGGCGAGGCGCTGCAGGGCCAGCGTTATGCGGTCGGGCAGGAGTTCAAGCCGCATCACGACTTCTTCGATACCAGCCAGCTCTACTGGCAGGACCAAATTGCGGTCGGCGGACAGCGGACCTGGTCGGCGATGACCTTCCTCAACGAGCCCGTGGCGGGCGGGCGGACCAATTTCCCGGCGGCGGACGTGATCATCGCGCCGAAGGCGGGCAATCTGGTGATCTGGAACAACATGGACGACTATGGCGCGCCCAATTCGGGGTCGGTGCATCAGGGCATGCCGGTCGAACAGGGGGTCAAATATGTGCTGACCAAATGGTATCGCGAGCGCCCCTGGGGTCAGTGAGGCACGGCGTCCGGCGCTGACGATGCCGTCGTTATCGCAAAGACGCTGCGCAGCGGCCGGGTCTCGGGCAGGATATAGACGATCCCGACCGTGCCCGTGAACAACGGCTTGATCACCCCGTCATAGAAGCGCGCGGGCACGTTGACGCAGCCATAGGAGATCCGGTTGTCGCCCGGCGTCGGCGAGGCCAGCCGTCCGGCGCGGTCGTCGACCCGGCGACCGGCGATGACGCGGTGCAGCGACAGCGCAGCGGCATAGTCGATCCACAGGATATCCTGCTCGAAATCGGCGCCGATGGACGCCTGGAACCGTCCCGCGGGAGTGGTCCGTTCGGCGGGGGTGATCGTCGCGAGCTTGCGCTGGCCGATCCCCGGCACGCTGTCGTCACCGCGGGCGAGCCCGAGCAGCGCGGGCGCCGTGCCGCGCAGCACCCCCGCGCCATCGAACGCGAAGACCACCGCGTTCACCTTGTCGATCACGACGAACGGCAACGCCTGGTTGTCGCGCGATTGCATCACCCAGTCGACGGTGTCGCGGGCATCGTTCGAGACAGCGGCAGTCCCGAAGCGCGCCGTCGCAGCTGTGCCGGCCGCGACTGGCCGCGCGCCGGCGGCGGACGCGACCCCAGCCGCCAGGGCGACCGCGAGCAGCACGCCGTGCCGCGCTGCTCGCGGCCCGAAGCCTGCCATATCAGTGGCGCGCCTGCTTGCGCGGATAGACCGGGACGACGGGCGTCCGCGGCACGGGCTGCGTCAGCTCCCCCAGCGACGATTGCGTCGGCGGCGTCACGGGGACCGGCGTCACGGGGACCGGGAACGGTCCCGGACCCTCCGGCGGCACGCTCACACCGCCATCGACCACCGTCCCGACCGGCACGTTCGGCCGCCGGACTTGGGCTGGTGGCACCTCGAGGAACGGCCGCGTCGCGGTCGGCAGGACGGTGACGATCACCGGTGTCGGCGTCGGCGTCGGCGTCGGCGTCAGTATCGGCGTTGGCGAAGGCGAGGGTGCTGGCGACGGCGCGGGTGCTGGTGCTGGTGCTGGTGCGGGTGCGGGTGCTGGCGACGGGGCTGGCGCTGGAGCCGGTGCTGGTGCTGGTGCTGGCGCGGGAGCCGGAGCGGGAGCAGGGGCGGGAGCCGGGGCCGGTGCAGGAGCCGGCGCAGGCGCAGGCGCTGGAGCTGGGGCTGGTGCTGGGGAAGGAGCAGGTGCCGGTGCCGGTGCCGGAGCCGGAGCCGGAGCCGGAGCCGGTGCCGGTGCTGGCGAAGGTGCTGGTGCTGGTGCTGGTGCTGGTGCTGGTGCTGGCGATGGCGCAGGCGCAGGCGCAGGCGCAGGCGCTGGAGCAGCCGTGATCGTCCCCGTAGTCCGGAAGCCCGCCGTGCAGCACGATCCCGCCAGCGCATATTGGTCGGCATTCGCGCCGGTCAGCGTATAGCCGCTATAGCTGACGCCGATGCCCGCTCCGGCATCGGCGCTGTCGAACGTCGCCGTGGCGTTGCTGCCCGCGACGAGCGTGACGCCACTCGGCAGCCCCGACGTGTCCGACGCGTTGAAGCCGCTCAGCACCGCCGCATTGGTGCCATCCGCGACCTTCTGCGCGGACGGGAAGACCAGCATCCGCTGCGCAATCGCCGCACCCTCGGCCAGCACGAACTCGCTCGAGAAGTCGGTCGGTGTCGTATAGGAAACCGGGTTGTAGGTGATCGACACCGGCGCCGCGGTCACCGTCGTCGGCGGCGACAGCGCGGAGAACACGATTGTGCCGCCGTTGACGCCCGGCCCGGTGCCGTCCGCGCCCGCGATCAGCGTCAGCCCGACCGGAAGGCCCAGGCTCTGCGCCGGGATCGTCGTGCCGCGCGTCAGCGTGACGGCGGCGTCGATCATCACGTCATGCCCCGCGCACAGCGCGATGTTGCCGTCGGTCGTCGTGATCGCATGATAGACGTTCACGTTGCGCCCGGCGTTGAGCAGGATGCTGCCATTGACCGTCGTCAGGTCGGCGTTGACGTTCACGTCGCGGCCGCAGCAGGCGACGATGTTGCCGTTGGTCGCGCTGATCGGCGCGTTGATCACGACGTCGCGAAACGCGTTCAACGTCAGCGTCGTCGGTACGCCCGATGCCGTCCACGCGACCGCGTCGTTGACGAAGATGTCGCCATTGCCCGTCGTCGTGTCGCCCGCCGCGGGCAGCGTGCTGATCGTGATGCTGGTCGTCACGAGCTGCGCCGACAGCGTCGAGCCCGAGATGTTGCCGCCCGCACCAATCACATAATCCTGCGGATCGATCAGCCACGTGCCGGTCATGCCCGATCGCGCCAGCGTCGAGACCTTGGCCCCATCGGCGATGTTGACGGTCGCCGCCGACGTCTCGATGAAGCCGCCATTGCCGCCGACCGGTGCGCTCGCGTCGAGCGTACCGCTGAGATTGGTGGTGCCGGTCTGCATGTCGCCGAGCAGCAGGATCGTGCCGCTGCGGTTCTGCAGCGTCCGCGCCTCGATGATGCCGCTATTGTTGACCGCGGTGTGGAGCAGGTCGCCCGCACCCTGCGCGGTCATCACGACCTTGCCGCCATCCGCGCGGATCAGCCCGCCGTTGCGGACCAGCGCGCCCACCGCGCCCTTGTCGACCGCGACGTTGAGCAGCCCGTCGCCCGCGACGTCGAGCGTGATCGCCTCGCCCGCCGCCAGCACGACCGTGCCGAAATTGGCGCGGATCACGCCGCTGTTGCCGACCTGCGCGCCGAGCAGCGCGACATAGCCGCCCTTGGCGGTGATCGTGCCGTCATTCTGGACGCCCGCGGTGCTGGTCCCGGCAAAGCGCGACTGGCCGGCCATGAAATCCGCATCGGTGATGTTCAGCGTCGATGCGACCAGCCCGCCGACGTTCACGTTGGCGGTCTTGCCGAACACGATGCCGTTGCCGTTGACCAGGAAAACCTTGCCGTTGGACGAGAGGCTGCCGAGGATCGACGATGGATCCGACCCGACCACGCGGTTGAGCGCGACCGAGCTCGTGCCCGGCTGGTCGAAGGTCACGCTCGCGTCCTTGCCGATCGAGAAGGACTGCCAATTCAGCACCGCGCGGTCGCTGGTCTGGGTGACCGTCATCGCCGGCCCGCGCGTCGCGATGCTCGCCTGCCCCGCGGCCAGCTCGCCCCCGGTCGGCAGCGTCTGCGCCGTGGCGGGGCGCGCGGCGACCGTGCCGGCAAGGCTGATGCCGATCAGCCACGCGAACCGCGCGAGCCCGGTCGTGCCGAACAGCCCGCCGCGGCGCTGGCGCGTCGGTGCGGTGGAGGCGGCGGTGGAGGGAGCGGCGGCGGGGCGATGGCGGATCGATGCGGGGATCGGGGTCATGGGCGGTATCCTCGGGTGGCGGCGGATGGCCGCGAAATGTCGGTGCTGGTCGCTGGGGCGCGCGCGGACCTAGAAGCTCTTGGCGATCTGGAACCAGGCGCGGCCGGACCGGTCGGGGGCGGCGGTCGCATCGGCGCTGCCCAGCTTGCGCGCATAGGTCGCGCGCAACACGATGTCGTACGGCGCGGTCCAGGTCGCGCCCGCGCCATAGGCGCTGCGGACCGCATGGTTCGATCCGTCGAAATAGCGCCGCTTCACATAATCGACCTCGCCGACATCGACGAAGGCGAACAGCTGCAGCGCGCCCGGGATGACCCGCGGCAGCGCGAGCCGCGCTTCGGCGGTCGCGACATAGCCCTGGTCGCCATAGGCCTCGCCCTCGGGATAGGCGCGCACCGCATAGGCGCCGCCCAGCTCCATCTTCTCGGAAATGTCGAGATTGTTGAACGCGACCTGCCCGCGGACCGAGCCGAACACCGAGACCGGCCCGCTGATCGTCTGCAGCCGCGCCAGGCTGAACTGCATCTTGCCGTAGCGCCCATCGGTCCGCGCGGTCAGTGCGTCGACCGACCGCTCATAGGTGCCGCGAATGTCGAGCGTACCGACCGAGACGCTCAGCGAATAGGCGTTCCAGCCGCCGCCGAGCAGCGTGTCGTGCGAGTCGCTGCTGAGGCCCCCGGTGACGACCTGCGCACGGCGATAGGTGACCGTGTCGACGATCCCGAACCGGTCGTCGAACCATTTCGCATCGCCCGCCACCGTTACGTACAGGTTGCTGTCGCGCGACCGGATCAGCGGGTAGCTGGCATAGACGCTGGCGATCTCGGCATTGCCGCTGCCGTCGAGGCTGTCGAATTCCTTGCCGAGTTCATAGTCGAGATGCGCATAGGCGACGCCGAGCGTGACCTTGCCGATCGGCGCCTGATAGGAGGCGCGGCCATAGGCGAGCCCCGAGAAGGACGTCAGCGCGCGAAAGCCGAGCACGTCGCCCGAGCCGGTCGGGTTGTTCCAGTTGACCGACCCGCCGACGCGGTAGGCGCCGGTGTAGCGGTTGCCCGCATTGTCGGCCTCGACGCTGCCCGTGATGCTGCGGCCCGGGGTGATGTCGACCAGCAGGTCCGACGTGCCGACCGCGGTGCCGGGGCCCAGCGTCGAGCGCACGCGCACGCCGGGCAGGTCGGACAGCATCAGCAGCCGGCGTTCGATCGGCGCGACCGCGACCGGATCACCGACCTCGAGCCCGTCGAGCATGCCGTTCGCGACGCTGTCCGCGAGGCGGGATTCGTTGCGCAGCCCGACCGCGCCGAGGCGGCCCTCGACGACCGCGATCGTCACCGTTCCGCTCTGCACGTCCTGGGCGGGCAGATAGGCCTGCGCGACGAAATAGCCGCGGCTGGTATAATAGTCGGTGATCCGCGCCGCGAGCGTCTTCAGGCCCGCGAGATCGAGGTTGGCACCGGGCGCGAACCCCGTTGCGGCGACCAGCGTCGCTTCGGGGAACAACGTCGCGCCGGTGACGCGGATCGCATCCACGCGGGCCGAGGGTCCGCCCGCGGCCGGGATCGCGACCGGCGTCTTGCGCGTCAGGCCGAGCTCGGGATCGGGCGTATCGCTCAGCGGCACGGGCGGGATCTGCTGCAGCTGGCCACCGGCGCCGACCGGTACCTGTGCCTGCGCGGCCCCGCCGCCTGCCACGAGCGCAGCCATACTCACCGCCGCACACGCGGCTGCCCGAAGGATCGACGTCATTGGATATACCTCGAAAGTCACCGCGGATGGACGCTACGAACCTCCCATCCGCAGCAGCGGGAGTCGTAGTAGCAAGGCGTCGGAAGAGCCGCTGATGCGGCAATGTCGGTGGCGAAGGTCTTGATGAGAAGAAGGTCGATCGTTGTATAAAACGAACGGCCGCGATGGCTTAGTCCTTCGAATACAACTAAAATATACCCCGATTCCGTTACCTTTCTCTTAACGTTGATCTCTGTTCTTGATCTGAATCAAAAAATAGGTTCGTGCACCGGCTGATGCTGGACGCGCGACCTGCCTTACCGGACGGCGGCAAACCCGATCACATGCCAAGCCGCGACAGCCTTATTGTCCTGACACGCAGATGGCCGGGGGCATCAGAGACGCGCCACCCTGTAACCCGACCTTCCAAAAACCGTCCAAAAACCAGGCCAAACCCAAAAATTAACTGGTCAGGCCAATTGTCAGGAATTAAGCTGCCAAAAAAAGATCAGGGAGAGGGTTATGCAGACCAGATATGTCGCGGCGGCCGTCATCGCCGTCATGGCCGCGCCCGCTGCCGCACAGAGCGAGCGATCGGTCGTCCCCCTGGCGCAGGGCTGGGAGTTCCAGCGCGGCGGCGACGTCGATCCGGCGCAGGCGGCGCAGGCCCCCGGATCCTGGGAGCGGGTCAGCGTGCCGCACACCTGGAACCGCGTCGGCTATTACATGCCCGACCCCCAGACCCATCTGAACCGTGCCGAGTCGGTCGACAAATATCAGGGCGTCGGCTGGTACCGTATGACCTTCACCCCGCCCGCGATGGACGCAGGTCAGCGCGCCTGGCTCCAGTTCGACGCGGCGAGCCGCACCGCCGAGGTCTGGCTCAACGGCCAGCGGATCGGCGGGCACAAGGGCGGGTTTTCACGCTTCCGGCTCGATGCCACGCGCGTGCTCCGCGCCGGGCAGGCGAACACGCTGCTGGTCAAGGTCGACAATACGCAACCGGCGCAGGGTTCCTCGACCGCGGACATCCTGCCGCTCGCGGGCGATTTCTTCGTCCATGGCGGGCTGTATCGGCCGGTTAGCCTGATCGTCACGAACGCGGTCCATGTCGACATGCTCGATGCCGGTGGCAGCGGGATCTTCGCGACGACCAAGTCGATCGACGCGGCGATGGCAAAGGTCGACGTCCGCGTGCGGATCCGGAACGACGGGACCAAGGCTCAGGCGGTCAACGCGGTGGTCAGGCTGATCGACGCGGGCGGCAAGACGGTCGCGACCGGAACCCGCCGCATCCCCCTGCGCGCCGACACCGCGTCCGAGAGCGTCCAGTCGCTGTCGGTCGCGACGCCGCATCTGTGGAACGGGGTCGCCGATCCGTATCTGCACCGTCTGGTGGTCGAGATCGCGACGCCGTCGGGCGCGGTGCTCGACCGGGTCGAGCAGGCGTTCGGCATCCGCGAGATGCGCGCCGACCCGGCCCGCGGCTTCATGCTCAACGGCAAGCCGCTGCGGCTCCAGGGCGTCGGCTATCACCAGGATCGCGAGGGCAAGGGCTGGGCGACCGCGCCTGCGGATATCGAGCAGGATGTCGCGATCATGCGCGAAATGGGCGTGAACAGCATCCGGCTGACGCATTATCAGCACGGCCAGGTGATCCACGACCTCGCCGACCGGTACGGCATGGTGCTGTGGGACGAGATCCCGCTGGTGTCGCGCTGGACCTGGGGCGACGATGCGGTCGCGACTGCCGGGCTGCGCGACGATGCGCGCCAGCAGCTGCGCGAGCTGATCCGCCAGAATGGCAACCACGCGTCGGTGTTCAACTGGGGCATCGCGAACGAGGTCGATTTCGGCAAGTCGCTGCCGGCGTTCATCACCACCAGCAAGGACACGCCTGCGCCTGATCCGCTGCCGCTGCTGCGCGAACTGAACGCGCTGGCGAAAAGCGAGGATCCGTCCCGCGCGACCGCGCTGGCGACCTGTTGCGAAGGCCGGCTGCTCGGCTTCGCGGACATTCCGATCACCGCGGAGGCCGCCGATCTCGGCGGGGCCAACCGCTATTTCGGCTGGTATTACGGACAGCCCGGCGATCTCGGCAAGCATCTCGACTCGCTCCGCGCGCTGCGCCCGAACCAGCCCGTGTCGGTGACCGAATATGGCGCGGGCGGCGCGACGACGATCCACACCGACAACCCGCTCGGCGGCAAGGTCGACCAGCGCGGGCGCAACCAGCCCGAGGAATATGAGAGCTACATCCACGAAACCGCCTGGGCGACGCTGTCCGCCAAACCCTATCTCTGGGGGACATGGCTGTGGAATTCGTTCGACTTCGCGACGACCGTCCGGCGCGAGGGCGATGCGATCGACATCAACACCAAGGGGCTGGTCACCTACGACCGGAAGATCCGCAAGGACGCCTATTATTTCTACAAGGCGAACTGGACCGCGACGCCGACCGTGCACGTCGCCGGGCGGCGCTATGTCGACCGCGCCTATCAGGTCGCCGACGTCCGCGTGTACAGCAACGCGCCGCGTACCGACCTGCTGGTCAACGACCGCGTTGTCGGCACGCTGAGCGCCTGTCCGCAGATGGTCTGCGCCTGGTCGAACGTCGCGCTGGCGGCGGGGGCGAACCGCGTCGTCGCGCGCGGCGTCTTCCCGACCGGGGCGGTCGACGACGCGATCGAATGGCGGGTGGCGGCGGATGCCGCGCGGTCGATCCGGATCGACAGCGGCGCACTGGTCGCACCGGAGATCGCGGGCAAGCGTTATGGCTCGGACGCGTTCTTCGCCGGCGGCAGTTTCGGCGATATCAACGCCTATTCGGGCTATGGGCCGCGCCCCGAGAAGAAGGTCGTCGCGGGGACGCCCGAAGGCGCGGTCGCCGAAACCTACCGCGAAGGCCGGTTCAGCTACCGCGTGCCGCTCGCCAACGGGCGCTACACGGTCGAGCTGAGCTTCGTCGAACCCGCGCTCGCGGCCGGCGCCCGACAGTTCGACGTCGTCGCCAACGGCAAGCGCGCGATCGCCGCGCTGGACATCGCCGCGGTCGCGGGCGCGCCGCTCACGCGCGTCACGCGGCGGATCGTCGTGGGCGTCACCGACGGCATGCTCGACCTGAAATTCGTGCCGATCAAGGGCGACGCGATCGTGTCCGGTATCGAGATCACGCGATGAGCGCGCCGGGCACCCCGCGGCGCGGCTGGCGCAGCGTGCCGCTGCGCTGGCGGCTGATCGCGCTGGTGACGCTGGGGACGATCCTCAACTATCTCGCGCGCTCGACGCTGTCGGTGGCCGCACCGCAGCTGAAGACCGAATTCGGCATGTCGACCGAGGATTACAGCTGGGTCGTGCTGGCGTTCCAGGCCAGCTACACGGTGATGCAGACCGTCGCGGGCAGCGTTCTCGACCTGCTCGGCACGCGGCTCGGATTCTTCCTGTTCGCGGTCGGCTGGGCGCTCGCCAACATGGCGCATGCGCTGGCGACCGGCTGGCCGAGCCTCGCGCTGTTCCGCGCATTGCTCGGCGCGAGCGAGGCGGCGGCGATCCCCGCGGGCGCCAAGACGGTGTCCGAATGGTTTCCCCCGCGCGAGCGGTCGCTCGCGACCAGCGTGTTCCAGATGGGCACCAGCGTCGGCAACATGATCGCGCCGCCGCTCGTCGCCTTCTGCATCCTCGCCTGGAACTGGCAGGCGGCATTCATCGTGACCGGCGGGCTCAGCCTGGTCTGGGCGTTCCTGTGGTATTGGGGCTATCGCAGCCCCGCCGATCATCCCGCGCTGAGCGAGGACGAGCGCGCCGCGATCATCGAGACCCGCGGCGAGGACGTCACCGCCAAGCCCGCGACGCGTGGCGACCTGTTGCGCAGCCGCAGCTTCTGGGGAATCGCGGTCCCGAAATTCCTGGCCGAACCGGCGTGGCAGACGTTCAACTTCTTCATCCCGCTCTATCTGGTGTCGGTGTGGAAGCTCGATCTGAAGAGTATCGCCTTATGGGCGTGGATGCCGTTCCTCGCCGCCGATTTCGGCAGCCTGGCCGCAGGCGTGCTGCCGAGCTGGCTGATGAAGCGCGGCGTGCCGCTGGTCGCGTCGCGCAAGATCACGATGACGATCGGCGCGATGTGCATGATCGGGCCGGCGTGCATCGGTCTTGCGCACTCGCCCGGTGTCGCGATCATCCTGTTCTGCATCGGTGGCTTCGCGCACCAGATGCTGAGCGGCGCGCTGGTGACGCTGTGTTCCGACATGTTCGACAGCCGGACGGTCGGCACCGCGACCGGGATGGCGGGGACGTCGGCCTGGGTCGGCGGGATGCTGTTCACGCTGCTGATCGGGCAGAGCGCCGATGCGTGGGGATATGACCCGCTGTTCGCGGCGTTGGCGGCGCTCGATCTGCTCGCGGCGGTCGTCTTGTGGAGTTTGCTGCGCGCTACGCCGCGCACGGGGTTGAGGGTTTAAGAGGATGACGAGTGTGTTGATGACGCAGACGATGCGCTGGTTCGGGCCGAACGATCCGGTGCGGCTGGACAGCATCCGGCAATCCGGCGCGACCGAGGTGGTGACCGCGCTGCACGAGGTTCCGAACGGCGAGGTCTGGACGCGCGAGGCGATCGCCGCGCGCAAGCAGATGGTGCGCGACGCCGGGCTCGACTGGACGGTGGTCGAAAGCCTGCCGGTCGACGAGGGCATCAAGACCCGCTCGGGCGCATGGGACAGGCTGATCGAGGCGTACCGCGAGAGCCTGCGCAATCTCGCGGCCTGCGGCATTCGCGTCGTCACCTATAATTTCATGCCGTTGCTCGACTGGACGCGCACCGATCTCGCCTGGGAACTGCCCGACGGATCGCGCGCGCTGCGGTACGAGGCGATCGTGGTGGCCGCCTATGACCTGTTCATGCTGCAGCGGCCGGGCGCGGAGCAGAGCTATGCGCCTGCGGTTCGCGACGCGGCGGCGGCGCGCTTTGCCGGCATGGACACAGCGGCACGCGCGGATCTCGAACGGACGATCCTCGCGGGCCTGCCGGGCAGCGAGGAGGGCTTCACCTCGGCCGCGTTCCTCGAGGCGATCGGCCGCTACGACGCGATCGACGCGGCGCGGCTGCGCGACAACCATGTCGCGTTCCTCGAGGCGGTGTGCCCGCTGGCCGACGAGCTCGGTATCGCGCTGGTCGTCCATCCCGACGATCCGCCGTTTCCGATCTTCGGCCTGCCGCGCGTCGTCAGCACCGAGGCCGACGTGACCGATCTCTTCACGCGCGTGCCCAACGTCTCGAACGGGCTGTGCCTGTGTACCGGGTCGTTCGGCGTGCGCGCCGACAACGACCTGCCCGGCATGGTCGACCGGCTCGGCTCGCGGATCGGCTTCCTCCATCTGCGCTCGGTCCAGCGCGAGGCCGATGGCGCGTTCCACGAAGCCGATCATCTGGAGGGCGATGCCGGCATGGCGGCGGTTATGGCGGCGGTCCACCGGCTGTCGGTCCGCGAAGGGCGCAGCATCCCGATGCGCCCCGACCATGGTCATCAGATGCTCGACGACCTGACGCGCACGACCAATCCGGGCTATTCGCTGCTCGGCCGGATGCGCGGGCTCGCCGAACTGCGCGGACTTGAACGCGGTATCGCCTTTGCGGCAGGAGCCCTTGCATGACCCGTCCTCTCGAGCTTCATCCCGACCGGCTGTTTCCCGCCGATCCGACGACCCGCGCGATCGCCCGCACGCTCTATGCGGAGATCGCCGACCTGCCGATCGTCAGCCCGCACGGCCATACCGATCCGACCTGGTTCGCCGACAATGCCAACTGGACCGATGCGACGTCGCTGCTGCTCGCGCCCGACCATTATCTGTTCCGCATGCTCTACAGCCAGGGCGTCGATCTGGACGCGCTGACGATCGCGCGCCGCGATGGTACGCGGAGCGCCGACCCGCGCGCGGCGTGGCGGCTGCTCGCCGACCATTATGCGCTGTTCCGCGGCACGCCGTCGCGAATGTGGCTCGACCATGTCTTCGCCGAGGTGTTCGGGTTCGACGTCGCGTTCGAGCCGGCGACCGCGGACCTGTATTTCGACACGATCGGCGAAAAGCTCGCGACCGCGGCGTTCCGCCCGCGCGCGTTGTTCGACCGGTTCCGGATCGATTTCCTCGCCACCACCGAAGGCGCGCACGACAGCCTCGACGCGCATCACCGGATCCGCGAGAGCGGCTGGAACGGCCGTGTCGTCACCACCTATCGCCCCGACGGCGTGATCGATGTCGAGCACGAGCAATTCGCCGGCGCGCTGCGCCGCTTCGGCGAACTGACCGGCGAGGACGTCTATGGCTGGCAGGGCTATCTCGCCGCGCACCGCAAGCGCCGCGCCGATTTCCGCGCGGCGGGCGCCACCGCGACCGATCACGGCCATCCGACCGCAGCGACCGCGAACCTGTCGACCCCCGAATGCGAGGCGCTGTTCGCGCGCATCACCGGTGACGACTGGACCGCCGCCGACGCCGAGCTCTTCCGCGCGCAGATGCTGACCGAGATGGCGGCGATGAGCGTCGAGGACGGCATGGTCATGCAGATCCATCCCGGCTCGGTGCGCAATCACAATGCCGGGCTGTTCGCCAGCCATGGCCGCGACAAGGGCGCGGACATTCCCGGGCGCACCGACTATGTCCACGCCCTCAAGCCGCTGCTCGACCGGTTCGGGACCTCGACCGAGCTGTCGATTATCCTCTTCACGCTCGACGAGACGGTCTATGCGCGCGAGCTGGCACCGTTGGCGGGGCATTATCCGTGCCTGAAGCTCGGCCCCGCCTGGTGGTTCCACGACAGTCCCGAGGGCATGTGGCGGTTCCGCGAGATGACCACCGAGACTGCGGGCTTCTACAACACCGTCGGCTTCAACGACGATACGCGCGCCTTCCTGTCGATCCCGGCGCGGCACGACGTCGCGCGCCGCATCGACTGCGGCTATCTCGCGCGGCTGGTCGCCGAGCACCGGCTGGAGGATTGGGAGGCGGCAGAGCTCGCGCGCGAACTGACGAGCGATCTGGTCCGCAAGGCGTACCGGTTGTGAAGCTGTCCAGGGCCACGCGATCCGCGCTCGCCGCCGACGTGACGCAGCCCGCATCCTCCGCCGTCACCGTCGGGCGGATCGTCCATCTCGGGATCGGCGCGTTCCACCGCGCGCATCAGGCGGTCTATACGCAGGATGCGTCGACGCCGGACGTAGGGTGGCGGATCACCGGCGTGTCGCTGCGCTCGCCGCAGGTGCGCGATACGCTCGCGCCGCAGGATGGGCTCTACACCGTGACCGAACGGTCGAACGGCGCCAGCGCGACCCGGCTGATCGACGTGATCGACACGCTGCTGGTCGCCGCGGAGGATCCCGACGCGGTGATCGCCGCGCTCGCCGACCCTGAGACCTGGGTCGTGACGCTGACCGTCACCGAAAAGGGCTATTACCGGCATCCGGCGACCGGCGCGCTGCTCGTCGACGACCCGGCGATCGCGCACGATTTGAGCGGCGGCGTGCCGCGGACGATCTTCGGCTTTCTGGCGGCGGCGCTCGATCGGCGGCGCGGCGCGGGGGCAGGGGGACTGACGCTGGTGTCGTGCGACAATCTGTCGGGCAATGGCGCGCTGTTGATGCGCCTGCTGCTCGCGTTCGTCGAGCGCCGCGATGCGGATCTGGCCGCCTGGGTGCGCGCGCACGTGACCGCGCCCGACACGATGGTCGACCGGATCGTGCCCGCCTCGACCGAGGCCGACCGCGCGGGCGTCGCGACCGCGATCGGGGTCGACGACGCCGCCGCCCTTGTCACAGAACCGTTCCGGCAATGGGTGATCGAGGACCGCTTCGCCGGCCCGCGCCCGCGCTGGGAGGCGGCGGGGGCGCAGATCGTCGACGACGTCGCGCCGTTCGAACTCGCCAAGCTGCGGCTGTTGAACGCCAGCCATTCGACGCTCGCCTATGTCGGGCTGCAACGGGGCCACGCCTTCGTCCATGAGGCGATCGCCGATCCGGCGCTGCGCGCGTTCGTGATCGCGCAGATGCAGGAGGAGGCGGTGCCGAGCCTGACCGCGGCGGCGGGGCTCGACCCGGCGGCGTATATCGACGCGATCCTCGACCGCTTCGCCAATGCCGATCTTCACCACCGGCTCGACCAGATCGCGATGGACGGATCGCAGAAGCTGCCACAGCGCTGGATCGCGACCGTCGCCGAGCGGCAGGCGCAGGGGCTCGACAGCCCGAAGCATCGGCTCAGCCTCGCCGCGTGGATCGCCTATACCGCCGCCGCGCCTGCGATGGCCGATGATCCGCTGCGGAATCGCTACGCCGCAATCTGGGCGGACGCCGCGGGCGACGCGCGGCAGGTCGTCGCGCGGTTCGTCGACGAACTCGGCATATTCCCCGCCGATTTCGACCACGCGGCGCTGGGCGATGCGGTGGTAACGTGGCAGGCGCAGGGGCCAGAGGCCGCACTGCGCGGCGCCATCGGAGAGCCCGTCGCATGACTGGTACGATAGTGTGTTTCGGCGAGATGCTGTTGCGGCTCGCCGCGCCCGACCGCGGGCATCTGTTCCAGGACGCCCGGCTCGACGCGCATTTCGGCGGCGCGGAGGCGAACGTCGCGGTCGCGCTCGCGCGGATCGACGTGCCCGCCGCGGTCGTCACGACGCTGCCGCATGGCCTGATCGGCAATGCGGCGCTCGACTCGGTCCGCGCCGCGGGCGTCGACGTGTCGCGGGTGGTGCGCGCGGACGGTCGGCTCGGCCTGTATTTCCTGTCGCCGCCGAGCGGGTCGCGCGGCGCGCAGATCGTCTACGACCGCCTCGACAGCAGCTTCGCCGCCACCCCGTCGAGCGCCTATGACTGGCCTGCGCTGCTGGACGGCGTCGGCTGGCTGCATCTGTCGGGGATCATTCCCGCCATCGGTCCGGGTGCCGCGCAACTGTCGCTCGATGCGATCGCGGCGGCGCGGGCGGCGGGGGTCAGGGTCTCGTTCGACGGCAATTTCCGCGCGAGCATGTGGGCGCGCTGGTGCGCCGATCCGCAGGGCGTGCTGGTCGATCACGTCGACGGTGCGGACCTGCTGTTCGGCAGTCACCGCGACATCTCGCTGCTGCTCGGCGAGGACCATGCCGGCGACACGCCGGACGCGCGGCGTCGCGCATGCGAGGCCGCGTTTGCGCGGTTTCCGACGCTCGCCTGCATCGCCTCGACTGCACGCCGCGTGATCGATGCCGATACGCATGCGCTGTCAGCCCGCGTCGATCGCCGCGACGACTCGTTCGAGACCGAGACGATCCTCGTCACGCAGATCGTCGACCGGATCGGCACCGGCGACGCGTTCGCCGCGGGCGTGCTCTCCTGCCTCGACGACGGGTGCGAGGCGGCCGCGCGCTGCGGCCTCGCGCTCGCCGCGCTCAAGCACGGCACCGCGGGCGATCACAGCCGGACGACGCTGACCGATCTCGCCGACTTCACCGGCGCGCCCGCCGACGTGCGGCGGTGACCGGGCTCAGCCGGGGTTCGGCGTCTCCGCGACGGGGGTGAGCGCGCGGCCGGTCTCGAACCATTCGCGCAGATTGTCGACCACCAGCCCGCCCATAGCCGCGCGCGTCCGCTTCGACGCCGAGCCGATATGCGGCAGCAGCACCGTGTTCGGCAGCGCGCGCAGGCTGACGGGGACATTGGGCTCGTCCTCATAGACGTCGAGCCCGGCGGCCAGGATCGTGCCCTGCTGCAACGCCGCGATCAGCGCGTCCTGATCGACGACGCTGCCGCGAGCGACGTTGATGAACACGCCCTGCGCGCCCAGCGCCTTGAGGACCGCGGCGTCGACCAGGTGCTGCGTCCCCTGACCGCCGGGCACGATCGCGATCAGCACGTCGCACGCCGCCGCCAGCGCGACCGGCGTTTCGTGATAGTCATAGCCGATATCCGCCTGCCGCGACCGGCCGTGATAGGCGATCGGCACGTCGAACGCCTCGAGCCGCCGCGCCACCGCCTTGCCGATCGCGCCAAGCCCCAAGATCCCGATCCGCCGTCCGCGCAGGCTCGGCGACAGCGGAAACGACTTTTCCGCCCAGGTGCCGTCACGGACATGGCGATCGGCCTGCGGAATCCCGCGCAGCGTCGCCAGCAGCAGTCCGATGGTCAGATCGGCGACCTCCTCGTCGAGCACGCCGGGCGTATTGGTCACGACGATCCCGCGCGTCGCGGCGGCGTCCGCGTCGATCCCGTCATAGCCCACGCCGAAATTGGCGACGATCTCGAGCGCGGGCAGCCGCTCGTACCAGGACGCGTCGATCCGCCCCGCGAGCGAGCTCGCCGCAAGCCCGCGGACGCGCGGCGCCACCGTCGCAAGGAACGCGTCGGGGTCTTCCTGCTCCCATAGCCGGTGCACGACGAACCGCTCGCCCAGCGCGTCGACGACGCTCGGCAGCATGGGGGCGGGGATCAGGATTTCGGGTCGGTTCATGCCGGGGGTGTACGCACAAACTGCGCGGGCAGACACCCCCTTCCGGGGCCCCTCGCGGCGGCCGCCGCATGTGAGAAAACTACCCAACCCTATGCCGCCGCTACGCAAAAGGCCGGGATCGCTCTCGAATTGCTATGCCGCGGCCGATAGCTGGAGGGCCACGACAAGGAGAATGGCATGGCAGCGTGGCATCGTTCGCGGTGCGCGGATCTTGGTCTGCGCGCGGTGGGACTTCTCCTCTGCGCAATGGCGTACATCGCGGTGTGGCGCCTGTCCGCCCTCGCGCTTTCCCCTCACGGCTCGGGTGCGTTGGCCTTCGCGCTCGCCGCGATCGGCTTTCTGGGGGCGAGCGCGGGCAGTGTCATGGTGCTACTCGGGCATCACCTGTTCGACGGTATCGCGGTCAGCGAGCGCTGGCGGCCCCGCGTCCGCGCCACGGCAGCGAGCATGCGGTGAAATGCGACGAGCTGTTGCGGCCACTATGGCGCCACTATGGGGTTTCGGGGAATCGCTCTCGAATCCCTATGCCGCGGTTCGTAATTCGGGTTTGCGGGCGCCTGGACGCCCGATCACACAGGCAAAAACGCGAACATGTCGTCTGAACCCACGCCGGAGCCCCGCGCACGCGGGCGCGTCATTCCTCTCGGCCAGAACAAGGCGGGCCACGGGCGTGTGACCCCGGCACGCGGCGCCACGGCTGAAGCGAAGGCGGACATGCCCGCCACCATGACCCGAGCCTGCGCACGCCGCGCGACGCGCGATCCGCGCTGGCCACATATCGCGGCGGCGCTCGCCGATCTGCGCGAACGGCATCGCCACGCGGTCCGGATCGTCGATGCCGACTGTGCATGCGGGACGCTGCTGATCGAGACCGTGCGTTACGCCCGCGCGCTCGGCTTCACCGCGATCGAGGGGCAGGGCGTCGCCGATGCGCCGGCGCTGATCGGCCGCGCCCGCGCCGCTGCAGCGCGGCTGCACGATCCCGCGATCGGGCTCGACTTCGAAGGCGGCGGTCTGGCGCAGGTGCTCGCCCGCGAAGCCGATTTCCCCGCCGACATCGTGCTGTGCCACGACCAGGACGGCGGCATCGCGCGGCTGCTGGCGGCTGCGGGCACCCTCGTGATCGCCGATCCCGTCGCGACGCGCGTGCGGAGTGAGGCGGCATGACGCGGCGCGACCTGCAATGGAAGGCGGGCGGCTTCGCGTTGATGGCCGTCTCCTGTGCGCTGTGCATGGCGGTCGACGGATCGCCGCTGATGCTCCTCTTCTTCCCGCTCGCGCTGCTCGGGTTGCCGCTGATGATCCATGGCAAACGCGTCGGGCAGATGGTCCGGGCGGAACGCCGCGGGCACAGCCACACGGTCGACGCCGTCCATGCCGCGCGCAGACGTCGGCGCGGACAGGGCAGCGATGGCTTCGGCCGCTGACCAGCAGAGGACCTGTTACGGACATCGTCGACGATCGCATGTCACGCTCGTGCAACCTGTCGGCTTTAGCGATCCTGGATGAACACGCCGTCGCCGCTGTCGCTCGACGTCTGATCTGAACCGGGCATGGTCCGCGGGCGTTTGCGGACCATGCGCTCCTCCTGTGGGTTGCCCCGATGACCGATGTCTCCCGTCGTACACTGCTCGGTGCAGGCGCCACCGGTGCCGCGCTGTCCGCGTTTCCCGCGGCGATCGCGCGCGCCGCGGCGATCGCGCCCGATGTGAAGACGGGCTCGATCATGGATGTCGAGCATGTCGTCATCCTGATGCAGGAAAATCGCGGTTTCGATCATTATTTCGGCACGTTGCGCGGCGTCCGCGGCTTTGCCGACCGGTTGCCGATCCCCGTGCCGGCAACAGCTGCGGGAGGGGCGGCGGTGCCGGTCTGGTATCAGCGCGACCGGACGGCACCGGGCGGCGCGCGGACCGTGCTGCCCTTCCATCTCGCCACCCGCACCAATTTCGAGTTGATGCGGATGGAGGGTACGCCGCACAGCTGGCCCGATGCGCAGCGCGGCTGGGACGAGGGGCGGATGGCGCACTGGCCCGAGGCGAAGAGCCAGCGGGCGATGGGCCATTACCGGCGCGAGGACCTGCCGTTCCAGTTCGCACTCGCCGAGGCATTCACGCTGTGCGACGCCTATCACTGTTCGGTGCAGACGGGGACCAACACGAACCGGCTGTTCCTGTGGAGCGGCACCAACGATCCCGGCGGCACGCTGGGCGGTCCGGCGATCGGCAATTCGCATGACAATTTCCCGCAGGATGGCGGCGATCCCGACCCCTATCGCTGGACCACGATCGTCGAGCGGTTGCAGGCCAAGGGGGTCGACTGGCGCATCTATCAGGACATGGCCGACAATTTCACCGACAACCCGCTGGTCGGGTTCGCCACCTTCCGCGCGGCGCATCATGCGGCTGGCGATGCGGATCTGCGCGACCGCGCGCTGACGACGCGCGGGCTCGACGCGCTGCGTGCCGACGTGCTGGCCGGGCGACTGCCGCAGGTTTCGTATGTCATCGCCACCGCCAAGGGATCCGAGCATCCCGGCCCGTCGAGCCCGGCACAGGGTGCGGCCTATACCGCCGAGCTGCTCGACGCGCTCACCGCTGATCCGAAGATCTGGGCGCGGACCGCCTTGTTCGTCATGTTCGACGAGAATGACGGCTTTTTCGATCATGTCCCGCCGCCCGCGCCGCCGTCGCGCGCTGCCGACGGCACGCTGCTCGGCGGATCGACGGTCGACCTGACCGGCAGCTATCACCGCAATCCGAGCAAGGGCGACGCGGCGCTCGACCTCCCCGCCTATCGCGGCCGCGCCTATGGCCTGGGGCCGCGCGTGCCGATGTACGTCGTCTCGCCCTGGAGCCGGGGCGGGTGGGTCAATTCGCAGGTGTTCGACCACAGCTCGGTGATCCGCTTCCTCGAACAGCGGTTCGATGTCCACGAGCCCAACATCACGCCGTGGCGCCGCGCGGTCTGCGGCGACCTGACCTCAGCGTTCGACTTCACCGCCGCCGACGTCGCGCCCTTCGTGGCGTTGCCCGATCCGCGCGCCGATGCCGCGCGCGCCGCGGCGATCCCGCGGCAGGTCAGCCCGCAGGCACCACCGGGCGAGTCACTCCCGTGGCAGGAGCCCGGCATCCGCCGCTCCCGCCCGCTACCCTATGCGCTGCGCATCGGCGAGACGATCACGGGTGACGCGATCCGGCTGCACTTCGCGGCCGACGGCACGCAGGCCGCGGTCTTCCACGTCTATGACCGCCGGGGCCTGGACCAGCCGCCCCGCCGCTTCACGGTCGAGCCCGGGCGCACGCTCGACGGGCAATGGGGATTCGACGCGGACGGTCGCTATGATCTCTGGGTGCTCGGCCCCAACGGATTCCATCGGCATTTCACGGGGCATCGTGACGATGCCGCGTTGGTATCGCAGCTCGTCTGGCGCACGACACCGACAGAGCTGGCATTAGTGCTCCCCGCCGGACACCGCGCGCACGGGCTGGTCGCGCAGGTCGAACGCGTCGGGGCGGCGGCGCTGACGACCGGGCTGGTCGACACGCGCTACCGCTGGCCGCTCCGCAACAGCCATGGCTGGTACGACGTCACGATCACGGCGGCGTCGGCGCCGACCTATCGCCGCCGTGTCTCGGGGCGGGTCGACGCGCCCGGACGGATGACGTGCAGCGATCCGTTCGTCACCGCGGCTCAGAACGCCGGCAGCACCGCGCCCGCATAACGGTCCGCGATGAAGCGCCGCGTCTCGGGGCTTCGCAACGCGGCGATCAACTTGACGACGCGGGGATCCTTGTCACCACCGGGCAGGCCGACGACGAAATTGACATAGGGACTGTTCTTGTCCTCGATCGCGAGCGCGTCGCGCACCGGGTTGAGCTTCGCATCGAGAGCATAGTTGGTGTTGATCAGCGCCAGATCGACCTCGCCGAGCGTGCGGGGCAGGGTGGCGCCCTCCAGCTCCTTGAACTTGAGGTTCTTGGGGTTGGTCGCGATGTCGTTGAGGCTCGACAGCGGGTTGGTCGGGTTCTTCAGCGTGATCAGCCCGGCCTTTTGCAACAGCAGCAGCGCGCGGCCGCCATTGCTCGGCTCGTTCGGGATCGCGACGGTCGCGCCGTTCGGGACCTGCGCGATCGTCTTCCACTTGCGCGAATAGGCGCCCAGCGGCTCGACATGGACACCCGCATAGGGAACCAGATGCGTGCCGCGCGAAGCATTGAACTCGTCGAGATAGGGCTTGGTCTCGAAATAACTAACGTCGATCTGCTTCTGCTCGACCTGAAGGTTGGGCTGCACATAATCGTTGAAGACGCGGATCTTGAGGTCGACGCCCTGCTTGGCGAGCGCGGGCTTGATCGATTCGAGGATCTCGGCATGCGGCACCGCGGTCGCGGCGACGGTCAGCGCCGTGCCGTCATCCGTCTTGGCGCCACCGCATGCGGCGAGCGCGAGCAGCGAGAGCGAGGCGAGCAGGGTGCGGCGGTTCATGGCATTTCCTAGCGGCGGGTAAAGTGGCGGGCGAGCGCGTCGCCGGCATATTGGATGATCTGGACGAGGACGACCAGCAGGACGACGGTGACGACCATCACGTCGGTCTGGAAGCGCTGATAGCCGAAGCGGATCGCGAGATCGCCGAGCCCGCCCGCGCCGACCACGCCGGCCATCGCGGTGAACGAGACGAGCGCGACCGCGGTGACGGTGGCGCCCGAGATCAGCCCCGGCATCGCCTCGGGGATCAGCGCGCGCGTCACGATCTGGCGGGTCGTCGCGCCCATTGCCTGCACCGCCTCGATCGTCGTCCGGTCGATCTCCTTCAGCGATCCCTCGACAAGGCGTGCGTAGAAGGGCGCGGCCCCCACCACCAGCGGCGGGATCGCGCCCGCGACGCCCAGCGACGTGCCGACCAGCAGGACGGTCAGCGGGATCATCACGATCAGCAGGATGATGAACGGCACCGAGCGCAGGATGTTGACGGCGATCCCGAGCGCGCCATTGGCAAGCCGGTTCTCGATCAGCCGCCCCTTGCCGGTCAGATACAGCAGCACGCCGAGCGGCAGGCCGAGCAGGATCGTCAGCACCAGCGACCCGCCGAGCATGATGAGCGTGTCGAGGCACGCCTGGCCGATATCGGACCAGTCTATGTTCGAAAAGAACGTCATGCGGCGAGGGCCGCCAGCATGCGCCGGGTCGCCGGATGCGCGGCGTTGGCGAAGATATCGGTGACGCTGCCGGTCTCGACGACCTGGCCCCGTTCCAGCACCGCGACGCGGTCGCAGACGTAGCGGACGACGTCCATCTCGTGCGTGATCAGGACGATCGTTAGGCCGAGGTCGCGGTTGAGGTCACGCAGCAGCGTCAGCACCGAGCGCGTGGTTTCGGGGTCGAGCGCGCTCGTCGCCTCATCGCACAGCAGGATGTCGGGGTCGGTGGCGAGCGCGCGGGCGATGCCGACGCGCTGCTTCTGCCCGCCCGACAGCTGGGCGGGGTATTTGGCGGCGTGATCCGACAAGCCGACCCGGTCGAGCAAGGCGGCGACCTTGCTCTCGCGCGTCGCTTTCGCGACGCCCGCGAGCACCAGCGGGAAGGCGACGTTCGCCGCGACCGTGCGCGAGGAGAGCAGCCCGAAATTCTGGAAGATCATGCCGATCCGCCGCCGGAGTGCGCGCAGCTCCGCCGCCGACAGGCCTGCGACGTCGATCCCGTCGACCTCGACGCGCCCGGACGTCGGCCGTTCGAGCGCATTGATCAGCCGGATCAGCGTCGACTTGCCCGCGCCCGACTGACCGATCACCCCGAACACGCCGCGCGCCGGGATCTCCAGCGACACGCCGTCGAGTGCGGCCGCATCGCTGGCCCGGTAAGTTTTGGAAACGTCGCGCAGGCGGATCATGCGGACCCCATCACCTGCACCGCGAACCGCTCCATTTCCTCGGCCTGCGGGCTCATCTGGAGCAGCAGCAGGTCGAGCCCGGCGGCTTCATATTCTGCGATCCGCTCCTTCAGCTGTTCGGGGGTGCCGACCAGATTCGGGCGCAGCCCGCGGTTGGAGACCGAATATTCCTGGATCTTCAGCTCGCGTTCGAGCTGCGTGCCCGACAGCCACTGGTCGAAATTGGCATAGCCCGCGGGCAGTTCGGTGACGCTGGTGATGCGCTCGAGCTCGCGCTTCGCCTCGGCCTCGCTGTCACGGACGATCGCATAGGCGGCCATGCCGTACTGCATCGGCGTACCGCCCGCGGCTTCGCGTCGTGCTGCCATGTCGGCGATCTTCGGCGCGATCGCCGCGGCGGGGTCGCCGTGCATGACATAGGCGTCGCACTTGGCCGCGATCATGGCCTTGGCCTTCTCGCTCTCGCCGCCGGCATAGACCGTCGGGCGCTTGACGGGCTTGGGCGAACAGATCGCCTGCTCGGTAGTGTAGAACTGCCCGGCAAAGTCGAACCGGTCCTGCGTCCACAACCCGTCGACCACGGTCAGCCATTCGTCGGTCCGCGCATAGCGATCGTCATGCTGGTCGAACTGCAGGCCATATTGCTTCGCCTCGTCCGCCCACCAGGACGACACGACGTTGAGCGCGAGCCGCCCGCCCGAGATCCGGTCGATATTGGCGGCCGCCTTGGCGAACAGCGCGGGGTGGTGGAAATTGGGGCGCACCGCGACCATCAGCTCGATGCTGTCGGTCACCGCCGCCAGCGCCGCCGCGGTCGACCACGCATCGAGCGCGGGCTGTTCTACGCCCTTGATGTCGTTAAGGTTCAGCTCGGCGATCAGCGTCAGATCATAGCCCCAGCGCTCCGCATTCTGCGTCAGCGCCTTGGTATAGGCCCAGCTCGCCTCCATCCCCTCGTCGGGGACATTGCGAAGCCAGCCGCCGAAAACCGGAGTCCAATAGCCATAGCGCATCAACGATTCTTCCCAATCTGTTCGATCAGGTAATCGACGAGCCGGTCATGCGGATCCCAGCCGAGGACGTCGAGCGGCCTGGCGACGAAGTTCGACAGCGCGTTGATGTCGTAGAAGCGCGCGACGCCGTCGCGGTCGTCGATCATCACCTCGACCCCGCCGACATCGAGATCGACCGCGCGCGCGATCGCCTCGGCGGCATCCTTCAGCACCTGCGACGGCTCGACCGCGGCCATCTTGATCCCCGAGCCGGGGACGACGCACGCATCCGCAGGGCAGAGATCGAACGCGCCGCCGCCCGCGACGTCGATCGCATAGAGGAACTTGCGGTCGAGCGTCTCGATCCGGGTGATCGCGCCACCCCGGACGGGGACATATTCCTGCACCAGCAACACGCCGTCGACGCTGCTCGGCAGGCCGCTATCGGCGACCGCGGTGCGCAGTTCGTCGAGACTGTCGAAGCGAATGATCCCCGCGCCCGAACCGCCGATATTGGCCTTCACGACCAGCGGGAAGCGCAGCGTCTGCGCCGCGGCGACGACGTCGGCGGCGCGGTGGACGACGCGCGTCTCGGGGATTGCGAGCCCAAGCGACGCGATCAGCGACAATTGCCGTGCCTTGGAGGCGTCGATCGCGAGCACGTCGGCGCCGTTGATCACGCGCGCACCGGTGCGGCGCCAGTGATCGAGCATCGCCATCGTGTCGAAGATCGGATGCTCGTCGCTGCGCAGGAAGCTCGACATCGCGATGCGGTTGAACACGACGCGCGCCGGCGCAGTCTGGTCCGCGGGGTTCCAGAACCCGTCCGGCGTGGCGCGCGAGAAATCGACGCCGCGCGCGTCGAGCGCTGCGAACAGCGGCACGAACCAGGCGGGATGTTCGTAAAGGACGGCGAGATCGGTCATGAAGCCTCGGATGAATTGAGCGCTCCCTCTGCCACGCCGATGCGCGGACCGCCATCGATAGCGGCTTTGGCCCGATCAAGCCTGGGTTTAGCGAACGGCGCCGGCGCCGACCGTCGCTTCAATCAATCCGCGGGATCGACCTGCGCGATCTCGACGCAGCACGCTTTGCCACCTTGCGTCGGACTTGCCGCCTCGACCTTCTCCTATCCCGATGCGCTCACCCAGCCGTTCGGCGAGTGGATCCGCGACCGGTTCCGGTCGCGCAGGGCGCCGCTGGTCTGCGGCGCGCTCAGTCGATCGCGGCGGGTCGGCGGAGGCGCCGCGAAGGGCGGGATCCGGGCGCGAAGGCATCGCCCGGCACCCGGTGCTCGAGCAGCGGGAGCAGCGCGATCAGCCTTGCCTCATCCTCGGTCGGGGTGGCGGTGCGCGTCGTCGGCGCCGGAGCGGCGATCGATCCGCGCTCGACGAAATGACTGCCCCAGCGATCGGCCAGCGCCAGCACCCGGTCGATGAACGGGCCCGGGGCACAGGCGACGACCGACGGGAAGGGCAGGCGCGTTGTCGGCCCTGGCCGCGCCGCCGCCGCGATCGCCTCCTGACCGAAACCGACCGACAGCGGCGACAGCAGCACCGCGCCCTCGATCGCCTGCAGATAGCTGCGCGGCGACAATTGCGCCCACCACGCGACCGCCAGACAGGCGACCCCCTGCGCCAGGATCACCGCCGGCTCCTCGCGCCGGGCAAATGCCGCATCGAGCTGCAACGCCCAGCGACCGCTCTGAAATTTCGCGAGATCCAGTTCGATCGTCGGGATCGCGGCGTCGGGGACCGGATCGCCCCGGATCACGACGATCACGGCATGCTGGGTATCGATCGAAGCCTTGTCCCTGACGGCCATAGCGGATCACCTCGGATAGACCTGCAGCAGCGCGCGACCATCGATCTCCGACTCGCAGTCTCGCGCTACGGTTACGAAGCGTAATCCGGCCCGGACGATAGGCAATAGTCTTGCGGCATCCCATGCCGCCGATGCGCCGGATCGCGTCCCGACGCCCCGCTCCGCAGCGTGACCGCGCTGCCTTCAAGCATTCTGCCCTGCCTGCTTTCGTAAGCCGCCCTATTCCCGACATATAATACCGCTCCACTCGATGTCGCCCGCTGCGTGAGAGTGTGACGATGATCGATCCCCCCGCCATCCCGATCCGCCGTTCGTGAGGGTTCACGCGCCGGTCCGCCTGTACCCGTCGATGCTCGTCTGCCTCGGGGGCGGCGTGGTCTGTCCCGCGGCCGGATCGACGCAGGCGATCCCCGTGCCGGCATCGGCGTCGGGCGACGACATCGTCATCACGGGCCAGCGGAGCGCGGGCAGCGCGGTCGGGGCGATCGATCCGACCGCGACCCTCGATCAGGCCGGGATCCAGTCGCTGGGTGCGACCGATCTCAAGACGCTGCTCGAACGCCTGAAACCACTGACGACGTCGGCGAGCGGCGGCGATCCGGTCTATCTGCTCAACGGTCGACGCATGTCGAGCATGAACGAACTCTACAGCCTGCCGCAGGAGGCGATGGAGAAGATCGAGGTCCTGCCCGAGTCCGAGGCCGCACGCTTCGGGTTTCCGGCCACCGTCCGGGTGATGAACTTCATCACCAAGAAGCGGTTTCGCGCGGTCACCTACCAGCAGGCCACGGGGGTCACGACCGAAGGCGGGGGCGAGACAAGCTATGCCGAGGTGACCGCCGCGCGGATCGACGGGCCGCGCCGCGCGACGCTGACGCTGTCGCATCTTCGGCTCAACCCGATCCTGCAGAGCGAACGCGCGATCCTGCCCGATCCGGACACGCTCTATGCGCTTGGCGGCACCGTTACGGGAATAGGCGGGGCCAGTATCGATCCCGCGCTCGATGCGCTCGTCGGGGCCCCGGTCACGATCGCCGCGGTGCCGGACGACCCGGCGGGGCGCGACACTCTGGCGGGCTATGCCGCCGGCGCCGGCGCACCCGCGGTCACCGATATCGGGCGTTATCGCTCTCTCCAGCAGCGCAGCGACAGGATTTCGGTCGACGGAACGCTCGCGGCGCCGATCGGGCGGACGATGAGCGGATCGCTCAACCTGTCGATGGAGGCGCAGCGTAACATCGGCGTGAACGGCCTGGCGCCCGCGCTGTTGAGTGTGCCGGGAGGACGCGGCGCGCTGCCCTTTGCGGATGATGTCGTGCTTTATCGCTACCTGCCCGATGCGGTGCTCCGGCAGCGGAGCACCAGCCTGACGCTGCATGGATCGGGCATGGTCCAGGGCAGTATCCGGCGCTGGGGGTGGAACGTCACGACCAGCTATGACCGGGTGCAGGGGGTGGCGCGGTCCGAACGCGGCGTGCCGATCGACGATCTGCAGGCCGCGATCGATGCGGGGGGCGATCCGTTGGCGCGCGTGAGTCCCGAGGCGGCGGCGCTTCGGCTGGCCGATCGCAGCCGGACCGTTACCGGCACATTGCTGACAAAGGCGGTCGCAAACGGCCCGCTGGTCCGGTTGCCGGCCGGCGACGCGCAGATCACGCTCTCGGGGGATTATGCCCGGTCGAGCAGTTCGGGCAGCCTGCCGGGCTTGCGCGACACGACGCTCGATCTGACGCGCACCACCGGGGGGGCCAGCGTCAACGCGGATCTGCCGATCGCCTCTGCCAATCAGGACGTTCTCGCGTTTCTCGGACAGCTGTCGGTCAACGGCATGATCGGCGTCTCGGACGTGTCCGATTACGGCCGGCTGCTCAGTTCCAACTACGGCCTGACATGGTCGCCGGTGCGGCCGGTCCAGCTGATCGCCTCGGTCAATGCCGCGCAGACCCCGCCGGCAATCGCACTGCTGACCAACCCGACGGTGACCACCCCGAACACGCCGTTTTTCGATTTCACCACCGGCACCAGCGTGCTCGTCACGACGATCGCCGGCGGGAATCCCGCGCTCGACCCGGAACGCCGGCGGCTCGTCACGCTGGGTGTCGCCGTGTCGCCGATCAAGGCCCGCGATCTGCGGCTCACGCTCAATTACCTCCAGACGCGCATCGACAATCAGACTGCGACGCTGGGCAGCGCCACCCAGGCCTTCCAGACCGCATTTGCCGGGGCGTTCCAGCGTGATGCAACAGGACAGCTCGTCAGCGCCGATCTGCGGCCGGTCAACATCGCCCGCGAACGCGAAACGAAGGTGCAGGCGACGATCAGCCTGTCGACGCCGATCGGGCGTGCGCCTGCGCCGCTGACGCCGCCCGTCGGCATCGCCGCGAAGGATGTGCCACCGCCGGCGCCACCCCGGCCCCGGCCGCACCTCAACATGTCGATGACCACGACGTGGCGGCTCGACGATCGCCTGTTGTTGCGGAGCGGGGGGCCGGCACTCGATCTCCTCGATGGCGACACGCTGACCGGCACCGGCGGACGACCGCGCTGGGAAACCGAGCTGAACCTCAGCGGATCGCTCGGGGCTGCGAGCATCGGCGTGTACGGCCGTCTTCAGGGGCCGACCCGGATCCGCAGCGACCTGGCGGCGTCGGATCTGCGCTTTTCAGGCCGTACCTGGCTGGTGCCCTATAGCTCGCTCAAGGTCGACCAGATCGTCAAACGTCCCTGGGCAAGCAACATGACGCTGCAGCTGACGGTCGAAAACCTGCTCAACGACCGTATCGCGGTTCGCGATCGGCTCGGGCGGACGCCGAACCGGTTCCAGGCGGCGTATATCGATCCGGTCGGCCGGTCCGTCAGGCTGGGCCTGCGCAAGCTCTTCTGACACCGCCCGGTACGGCGGAGGATATCGATCTCCGGAGCGCCCTGATCAGGCCGCGAGCGCGCTGATCGTCGCGCGGTTGCGGCCGTCGCGCTTGGATTGATACAGCGCCATGTCCGCCGCCTGGATCAGCGTCGCGCCCTCCCGGTCCATGATGTCCGTCCAGGTCGCGATGCCGAACGACATGCTGGTCGATCCCAGCGCGCGGTTGCCGTGGCGGACGGCGATCTCGGAGATCGCCTGCCGGACGATATCGACACGCTTGGCCAGCGCCTCGGCGGTCGTGCCCGGCGCGATGATGGTGAACTCCTCGCCGCCGAAGCGACAGACGACATCGCCGTCGCGGAACCGGCTGCGCATCTCGGCCGCGACCTGCTGGAGCACCGCGTCCCCCGCGTCGTGACCGAACTCGTCGTTGAACCGCTTGAAGTGATCGACGTCGCACATGACCAGGCTGAGCGGATTGCCCGACCGCGAGGCGCGGGCGATCTCCAGCTTGAGCGCCTCCTCCATGTAGCGGCGATTGAACAGGCTGGTCAGCGGATCGCGGATCGTCTGTTCGCGCAGCGACCGCTGCAGGCGATGGTTGACCAGCGCCGAGGCAATGTTCTCGGTCAGCACGTTCATCCGAAAGCGGTTCTCGGCCTCGATCCGGCCGCGCAGATAGAGCACGCCGATGACCTCGCCGCCCGCGAGCAGCGGTTCGCAGTGATAGACCTCGCCCTCGGCGACATGCGCGCAGACGATGTCGCGGCGCGGATCCACGACCGAATGGCTCTGGCCACGGCGCAGTGCCCAGCACCGCTCCGGCGCGAAGCCGTCGTCCGGCACGACGATGTCTCCCCAGCTGGCGACCGGGACCAGGCAGTTGCGCGAGTTGTTGTGCGCGTACAGCGCGCCGGGAATATCGGGCAGGACCTGCGGTACGAACACCCGGATGATCTGGGCCAGCTCGTCGTCGGTGCGCGCGGCCTGCATGCGATGCGCCATGCCGCCAAGCAGCTCGATCACGTCGCCGCGTTCGCGCAGCGTCTTGGTATTGCGCTCGAGCTCGGCGTTGACGACCTGCAGCTGGCGCTCGCTCGTGCCCCGATCGGAAACCGCGCCCTCCAGCCGGTCGGCCATCGCATTATAGCCGATCGCGAGGCGGTTGAATTCGCGCGATCCCATCGCGGTATCGATCCGCGTCTGCTCGTCCCCGCTGCCGAGCGCGGTCATCGCGCGCAACATGGTTTCCAGCGGGCGGCGGATACCTTGCACCAGCAAGGTAAAGCCGCCGATGACGATCAGCGCGACGGCGATCGCGCCGAAGATGGCAAGCCGCTTGCCGCGGCGCAGGCGCTGCGCCGCCGCATCCTGCCGCGTGGTCTGCAACGCGCGTTCCTCTTCGAGAAAGGCCTCCCCGCGCACGCTGATCGCATCCATCAGGTCGCGACCACGGCCGCTGGCGATGATCGTGACCGCTCCCGCAAAATTGCCCCGGCGGGCAAGGTCGAGCGGCTGGCGCAGAAAGGCGGACCGCTCCTTCATCAGCAATGCCATTTCGCGCGCACGGGCATGCTGGCGCGGGTTGTCGCGGGTCTGGCCCGCAACCCGCGCGATGGTCCGGGCGGCGCTGTCCAGGCGCTTGGCGAAGGACCGGGCATAAGCCGGATCCCGCGTGATGACGAACCCGCGCTGGCCCGATTCGGCCTCGCGCAGATCGTTCAGCGCCGCCTCGGTCGTTTCGATGACCTGCGCGGAATGGGCGGCCCATTGGAAGCTCTGGCTGGCCTGGTACGAGGCGTCGGCGAGCAGCCCGGCCAGCGACCCCAGTGCCAGGACCACGATGAGGCCGATCGCGACGATCCGCGCAGTAAGCGATATGAACATTGCGCTATGTTAAACAACAAAGACTTAGCTTTTGGTTACTCGCCATCACACGCCGCGCCGGGCACGGTCTACTGCGTCAATACCCCGAGCTCCGCGATGGCCAGCCGCGTCTCGCCCTTGGCGGTCCGCGTGAAGGCGATCTCGATGTAGCGGCCACGGTGCGGCCGCGCGAAGGCGAGGCGTTGCGGCGCCTGGTTGGCGGCAATGTTCGAGAACTCGCCCTGCTCCTGCGGCGCGTCGGCCAGCCCCGGGTCGTCGCCGATGCGCACGCGCCAGGCGGCGGGGTCGCCGGCCCCCTGCGGCGCGTGCCAGCCGGGCTTCAGCACGAACCCGCGCAGCTCTACGCTGCGTCCGAGATCGATCGTCACCGAACACGGCTTGCCGTCCGCACCGGTCAGCGGCGCGACCCAGTCGGTGCGGTTCTTCTCGTCGATCAGCAGCTCGGCCAGCGGCGCGCTCGCCCGCAGGATTTTCCAGTCGCTCTTGCGGATGTCGAAAGTGCGGCGCCCCACGCTGCTGACCGCACCCTTGGCCGCGTGGATGCTGATCGCCTGGACGATCCCCGCATCGCGCATCGTAAACGGCGCCGTGTAGCGCGGCGATGCGATCGTCGGCGCGCTGCCGTCGGTGGTGTAGGCGATCGCCAGCCCGGGGGAATCGCTGGTCAGCGTGACCACGCCCTCGCGGTCGCGGACGATGTGCGGCGGATCGAGTAGCACGGGCGCGAGATACACGCCGAATTCGGTGATCGCCGGCGCCGCGGCGGCTGCGGTGATCCGCAGCCTGACCCGCCGCGCGGTGATCGGCGCGTCGAGCCGGATCAGCCGCTGCGATCCGATGCCCTGCTTGCTGGCGATTTCGGTCCAGCCGGTCGGGCCCTGCGCGTCGATCGCGAAACGGTCGACGCGCAACCCGAGCGGGAGATGCTCCGCCAGCCTGACGACGTCGAACAGCCGTGGCTGTTTCAGGTCGAGCGTCAGCGTCGGGACCGGCGCCCGATCGGCGCTGACCCAGAAGCTTTCGGGATTGCCGTCGAGCACATGCGATGCGTCATGCCCGGCGCGCACGCTGCTCGCAGAGGCGATCGCACCCTTGCTCAGGTCGGTGGCGTACATCGCGCGCATCGCCGTGCCGAACGCGGTCAGGTTCGCGACATCCTCGTCGGTCACCAGCCCGCGCGTATCCGGGGCCAGGTTGAGCAACAGCCCGGCGCTGCGCCCGACCGTCTCGAAATAGATCTTCATCAGATTGGCGGGGCTGCGGCTCTGCCCGTCCTCATAGGCGTGCCAGAACCAGCCATAGCGGGTCGAGACATCCGCCTCGGCCGGCCACCAGATCGCGCCGCCGCGAACGCCAGCATTGCCCTTTTCCTCGGTGAAGCCCTTGTCGTCCATCGTCGCCCAGCACGGGTCGCCGGCCTCGCCCTCCTCGTTGCCGACCCAGCGCAGGTCCGCGCCGACCGGATCGAAGGTGCAGGCCATCGGCTGCAGCGCGTGGACGAAGGCGATGATCGACGGCCAGTCATAATAGGGGACCGCGTCGATCTTCCGCACTTCGCGCGCACCACCATAATAGCCGTCGCCGCCGTTCGCGCCGTCGAAGAATACCTCGTAGATCGGTCCGTATTGCGTCAGCAGTTCGCGCAGCTGGTTGCGGAAGAAAGTGATGTATTCGGGCCGGCCATAGTCCGGATGGTTGCGATCCCAGGGCGACAGGTAGATCCCGAACTTCAGACCCTGCCGCCGGCATGCGGCGGCCAGTTCGCCGACGATGTCGCCCTTGCCGTTCTTGTAGGGGCTGCTCGCGATGCTGTGTTTCGTGAACTTGCTCGGCCACAGGCAGAAGCCGTCGTGGTGCTTGGCGGTGACGATCAGGCCGCGCAGGTTCGCCGCCTTTGCCGCGGCGACGATCTGGTCGGCATCGAACTGCTTGGGGTCGAAGATCGCGGGATCCTCGTCGCCATAGCCCCATTCGCGGTCGGTGAAGGTATTGATCGTGAAGTGGACGAACGCGGTCTGTTCCAGCCGGTGCCACGCCAGTTGCCGCTTCGACGGCGTGGCACCGAAGGGGACGAGCGCCGCACCGGTGGTCGCCGCGCCAATGGTCGTCGCGAACGTGCCGCCGGGAAAGGCCATCGCTGCGCCAAGCGTTCCGGCCGTGAAGGCGATTGCGTCGCGCCGCGATGGGCGCAGGGGATCGGTCATCGAATGTCCTTCAGCGTAAAGCGTACCGTGTCGACGCCGTAGAGCGGTCCACCGACCGGCGGCGCGACGATCAGGCACAGGTCCGTGTCGGTCGTGCCGCCCGCCAGCGGCGCGGTCAGCGTGAACCGGTTCGGCGTGGTCGCCGGATCGGGCAGCGGCACCATCGCCAGCGCGGGCCCGTCGCAGGTCCGCGCATGCACCATCAGCGTCCCGAAATATGTCGGGTTGTAGCGCCACGCGACCATCTGTCGCTGCGGCTGGCGCAGCGCGAAGTTGCGCGGCAGCCGACCGAGCGAGACCGTGATGCCCCGGACCTGTCCGAGCGGCGCGGCGCGGTACAGCCAGCAGCCGTCATAGATGTTCATGCTGTACGCCGGCCCGCCGCCCGTCGCATCCGGCGTCAGCGGCAGGCGCAGCCGGATCCCCGCGCCGGCACAGGTTTCGAGGCTTGCACTCGCCCGCGTCAACAGCGCGGCGGGTGCGGTATCGAAGCTGCGCACGGCGGCGAGCGCGCGGCCGTCGGGTGCGAACGTCACTGCGCGGACCACCGTGTCCGGCGCCACGCTCAGCGGTCGTGCATAGGCGCGCGAGGTCGATGACGGCGCCGCGCCGTCGGTCGTGTACCGGATCGTGCCATAGCCGGCTTGGTTCGCCATGCCGATCGTGACCGTCTTGCCGCGCACCGCCGGACCGACCCCGCCGACCACGGTGTAGTCGACCGCGAAGGCGCTGTCCGCGGCGGCGATCCCCTGCCGCTGATAGCGGTTGAGCTGGGGATCGAGCCGCGCGAGGAAGCCCGGCCAGTCGCGCGCGGCGCGCGGCGACCAGGCCATCTCCGCCAGCGCCGCGATGCGCGGAAACAGCGCATGTTCGCGCTGCGCGGGGGTGACCATATATTCGGCCCACAGATTGGCCTGCGGCCCCAGCACGTGATGCGCCTTTGCCGCGGCGATCCCGGCGGGCAGGGGGTCATAGGCATAGACGTCAGCGAGCGTCTGTACCGCCATGCGTCCCGGCGGCTCGTCGTCGCGCCCGCTTTGCAGATTGTCGAGATACAGGACCGGGCCCGGCGACAGCACGACGTCGTGCCCCATGTTCGCCGCCTCGATCGCGCCCGCCTCGCCGCGCCATGACATCACCGACGCGGTCGGTGGCAGCCCACCCTCGAGGATCTCGTCCCAGCCGATCAGGCGGCGCCCGCGCTTGGCGAGGTGCGCGCCGAGCTGACCGACGAACCAGCTCTGCAGGCCCTTTTCATCGGCGATGCCGAGCGTGCGCATCTTCGCCTGGACCGCGGCCGACGCCTGCCACTGCTCCTTCAGTGCCTCGTCACCGCCGATATGGATATAGGTCGACGGGAAGATCGCCATGACCTCGTCGAGCACCTGTTTGACGAACGTGATGGTTCGATCGTCGACGTTAAACAGATAGGGGTTGATGCCCCAGTCGCCCGACACCGGCGGCCGGTCCCCCGTCACGCCGATCTGCGGATAGGCGGCGACCGCTGCCTGTGCGTGGCCGGGCAGGTCGATCTCCGGCACGATCGTCACCGCGCGGGCCGCGGCATAGGCGACCAGCGCGCGCAGCTCGTCCTGCGTGTAGAAGCCGCCATAGCGGCCCGCCGGCGCGCCCGCGTTGGGCGTGGACGAGGCGCGCCAGGCGCCCATCCGCGTCAGCTCGGGATGACGCTTGATCTCGATCCGCCAGCCCTGGTCATCGGTCAGATGCAGTTGCAGGCGGTTCAGCTTGTGCTGCGCCATCATGTCGATGACGCGCTCGATCGATGCGATCGGCTGCATGTGGCGCGCGACGTCCAGCATCACCCCGCGCCACGCAAAGCGCGGGGCATCGTCGATCGCCACGACGGGGACTGCGACGCCCGTCCCGAACCGCGCATCGGGGGACAGCATCTGCGCCAGCGTCATCGCGCCATAGAACAGCCCGGCGTCGGTCGCCGCGGCGACGCGGATCCCCGCGGGCGTCACGTCGAGCCGGTATCGCTCGCTGCTCCCCCCATTTGCGGCGGGCAGCCGCACGAAACTGATCGCCCCTGGTCCGCGGTCGGCCACGTTCAGCGTGATGCCGCGCGTCCGGGCGACGATCTCGACCGCGCGCCGCGCCGCACTGGCAGCGCCCGTGTCGCCGGCAGGGACGAGGATCCGCGCACCATCGTCGATGCGGACGCTGCCCGTACCCGCTGTCGCGTGCGCGGGCAGCGGCAGCAGCGGGGAGGGGCCGGCAACCGCGGGCTGGCCGACCGGCAGGAGCGCCGCGGCAACGCACGGCGCGATGACGAGGGCCATGCGCCGGCGGACCGCCCCTTGGACCACGCGCATCAAAAGCGCGTCGTTGCCGAAATCGAGATCTGGCGTCCCAGTGTGTCGTAACGCTGGGGAATCGTGTTCCCGCGCGACAGCGCGTAATCATAGGTGTTCGTCAGGATCGGCTGCTGGCGGTCGAAGATGTTGTTGACCGCCGCGGTCAGCGTCATCCGCTTGGCGATGTTCACGCCCAGCGACAGATCGAAATAATGATAGGCGGGGATCCGCGTGAAGTCGGAGACCTCGGTCGCCGGCGTCGAGTTCGGGCCGCCATTCTGACCCGCGGTCGTGCCACCGATATAGCGCCACGCGACCGACGCGCTGAAGATCCCGTCGTCGCTCGAATAGGTGGTGCGGACATTATGGATCCAGCGCGGCGTCGGCTGCGGGCAGGATCCGCCGAAATAGCCGACGCAATTGGTCCGCGGCTGATCGGGCGCGGCCTGGCCGCCCTGGTCGGTGGTCAGCGTGCCGTTCATCAGGAAGTCGAGCTTGCCCGCCGTCCCGCCCAGCCGCGCCGAATATTGCGCCTGGAAATCATAGCCGCTCGCATAGAGCCGGTACGCATTCAGATTGCCGCCCTGGATATAGCCCGCCGTCGTGCCCGTGCCGTTCAGCTGATAGGTCGTCGGATCGCGCACCAGCCGGCTGCAATAATAGGGGTCGCCGGTGATCACGCAGCCATCGACCGCAAAGCTTGCACCCAGATAGCTGATCACGTTGTCGACGCGGATCTTGTACCGGTCGACCGAGAAGCTGAACCGCGGCAGGAACCGGGGCGTCAGCACCAGGCCATAGGTCAGCGTCTGCGCGTCCTCGGGATCGATCGGCGTGCCGTTGTTGCGCTGGCGGCAGACATCGTCGACGCAGCGCAGGCTGCCGGGAATACCCGCGGCCAGACCATTGCCATATTGCGCGTCGGGCAATCCGGTCAGGCGACACGCCTCGATGCTGGCCCTTGGTGCGACGCCGTTGACGCTGGCACAGGGGTCGACGATCGTTGCATTCTGATAGCCGACGACCTGATCGGCCTCCCTCAGGCCGGGCGCGCGCGCGGCCCGGTTCCGGCCGACGCGGAACGTGACGTCCTCGCTCGGCGAATAGACCGCCTCGATCTTCCATGTGTTGAAGGTCTGGGGATTGGTGCTGTATTTCGACAGGCGATAGCCGCCATTGACCTGCAGCAGTTTGAAGAACGGCACGTTCTGCACCAGCGGCAGCTGGGCTTCGGCATTGCCCTCGACGACGTCCTGCGTGGTCAGGCTGTCGGGTACGCCGCCATAGACTTCGATGAAGCGGGTGTTGCGCGTCGTCCGCTCTTCCTGCCGGCGATATTCCCCGCCGACCGCCACCGCCAGGCCCTGTTCGGCGAATGGCGACCGGATGCCGTAGCGCGTGAAATCCGCCGTCAGATTGGCGGTCACGTCATAGAATTTGGCGCGCAGGTCCTGCACGCCGAGCCCCTCGTCGAACAGATAGTCGCTGAGCGCGGCGCTGCCGGGATTGTTGGCGGTGAACACGTTGAGCGGTACGCAGGCGGGGTCGGTGCCGTTGACCACCGACCGGCACGTCGGCACGCCGTTCACGTTGACGACGTCGAGCGCGCGGCTGACCTTGGCGGCGACCGGGTTGCCGCCGGGCTCCCATAATTGCCGGCTGGTGCTGTAGACGCCGCCGACGTCATACCGCCAGCCCTCGGCGATCTCGCCGCGGACCGACGCGTTGATGCGCGTCTGCGTGTTCCTGAAGCTTTCCTTGTCGCGGTCGCCGGCCAGCCCCGGAAAACCGTACTGGACGCCGAGCGGCGCCGACGCGCCGGACCCGGCATTCGCGCCGCAGATCGTCTGCGCCTGCGATGCGGACATCAGCGGATTGTCGCAGTTCACCCGGTAGCTGCCCTGGACATAGGGGCCGTAGAGCAGGTTCTCCGATGTATCGCGAAGGTACATCACGCCCGCCGAAAACTCGGCCGCGGGCGACGCCTTGAAGTTGATGAAGCCGCCGCCGTTGAAGCGCTCATAACCACGCGCCGCGAGGCGGTCCGCCTGGTTCGCATAGCCCGGAATCGTCGATGCGGGCGCGAAGACGCCGGGGCTGCCGGTGACGTTCGAATAATTCACGCCGTTCGCCGTCAGCGTCCCGTTGGGCGACGCCGCGGTCACGCCGCAGATCAGATTGTTGACCCTGAGCGGGTTGCCCGTGTCGCGGCGCAGCTGACAGCCCGACGCGTCGCGATCGCGAAAGAAGATGCCGTCCGCGGTCCGGTAGGTGCCGTAGACCGAGACATTCAGCCGGTCGTCGAGGAAGTTGTGACCGTAGGTCGCGCTCAGATCCGCGCGGCCGCCATCGTTGGTCAGCCCCGTCGGCGTGGCGATCCCGTAGCGCTGGGCGACGGGTGTCGAGGCGTTGGCGCGGTTGTCGTGATTGTAGAAGCTGTAATTGCCCGACAGCTGCAACCCTTCGAAATCGCGTCGGATCACATAGTTCACGACGCCCGCGATCGCGTCCGACCCATAGACCGAGGATGCGCCGCCGGTCAGCAGGTCGATGCGCTCGACCAGCGATACCGGGATCAGGTTGGTATCGACGGATTCGGTCCCGGCGATCCGCTGGCCGTCGATCAGCGACAGCGTGCGGTTGAAATCCAGCCCGCGCAATTTGACGCCGCGCTGCTGGCCGTTGCTCTGCTGATAATTCTGCTGCGCATCGGGCTGCACCTGACCCAGCCGGTTCGTCACCTCCTCGAGATTGACCGCGCCCTGCGCCTTGATCTCCGCGGCACCGATGCTGGTGATCGGGCTCGCCGACTTCAGATTGGGCCGGGTGATGCGCGTGCCGGTGACCATGATGTCCGCCGGTGCCGGCGCTGGCGTTTCGGACGTGGGGTCGAGCGTGACGGGGGCGGACCCGGTGGGCGGGGCGGGGGCTGCGCTATCCTGCGCCGCCACCACGAACACGCCCTGCGTGGTCTGCGAGACCGCAAGGCCGGTGTCGCGCAACAGGCGCTGAAACGCGTCGGCGGCGGTCATCGACCCGGCCAGCGCGGTCGACCGGCGGGTGCCCACCCGCGCCTGATCGAACACGACCTGGACATGGGCCTGCTGCGCCAGCGTCTGCAGTGCCTGGGCCAGCGGCTGCGGCGCGACGTCGACGCGGACCATCGCCGACTGTGCAGCGAGCGGCGTCGCTGCCACCGCGGCGATTGCGACGACGCTGGTCCGCACCAACATCGATCCGAAAGAATGCCCAACCATGATCTCGCCCCCCTGTTATTACGCTAATATGACGGGCGACATTGCGAAACGCTCACCGACATTGATATTTTTATAATCTTTTTATCCAGATGGGTCGATCTGGTATTGTTTATGTCTGTTGTTGGTCTTTTCGGTGCGCTTAACGGAAGGCGCATTCGCACGGATGAGGACGGGGTTCACCCTCCCGATACTGTCCCGTCTGGCACATCGGTTGATCGTTAGCGTGCCACCCGATTTTCCGAATCCTGATGGCGTATCTAGCCCCTCGAAAGGCCAACCGCGCGCCGCAGCGGACTGAACATATCTAATCCATGTTATGTATCGACAACATGCTGCAAGCCGCTCACAAATAAGGTTAATTCCAGACAACTATCAGTTGCAGGGTACCAATATATTACCAAAAAAGCCTGAAAAGACGGATCAAAATATAAAAAGACATTTTATGAAACTTATGTTGCGCAGGGACATTGATCGACTTAAGCCGACCCCCGAAACGACATTGGGCCAGCAAGCGCCCCGGTTGATGTGGGGAGTATGTGATGCGCCAAGTGATCAATTTTGCAGTGCTGCGCTCGGTTCTGGCGGCATCGACGATGCTGGCGACACCGGCCTTTGCGCAGGACGTGCTGCAGGACGCGACGAAGCCGGTGCCCGCCGAGAGCCAGACCCCCGCGGCGCAGGCGGCCCCGACACCGGACGCCGCGCCCGCAACCGAAGCGGCTCCTGCGCCCGCCACCCCGCAGTCCGACATCGTCGTCACCGGCTCGCGGATCATCTCGTCGGGCTTCACCGCACCAACCCCGACCCAGGTGCTGAGCGCCGAGTCGATCGCCAAGAACGCGCAGCCCAACGTCTTCACGACCGTCGCGCAATTGCCCTCGCTCCAGGGCAGTACGGGCGCCACCGTCGGCGCCAACGGCACCTCGACCGGCGTGCAGGGGCTGAGCGCGCTCAGTCTTCGCGGCCTTCAACCGATCCGCACGCTCACCCTGATCGATGGCCAGCGGGTCGTCGGCGCGAACGTCACCGGCGTCGCCGATGTCAGCCTGTTCCCGCAATTGCTGATCGAACGGGTCGACGTCGTGACCGGGGGTGCCTCCGCCTCCTACGGCTCCGACGCGGTCGGCGGTGTGGTCAATTTCGTGACCAACACCCGCTTCACCGGCTTCAAGGCCAATCTTCAGTCGGGCATCAGCACCTACGGCGATGACGGCAACTACACGGTCCAAGCGGCGGTCGGAAAATCGCTGTTCAACGACCGGCTGCATCTCATCGGCAGCGGCGAATACAGTCACGAGGACGGGATCGGATCGGCCGGCTTCGGTGTCGGATCGGACCCCGACGGCAGCGGCCCGGGCGGGCGCAACTGGCTGGTCTCGCGCAACCTGATCAACCGCGGCATCACCAATGACGGCGGCCCGCAATATCTCGATCGCAGCTTCACCCAGGCCAACAACACCGCGCTCTACGGGCTGATCACCGCCGGCCCGCTTCAGGGCACCGCGTTCGACGTGAACGGCAATCCGCGGCAGTTCGAATATGGCTCGAACGGCGTGCCGCTGAAGGATGCGAACGGCAACGTGCTCGGCTGCTACAACGGCGTGTGCGAAGGCGGCGACCGGTCGGGCAACGTGACCAACGCCAATTCGCTCAAGTCGACGATCACGCGGCTCAGCGGCTATGGCCGGATCGGCTTCGACATCGATCCCGACAATGAACTCTACACCACCGTCAACGTCGCCCGGGTGACGACGGGCAATATTCCCAATGTCGGATCCGCGCAGTTCGGCAACCTGACGCTGCAATGCGCCAACCCCTATGTGCCCGCCTCGATCCAGGAGGCCTGCGCGGCGAACGGGATCACCCAGTTCCGCTACGGCGTCGACAACGCGATCTTCCCCGACTCGATCAGCGTCCGTACCGAGCGCGAGCAATATCGCTTCGTCGCCGGCGCGAAGGGCAAGATCCAGGCGTTCGGCGGCGACTGGCGCTATGACGCCTATTATCAGCACGGCACGGGCATCACCGACATCACCGTCCGCGATATCCCGCTGATGCCGCGCTACAATGCCGCGATCCAGGCGGTCCGCGCGCCCGATGGCAGCATCACCTGCGCCAATCCCGCCGCGGTCGCCAGCGGCTGCGTCCCGCTCAACATCATCGGCGGCCAGACGCCCAGCGCCGCGGCGCTCGCCTATATCCTTCCGGGCAACGGACCATATCAGCATACGCGCCAGACCCAGGACGTCGCGAGCTTCTCCGTCAGCGGCGAGCCGCTGCAACTGCCCGCCGGCGCGCTGTCGGTCGCGTTCGGCAGCGAATATCGGCATGAATTCTATCAGGTGAATGCCGATCCTTACGGCAACGGCGTCGTGACCAGCGGCGCGTACGATGCGCAATACCCCAGCGACCCGCTGCTGAACCCGCAGGGCGGCAACTGGTATGCGGGCAATTACCGCGACGGCCGCGGCGCCTATAGCGTCTATGAATCCTTCCTCGAGGTGAATGCCCCGCTGTTCAACTCGGACGGGGTCGGCAAGGCGAACCTCAATGCCGCCGGGCGCGCGACAAACTACAGCACGTCGGGGACGGTCTATACGTGGAAGGTCGGCGCGACCTGGGACACGCCGGTCGACGGCATCCGTTTCCGCGGCGTGACCTCGCGCGATATCCGCGCGCCCAATCTCAGCGAGCTCTTCGCCGCGCCGGTCACGAGCAATCGCACCGGCACGACCGATCCGTTCAATCCGGGTCGCACGCTCACCGTGCTGCAGACGACCACGGGGAACACCGCGCTGCGCCCCGAAGTCGCGCGCAATACCGAATTCGGCGTGATCCTGTCGCGTCCGTCCTGGGCGCCGCGGCTGAACATCTCGGTCGATTACTACCGCATCAAGATCAAGAGCGCGATCGCGGCGCTCGATGCGCAGACCCAGATCAACCTCTGCTTCGCCGGCGTGACCTTCACCTGCAACAGCTTCGACATCAGCGATCCGAACAACGCGTCGGTGACCGTCCAGCCGTTCAACTTCGCGTCGATCTTCACCGACGGCTTCGACATCGAGGCAAGCTACCAGGTCCCGTTGTCGGGCATCGGCCTGCCCGGCCAGGCGTCGCTGCGTGGTCTGGCGACGCATGTGAAGAACTTCGTCTCGGATCGCGGTCTGCCCAACACGATCCCCATTCAGGGTGCGGGCGTGAATCTGGGGCAGGGTGCGACGCCGAGCTGGAAGGTTCTCGCGGTCCAGGACTGGACGACCGACCTCTTCAGCATGACGCTGCAGGAGCGGTGGATCAGCGCGGGCGTGATCAGCAACGAATATATCGTCTGCCAGACCAACTGCCCGGTCTCGACGATCGATCACCCGACGATCGATCGCAATCACCTCGATAGCGCCTTCTACGTCGACATCAGCGCCTCGTACAAATTCACCGACGCGGTGCAGGGCTATGTCAAGGTGGACAACATGTTCAACAAGGACGCCGCCACCGTCCCCAGCGATATCACCAACCCCGGTCTCTACGACGTCGTCGGACGCGCGTTTCGGGTCGGCATGCGCGCGAACTTCTGATGACCCCGGCCCGGTATGCCGTTGAGCATGACCGGGTCGGTCATCGGATCCGATTAACTGGGGAAAGCCGATGCTGCCGTTCCTGCTGATGGCCGCCGATATCCAGGCGCCTGATCTTCAAGCGACGCCACCCGCCGTCGAGACGGCGATCGCGGCGATGACGCTGGAGGAGAAGGCCGCGCAGCTCGGCAGCAGCGCGCCGGCGCTGCCCAGGCTCGATCTGCCCGCATATGATTACTGGAGCGAGGGGCTGCACGGCCTCGCGCGCAACGGGATCGCGACCGTCTTTCCACAGGCGATCGGTCTGGCGGCGAGCTGGGATACCGCGCTGCTCGATCAGGTCGGCACGGTCGTCTCGACCGAGGCGCGGGCGAAATACAACGGCGTGCGCTCGACGCGCGACCGGCGGCGTTTCGCGGGGCTGCACATCTGGTCGCCCAATTTGAACATCTTCCGCGATCCGCGCTGGGGGCGGGGGCAGGAGACCTATGGCGAGGATCCCTATCTGACGGGCAAGCTGGGCGTCGCGTTCGTTCGCGGCATCCAGGGGCCCGACGCTGCGCATCCCAGGGCGATCGCGACGCCGAAGCATTTCGCGGCGCATTCGGGGCCGGAGGCGGGGCGCAACAGCTTCGACGCGGATATCTCCCCGCGCGACATGGCCGGGACCTATACGGCGGCCTTCCGCATGGCGGTGACCGAAGGCCGCGCGCAGTCGATCATGTGCGCCTATAACTCGCTTCACGGCGTACCCGCCTGCGCGTCGTCCGCGTTGCTGACCGACCGCGCGCGCGGCGACTGGGGGTTCGACGGCATGGTCGTGTCGGACTGCGATGCGGTCGGCTATATCTCCGTCTTCCATTATTACCGCCCCGATCTGCCCTCGGCGGCCGCGGCGGCGTTGCAGGCGGGCACCGATCTCGATTGCGGGCCGAGCTATGATGCGCTGCCCGCCGCGGTTCGCAAGGGTCTGGTACCCGAAGCCGCGATCGACACGTCGCTGCGTCGTGTCCTCGCGTCGCGCGCGGCGCTCGGCATCGCCTTTGGCCAGCGCAGCCCCTGGACGCGCATCGCGCCGTCGCAGGTCGACACGCCCGCGCACCGCGCGCTCGCGCAGACCGCGGCGGAAAAGTCGCTGGTGCTGCTCACCAACAAGGACCGGCTGCCGCTCAAGCCCGGGACCCGGATCGCGGTGATCGGGCCCAATGCCGACTCGCTCGACGTGCTCGAGGCGAATTACCACGGCACTGCCAGCGCGCCGGTCACGCCGTTGCAGGGCATTCGCGCGCGTTTCGGCGCCGATCGCGTCAGCTATGCGCAGGGCAGCGGGCTGGCGGCGGGCGTCGCCTTGCCCGTCCCCGAAACCGCCCTGTCCGCGAACGGCAGGCCGGGGCTGAAGGGCGAGTATTTCAGCGACGGCGCGATGACCCGGCGGGTCGCGACCAGGCAGGATCGCACGATCGACTTCGACTGGGATCGCGCGCCGCCCGTTCCAGGATTGTCGGGCAAAGGCTACGGTGTCCGCTGGACCGGGCAACTGACGCCGCCGGGCCCCGGCCGCTACCGGCTGCGGCTCGACGTCCCCCGCTGCTTCGACTGCGAAGGCCATGATCCGGTGAAGCTGTGGCTCGACGGCAAGCCGCTGATCACCGACGACGGCAGCGATAGCGCGGTCGAGGCGGAGGTCACCGTCACCGACGCCAAACCGCACGACCTCCGCATCGACTATGTGCACGCAAGCGAGGACGGCGGGATCGGCCTGCGCTGGGTCGCGCCGATCGACGCGCAGCGCGGCGAGGCGCTCGCCGCCGCCCGCGGTGCGGATGTGGTCGTGGTGTTCACCGGCCTGTCGCCGACGCTCGAGGGCGAGGCGCTGCGGCTCGACGTGCCGGGCTTCCTCGGCGGCGACCGCACCGCGATCGAACTGCCCGAGCCGCAGCGCGCGCTTCTGGAAACGCTCGCCACCGCCGGGAAGCCGATCGTGGTCGTGCAGCTGACCGGCTCCGCGATCGCCGATCCGTGGAGCAGGGACCATGCCGATGCGGTCGTCGCCGCCTGGTATCCGGGCCAGTCCGGCGGGACCGCGATCGCGCGGATGCTGGCAGGCGATATCAATCCGGGCGGGCGTCTGCCGGTGACGGTCTATGCCACGACGCGCGATCTGCCCGCCTATATCGATTACAGCATGAAGAACCGGACCTACCGCTTTTTCAGTGGTACGCCGCTCTACCCGTTCGGCCACGGCCTCAGCTACACGCGCTTCGCCTACGCCCCCAGGACGGCACCTTCAGCGAGTGTGACCGCGGGACAGCCGCTGGCGGTCAGCGTCACCGTGACCAACACCGGCAAGCTCGCCGGGGACGAGGTGGTCCAGGCCTATCTCGCACCCGTCGACGCGCAGGAACAGGGGCGGACGATTCCCGTGCTGCAACGCCAGCTCGTCGGGTTCCGCCGGATCCCGCTGCACGCCGGCGAAACCCGCACCGTCGACTTCGCCATCGACCCGCGCAGCCTCGGCATGGTCGAGCATGACGGCACGCATGCCGTCGTGCCGGGTCGCTACCGGCTGTTTGTCGGCGGCGGGCAGCCCGGGGACGCGGCGGGGATCTGGACGGACGTGACGATCACCGGGACGCGGACCGTGCTGCCGAAATAACGCGAACGACACCCAAGGGGAGCCTGCGAGATGAGTGCCATCAGGATCTATACGGCGTCGCTGTGCGCCGGCGTCGCGGCCATGCAGGGGCCGGCGCAGGCGGCGGCACAGCAGGTCGACTGGCCCTCGTCGCGGATCGCGCACCCGAAGCGGGCGGCGATCGGGCCGTATAACGCGGTGTTCCTCGCCGGCTCCGACGGTCTCGAACGCCCGGTACAGGGCTATGCCGCCGACGAGGCACTGCCGCCGATGCCGCAATGGACGATGCGCGCATGGATCAACCCGACGCTGCTGCCCAAGGGACGCGTGCCGGTCGCGGCGATCGGCAACCCCGCCGGCGCGGCCGCCCGGATGTTCGCGCTCGACGATGGCAAGCCCGTTTTCCAGATGGGCGCGACGATGATCCGCGCCGCTGCGGCGATCACCCGCGAGTCCTGGCACCTGCTGACCGCGACCGCGGATGCGGGGCGGGTGCGCTTCTTCGTCGACGGGCGGCTCGTCGGCACCGCCACCGCCGCGGCGATGCCGCCGGCCACCGGCGTCGTCGCGCTTGGACCGCGCCTGCTCGGCCAGCCCGGGTTTGCAGGGCGGATCGCTGCGTTCGCGCTCGATCCCGTGCTGCTCGGCGCACCCGCGATCGCATCGCTCGCCCGGCGTCAGCCCGACGCGGCGCTGATCCGGTTCGAGGATGCCAGCCGGTCCTGGCCGCTGCAGGTGAAGACGCAATATGGCCTGACCGCCCCGCAACCGGCCTGGGAACTCCCGACCGGCAAGGCGCCCTTCTCGAAGCCCGTCGCAAGCCCCGTATCGACCGCCCCCGCGCTCGCGCCGACGCGCGAGGGGCACTACGCCGTCAACGCCTGGCGCCTGGTCGCGGCGCCGACCGTGGCGGCGAACGGGGCTGCGATCTCGCAGCCAGGGTTCGATGCGGGCTCATGGCATGCCGCGACCGTGCCGGGCACGGTGCTGACGACGCTCGTCGATCGCGGCGTCTATCCCGATCCGACGATCGGCCTGAACAACATGGCGATCCCCGAAAGCCTGTCGCGGCAATCCTGGTGGTATCGCAGCGAATTCACGCTGCCCGCGACCCCCGCCAGGCGGCTGACGCTGACGTTCGAGGGCGTCAACTATGCGGCGCAGGTCTGGGTCAACGGCACCGCGATCGGCGACGTGAAGGGCGCCTTTATCCGCGGGCGGTTCGACGTGACCGACCGGCTCCGGCCCGGGCAGCGCAACAGCATCGCGGTGCTCGTCGCGCCGCCGCCGCATCCCGGCATCGCGCACGAACAGTCGCTCGCCGGCGGGCGCGGCGACAATGGCGGCGCATTGATGAGCGACGGTCCGACCTTCGGCGCAAGCGAGGGGTGGGACTGGATCCCCGGCGTACGCGATCGCAACACCGGGCTGTGGCAGGGTGTAGATCTCGCTGCGACCGGGTTCGTGACGATCGGCGATCCGGCGGTCTCGACCCGTCTGCCGCGGCCCGACAATGCGGTCGCAGAGGTGTCGATCGAGGTCCCGGTGACGAACCACGGCACCGCGCCGGCCTCGGCGACCGTGCGCGCGGCGTTCGACGATGTCGCGGTCGAACAGCGTGTGACGCTTCCGGCCGGTGCCAGCCAGGTCGTGCGCTTCACCCCTAGCAGCTTCCCGCAACTCGCGGTGCAGAAGCCGAAACTCTGGTGGCCCAACGGCTATGGCGACCCGGCGCTGCACCGGCTCGATCTGACGGTGGCGAGCGACCGGGTCGTGTCCGACCGCCGCAGTCTTGATTTCGGGATGCGCAGCGTGACGTATGAACTGTCGTCGCTCGACACCGCGGGGGCGCTGCGGCGTGTGCTGGTCGATACCGCGCTCGCGCATGATCTCGGCACGCCGGTGATCGACGAACGCCACCCGGCGCTGCGCAAGGTCCGTGGCGGCTGGGCGAATTCGCTGATGCCGGGGGCGGAGACATCGCCTGCGGTCACTGCATTGCCCGACGATCCGCTGTCGCCGCAGATGGTGCTGCGCGTCAACGGCGTCCGCATCGCCGCGCGCGGCGGCAACTGGGGCATGGACGACATGATGAAGCGGGTCGGCACCGACCGGCTGACCCCCTATTTCCGGCTCCACCGCGAGGCGGGGATGAACATCATCCGCAACTGGATGGGGCAGAGCACCGAAGAGGCGTTCTACGCGCTCGCTGACCGCCACGGGCTGATGGTGCTCAACGACTTCTGGGAATCGACGCAGGACAATGACGCGGAGGCGCAGGACGTGCCGCTGTTCGTCGCCAATGCGCGTGACGTGGTGCGGCGCTATCGCACCCACCCGTCGATCATCCTCTGGTTCGGCCGCAACGAAGGCGTGCCGCAGCCGATCCTGCAGACCGCGCTGCAGGACATGGTCTGGCAGGAGGACGGCACCCGGCTCTACAAGGGCAATTCGCGCGTCATCAATCTCGGCGGATCGGGGCCCTATGAATGGCACCCGCCGGAGGATTATTTCACCGGCTATCCGCACGGCTTCGCGATCGAGGTCGGCACGGCGAGCTTTCCGACGCTGGAGTCGTGGCAGCGCACCGTTCCCGTCGAGGATCGCTGGCCGATCAGCGACACTTGGGTCTATCACGACTGGCACCAGGAACGCGGCGTCTCGATGGCGAGCTTCGTGCGCGCGATGGACACCGAATTCGGTCCGGCCCGCGATCTCGCCGATTTCGAGCGCAAGGCGCAGATGCTCAACTACGAATCGCACCGCGCGATCTTCGAAGGGTTCAATGCCGGGCTGTGGACCACCAACAGCGCCCGGATGCTGTGGATGACGCACCCTGCCTGGCCCTCGAGCGATTTCCAGATCTACTCGTCGGACTATGACACGCACGCCGCGTTCTACGGCACCAAGAAGGGGGCGGAGCCGGTTCATATCCAGATGAACCAGCCGGGCCGTCAGGTCGTGATGGTCAACACCACGCGCCAGCCGCTGACCGGGGTGAAGGCCACCGCGCGGGTCACCGATCTGACCGGCGCGACCGTCGCGACCCACGCGCAGACCGTCGACCTGCCCGCCAACGCCACCGTCGCGCTCTTCCCGCTGGCGCTCGATGCGGCGCTGGCGAAGGGGCCGGTGCTCGTCCGGCTCGACGCATCCGCCTCCGACGGGAGCCGCGTGTCGGAGAATTTCTACTGGCAGGCGGCAAACCCCACGGATCTGCGCGCGCTGTCGGCGATGCCGCAGGCCACGCTCCGGGCTGACGTGGCGGCAGGAACGGCGGCGGCGGGCGAGCGATCGCTCCGCGTCACGCTGTCCAATCCGGGTACGACTCCCGCATTGCAGACCAAGCTGACGCTGTTCGACGGCAAGGGCGTGCAGATCCTGCCGGCCTATTTCAGCGACAATTACGTCTCGCTGCTGCCCGGAGAGACGCGTGACGTCACCGTCGCCTATCCCGGCGACCGCGGCGTCGCCACGGTGCGGCTGCGCGGGTGGAACAGCCCCGCGACGACGATCGGGGGCAAATAGGCTAGACGACCAGCGACAGCAGAAGCGTCAGCAATAGCCCGACCACCGAGATCAGCGTCTCGCACACGGTCCAGCTGCGGATCGTGTCGGCGACGCTCAGCCCGAAATACTCCTTCACGAGCCAGAAGCCGCCATCGTTGACGTGGCTGAGAATCACCGATCCGGCGCCGGTCGCGAGCACCAGCAGTTCGGGCCGGATGCCGGGATTCGCCGCGGCCAGCGGCGCGATGATCCCCGCGGCGGTCGCCATCGACACCGTCGCCGACCCGGTCGCCACGCGCATCAGCGCCGCGATCAGCCAGGCGAGCAGGACGATCGGCATATGGACGCTGGTCGCTGCGGCGACGATCGCGTCGGATACGCCGCTGTCGATCAGGACGCGGCCGAATCCTGCGCCCACGCCGACCACCAGCGTGATCATCGCGGTCGGCGCGAGGCAGTCGTTGGTGAACTTCTGGATCGTCCCGAGGTTCATCCCGCGCGCGAGCCCCAGCGTCCAGTAGCTGACGAGCACCGCGGCGAGCAGCGCGACGACCGGCGTGCCGACGAAGCGCAGGATGCCGTCGAGCCGCGATCCGGGCAGCGCGATCATCGTCGCGAGGCTGCCGGCGAGCATCAGCACGACGGGCAGCAGCAATGTCGCAAGCGTGATGCCGAAGCCGGGCAGGCTCCGCGTGTCCTCGGCCTCGACGACCGCTGCGGGGGCGATCGGCTGCGGTGCGAGGTGCCGGATCACCAGCCGGCCATAAAGCGGTCCGGCGATCGCGGCGGTCGGGATGCCGACGATCAGCGCGAACAGCACGGTGAGCCCGACATCCGCATTATACGCCTGCGTCGCCAGCAACGCGGCGGGGTGCGGCGGGACCATCGCATGCACCACCGACAGCCCCGCCGCCATCGGCAGCCCCATCCGCATCGGATGCTGCCCGAGCCGCCGCGCCAGCGTGAAGACGATCGGCACCAGCAGGACGAAGCCGACCTCGAAGAACACCGGCAGGCCGACGATCAGCGCGACCGTCATCATCGCCCAGTCGGCGCGCGCAGGGCCGAAAAAGCCGATCACGCTGTCGGCGATCCGCTCCGCGCCGCGGCTTTCGACCATCATCTTGCCGAGGATCGTGCCGAGCCCGACGACCAGCGCGATATGCCCGAGCGCACCACCGACGCCCGCCTCGAAGCTCTTGACGATCGATCCGAGCGGGATGCCGACGACCAGCGCGAGCGCGAGCGACACCAGCGTCAGCGCGATGAACGGGCTGAGCCGCACCCGCACGATCAGCACGATGAGCGCGGCGACCGCGATCGCCGCCTCGGTCAGCAGCATGCCGCCCGGCTGCATTTACGGTTTCTTCCAGGCGACGCAGTCGACCTCGACCTTGCAGTCGACGACCATCTGCGACACGACGCAGGCGCGCGCGGGGGGATGCGCGCCGAAATACTCCTTGAACACGCGGTTGAACGACATGAAGTCGCGCGCGTCGTCCAGCCATACGCCACAGCGTACGACATGCTCGGGACCGTATCCGGCTTCTTCTAGGATCTTCAGCACGTTGCGGATCGCCTGATGCGTCTGCGGGATGATGCCGCCGTCGATCACCTCGCCATCGACCATCGGCACCTGGCCCGATACGAACAGCCAGCCATCTGCGCCGACCGCGCGCGCGAACGGCAGATGCTGGCCACCGGTGCCGCTGCCGCCTTCGACGCCATAACGCTTGAGTCCGTCCGTCATCTGATCATTCCTTCACTGGGTAATGGGGTTTGCGCGGCGCAGCAGGCGGCCCGCGCGGGCGCCGGTCGGTCGGCCGAGCGCGAGCGTCGCGACGCCGTTGACCCAGACACCGACCACGCCATCGGCTGCGGTCGTCGGCTCGTCATAGGTCGCACGGTCGGCGATGCGCGCGGGGTCGAACAATACGAGATCCGCGGCGAGCCCTTCGCGGACATAGCCGCGGTCGTGTAGGCCGAAGCGATCGGCGGGAAGCCCGGTCATCTTGCGGATCGCGGTCGCCAGCGGAAACAGGCCGCGGTCGCGCGCATAATGGCCGAGCACGCGCGGGAAACTGCCCCATAGCCGCGGATGCGGCCGGGGATCGCAGGGCAGGCCGTCCGACCCGACCATCGTCAGCGGATGCGCGAGGATCCGGTCGACATCGCTGTCGGTCATGCAGTGATACACCGCACCCGCCGGTTGCAGCCGCGTTGCGGCGGCGCGCAGGTCGACGCCCCAATCGGCCGCGATGTCCGCGAGCATCCGCCCCGCCTGGGCGGGCTCGGCGTCCGACCAGGTGATCCGGATCGGCGTCTCCGGCACGACCTGCTTCAGATCGAGCGTCGAGGAGCTTGCCGTATAGGGGTAGCAGTCGCACCCGACCGGCTGATGCGCATCGGCGTCCTCGATCATCGCGAGGATTTCGCCGCTGCGACCATATTGCGGTGCGCCCGCGCATTTGAGATGCGACACGATCACGCGTGCGGCGGCGTGCCGGCCGATCGCGAACGCCTCGTCCAGCGCGGGGACGATCGCCGCCGCCTCGCTGCGCAGATGCGTGCAATAGAGCGCGCCGGTACCGCGCAACGCCTCGGCGATCGCCATCACCTCCGCGGTCGATGCGGCGTTGGCATTGGCATAGGCGAGCCCGGTCGACAGCCCGAACGCCCCCGCCGCCAGCCCGTCCTCCAGGTCGCGGCGCATCGCCGCGCGTTCGCCGTCGCTCGCATCGCGGTCGAACCCGTCCATGTGTCGCGCACGCAGCGCGGTATGGCCGATCAGCGCGACGACATTGGTGGCCGGGACCGCGGCGTCGACCGCCCGCGCATAGGCCGCGAAATCGGAATAGCGGAATTCGTGCGCGCCGCCGAGCAGCACCAGCGGGTCGGGCAGGGGGGCATGCGCGCTCAGATCACTGCCTGCGCTGATCCCGCAATTGCCGACCACCACCGTCGTCACGCCCTGCGTCACCTTCGCGGTCATCGCGGGCGCCGCGATCACGACCAGATCGTCATGCGTATGCGCGTCGATGAACCCGGGTGCGAGCGCCAGGCCCCGCCCGTCGATCGCGCCCGGCGGCGGCGACGCGGCGGCTGCCGCGACCCGCGCGATGATCCCGTCGCCTATCTCGACGTCGGCGCGGAAGGCCGCGCCGCCGCTGCCGTCATATACGTCGACACCGGCAATGACTGTCGCCATCATTTCACCTCCCAGAGGTTCCAGAGGTCAGTGCCACGCGTCTGTCGTGGCCGGGCTGGATCGACACTGTCACCGCGGGTCGAAATAATGTAAACAATTTTCTTTATCTGGGAGGTCTGCCGTGAGCGACGTCGGTGTGAAGCTGCACAAGGGTATCGGTCGGGATGCGGCCGCGCGCTGGAACCTGCTCGCGGGGGACGTCATGTTTCCGGCGGCGGTGCTCGATGCGCGGCGGATGCAGCATAATCTCGACTGGATGCGCGCGTTCATCGATGCCTATGGCGTGTCGCTCGCACCGCATGGCAAGACGACGATGGCGCCCGCGCTGTTCAAGCGCCAGATCGATGCCGGCGCGTGGGGCATCACGGTCGCCACCAGCCAGCAGGCGCAGGTCGCGGCCGCGCATGGCATCGACACCATCCTGATCGCGAACCAGATCGTCGGCGACGCCAATATCGCCGCGATCGTCGAACTGCTCGCCGATCCTGCGCTGCGGCTGATCTGCATCGTCGACTCCGCCGCCGGGGTGGCGCTGCTCGGGGAGGCCTGCCGCGCTGCCGACGTGTCGCTCGACCTGCTCGTCGAACTCGCCCCCGAACCCGACCAGTCGGGGTTCCGGACCGGCGTCCGCGATGCCGCCGCGCTCGCCGGGGTGCTCGACGCGATCGCGTGCTGGCCGGGGCATCTCCATCTCGCCGGGGTCGAATTCTACGAAGGGGTGCTGAGCGACGAGGCCGAGGTCCGGCACTTCATCCGTCGTGCGGTCACGATCACGCGCGATCTGCTCGCGACGGGGCGGATCGCGCGGACGCCCGCGATCCTGTCGGGGGCGGGCTCGGCCTGGTACGACGTGGTCGCAGAGGAAACCGCCGCGCTGGCAAAGGCCGGCGATGTCCAGGTCGTGCTGCGCCCCGGCTGCTACATCAGCCATGACGACGGCCTGTACCGCATCGCGCAGGAACAGATCCTCAAGCGCAATCCGGTCGCGCCAAGCTTTGGCGACGCGCTGCTGCCCGCGCTGCGCGTATGGGCGGTGGTGCAGTCGATCCCCGATCCGGCGCGCGCGGTCATCGCGATGGGCAAGCGCGACGTCGCCTTCGATGCCGGGCTTCCCCGGCCCGCGACGCTGTTCCGCAAGGCGCGCGACAGCCGCCCGGTCGACGCCCCCGCGCACTGGGCGGTGACCGGGCTGATGGACCAGCATGCCTATCTGGCGATCACCCCCGGCGATGACATCGCGGTCGGCGACGTCATCGCCTTCGACATCTCGCACCCCTGCCTCACCTTCGACAAATGGCGGTGGGTGCTGGTGGTCGACGACGATTTCACCTGCGTCGAGGTGGTCGAGACCTTCTTCTGATCCCGACCTCGACAGCGGGCGTCAGCGCGGCGCCGAGGGCGGACGGTCCTCGGCACGCGTGCCGAAGCGCGACGGCTTCGCGCCCATCGTGAATTCCAGCTCGCCGCCCTGGATCAGGTCGGCATGCGCGATCCAGTTGCGGGTCCAGGGCTTGCCGTTCCAGCGCACCGACTGGACATAGGGCCGGTCGGGCGCATTGCCGATCGCGCGCACCCGGAGCGTCTTGCCCGCGCCGACGCGCATCTCGCCGCTGTCGAACAGCGGCGACCCGAAGACATAGATCCCCGTTGTCGGATCGACCGGATAGAAGCCGAGCGACGACAGGATGAACCACGCGCTCATCTGGCCGCAATCGTCATTGCCGATCACGCCGTCGGGATCGTCCTTGTACATCTCCGTACACAGCCGGCGGACCATCGCCTGGGTTTTCCACGGCGTCCCGACATAGGCATAGAGATACGCCACATGATGCCCGGGCTCGTTGCCGTGCGCATATTGCCCGACCAGCCCGGCAATGTCGGGTGGCGCGTTGGCGGGCAGCGTCGAGGGTGCGTTGAAGAAGGAATCGATCTTCGCGTCATACGCCGCATCGCCCCCGAAATGCGCGATCAGCCCGTATATGTCGTGCTGGTTCAGGAAGGTCGCCTGCCAGCCATTTGCCTCGGTATAGTCCCGCCACCGCGGCTGCGGCATGTGGCCGAGCTGGATCGGATCATAGGCCGCCCACCAGCTTCCGTCGGCGAAGCGCGGCCGGGCAAAGCCGATCTTCGGGTCGATCACGTTGCGCCAGTTGCCGCTGCGCTTGCGGAGCAGCGCCGCATCGTCGGTCTTGCCGATCGCGTCGGCGAGCAACGCCATCGCATGATCGTCATACGCATATTCCTGCGTCCGGCTGACCGACTCCTTGATCTTGTCCGCGGGGATATAGCCGAGCCGCATGTAATGATCGCGGCCGAGCGTCGCGAGGCTGTCCTTGTACTGCGGGTCGAAGGCACGCCGGCGGATATTGGGCCAGGCCGCCGCATAATCGGCCTTGATCCCCTTGGCATGCGCCTCGGCGAGCACCGCGACCGAATGCCAGCCGTTCATGCACCCGGTCTCGAACCCCTGCAACGGCCAGGTCGGCGGGCCATAGGGGCTCTGCTGCGTCTGGCGGATGAGATCGTGGACGAAGCGCTCCGCCATGTCGGGACGGACCAGCGTCATCAACGGATGCAGCGCGCGATACGTGTCCCACAGCGAATAGGCGCTGTACGCGCGTTCGGTCGCGGGCAGGGTATGGACCTGCTGGTCGAGCCCGACATAGCGACCGTCGCGGTCGCTGAACAAGGTCGGGCCCATCAGCGTGTGGTAGAGCGCGCTCGCCATGATCGTCCGCTGCGCCGGCGTCCCGCCCGCAACCCGGACCATGTCCAGTTCCTTCGCCCAGTTCCGCCGCGCGGCGGCGCAGGTCGCGTCGAACGTCCAGCCCGGTGCCTCGGCCAGCGCGCCCCGCGCGCCTGCGACGTCGACTGCCGAGATGCCGGTCTTGACCAGGATCGGTGCCGCGCCCGCATCGTCGAAGAACAGCGCAACCTTCAGCCGGTGCCCGGTCACGCCGCGCCCGCCGCCCGCGACCGGCGTGTCGCCGTCGCCATAGAATTGCACGCGGTCGGGTTTGCGCGACAGCTGCATCGCGAAATGGATGCGGCGCCCCTCCGCCCAGCGGAAGACCTGGCGGCTGCCCGTCAGCAGGCCGTCCTCGCCGATCGACAGCGACGCGTCCTCGATCCGGATCGCCTCCTCCGCGGTCTCCTGCTTGCAGTGCGTCAGGTCGATCAGGATATGCCCCGGACCCTTGGCAAAGGTGTAGCGGTGCAGCCCGGTCCGCTCGGTCGCGGTCAGCTCCGCGAGCACGCCCGACTCGAGCTTGACGCGGTAATAGCCCGGCTCGGCATGTTCGTCGGTATAGCGTTGCCGATAGCCGTTGGACGGCGTCTCGCGCGGCCCCGCGACGAGCTTCAGCGGCTTGCGCGTCGGCACGAGCAGCACGTCGAGCATGTCGCCGATCCCGGTCCCCGACAAATGCGTGTGCGAGAAGCCCATGATCGAACGGTCGGACTGGTGATAGCCCGAACAGGCATCCCAGCCATGATTGTTGGTATCCGGCGAAAGCTGGACCATCCCGAACGGCAGGGTCGCGCCGGGGAAGGTGTGCCCATGCCCGCCCGTGCCGATGAACAGGTCGGGCTTGGTGACTGCCGGCGACTGCGCGCGTGCGGCAAGGGGAAGGGCCGTGCCGAACGCGGCAAGGGTCGAGCCGGCAAGCAGCTCGCGACGGGTGGCGCGGATCACGCGGTGGTCTCCTAAAGGTCGGACGGTCGGGGGAATCAGAAGGTCTCGCGCAGCAGGGCGGGGCGGCGCCGCTCGAGATCGAGGATCAGGTCGCCGAACAGCCCGTTCGCCCAGGCGAACCAGGGCCGCGAAAACCGTTTCGGGTCATCCTTGTTGAACGATTCGTGGATGAAGCCGGTGCCCGCGTCGGTGGTCTTGAGCCAGCGCAGGCATTGCCGGATTTCCGCATCGTCATCGCTGGTCATCGCGCGGACGATGATCGACATCGGCCAGATCATGCCCAGCCCCTTGTGCGGGCCGCCGATCCCGTCCGCCGCGCTGCCGGTGAAGAAATACGGGTTGCGCGCGCTCCAAGCGGCTGCCCGGGTCCGGCGGTACAGCGGATCGGTGCGCGACGCGGCGCCGAGCAGCGGCAGCGCCGACAGGCTCGGCACGTTCGCATCGTCCATGAAGATCGCATTGCCGAACCCGTCCACCTCGAACGCCCAGACGTCCCCGCCCGTGCCCGTGCCGCCCGTGCCGCTTGCGCGATCCGCCATCCGGCCATGCGTGCGCAGCGCCGCGTCGACCTCGTCGGCGAGCGCAACGCACTCCGCCGCCGCCGCGCTGTCGTGCCGCGCCTCGACATGAACCTTGGCGAGCATGCGCAGCGCCGACACCGCGAACAGATTCGACGGGATCAGGAAGGGCAGCGTGCAGGCATCGTCCGAGGGGCGGAACATCGAATGGATCAGCCCGACCTTGCGTGTCGGCGCACCGACGCCTTTCAGCATCAGCGTTTCGGTCGCGTGGCGATTGACGCGCTCGAACCGGTACGGGCCGTCATCGGTCTTGCGCTGCTGCTCGCGCATCGTCGCCACCGCCCGCGCCATCGCCTTGGCCCAGAGCGCGTCGAACGGCGCGGTATCGCGCGTCTCGCTCCAGTAGCCATAGGCGAGCCGCATCGGATAGCAGAGCGAATCGAGCTCCCATTTGCGTTCGGCAACGCCCGCGCGCATCTCGGTCAGATCGTCGATCGCGCCCAGGTTGGACTTGGCCTGCGGATCCGCCATGAAGGCATTGGCGTAGGAATCGATCAGGATGCACCGCGCCTGGCGCTGGATGACGCCGTGGAACAGGCGGCGCAGCGCCGGGTCGCGGCGGCAGAGATGGACATAGGTCTGCATCTGCGCCGAGCTGTCGCGCAGCCACATCGCCTCGATATCGCCGGTTATGACGAACCCGTCCGGCTTGCCGTCGACGATCCCCAACCGGACCGTCGTGTCGAGCGTGTTGGGATAACAGGTCTCGAACAGATGGCGCAGCGCAGGATCCGCGATCCTCGCCTTCACCCGCACGATCTCCTGCTCGACCGCCGGGCTGACGAAGCGACGCTGATCGCGCGGCGGCCGGGCGCCGCCAGCAACGGGCGCCGCCGCCGCGACCCCGAACGCGGGCGTCGCCGCTGCCGTGCACAGCGCCGCAGCGCCGGCCTTCAGCATGTCGCGGCGAAGTAGTGCAGCAGATGACACCCCGATCATGCGGCCGACATCTCCGCACACGCAAGTCCGGGATGAACATTGCTCCGTACACGCTTCACCAATCGCCCGTTGTCCTTGCAGGCGATGCCTCGTGATGCTGCCAATGCGCCTCTCCAATACACGTCCGGGGCCGGCGTCCTCGTCGGGATTGCCGGAAAGATACTGTCGCACCATTGAACGGCGGCGCGACCTGATGTGCTGGGGGCGAGGCTAGGGGTCGACATACCGGGGCGCAAGCAGATTAAGAAATTTAATTTTCTTTCACGCGGTCGGTTTTCCATGCAGTTGCAGCGGGGTGGCGCGTGATAGGGCCCGGGCGGATCGATGAGCCCGGCCGGGCCCATCGACTTTTCTTTCGCCGGACGTGTAAGAATACGTCGGAGGGGCATATCACGATGGACAAACCGATACGGGAAGCGCGCGGTGCGCGCCTCGCAGTGTCGTTGTCGGGCACGAACCTGGCGCGTGCGAGCGACTATAATCAGCGCGTGGTTCTGCAGGCCATCCGGCTCAGCCCGGAGACCAGCCGTGTCGAGCTGAGCCGGACGACCGGGCTGACCGCGCCGACGATCGCCAACATCACGCGCCGGCTAATCGACGCGGGTCTGGTGAAGGAGGTCGGCCGCCTTCAGGGGCCGCGCGGGCAACCGGCGATCCAGCTAACGATCGAGCCGCTGGGCTGCGTCGCGATCGGCCTCAACATCGATCGCGATCACCTGACGCTGGTCGCGCTCGATCTTGCGGGTCAGGTGCGCAGCCGGATCGCGCAGGATATCGCCTTTGCGATGCCCGAGGACGTCGTCGCGTTCGTCGCGCACAACCTCGAATCGCTGCTCGCGGAGGCCGGGGTCGGACGCGACCGCGTGATCGGCGTCGGGGTCGCGGTGCCCAATGATCTGGGCGTCATCACGCTGCCCGGGCGGCCGTCGGATTATGATCGCTGGGCGGGCCTCTCGATCCCCGCGCTGCTCGCCCCGGTCATGCCCTGGCCGACCGTGATCGAGAACGACGCCGCCGCGGCGGCGATCGGCGAGGCGCAGGCGGGGGCGGGGTCACCGCTGGCGAGCTTCTTCTATATCCTGATCAATTCCGGGCTCGGCGGCGGGTTGATGATCGACCGCCATTTCGTCGAGGGCGCGAACAAGCGCAGCGCCGAACTGGGATTGCTGCCCGACGCGACCAACCCGGCGCCGGGCGCGGTCGTGCAGGACATCGTCTCGATCTCGGCGCTGCTGCAGATGCTGAAGGAGGCCGGCCTCGATGTCGAAAGCCAGAAGGACATCCGGCCCGCCGATCCGCAGACCGACCGGGTGCTCGAACGCTGGGTCGATCTCGCCGCCAAGGCGCTGATCGCGCCGCTGATCAACATCACCTGCCTGATCGATCCCGACGCCATCGTCATCGGCGGCCGGCTCGACACCGCGCTGCTCGACCGCCTGATCGCCCGCCTCGCCGGCGCGTTGGCGGTCACCGTACAGCCCCCGATGACCACGATCATCCGCGGCGCGCTCGCCGCCGACGCACCGGTCATCGGCGCCGCGCTGCTACCCTTCCTCGACAAGCTGCTCCCCTCCGACGCCATCCTGATGCAGGTTGGCCGGTAGGGGCGTGAAGAGCCGGAATACGGCCCTTCACGCCGCGTCTGCGAGGGAGGGGCCCCCGCGGATTACTGTCCCGCGATCAGCTTCGTGTAGGCCGCCACCGGCACCGATTCCCGCGTGCCCTTGGTCGGTTCGATCTTGAAGAAATAGGATTCCGTCCACGCGCGACCGCCGCCCCAGGCCATCGCATCGAGCCAGACGTCGCTATCGGTCTTGATCGACTTGACGACGTTCGCCGCGATCGCGGTGCAGGATGCGGGCAGCCCCTTCGAGCTTCCCAGTGCATATTCGCCCAGGATCGCCCGATATCCCCGCTTCCGGGCAGCGGCGGCGAAGATCTTCAGTCCGCCGTCGCCCGCCGGTTCGCTGACGCACTCGGCATTGGTACCGCTGGAACCGGTGTCGAAATAGCGATGCGGCGACAGGACGATGCGGTTCAGCGGATCGATGAGGCCACCCGAGCGATCGATCGCGCATGCAGCGCTCTCGCAGTCCCGGCTGGCCGGTTCGTTCTTGTCGAACCGGAATGACGCGGACCATTGTGGCCACTCGACGAGGATGCGGTGCTTGAACCCCGCCTTGCGAATGCCCGCGACGATCTGGTTGGTATCGCGAACCCATTGCATCCAGTCGTTCGTCACCACGGGATCGGTAAAGAAGCGCGGCTCGTTCATGAGATCGATCATGACCATTTCGGAATTGTCGAGTTTGCGCAGGATCGGCAGCCAGAATGCGATCTGCTCGGCCGGCGTCGGCCATTTATAGTCATGGCGGTCGAGGATCACGGGCACGTTGCGGGCGCTGGCCGCCTTGACCACGTCGACCACCCGCTGGAGGACGACGGGGTCATTCATCTGGCTGCCGTTGAACGGCAGGCGGATGCTGCGAAATCCGGCCTTGTCGACGTACCAGGCGACGTCGGCGACGGTCGGGCACAGGGCGCCGTTCGCGACGAACGAACATCCCGCGAGATTGACGCCGAACCGCGGCGCGGCCTCGGCAGCCGTGGCGAAGGACAGCAGGGCCGTGGCAGCGGCGATGACGCGAGGAAGAATCATCTTACTTCACCTACGAGGTTTGGATGGAATGCCGTGCTCTCGATGTGAAGCACAGTGCGATCCTTCCAATAGCCAATTTGTGTTAAATTTTTCTTCCGCAACAAGACGTTGGCGCGGAATTTAAGGTCAGAGATGTTCATACGGGGGGGGGCGATGACTTAGGCTTTAAAGTTAACCATGCCGACAGTGTTCTCGCGTGGCAGGACCCGCGCGGAATACCTCGATGATGAGCGACTGTGACCCAAGCGGAAAGCCGTGGCCTTTGTTGTGGCACCTGTTGCGATGAAGGCGTGCGTGATGTCCAGGTTGGTTAAAATTCATGAGATAATCTACAGCCACCTTGAGTGGCTGCGCATCGCGGCAGCTGTCGATACGATCAAAGAGGTGCGGCCCATGGCGATGCCAGCGTTTTATCAGCCAACACGCGATTGCCAGGCCGGAGGCTTTTCGCCTCATTCACCATCTTGGTCAGGAGAGGGTATTCTGGCGACCATCGGGTCGCGTCGTTGATCTGCAGACGGGGAGGGCATAGGGGGTGGGGACAGCGCTTTGCGTGTTTTAGGCTCAGCTGGAGACCGGTATGCTATTCCGAGAAATGGTCAGAAAGGTGTTCCTATGGCCCGGAAAACTCTCTGATAAGAATGCTGCGGATGATCGCGCGCCGATCGGATCGGAAACCTGTAACCGTGGACAGGAAAAGTCGAAGGGTAAAAGGCTTTCCGTCGAGTGCGACCCATGGTGAGGGCAGGGCGCGTCCAATCAAACGTGTCGGTTGGCAGCACGGTTGCAGCCGAATCTATGCCGCTTAGCGTCAAGGGCAATTATGTCGCCGTGGCGCTGATTCTGGTAGCTGTCTTATACAATGCGGTTTTAGCAACATTGGTCGCGCGAGGTGTGCCGTTAGGCTACTCCAGTGTAGCAGCGGTTGAGGTTTTGATAACGTTCAGTTGTTTGGCACTTTCGCTTTCGACTGGTGTTTCTAGTCGTGACGTTATGCCACTCGCCCTGCTTTGGTTTATTGTCGCACTTGCTTTAATTGCATCGATATCTTTTAATAAGATATACATTGGTAGTATTCGAAACTTCGCGCTGATAGCTGTCTTTGGTATGCTGGGTCAGAGAATGGATATGAATTTCATTCGAAAGGCCTTTTTTATTGCATCTGCAATGACCCTTGTTGTTTTGATATGGGAAATTGCATCCGTGGAAAGCTATGCATCGTTTTTCTCGCCAGCACTCTATTACGAGCTGACGCGGGGGACTGCGAGAAGCGAATTTGACGAATCCGGCCTTAGCGTAGGGACTATTGTTTTCGAGGGGCGTTTCAGTTTGGGGATTTTCTCTGGACGCCGCACCTCGTCAATATTTCTTGAGCAGGTTTCAATCAATTCATACGCTATCGTTTGTATGGCATTTTTGAATGGTTTGTGGGGTCGCCTGACGTTTGCGGAAAAGGCTTTGCAGATTGCGACTATTATTCTCATTATTACCAGTAATAATGCGAGAATGGGCGCGTTGATGTGCCTGGTTATGCCAATCGGATATTTTGTATTTCCGTGGCTTAATCGTAATTTTATATTTGCAATACCGTTCGTAATTGTAGGTACAATATTCGCATTATCCTCTTACCTTCAGAATGCTGTTGGAGACGATATAACTGGCCGGCTAGGTGTCACGTATCGCCTTCTCGACAACGTTAAGTTGACAGACCTGTTTGCAGGAAATCCGCTCGTAGTAGAGAAAACGTTTGATAGTGGTTATGCTTTTATCATGGCCTCAATCGGCTTGTTTGGCGGTTTTGCCTACCTTCTGTTTTTGGTGTATTATCCAAGGCATGAAACCGACGAGCAGCGAAGGGCTTCGTGGAGTCTCGCGATTTATATCCTTGCCTGGCTAACCGTGGGCGGAACCGCGACATTCTCGATAAAAACTGCAGCACTGTTATGGTCGTTCATTGGTTGTTTGAGTAAGCCGTCAGCGACGGTTGCGATCAAGCCGGCGGCGGCAATGTCTTAGTTGGTTCGGGCGGGTGCTGCCTACCAACGGGAAATGGCGATGATACCGAAAATTGTGCACCAAACAGCTCAGTCAAAGGATTTGACTTGGGAAGCAAGAATGGTGACCCGCCGTATCGCAAAAATCTTGCCAGGGTGATCAGTGTGGCTCTGGGATGATCATAACAATCTGTGCCCGATCCAGCAGCACCTTCCTCAGCACGCAGTGCAATATGATGCAATCGTCCGTGGTGTAATCAAGGCGGATATTACTGGAATATGCAACATGCATCCCTTCGGTATGTTCTGCGCGCATGCCGAATAAAAATTGACAAGACCTTTTGACGATAAGCTTACGGCATAGGATTGTATCTTCGGTGTTAAAGCGGGCGACATATCTATCAGTCACGGTACCTATGGTTTAGATACGAATTCCGAACCTGGGAATGCATGCTTTGACGCGTCGCGAGGTCATCCATCTTCTAGAGCGTTGCGGCGACGCGCGGCATGGAGGTGAGCGAGTTCAACGAGACCGGCCTGTTCAACAACGCGGCGGGGTTCGAATCGCGCTTTTCCTTTGGGGTGTTTTCGGGCGCGCGGACCTCGTCGGTGTTCCTGGAGCAGGTTTCGAACGCGAACTTCGCCGGTATCCTCTGCGTGTTCCTTGTCGCCACATGGGGCGGTTGAGCGTCGCCATCCGGACGACGATGGTGGCGACGATCCTGCTGATCCTGCTCTCGAACAACACGCGGACGTCGTCGGCGCTGGCGGTGGTGACGATGATGGGATATTTCATATTTCCCCATCTGTCGCGGTGGTTCACCCTCCTGATCGCACCGGTCCTGGTCCTGCTGGCGTTTCTCGTCGTCGGTGACAATGTTGAGCATACCGACGATCTGATCGGCCGGCTGGGCATCACCACCGAGGCGCTGCGCAAGCTGGACATTCCGACCATATTCGGTGCGAATGCGATGAAGGCGCGGCATCTGATGGACACCGGCTTCGGCTATGTCACCGCGTCGAGTTCGATCTTCGGGCTCATCGCGATCTGGCTGTTCTTCTCGCTCGGCCAGCGTGCGACGGACACCGCCTCGAAGCGCTGCGCCTGGGCGACCGCGGTCTATCTCTTCGCCAACATGATGATCGGCGGCACCGCGATCTTCTCGATGAAGGTCGCCGCCCCCTTGTGGATGCTGGTTGGCTATATGGCGGCCACCGCGCCCAAGCTCCAGACGTCGCGACCGAATGGCCTCGCGCCACGAGGATCGATCGCGGCCTGAAGCAGGACCCGGCCTGCATCCGGGGAGTATTGGCGTCGGTGTGCTATGTCGGGACCGATTGGCTGCATAAAACCTAATTCAATCTGATACGTAGCTTTTCCATGGCAAGCAGCGAATCTCCCTCAACGGCAACCCGGTCTGCGGAAACACTCCCCGACGATTCTCCCCTGCAACCGCCGGCCATCGAGCCGGCCGATCGGGAATATCTGGTCGCCGCGAGCACGATTCCGGGTTCGCACTACGGCGCAAGGATCGGGAGCAACGCGGCGCTCTGGGCGCTCGCGAACCAGCGTCAGGACATCGACAAACGTTTGGCGGTCCTCACGGCCCGTAACCAACGAAGCATCCGTACGGCACGATATTCGGCGATCGCCGCGGTCGTTCTGGGGATCATGAGCACGGTTGGCGCAGCCTATTACACCCGCCAGGCAGATCCCCGCCCGGCTCTGGTCAAGGCTCCCGTCGCCCAAACCCCAAATGCCCCCATCGCACCGCCTGTCACGCCGCAGCCGGCCGCTATCTCGACCGCAGTTCCAGCTGAAGGTGGCAACACTCCGGTAGCGCCAAAGGCCAATGCCGCACCGAGCCAGGCTCGACCGGCAATGCCCAAAAAGGCACGGAGGCTTTCGCCCGCGAAACGTAAGGTACGGCCTGCGCGCGCGCGGTCGTCAAGGTGGATTGCACAGCCTCTGCACGGTGCAGCGCTTCGGCGGGCGTTGATCGCCGATCGCAAGCGGACCCGGGAACTCAATCAAGCCCAGCTGAGAAAATTGACACGCCGACGTCGCGACTGATCGCGAGCCGTTGCCCTCTCATGGCGGAGACACCCTCCGCCGCGGCCGATCACAGTTCACAGCAACTCGCGATCGGCAAGCAGCCTATGCCGCGACGGAGCTTACCGATGCACCGGCAGGCCGTAATATGGTCAGCCGATTCCAGAGATGGATCATGCCAGCCTGCTCGTCCGCTTACGCCCAATTGTGGACATCCCCGTTTTTCTACAAGGTGAGGAAGCTTTGCAGGAGTCGGTCGTGGAATTTTGGGCGTCGAGCGAGATTTACGGACCAGCCGATCAAGCGAGCGAGGCGGTGCGCCGTGTAATCGAACCCTTATTAAATCATCAATTGAGAAACTCTCGCTTCGCCGCTGTTGAGCTTCTCCTGCGTTACATTCCTGTCATCATGCCGACTGAAATGCTTGATCGCTATCCTTCGCGCTCGAAGGCACGAATCAAACAGCGAGTTTTGGATTGCTCCCCGCAACTCCATTATGAAACATTCGTCGGTGGAGAGTTCGATGACCAAGTGGATGCGTACGTAGGCGGCATACGAACCACATCTTCCTTATTGACGAAGTTTGGCGTCTCACCTGTTGAAATCGAGGAATTTGAGCATTTGCTCGCAGCGGTGGCAACTACGGCAAAATCCATGAAGGTATGACCGCTTTCCACCAATCCCGGCCATTCCGCTTCCAGCCCCAACACAGACATCTGTCGAAATCGACGTCACCGACACTCCAGCACCAATCCCGCTAACCTATCGAACCACCGAGCGCGTCCGGACCAGTTTGAAGGGAACCTCGTTCGTCGTGCCCTTTTCGGTGATCCTTACCCACATAGTGAGCGCGCTCGGGCTCGTGCGTTCGATCGTCATGCCGTCGAAAAACCATCGATCCTTCTCTACCGCCACCAGCGGGAAGATTACGGGTTTGCCCGTCCCATCTTCCCAGCCCGTCATGTCCGGGCTGAAGTGACGAACCCGATAGGCCAGCGATTCCCGGAGCGGGACGTAGTCCACGAGTTCGGTAAACGATACGCCGCCCTTGCCGTCTGCCATCGCGAAATGGCCCGTGATCCGGCCTCCCAGCGGCGCGGAGTAGGTTTCCGTCACGTCGGAACCCATTCCCGTGCCGACCCAGCTGCCTGCCAGCCAGGCCAGTTGATCGATTGACGCGGGTGGCGACGTGCCGGTCCCCAGTGAGCGCGTGTGCTGCGCGGTCGCTGGAACGGCCATCGCAAGACCAATTGCGGCCAAGGTCCGTATCACGGCACGTCTCCCTGTGATCAGGCGCAGCCTAGCGGCTCGGCCGACGGAATCCACCGTGTCTTTCGTGCCTGGAACGCGGCCGCGTCGACCAGCACGATCACGCGAAAATTTGTCCCCGGGTCGATCGCGGCATGCTCGGCCTGCTCAAACAGGCGCTCGTTGCGACCTTTCGGCCATGCCCGGCCCAACCCGTCCTCGGCCCTGGGTATCACGGCACCAAGGGCACTATGGTACTTTGGTTGCTCGCAAAATTTACCGGAATTTTAGGTCGGAACCAATGCGCCGCTCAGTTCTTGGACTCTCACGAACTCAGTTACGTCGCAATTAACGCGAATGTGAAAAGAGTTAAACAATAGGGTTAATAGGAGTTCACGATGCGCGACAAGGCCTCGACACCACATGGTGCTGGATCAGCAAACCAGGATCGTGGTTACTGCCAGCGGATGCCGAGCAGTGTGATGGCGGGCAACCGAGATCTCGGCATGTTCAATCGCAGCAGCGTGAAAGGCGAGAAATACCAGGGCCATGGTACGACGCCGGCCTATATCTAAGTCAACGTCGAGCTCGGCTGTCACTGGCAACAGACGTCGGGCGCATATCTGAGAGATCGGCAAGGTCAGCGACGGTGAGCCGTACAAGCGGTTCAACCATCGTGATTGCCGGACATGCACGCATGCTTTCGACTACCCGCAAGGGATGCCCGATGAGCGGTGCGCAAGAGCCTATCGCTCCACATCATCTGTCCCGTCATGATCGGGACATCACCGAAGTCGATCCGTGCCGAGGGACCGCGGCCTTCGACCAGTGTCGCCGTGCGTACAAACGACGCCTCGACCCACGGCGTTAACCATTTCTTAACCACAAAGCCTCATCCGGCCGATGAGGCCTCGCCTCCCCGCAAGGGTTCCCTGCTCGTCACGATGCCGCCCCAGCTGGGACGGGCAGGGACTGTTGAAAAATGAGCGCGTCTCGGCGACCGCTGCCGGCCCGTCCGGGACGTATTCGGCTACAAGGATGTCACAGGCACCGGGTGCCGCGCGATCGCGCGGGCAGGGGCTTAGCTAGGCGAGCAGGCCCCCTTATACAGTCCAAGACGGCCAACCCGGCCGTACGGCCGATCTCCGGTCACGCAATGCTCAACGTCATGCGAACCTGCAGCGAGCCGATCGCGAACAGTCGCGAAAGATCGCGGTCGCGCGACGGGCGCATATCATTCAGCTGGGAGAGAAACTGTCGGAAGACAGATCAGCCATGTCGAACAGACATGACTCCGCCGCAGTGGAAAACATTTGTTTTCTGCGGTGGAGAATGGTGGACGCACTTGGGCTCGAACCAAGGACCCGCTGATTAAGAGTCAGCTGCTCTACCAACTGAGCTATGCGTCCATTCCGGGGCGGTTTTGAGTGGCGCCCTGGTGTGGCGCCCCGCTGCTGGAGGCGCGCTGTTAGCAGACTCATCGGGGGCCGCAACCCCCTTTCGTCCAAATTGCTGTCTTTTTCTGCTTACCAGCGGGTCGTCTTGCGATTTTCCCGGTCGATCGACATCAATATCCCCAGGCACAGCAGCACCGTCATCTGCGACGATCCACCATAGCTGAACAGCGGCAGCGGGATGCCCACCACGGGGGCGAGGCCCATCACCATCATCAGGTTGATCGCGACATAGAAGAAGATCGTCGTGGCGAGCCCCGCAGCGGCCAGCCGCGCGAACCGCGACTGCGCGCGCTGGCCGACCTCGATCCCCCAGCGGATCACCAGCAGGAAGGCGAGGATCAGCAGGCAGCCGCCGACCAGCCCCCATTCCTCGGCCATCGTCGCGAACACGAAGTCGGTATGCCCCTCGGGGAGATAGTCGAGATGGCTCTGCGTGCCGTTGAGGAACCCCTTGCCCCACAGCCCGCCCGATCCGATCGCGATCTTCGACTGGCTGATATGATAGCCGGTGCCCAGCGGATCGCTTTCGGGATCGAGGAAGATCAGGATCCGGTTGCGCTGATAGTCGTGCAGCGCGAAGTTGATCGCGAGCGGGATCGCGACCGACGCGGCCACCGCACCGCCGACGAACAGCCTGAGTGGAATGCCCGCCAGGAAAATCACCGTCGCGCCGCCCGCGCAGATCATCAGCGCGGTGCCCAGATCGGGCTGTTTCATCACGATCGCCGCGGGGATGCCGATCAGCACCGCGGCGGGCCAGACGGCCGCGAACCGCCGCGTCTCGTTGGGCGGCAGCATGTCGTAGAAGCGCGCACAGGCGAGCACGATCGCCGGCTTCATCAATTCGGACGGCTGCAGCCGGATGAAGCCGAGGTCGAGCCAGCGCTGACTGCCGCCACGCACCGCGCCGAGCAGCTCGACGAGCACGAGCGCGAGGACGAGCGCACCATAGGTCGGCCACGCCGCCGCCTTCCAGACACGCTCGGGGATGCGCGAGAGCACGACCGAGCCCGCCAGGAGGATGAAGAAGCGGATGCCCTGCGGCAGCGTCCAGGGGCGCAGCGAGCCGCCCGCCGCCGAATAGAGCACGACCAGCCCGAAGGTCCCGATCGCCGTGACCAGCAGCAAGGTTCGCCAGGGCAGGGTGGCAAGCTGTTCGGGGATGATCCGCGATGTCATTGGCCGCGCTCCGTGGTTCCGTCTTCCGCGACCCCGCCGCCGCCGCCTGCGAGATCCGCCTGCGTCCGGTTGGCGACGTCGGTGGCGTTCTCGACCGCCGGGGCGTCGCTCGGTACGGTCGCGTCGGTCTTGGTCGCGATCGCGGCGGGCGGGGCGCTCTGCGCCGCGCGATAGCTCGCCGCGGTTGCCGCCATCCGCGTCCTGATGTCGCCGCCCCAGGTCGGTTCGACCTCGGCGAGCGTCTTCAGCGCGCGCTCGCGGTCGAGCATATAGGTCATGATGTCGCGCCCGATCATCGGCGTGTCGAGGTTGCGCACCGTGTGCCCGTTATGCTCGAGCACCACGGCGAGCGCGTAGCGCGGGTTGTCCGCGGGCGCGAAGCCGATGAACAGCGCATGGTCGCGCAGCTTGAACGGCAGCTGGCCGTTCTTGAGCACGCCCGAGCGCCGCTCCGCCATGGTGATGCGGCGGACCTGCGCGGTGCCGGTCTTGCCCGCGATCGCGACGCCCGGGATCAGCAGCTTGGCCGCGCCGCCGGTGCCGCCCTGGTTGATCACGCCGAACATCGCCTCGCGCACCCGCGCCAAATTTTCCGAATCGATCGCCAGCGCGGGCGCGTCGCGGTGGACCTGGCTGGCAAGAATGCTCGGCTGCAGGTCGCGACCCGACGCGATCCGCGCCGCCATCACCGCGAGCTGGAGCGGGTTGGCGAGCACATAGCCCTGGCCGATCGACGCGTTGAGCGAATCCGCGACCGTCCAGGGCCGCTTGTACTTGTGCAGCTTCCAGTCGGGGTCGGGCATCGTCCCGAACCGCTGCGTCGAAAAGGGCAGGTCGAACTTCTGCCCCATGCCCAGCGTCCGCGCGATCGGCGCGATCGCGGCATAGCCGACCCGCCGCGCCATCTCGTAGAAATAGATGTCGCAGCTCTGCATGATCGCGTTCTTGAGGTCGAGCGGCCCGTGCCCGCCGCGCTTGTGGCAATGGAACACGCTCGTCCCCAGCCGCATCGCGCCCGAACAATTGACCCGCGCGTCGGCCGGAACGCCGGCGTGGAGCAGCGCGAGCCCGTTCATCGGCTTGACCGTCGAGCCCGGCGGATACAGCCCCTGCGTCACCTTGTTCATCAGCGGCACGTGATCGTCGTCGCTCAGCATCTGCCATTCGAGATGGCTGATCCCGTCCGAAAAGCTGTTGGGGTCATAGGCGGGCATCGACACCATCGCGAGCATCTCGCCGGTGCGACAGTCGATGACGACCACCGACCCCGAATTGGTGCCCAGCCGGCGTGCGGCATATTCCTGCAGCCCCGCGTCGATCGTCAGCCGCGCGGTCTTGCCCGGCACGTCGGGTTTGGTCGCGAGCTCGGCGACCAGCTTGCCGCGCGCGGTGACCTCGACCCGCTTCGCGCCCGCCTCGCCGCGCAGCGCGGGTTCGAGCATCTTCTCGAGCCCGTCCTTGCCGAGCTTGAAGCCGGGGGTGACGAGCAGCGGGTCGCGCGTCTTCTTGTATTGTTCGGCATTGGGCACGCCGACATAGCCGGTCAGATGCGCGACCGCGGCGCCCGCGGGATAGTTGCGCGCAAAGCCGCGCGTCGGCGCGACGCCGGGCAGCTCGGGCAGCCGCACGCTGACCGCGGCGAACCGCTCCCAGTCGAGATTCTCCGCGACCTGGACCGGCTGGAACCCGGCGGCATGATCGAGGTCGATCGCGATCCGCTCGATCTCCTCGGGCGGCAGCTGGAGGATGCGGCCGAGCAGCGGCAGCACGCGTTCCTTGTCGCGCAGCCGGTCGGGGATGATGTCGACGCGGAAATCGGTGCGGTTGTTCGCGATCGGCACGCCGTGGCGGTCGACGATCCAGCCGCGTCGCGGCGGCAACAGCGTCATGTTCACGCGGTTGCTCTCGGACAGCATCGTGTAGCGTTCGTTCTGCGCGATCGACAGCCAGGCCATCCGCCCGGCCAGCATCAGCCCGACGCCACCCTGCACCGCGCCCAGCATCCAGGCACGACGCGAGAAACTATAGGCTTGCGACATCTCGGTCACGACACGCGGCGGCCGTCTCATTCGGAAACCCGCTTCATTCCTGGACCCTGCGTCGTTCGATCGTCGCGACGATCCGCGCCGCCAGCGGGAAGAGCATCATGGTGATCACGATCTGCGCCAATAGCACGGTGTCGACATGCGTGCCGACCCGTACGCCCAGAAATCGCCCGCCGATCACGCAGCACGCGATCCCGCCGCTCGCGATCAGCCAGTCCTGCCAGAAATCGCGGTACACCAGCCGCTGCTCGATCATGTCGATCGCCACGAACGCGAGCGACCAGAGCAGCACCGCGCTGCCCAGCGGCTGCCCGCTGAGCAGGTCGTCGAACAGCCCTAGCGGTGCCGCCGCCCAGGGGCGCAGCGCGTAACGCGCGAGCAGCCGCCATGCGAGCAGCATGACGAAGCCGAACGGCGGCAGGATCGGGATCGTCGCGATCAGCGGCACGATCGTCATCAGCGATCCCGCCATGACGGTCAGCCACGGGATCGCCCGCGCCCGGCCGCCTGCGACCTTCGGTTCGAACGGCTTATAGTCGACGCTGTTGCGGGTGGTCACGGCTGGTCGATCATTTGGGGGAAGACGGGATAGGGTGGTTTGGCAGTCACTTGGCGCTATTGTCGGACGGCGCAAGGGCGCGCGGCGGCGGCACCGGCATGAAGCCGGGCTCGACCACCGCGAAATCGAAGGTGTCGGGGTTGGCGAAGGTCCGTGCCATCACCGAATCCGCCCCCGCGGTCATCACCCGCGCGACCGGGATGCCGGGCGAATAGAGCCCGCCGACGCCCGACGTGACGAACAGGTCGCCCGCGTTGAACTTGACGTTGGTCGCGTTGACCGACCGGACGTCGAGCATGCCGTCGCCGCGCCCGACCGCGATCGCAGGCAGCCCGTCGCGCGTCCGGCGGATCGGCACGATGCTGTCGCCGTCGGTCAGCAGCATCACCCGCGCCGCATTCGGGCCGGTCTCGACGACGCGCCCGACCAGCCCGTCGGGGCCGCGCACCGCCATGCCCGGCCGCACCCCGCTCCAGCGGCCCGCGTTGAGCAAGGCGAAGCGGCGTCCGCTCGACGCGCTCGAACTGACCAGCCGCGCGGTCACGACCGGTTCGGCGATCCGGTCGCGGACCTTCAGCAGCGATCGCAGCCGGCGATTGTCATAGGCGATCGTCCGCGCACGCATCAGCAAAGCGCGCGTCTGGTCACGCTCGCGGCGCAGCGCGCCATTTTCCTGGCGGACGAAGAAATAGGTCCCGATCGCCTCGGGCACGGCGGCGACCCCGCCCACGACCCAGGCGAGACCCGACGAGACCGGGGCGGTGAGGCCCGCCACGCCCATCCGCGCGCCGGCAAAGGCGGGCGGGTTGAAGGTCGAGACGACGAGCAACGCTGCGCCCACCACCGCACCGGCGATGGCGAGCACATAGCCTACGAACACCCCATATTGACGCCGTCGGGAAAACCCCGTCCGGCGGTCGCGGGCTGGCGCCATGCGCCTGTCCCCTCGTTCTCGGGCATCGCCGGGTCCGGGGCCCTATCCCCGCGACTCGGTCGATGCGATTTCCACTGACCCGTTTCCCACCTACACGCTTCTCAGCCGCTCATCAGCACGCCGCGGAACAGCGGGTCCTCGAGCGCGCGACCGGTGCCCAGCGCGACGCAGGTCAAGGGGTCCTCGGCGACCGTCACCGGCAGGCCGGTCTCGTCGCGCAGCACCTCGTCCAGCCCCTGCAGCAGCGCGCCGCCGCCGGTCAGGACGATGCCCTGGTCGACGATGTCCGCGGCCAGCTCGGGGGCGGTGTTCTCCAGCGCGACGCGGACGCCCTCGACGATCGTCGCGACGGGCTCGCTCAGCGCCTCGGCGATCTGGCCCTGGTTGATCTGGATTTCCTTGGGCACGCCGTTGACCAGGTCGCGGCCCTTGATGTGGATGATCGTGCCGATGCCGTCGACCGGCGGCTTGGCGATGCCGACCTCCTGCTTGATCCGCTCGGCGGTCGCTTCGCCGATCAGCAGATTATGGTTGCGGCGGACATAGCTGACGATCGCCTCGTCCATCTTGTCGCCGCCGACGCGGACCGACGTCGTATAGGCCAGACCGCGCAAGCTCAGCACCGCGACCTCGGTCGTGCCGCCGCCGATGTCGACGACCATGCTGCCGATCGGCTCGGTCACGGGCATGTCGGCGCCGATCGCGGCCGCCATCGGCTCCTCGATCAGCCACACCGTGCTCGCGCCCGCGTTCGACGCGGCGTCGCGGATCGCGCGGCGCTCGACCTTGGTCGACCCCGACGGCACGCAGATCACGATTTCGGGCCAGCGGGCGAAGCGGCGCGGGCCGTGCACCTTCTGGATGAAATATTTGATCATCTGCTCGGCGACGTCGATGTCCGCGATCACGCCGTCGCGAAGCGGGCGGATCGCCTCGATATTGCCCGGGGTCTTGCCCATCATCAGCTTCGCGTCGTCACCGACCGCCTTGACGCGCTTGATGCCGTTGATCGTCTCGACCGCGACCACCGACGGCTCGTTCAGGACGATGCCGCGGCCACGGACATAGACAACCGTGTTCGCGGTGCCGAGGTCGATCGCCATGTCGTGCGACATGAACTTGAAGAAACGCGAGTAGAAGGCCATTCAATCAGGGTCCCGTAATCCTGGCCGCCGGACGGGCGGCATTTCGCACATCATCTCGCGGGCCCCGCCGGTGTTTTCGAGCACCGGGTGCCTAATAAGCGGGCGTTTGCGGGTCGCGGGATGCCGTCGCTTGGTCTAGACGCAAACCCATGTCAATACGGCGTCTCCCCGAGCATCTCGTCAATCGTATCGCCGCCGGTGAAGTGGTGGAAAGACCCGCCAGCGCGTTGAAGGAGTTAGTCGAGAACGCCATCGACGCAGGCGCCGGACGCATCGCGATTCTCCTCGTCGAAGGCGGCACATCGCGCATCGAAGTCGCCGACGACGGATGCGGCATGACGCCCGCCGACATGGTGCTCGCGCTCGAACGGCACGCGACCTCGAAGATGCCCGACGAGATCATCGAATCGGTCGTGACGCTCGGCTTTCGCGGCGAGGCGCTGCCCTCGATCGCCAGCGTCGCGCGGCTGACGATCGAAAGCCGGGTGAGGGGGGCCGAGGGCTGGTCGCGGATCGTCGACAATGGCCGCGTCGAGCGCGAGGGGCCCGCCGCGCTGCCCCCCGGCACGCGCGTCGTGGTCGAGGATCTGTTCGCGCGCGTCCCCGCCCGCCGCAAGTTCCTGCGCTCCCCACGCGCCGAATATGCCGCCTGTCTCGACGTCGTCCGCCGGCTCGCGATGGCGCGTCCCGATATCGGCTTCACGATCGAGCATGACGGCCGTCGCACGCTGGCGGCGACGCAGGTCGAGGACCGGCCGGGCCGGGTCGCGACGCTCACCGATCGCGCGCTCGCCGACAATGCGGTCACGATCGACCTCGAACGCCCGGTCGACTCGGGCATGCTCGTGCTCGGCGGGGTCGCGAGCCTGCCGACCTACAATCGCGGCATCGCCGATCACCAGTATCTGTTCGTCAACGGCCGGCCGGTGAAGGACCGGCTGCTGATGGGCGCGATCCGCGGCGCCTATGCCGAGATGCTCCCGCGCGACCGGCACGCGGTCGTCGCGCTGTTCCTCGACGTCCCCACCGATCAGGTCGACGTCAACGTCCACCCCGCCAAGACCGAGGTCCGCTTCCGCGACCCGGCGATGGTAAGAGGCCTGATCGTCTCGGGCCTCCGCCGCGCCCTCGACGCCGCCGGCCACCGCAGCCAGCGCGCCAGCGACACCGCGCTCGCCATGTGGCAACCAGAAGCCTCCTCTCCCCCCGGGGGAGAGGAAGGGGCCCGCCCGCAAAGCGGGTGGGAAGGTGAGGGCACGCCCCAAAGACTGCCGCTGGAATCCCGCAGCTACGCCACGGTAAACGACGCCCGCCCCACCTTCTTCGCCGCGCCCCCACAGGCAAGAGCCGAACCCGCCTGGACACCGCCGCCACAGACCAGCGCCTTCCCGATGGGCGTCGCGCGCGGCCAGGTCGCCAAGACCTATATCGTCGCCGAGGCGGAGGACGGTCTCGTCCTCGTCGATCAGCATGCCGCGCATGAACGCCTCGTCCTCGAACGGATGCGCGCCGCGCTCGCCGGCGGCACGGTCGCGAGTCAGGCGCTGCTGATCCCCGAGGTCGTCGAACTCGACGAACCCGCCTGCGACCGGCTCGAGGCGCGCGCCGCCGAGCTGTCCGAGTTCGGGCTCGACCTCGAACGCTTCGGCGCGCGCGCGATGCTGGTCCGCGCGACCCCCGCCTTGCTCGGCCAGAGCGATCCCAAAGGGCTCGTCACCGACCTCGCCGACGAACTCGCCGCGTTCGACGAGGCGCTGTCGCTGAAGGAACGGCTCGACGCGGTCGCCGGCACGATGGCCTGCCACGGCTCGGTCCGCGCCGGCCGCATCCTCTCGGTCCCCGAGATGAACGCGCTGCTCCGCGAAATGGAGATCACCCCCCATTCGGGCCAATGCAACCACGGCCGCCCCACCTGGGTAAAGCTCGCGCACGGCGACATCGAGAAACTGTTCGGCCGCAAGTAAACGGTACAGCGAGGGGGGGGGGGGCGGGCGCCATCTCCCACGGCCCCCCACACTCCCGTTCGTGCTTATCGTAGATACAAGAGCTTTGACCAACGATGGTGTTCGACAGGCACTGCTCACGGTACCCCCCCCCCCCCAGCAGAACCGCCTGCCGAACGCACCGGCGTGTAATAAAACAGGCTGCTCAGGACTATTATTAAGTTTGATCCCAGTATCCACAATTAACTATTGATACTACGATTTATGGAAAATACACCTTTAAGACGTACCTCACGGCTAATGCGGACATGGATAAATCACAGAATGCATAACATAAGTTATGTTTTTAGATCGACTTCTTTGTGCTTCTGCATACCCTGATTCGACGAGATACTTCAGTACTTTCGTGGCAGGAATGCTATCTGCTGCGAGCGTCGTCCATGGCCATTGTCAACTTTGTTCGTAACAGGTTAACTTGGCAGATGGATTAAGCTGACACTTCCACCTTCGCGTAATTGCAGACATTCGAAGCTTAGCGAGGTTGGAAGCAAAGGAGCGTTCATGCCCGGCAAAACATCTGGCAATTACCGTGACGCGTATGCTTCCGCTCGCGGCATCGCTGCTGTCTGGCACTCTATTGGGTCGAGCGGCAATGCTCGCGTTAGTTTCGCCGATGGTGATGGACGGTGGACAGTCCGTCGGCGCGTGGGCGCTGGTATTGTTCTTGCTCGCTCAGCCTGTCATGCTCGTCGCTGCTGTGACGGCGGGCTTTCTCTGCTATCGCCGATTGACGAAATGGCGCTTCGTCACTGCGCTCGCACTGCCGGCGTTGCACCTTCTCGGCATGAGGATTCTCATGCTCGCTTTATAGGCTGAAAATCGAGTTTCCACCAAGTTGAGCCGTTGACACCGGCCGCCCGGCACCCGGCGATAACGCCACCCGATCGCGCCCTCACATCCGCGTCACAAAAAAAGCCCCCACCATCAGGTGAGGGCTCGTGACGTCAGGCGAAGTCTTACTTCTCGCCATTGTCCTTGACGCCCACGGTGGGCACGTCGACCGTTTCGGTCTCGGTCTTGACCTTGGGGACCTCGACTTCGGTCTTCTTCGTGCCGACGACGACCGCCTTCGAGTCGAGATCGACATTCGGCATGTCACCGCCCTTGACGGAGACCTCCGGAAGCGAACCTTCCTTCACGTTGGCGCTCCAGAACCCGGTCGCAAAGAGGACACCGACGATGGCCGCAATGACGACAAGGACGATGACGATCGTCTTGCCTGCGCCGCTCTTCTGACGAATTGGCTCGCCGCCCCGATAATCTGACATTTAACTCTCCCTGTACTTACAACAGGTTCGAACACTCTCGACGCAGTCTTGTTCCGTTTGCGTCATGACGTCGAAATTGCCGGCGCCCGGCACGCGGATCTTAACGCGTTTTGAGGGCGGAGCGACGGGCGGACGTCGCCGGCTCCCGCACCCAAAAAAAAGGGGGCCCGTCGCGAACGACGAGCCCCCCGAGATACGCCCCGGTTCGATCAGAACCGCACGGTCGCCCCGACCGCAAGGTTGCGGCCCAGCGCGTCGTAGCGCGCGGGGATCGTGTTGCTGCGCGCCAGGCTGATGTCATAGGAATTCGCCAGGATCGGCGGCGTCTTGTCGAGCAGGTTGTTCGCGATCAGCCGGAGCGAGAAATCGCGCGACACGGCGAAGGTCAGCGCCAGGTCGAAATAATTCACCGGCGCGATTCTGTAGAAGGTCGTCCGCGCCCGGTCGGGCGTGCCGCCGATCGCCGGATCGCCCGAATTGTCCGCACTCGTCAGCGACCCGACATAGCGCCAGTTGAACGACGTGCTGAAGATGCCGTCGCTCGTCGTATAGGTCGTCCGCAGCCCGTGCGACCATTTCGGCAGCAGCTGGCCGCAGCCATTGCCATAATAGCCCGCACAATTGCGCTTGGGCTGGAGCGGCGAATCCTGCCCGCCGGCAAAGGTGGTCAGCGACCCGTTGAAGTTCCAGTCGATCTTGCCGGCCCCGCCGAGACCCAGCGTATACTGGCTCTGGAAGTCCCAGCCACGCGCGATCGAGAAATAATAATTGGTCGTGCCCGCGCGGATGAAGCCGCTGGTCGGGTTGTTCGCGGCGGCGGCGTAGAGGATGCCGGTGCCGGGCTGGCGGACGATCCCCGAGCAGAAGAACGGGTCGCCGTTCGAACGCTGGCAGCCATCGGTGTAATAGCTGTCGTCGTTATAGCCGAGCGAGTTGTTGATCTTGATCCGGTAGCGATCGACCGAGAAGACCAGCCCGCGCAGGAAGCTCGGCTTCACGACCAGGCCATAGGTCTGGGTATAGGCGGTTTCCGGATCCGCGGTGAATCCGCCCGATCGCACCGTGCACTGGTCGTTGGGGCACAGCAGGGTCGCGCTGCCATAGAGTGCGTCGGACAGCCCGGTCGCCGCGCACACCTCGCGCGAGGCGATCGGCGTGGTCGTGGTGATCGTCCGGCCGGGATTGGCGGGGTCCGCGATCTGGCGCGGCACGGGGGCGCAGAAGTCGTTCTGCGATCCGCCCTGCCGGCTATAATTGATCGCGGTCGCCTGGCGGATCTCGAACACCGTCGGTGCACGCTGCGCCTTGTTGAACGACGCGCGGAACGTCAGGTCGCTGACCGGGGCATAGGTGCCCTCGAGCTTCCACGTGTTGAAGGTCTTGGGATTGCTGCTGTATTTCGACACACGGTAGCCGCCCGTGACCTGCAGCAGATGCGCGAAGCGGCGCTCCTCGATCAGCGGCGCCTGGACCTCGATGTTCGATTCCCACACGTCCTGGCTCAGGTTGAAATCCTCGCCGCCATTCTGCTCGCGGTAGATCGCATCGGCGGACGAGGCATAGCTGTCCTTGCGATATTCGCCGCCCAGCGCGATCGCGACGCCCTGGTTCGCAAAGGGCGAGGTGATCCCGTATTTGCCGAGGTCGCCGGTCACCGACGACACGATGTCCCACAATTTGGCGACGCCGGTCGAGGTGCCGCTGCGCGCGGTGAACAGGTAATCGGCCAGCGGTCCGCCGAGCGTCCCTGCGCTGAACGCGTTGAACGGGACACAGGCCGGGTCGACCCCCGACACGGTCGCCGCGCAGGTCGGCGTGCCGTTGACGCTGACGACGTTGAGCGAGCGGTTCACCCGGTCGAAATCGGCGAAATTGCCGAAGGTGATGTCCTGCTGGTTGCGCGAGAACACGCCGCCCAGATCATAGGTCCACGCCTCGCCGACGGTGCCGCGGATCCCCGCGGTCGCGCGGATCCCCTTGTTCAGATAGACGTCGGGCGAGAAGGGCAGGTCGTTGAAGCGATAGCGCACGTCGAGCGGCGCGAGCGCCGACGTCCCCGCCTGCGCACCGCAGATCGTGCTGGCCTGCGACGTCGACAGGAACGGGTTGTTGCAGTTCACCTGGTACGGCGTGTCGCCATAGGCGGTGTAGCTGTAGACGCGCGTCGGATAGGGGTTCACCGACCTGTCGCGGAACCAGATTCCCGAACCATAGAGCTCGAGCTCGGGCGCGATCTTCGCGCTGACGAAGCCGCCCGCCGTATAGCGTTCGAATTCGCGCTGGTAGGAATAGCCGTCATAGGGGTTGGCCGCGTTGCCCGCGCCTGCGCCGTAGGGCACGAAGCTGCGCGTGCCGGCGGGATCGTTGACATAGCCGACGCCGCTGTTCGCCCCGCTGCGCGGCGAGATATAGCCGCTCGGCGAATAGGTCGACAGCGAGCAGGACAGCGGGCCGTCCTTGCCGGTCTGGACCAGCTGGCATGCCGAGCTCGACCGTGCGTCATAGGGGACGTCATTGGCCTGGCGGTAATTGACGAAGCCCGACACGCGCAGCGCGCCGTCGAACAGCTTGGTGCCCGCGGTCAGCGTGACGTCGGACCGGCCGCCGTCATTGGTCAGCCCGCGCGGCGCCTCGAACGCGTTCGCGCGCGCCAGCGGCGACACGATCGTGTCCTTGTTCTCGTGATTGTAGAAGCTGTAATTGCCGTCGAGCTGGATCCCCTCGAAATCCTTCTTCAGGATGAAGTTCACCACGCCCGCGACTGCGTCCGATCCATAGACCGACGACGCGCCGCCGGTCAGCACGTCGACGCGTTCGAGCAGCGAGGGCGGGATGATGCCGACGTCTTGGCCGTTCTGCGTGCCCAGCCGCTTGCCATCGACCAGCACCAGCGTCCGCTCGAAGCCGAGGCTGCGCAGCTTGATCCGCTGGCGGCCGTCCGAATCCTGATAGGTCTGCTGGCTGTCGGGCGACACCTGCGGCAGGCGGTTGAGCACGTCCTCGACGGTGATCGCCGCCTGCGCGCGGATGTCCTGCGCGGTGACCGAGGTGATCGGCGCGGCCGATGTCATGTTGGGCCGCTGGATCCGCGATCCGGTGACGACGATCAGGTCGTCGGACACGGTCTTGGCCGTATCGCCCGCGGCGAACGCGGTCTGCGCATCGGCCTCGACCTTGGCCTGGGCCGGCGTCGCCGGGCTGTCCGTCGCGGTCTGCGCCACAGCGGGGATCGCCGTCAGCAACAGCGATCCGGCAAGTGCAATATAGGACGTGGTATGTCTGAAGTTCATGAAGGCCCCCTTGTCCGGCTGCGCGTTCGCGCTTGGTCCGGTTCCGGGGACATGAATTCTCCATTCTGACTTATATGACAATACCCAAATATGACCGATTCATACGAATGTTGCGACGACATTCAGAATAGGCACTATTTCGGTTATCGAAAGCCATCGCCGTTCACCGTGGCGCCGCATATTGGCAGGCCGCCCGCCGACGAATCGTCGCGGGTGGCACTTCGGCGGATTGTCATAGGGCCGTACCGCTACCGGTCCGGCGGACAGGCTAGCGTTTGGCGTTCCGCTTGCACGCAAAGGATCGGCGCAGCGCGTCGCGGACCACGAAGATCGGTGCGGCCTTCGCCTTCTTGCCCTTGGTGCGCAGATATTTGCGCGTCGTCGCCACCGCGTCGATCGTCGACCCCTTGGTCGCCGACGGGCAGATCTCGCGCGCCATCGACAGCGTGTCGAACGCGCCGAGGATATAGCCCGTGCAGAAGCTCGGCGCGGGGTCCGCATCCTTGCCGCGGCACTGCGCGATCAGGTCCTCGGTCGTCAGCGCGCTCACCACCACGGGCCGCTCGGCGCGAGCGGGGGTGCGGGGAGTGGGGGCAGGAGCAGGGGCAGCGGCCACCGCGGCGAGCCAGAGCAGGATCATGTCGGTTCGCTTTCCGCACCAGGGGTCGCCGCGACCGGCGTCGGCTTCAGATAGGGCAGCAGCCGCGCCCGCGGAAACACGTCGTCGAGCGTCCGGCTCTCGGGCAGGATATACACCACGCCGCCCTTGCGGCGGAACAGCGGGCTCAGCTGGCCGGTATAGAATTTGCTGCCGACATTGATGCAGCCAAAGCTGATCCGGTTGTCCTCCGGGCTCGGCGACACCAGCCGCTCGACCCGGCGTTCCTTCTTGTGCGTCGTGATCACCGCATGGATCGCGACCGAATTGGCATAGTCGACCCACAGCACAGACTGGCGTCCGAACGCGCGCCCGAACCTGGTGACGAACCGGCCCGCGGGCGTGGTCCGCTCGGCGGGGCCGATCTCGGCCAGATCCTTCGCGCCGACGCCCGGCGACGAATCGTCACCGATCCCGACGCCGAGCAGCACCGGCGTCTGCCCGACATATGCGCCCTTCGCATCGAACAGCAGCAGCGACGCCGCCTGCTTGTCGATCACCGCATAGGGCAGGCCGGCATTGTCCTTCGCCGCCGCGACCCAGGCGACGATCTGGTCCGCGGCCGGCGACAGCAGCGGCAGCGCGAGCGGCACGACCGGGGCAGCCACCGCCGCCCCGCGCCGCGGCTTCGCGCGCGTCTTGCCAGCGGCCTTGCCACCCGCCTTGCCACCAGTCTTCGCGGCGACCTTGGCACCGGCAGCGGCCGCCAGCGGCACCGGCACGGCGACGAGCGCCAGCGCCAGGCCGGCAAGCGCCGCCGCCCGGTACCGTCCCGGTAACAGCCCTCTCACGCGCAAGATCCTCTCACGATGGCGATCCTGCGCGGCGAAAGCCGTCCCGGGTATTGGCATGGAGCAGGGTCAGGCTCAGCCGCGCGGCTTGCGCTGGCGCTGCTGCATCTGCTGCTGCATCTTCTGCTCCATGCCGTCGACGCGACCGTTGATCTGGTCGATCCGCTGGCCGTTCTGCTGCGCCTGGCCGGCTGCGGCCTGGGCCTGGGTCAGCGCCTCGCCCGACGTGCCCTCGACGGTCCGCAGGCGGCCGTCCATGCCGTCGATGCGCGTGTTGACGGTCGCGATCTGCTCGCGGACAAAGCCCTTGGTGGCGCAACCGCCCAGCCCGATCGACCCGATCAGCAGGAGGGCAACCGTCGGATATTTCTGGAGACTCGTACGCATTTTCTTAACCTTTCCAAAAACTGGAACCTGCACTCAGCGATCACAATCGCGCGCTGACTATCGATTTTGGCCAGAATGTGCGTCTTCTGCGGTGGAGCAGGGGGCGGGGTGAATGCCGCCGGTTCGCCGCGCCGCGCGGTTCATCTGCCCGCAACCTTTTGCAGGCCTTGGGCATTATCGCCGCGTCCCATCTCAAAGAGTTCGCCGGCCATGAAACAGATCCTCCCCGTCATCTTCGCGCTCGTGCCCCTCGCCGCGATGGTCGGTGCCTGCGTCACCTGCCCCTGAGCCGCTGGCGTTCCTGCCGCGGACATGAAAAAGGCCCGCCCGGATCGCTCCGGACGGGCCTTTTTCGATTTGGCCAGGAAAGGCGAGGGGGTTAGCCCTGTGCCTCTTCCTCCTGGTCGCGCGGGGCTTCGGCGGTCGCGCCGGGCTCTGCGTTCGGATCGTAATCCTCGACGAAGCCAGCCTCGTCGCGCTCGAACATCGACGACATGACGTCGACGCCCTGAGCCTGCATCTCGGCTTCTTCCGGCGACCGGGCGACGTTGACCTTGACGGACACCGACACCTCGGGGTGGAGTGCAACCTTGACGGTGTACACGCCGATTGCCTTGATCGGCTTGTCGAGCACGATCGCCGACTTGCCGACCTTGTGACCGTCGGCCACCAGCGCATCGACCAGATCGCGAACCGCGACCGAGCCGTAGAGCTGACCGGTGTTCGACGCCTGACGGATCAGGGTCACGCTCGCGTCGGTGAAGGTCTTCGCTTCAGTCTCGGCATCGGCACGGCGCGATGCGTTGTCCGACTCGATCCGCGCACGGTTCGCTTCGAAAACCTTGCGGTTGGCTTCGTTCGAACGAAGCGCCTTCTTGTTCGGGAGAAGGAAGTTACGGGCATAGCCGTCCTTGACCTTCACCACGTCGCCGATGGCGCCGAGCTTTTCGACGCGCTCAAGCAGAATGACGTCCATGGGGGCGCTCCTTACTTAACGATGTAGGGCAGCAGGCCCAGATGACGCGCACGCTTGATGGCCTGGGCCAGTTCGCGCTGCTTCTTTGCGGCCACCGAAGTGATACGCGACGGGACGATCTTGCCACGCTCGGACACGAAGCCCTGCAGCAACCGGACGTCCTTATAGTCAATCCGGGGAGCGTCTTTGGCAGAGAACGGGCAGCTCTTGCGGCGGCGGAAGAATGGACGTGCCATGATTATTCAGCTCCCTCTTCGCGGTCACGACGGGGACCACGGTCCGGACGATCGCCGCGGTCAGGACGGCCTTCGCGGCCACCTTCGCGGTCGCCACGACGCTCACGGTCGCGGTCCGACTTGCGCATCATCACGGTCGGGCCCTCTTCGAGCGTGTCGACCTTGACCGTCATGTAACGGATGATGTCTTCGTTGATCTGCGTCTGGCGCTCCAGCTCTGCGATCACGTTGCCCGGGGCATCGATCTCGAGCATCACATAGTGCGCCTTGCGGTTCTTGGCGATCTTGTACGCCAGCGAACGCAGGCCCCAGTTCTCGGTCTTTACGACCCGACCTTCGTTGTCGTTCACGATCTTGGTGGCGATTTCCGCCAGAGCGTCCACCTGCGCCTGTGCCAGATCCTGGCGCGCAAGGAACACGTGCTCGTAAAGAGCCATGTCTTGTCCTTCGTCTTGGCCGATCGCTGATACACGCCCCATGCGTGCACCCCTCCGGCTGTCGTCTAGAATGCAAACCGGGGCAAGGGACGCGAATCCCTCACCCCGGTTGTGATGGCCCTTACCCGATTATCGGGGAAAGGCAAGGTTGGTTACGACCCTGACGGCGCGATTACCGGAACGCGCCACCCCGCACCTGGACCACGTTGCCGCGGCCGTTGACCAGCAGCGCGTCACGACCCGAACGGACCCACTGGCTGCCACGCGGCGGGGCGGCGAGGCGATAGTTGCGGTACGTCGTGATCACCCGGTAGTTCTGTGCATAACGGCGGTCGAACCGCTGGCCGGTGCGGAAATTGCGATACTGGTTCGGGCGGACGGTGGTCCGCTTGGTGACGACGGTGCGGCCATTATTGTTCTGGCGCACGGTGGTCACTTCGCGGCGCTGCTGCGCCTCGGCCGGAGCGGCGGCCAGCAGCGGGCTGGCGACGAGGGTGGCGGCAAGCGCGCTGAGGATGAACTTCTTCATGATACTCTCCCGTTGAAACACGGCGCCGATGCTGCGGCGTCCTCCATAATCTGGGGGCCGCTTGTCGCAGGCGCTTGTCGCAGGGGTCGCGAATTGGTCGCATTTTGTCGCAAACCCGCCAGCTTCGTTCAGGTTCGCGCGGTTGCAACTCGGGCCACACCTTTCTAGTCCGCCCGCTTCAAAGAGGAGAGGTCATGCGCGCGTTCATCTTCCCCGGCCAGGGGAGCCAGTCTGTCGGCATGGGCAAGGCGCTCGCCGACGCCAGCGCCACCGCGCGCGAGGTCTTCGCCGAAGTCGACGAGGCGCTCGGCCAGAATCTGTTCCGGCTGATGAGCGAGGGGCCCGCCGACGACCTCCTCCTCACCGAGAATGCACAGCCCGCGATCATGGCGAACGCGATCGCCACGCTGCGCGTCGCCGAGAAGGAGGGCGGTCTGCGCCTCGCCGACAAGGCCGATTACGTCGCCGGGCATAGCCTCGGCGAATATACCGCGCTGTGCGCCGCGGGCGCGCTCGACCTGTCGACCACCGCGCGGCTGCTCAAGCTGCGCGGCCGGGCAATGCAGGCGGCGGTGCCGGTGGGCGAGGGCGCGATGGCCGCGCTGCTCGGCACCGACCTCGAAAAGGCGCAGCTGATCGCGGGCGCCGCGGTCGATTCGATCCTCGCCGAGGGCGGGGCCGAGCTGGTCTGCACCGTCGCCAACGACAATGACCCGTCGCAGGTCGTCATCTCGGGCCACCGCCTCGCGATCGAGAAGGCGATCGGCCTCGCCAAGGATCTCGGCGCCAAGCGCGCGGTCCTGCTCCCCGTCTCCGCGCCGTTCCACTGCCCGCTGATGCAGCCCGCTGCCGAGGCGATGGAAGCCGCGCTCCTCGACGCCGACCTCCGCGCGCCGCTGGTGCCGGTGTTCGCCAATGTCGACGCGGTCGCCGTCGCCAACCCCGGCGCGATCCGCCACCTGCTCGTCCAGCAGGTCACCGGCATGGTCCGCTGGCGCGAATCGGTGCTCGCGATGCACGCAGCGGGCGTCGGCCACTTCGTCGAATTCGGCGGCAAGGTCCTCGCCCCCATGGTAAAACGCACCGCCCCCGACGCCGAAACCACCAGCGTCATCACGATGGACGACATCGAGGAATTCGTGAAGAAGATGTAATCACGCGGAGACGCGGAGCCGCGGAGAGAAGATTTGAGAGAGATCGATCAGATCAGCGGCGATGTGCTCGATCTCTCCGTTCGGATTCACCGTGCTCTGGGTCCGGGTCTTCTCGAAAGCGTCTACGAACTGGTGCTGGCGGGTAGGCTCGCCAGTCTGGGTTACCAAGTGGCGCGGCAGCGACCGGTAGACATCGAATTCGACGGGACCCGCTTCGAAGCGGCCTTTCGCATCGACCTCCTCGTCGACGAGCGCCTCTTGGTGGAAATCAAATCGGTAGAGCAACTGAACGCAGTCCACGGCAAGCAATTGCTCACCTATCTACGCCTCACCAAACAGCCCGTCGGGCTGCTTATCAACTTCGGTGGCGCGACGCTCAAGGAAGGGGTGCGACGGATCGTCAATGACCATCGCCCCTCCGCGTCTCCGCGTCTCCGCGTGAACCAATCTACTGGAGACTAGAATGTTCGACCTCACAGGCATGACCGCCCTCGTCACCGGCGCATCGGGCGGGATCGGGTCCGAGATCGCCCGAGCCCTCGCCGCACAGGGCGCGCGCCTCGCCATATCCGGCTCCAACGCCGCCAAGCTCGACGCCTTTCTGGCCACCCTCGGCGGCGATCACGTCGCGCTGCCCTGCGACCTGTCCGACCCCGCCGCGGTCGACGCGCTCGTCCCCCAGGCGGTCGAGAAGCTCGGCAAGGTCGACATCCTCGTCAACAATGCCGGCGTCACCCGCGACAATCTCGCGATGCGGATGAAGGACGACGAGTGGGACAGCGTCATCCGCGTCAATCTCGAAGCCGCGTTCCGCCTGATGCGCGCCGCCGCCAAGCCGATGATGAAGGCGCGCTTCGGCCGGATGATCTCGGTCACCTCGATCGTCGGCGTCACCGGCAATCCCGGCCAGGCCAATTACGCCGCGTCGAAGGCGGGGCTGATCGGCATGTCGAAATCGATGGCGCAGGAGCTCGCCAGCCGCGGCATCACCGTCAACTGCGTCGCCCCCGGCTTCATCACCTCGCCGATGACCGACGCGCTCCCCGACGCGCAGAAGACCGCGCTGACGACGAAGATTCCGGCCGGCCGGCTGGGCGAGGGTGCGGACATCGGCGCCGCGATCGTCTATCTCGCCAGCCGCGAGGCGGGCTATGTCACCGGGCAGACGCTGCACGTGAATGGCGGGATGGCGATGATCTGACGTCACGGATCCGCGGCATGAGCCGGGCTAACGCCCGGTTTTCGCCCGCAATCGCGCAAAGCGACCCGGCAAGGCGATGAACTGACCCTTGCCACGAAACGGACCCCGTTCTACGGGCGTTCAGGAACTGGTAAAAACCCCCAAAGATAGAGGGAACGAACATGAGCGAGACCGCAGACCGCGTGAAGAAGATCGTCGTCGAGCATCTCGGCGTCGAAGCCGACAAGGTGACCGAAGATGCGAGCTTCATCGACGATCTGGGTGCCGACAGCCTCGACATCGTCGAGCTGGTCATGGCGTTCGAAGAAGAATTCGGCGTCGAGATCCCTGACGACGCGGCTGAGAAGATCGCGACCGTCAAGGACGCGATCACCTATATCGACGAGCACAAGGCCTGATCAGGGCTTGAGGTCCGATCCGTCGGGCTTGCCCTGGTGGCTATGATCTGAGCGGCTCCCCGTCCTTGGGCTAAGAGGGCGGGGAGCCGTTTCGTTTTGGAAGCATGTGGAGTTTGAGGTCATGCGGCGTGTCGTCGTAACCGGGCTAGGCCTGGTCACCCCCCTGGGGGCCGATGTTGAAACGGCTTGGGCGAACATTCTCGCCGGCAAGTCGGGGGCGGGCCCGATCACCCGGTTCGATGCGTCGGACCAGGTCTGTCGCATCGCCTGCGAGGTGAAGCCCGCAGACCATGAATATGGCTTCGATCCCGCCAAGCGCGTCGACCACAAGGTCCAGCGCCAGGTCGATCCCTTCATCATCTACGGCATCGACGCCGCGGGCCAGGCGCTCGAAGACGCCGGCCTGACCGAGATGACGGTCGAGGAAAGCTGGCGCGCGGGCGTGTCGATCGGCTCGGGCATCGGCGGCCTGCCGGGCATCGAGAGCGAATCGATCGTCCTCCACACCAAGGGGCCGCGCCGCGTCTCGCCGCACTTCGTCCATGGCCGCCTCATCAACCTGATCTCGGGTCAGGTCTCGATCAAATACGGCCTGCGCGGACCCAACCACGCGGTCGTCACCGCCTGCTCGACCGGCGCGCATGCGATCGGCGACGCCGCGCGGATGATCGCGATGGACGATGCCGACGTGATGCTCGCGGGCGGCGCGGAGGGCACTGTCTGCCCGCTCGGCATCGCCGGCTTCGCCCAGGCGCGCGCACTGTCGACCAACTTCAACGATTCGCCCGAAAAGGCCTCGCGTCCCTATGACAAGGACCGCGACGGCTTCGTGATGGGCGAGGGCGCGGGCGTGCTCGTGCTCGAGGAATATGAACACGCCAAGGCGCGTGGCGCGAAGATCTATGCCGAGGTGATCGGCTATGGCCTGTCGGGCGACGCCTATCACGTCACCGCACCGCATCCCGAAGGCGACGGCGCGTTCCGCTCGATGCAGATGGCGATCAGGAAGTCGGGCCTCAAGCTCGAGGACATTGATTACATCAACGCGCACGGCACCTCGACGCCGATGGGCGATGAGCTCGAACTGGGCGCAGTCCGCCGGCTGTTCGGCGATGCGATCTCGGGTCTGTCGATGTCGTCGACCAAGTCGGCGATCGGCCATCTGCTCGGCGGCGCCGGCGCGGTCGAGAGCATCTTCTGCATCCTCGCGCTGCGCGACCAGATCGTGCCGCCGACGCTCAACCTCGACAATCCGAGCGACAGCTGCATCGGCGTCGACCTCGTTCCGCACGTCGCCAAGAAGCGCGAAGTCCGCGCGGTGCTGAACAACTCGTTCGGCTTCGGCGGCACCAACGCCTCGCTGGTGATGACGCTGGTCAAGTAAGAGTTTGTTCCCCCGCGAAGGCGGGGGCCCAGACTGGGTCCCCGCCTTCGCGGGGAAACAAGGGGTGAGAATGCGCAAGGTCGGCTGTTTCGGAGTGATCCTCGCCCTCGTGGCGATCGTCGCGCTGTTCCTCGTCGTCCAGGGCTGGGGCGGCGCCGGCCCGGCCGCGCGCACGCTCACCGTCCAGGTCGCGCAGGGGTCGAGTCTCGCCGCCGCCGCGACCGAACTCGAAAAGGCCGGCGCGATCCGCTCCGCCAGCCGCTTCCGGCTCTACGCGCGCATCTTCGGCTCGGGCGATCCGATCAAGGCGGGCGAATACCGCATCCCCGCAAAGGCCAGCCCGTCCGACATCCTCAAGCTGATGCAGGGCGGCAAGGTCGTCCAGCGGCTGGTCGCGGTCCCCGAAGGCTATCCCTCGGTCCTCGTCCACGACGCGCTGATGAAGGCCGACGGCCTGACCGGCACCGTGCCCGTCCCCGCCGAAGGCTCGATCCTGCCCGACAGCTATGCGTTCGAACGCGGCGACACGCGCGCCACGGTCGTCGCGCAGATGCAGTCGGCGATGACGGCGTACCTTGCCAAGGCCTGGGCGGCGCGCAAGCCGGGCATCGCGGTGGCGACCCCCGAACAGGCGATCATCCTCGCCTCGATCGTCGAGAAGGAAACCGGCAAGCCGTCCGAGCGTCGCATGGTCGCCGCGGTCTATGGCAACCGTCTGCGCGTCGGCATGCCGCTCCAGGCGGATCCGACCGTCATCTACCCGATCACCAAGGGCCGCCCGCTCGGCCGTCGCATCCTGCGCTCCGAACTGCAGGCGAAGAACGGCTACAACACTTATGCCAGCCCTGGCCTGCCGCTCGGCCCGATCGCCAATCCCGGCCGCGCCTCGATCGACGCGGTGCTCGACCCGGCGCAGACCCAGGCGCTGTATTTCGTCGCGGACGGCACCGGCGGCCATGTGTTCGCCGACACGCTCGACCAGCACAACGCCAACGTCCGCAAATGGTACGCGATCCGCAAGGCCCGCGGCGAGATGTAATCGCCCCCTTGGCGCCTGACACCATGGCGCCGGGTCGCTCAGCCACCCCGTTCGTCCCGAGTAGCTGCTGAGCGAAGTCGAAGCGGCGTATCGAGGGACAATTGGCGCACGGGCCCCCTCCGTCGATACCCCCTCTTCGGATAAGCGGTGCTTCGATACGAGCCCTCGATACGCCCCATCGGGGCTACTCGGTCTCTACTCGGCACGAACGGGAAGGGGGGACGTGGGCACCAGTGCCGCACGTCCGATCCTTACCCCCGCAGCGCGTTCGCCGCGCGCGCCTTCATCTCGATCTCGGCCATCGTGCCCCCGGTCACCCAGCTCCCCCCGACGCACAGCACCGGCTTGAACGCCAGCCACTCGGGCGCGCTGGCCTCGGTGATCCCCCCGGTCGGGCAGAACCGCGCCTGGTAGAACGGCGCCGCCAGCGCCTTCAGCGCCTTCAGCCCACCGCTCGCCTCCGCCGGGAAGAACTTGAAATGCGTGAGGCCGAGGTCGAGCCCGGTCATGATGTCCGCCGCATTGGCGATGCCGGGCAGGAACGGCACGCCGCTCTCGATGATCGGCGTCGCGAGCCGCTCGGTCAGGCCGGGCGAGACGATGAACTCGGCGCCCGCGTCCATCACTTCGGCGAACTGGCGCGTGTTGACGACGGTGCCCGCACCGACGATCGCGCCCTCGACCTTCTTCATCTCGGCGATCGCCTCGAGCGCGGCACCGGTGCGCAGCGTCACCTCGAGCACGCGCAGGCCGCCCGCGACCAGTGCCTCGGCGAGCGGACGGGCGAGCGCCGCGTCCTCGATCACCAGCACCGGGATGACGGCGCTGGTCTGCATGATGTCTGCGATGGTTGCGGTCATTGCGTGTGTTCCTGTGCGAAGGCAGCCGCGGCGCCGAACAGGCCGGGCTGGGGATGGGTGATCAGCTTGACGGGCATCGCCGCCATCATCGTCTGGAACCGGCCCTTGGCGACGAAGCGCTGGTCGAAGCCCGAGCGGACCAGGCGGTCCTTGATCCGGAAGCCGAGCCCGCCCGCGATCACCACCGCCTTGGCACCCTGCGCGAGCGCGAGATCGCCCGCCACCGCGCCAAGCGCGAGGCAGAAGCGGTCGAGCGCTGCGAGCGCGATCGAATCGGTGCCGTCGATCGCCTCGGTCCAGATCGTCCGGTCGTCGCGGCTGGGCACCGAACGCCCCTCCATCTCGGCCAGCGTCTCGTAGATCGCGACGATCCCCGGCCCGGCGACGACGCGCTCGGCCGACACGCGCGTGAAGGTCTTGCGCAGCCGCTTGAGCAGCGCGTCCTCGATCCCGTCGAGCGGCGCGAAGTCCATGTGACCGCCCTCGGTCTCGAGCACCTGGTACCGGTCGCGGTGCCGCAGCAGCTGCGCGACGCCCAGGCCGGTGCCCGGCCCGCAGATCGTCGTGATCCCCTCGGACGGCAGCGGCGTGTCGGGGCCGCACAGATGGATGAAGTCGCTGTCGGGGACCTGCGCGACGGCATGGCCGACCGCGCCGAAATCATTGACGACGACCCACTGGTCCGCGTTCAGCCGCTCGGTGATCAGCGACTTGCGGATGATCCACGGATTGTTGGTCAGGCGGATCACGTCGTTGGCGACCGGTGACGCGACCGCGATGCCCAGCGCGCGGGGCAGGGGCCGTCCCAGCCCCGCCTCGAACGCCTGATAGGCGGTCTGCAGCGACGCGTGGTCGGCGGTCTTCATCGTCACCGGCTCGCCCAGCTTGACGACGCGGCCATTCTCGACCTCGGCAATCGCAAAGCGCGCATGCGTCCCGCCGATATCTGCCGCTACGATTTCCATTGGTCTCTCCCGATCCTTGATCTCTTATCGCCGTTCGTCCTGGGCGACGTCGAAGGACATCGCCCGGAACGAACGGTAGGCGCGGGCTCTAGAGCCCCGCGCCCGCCAGCATCGCCGACGCGCCCTTTTCGGCCTCGTCGGCCAGCCCGCGGAACATGCCGAACAGCTCGCGGCCCATGCCGCTGACCGCGGGGGGCAGCGTCACCATCTCGCGCGTCGCCCACACGTCTGCATCGACCAGCGCTTCCAGCGTGCCGTTGACCGCATCGACGCGGATCATGTCGCCGTCGCGGATCAGCCCGATCGCGCCGTCGAGCAGCGCTTCGGGCGAGCAATGGATCGCGCACGGCACCTTGCCGCTCGCGCCCGACATGCGCCCATCGGTGACGAGCGCCACCTTGAACCCGCGATTCTGCAGCACGCCCAGCGGCGGGGTCAGCTTGTGCAGCTCGGGCATGCCGTTCGCGCGCGGCCCCTGGAAGCGGACGACGACGACGACGTCCTTCTCCAGCTCGCCGCGCTTGAACGCCTCGATCACGTCGAGCTGGTCGTCGAACACCATCGCGGGTGCCTCGACGATCCAGCGATCGCGCTCGACCGCGGACACCTTGATGCACGCGCGGCCGATATTGCCCGCGAGGATCCGCATGCCGCCATCCGCCGAGAACGGCGCGGTGGCAGGACGCAGGATCGTCTCGTCACCGCTGTCGGGCGTATCGCGCCATTCGAGCGCGCCGTCCGCGACGACCGCGGTCTTCGCATAGGCCGACAGGTCCTGCCCGCCGATCGTCATGATGTCGCCGTGGAGCAGCCCTTCGCCCAGCAGCTCCCGGACCACATAGGGCATGCCGCCCGCCGCCTCGAACGCGTTCACGTCCGCCGAGCCATTGGGATAGACGCGCGCGATCAGCGGCACCGCCGCTGACAGGCGATCGAAATCCTCCCAGTCGATCACGATCCCCGCCGCACGCGCGATCGCGGGGACGTGGAGCAGGTGGTTGGTCGACCCGCCCGTCGCGAGCAGGCCGACCGCCGCATTGACGATCGCCCGCTCGTCGACGCAGCGGCCGAGCGGCCGGTAGTCGTCGCCGCGTGCCCCGATCTTCGCGAGCCTATGGACCGCCGCGCGCGTCAGTTCCTGGCGCAGCTTCGTGCCCGGATTGACGAACGCCGCGCCCGGCATGTGGAGGCCCATGACCTCCATCATCATCTGGTTGGTGTTGGCGGTGCCATAGAAGGTGCAGGTGCCCTTCGAATGATAGGCGCCGATCTCCGCCTCGAGCAGTTCCTCGCGCCCGACCAGCCCTTCGGCGAACTTCTCGCGCACCGCGGCCTTGGCCTTGTTGGGCAGCCCGGTCGGCATCGGCCCACCCGGGATCAGCACCATCGGCAGGTGCCCGAAGCGCAGCGCGCCCATCAGCAGCCCCGGTACGATCTTGTCGCAGATGCCGAGCAGCGCCGCGCCCTCGAACGTGCCGTGGGACAGCGCGATCGCGGTGGAGAGCGCGATCGTGTCGCGGCTGAACAGCGACAGCTCCATCCCCGGATAGCCCTGCGTCACGCCGTCGCACATCGCCGGCACGCCGCCCGCGACCTGCGCGGTCGCGCCGGCCTCGCGCGCCCAGACCTTCATCAGTTCGGGATAGCGGTAATAGACCGCATGCGCCGACAGCATGTCGTTATACGCCGTCACGATGCCGATGTTCATGCCGGCATCGGCCTTCATCGCATCGCGGTCCTCCTCGGTCCCCGCATAGGCATGCGCGAGGTTCGCACAGCCCAGCGACGGCCGACGCACCTGCGCCTCGCCCTCGCGGTCGATCAGCGCGAGATAGGCGGCGCGGCTGTCGCGCGACCGTTCGATGATCCGGTCGGTGACCGCGGAGACAACGGCGTTCAGCATCTCAGGCGGCCCAGTGGATGTCGACGGGCAGCTCGACCTCGGCCAGCACGCGCCCGATCGGATACTTGGACGACGGACCCTGCTCGATCGCCTGTTCGAGCAGCGTCTTCTTCTCCTCGCCGGTGATCATGATCATCAGCGCCTTGGACGAAGCGATCGCCGCCGCGGACAGCGTCACGCGCGCGACCGGCGCCTCGGGCGGCAGCGGCTCGGGCATCACGCCCACCGCGCGGCGTTCCTTGGGACCGCTCAGCGCCTCGTCGAAATCGGGGCCGGGGAAGATCGACGCGGTATGGCCGTCGGTGCCCATGCCCAGCAGGCAGAAGTCGAGCGGCCAGTGCAGGTCCTGCATCAGCGCATCCGCCGAGCGGCCAGCGGCCTTGTAGTCGGAGATCGCGTCGGGGACGATCGGCTTCACCCGCGCACCCTTGGGCAGGAAGATCTTGGCGAGCGCGGTGACGTTCGACATCGGATCGCCCAGCTTCACGATCCGCTCGTCGCCGGGGATGATCGTGACCTTCTTCCAGTCGAGCTTGGCCTGGGCGAGCTTTTCATACGCCGCCATCGGCGTCTTGCCGCCCGCCAGCGCGATCACCGCCGAGCCGCGCGCGTCGAGCGCGCTCTCGATGACGAACTGGATGTCCCCGGCAACCGCGGCTGCGAGCTCCTCGGTGTCCTCGTAATCCCACCATTCGATCTCGGTCATATGCTCAAACTCACTTAGAAATTAGTGTTCGTGCCCAACAGTTCAGGTCGTATCCGCCAGTCCCGTTCGCACCCAGCAGTCCCGTTCGTACTCAGCGGCCCGTTCGTACCAACCAGTCCCGTTCGTGCCGAGTAGGGATCGAGCGAAGCCGAGAGCCCGTATCGAGGTACAATGCCACAACCGGGCCGATCCCTCGATACGCCATCTCGACAAGCTCGACGGCTACTCGGGACGAACGGAGGAAAACATGCTCAGTCGTCCTGCCAGGTCACGCCGTCGCGCTCGGTCAGCGCGATCGCGGCGGACGGGCCCCAGCTGCCCGACGGATAGCTTTTGGGCTTCATTCCGTTCGCTTTCCAGCCCTCGCGGATCGCATCGATCCAGGTCCACTGCGCCTCGACCTCGTCACGCCGCACGAACAGTGTCTGGTCGCCCTCGATCAGGTCGAGCAGCAGCCGCTCATATGCGATGCGCCGGCGCGTACCCGCAAACTCGGCGTCGAGGCTGAGGTTCAGCGGCACCTCGCGCAGCCGCACGCCCTCGCGGTCGAGACCCGGCTCCTTCGCCATCACCAGCAGCTGGACATGCTCTTCGGGCTGCAGGCGGATGATCAGCATGTTGGGCTGGAGCAGCCCGCCGCGGCCTGCGAACATCGAATGCGGCACCGCCTTGAACTGGATCGCGATCTCGCTGCCGCGTGCCGCCATCCGCTTGCCGGTGCGCAGGTAGAAGGGCACGCCCTGCCAGCGCCAGTTGTCGACATGCGCCTTGATCGCGACGAACGTCTCGGTGGTCGACGTCTGGCCGAGCTCCTCCGAATAGCTCTTCACGAACTTCCCGTTGACCGCGCCCTCGGCATATTGCCCGGTCACGGTGACGTGCGGCGCCTCTTCGGGCTTGATCAGCCGGAGCGATCGGAACACCTTCGACTTCTCGTCGCGGACGTCGGTGCCCTCGAACCGTGCCGGCGGCTCCATCGCGATCAGCGCGAGCAGCTGCAGGATATGGTTCTGCACCATGTCGCGCAACGCGCCCGCGCTCTCGTAATAGCCCGCACGTTCTTCCAGCCCGACCGTCTCGGAGATCGTGATCTGGACGTTGTCGATCCCTTGCGCATTCCACACCGGCTCGAAGAACGAGTTGCCGAAGCGCAGCGCCAGGATGTTCTGGACGGTTTCCTTGCCCAGATAATGATCGATCCGGTAGGTCCGGTTCTCGGGAAACGCCTTGGCGACCGCGTCGTTGATCTCGCGGCTCGTCGGCAGGTCGTAACCGAGCGGCTTTTCCAGCCCGACGCGGACCGTCTCGCCCGCCAGCCCGACCTTGTGCAGCCCCTCGATCGCCGATTCGAACAGCGACGGCGCGGTCGACAGATAGATGGCGAGCCCGCCCGAAATGTCGCCGATCTTGTCCGCCAGCGGCTGGAAGCTCGCCGGATCGGACAGGTCGGTCGGCTGGTAATGCACGCGCTCGAGGAACGCGTCGATCGTCCCCGCATCCTTGCGATCGTCCTTCAGATACTCGTCGAGCGCGGCCCTCGCGAAGGTGCGATACGCTGCGTCGTCATGATCGTGACGCGCCGCGCCGGTGATCGTCAGCCCCTCGGGCAGCAGCCCGTCGGCGTGCAGGCCATAGAGCGAGGGCAACAGCATCCGCTGCGCGAGATCGCCGGTGGCGCCGAACAGGAGCAGCTTGGCTACGGGATTACGGTGCATGAGAGCTCCTGGGTCAGTCGGTCTTACGAAACCAGACCGGCGACCGGGTCGACCCCGGCCATGATGTTGAGGTTCTGGACCGCGGCGCCGCCGGCGCCCTTGCCCAGATTGTCGAGTGTCGCGACCAGCCGCGCATGACCGGTCGCATCGTTGCCGCAGACGCGCAACGTCAACCGGTCGGTTCCGGCATTTTCCTCGATCGCGATCGCCGCCGCATCGCCCGCCGCCACGCTCACGAGCGCCGCGCCGTCATAGGCGTGCCGCAGCACGTCCTCGACCGCCGCCAGCGTCGGCCGGCCGGGCAGGGCATGAAGGTGCAACGGCACCTCGACGACCATCCCGCGATAGGCGTTGGCGACCGCGGGCGCGAAGATCGGCGCATGCGTCAGCCCGGCATGCTGCGTCATCTCGGCGATATGCTTGTGCGCAAGGCCCAGCGCATAGGCGCGGAACGCGGTCGGGGTGGCGTCGGCCCCCTCGAACTCGGCGATCATCGCCTTGCCGCCGCCCGAATAGCCCGACGTCGCATTGACGCTCAGCGGATGGCCCGCCGGCAGCAGCCCGGCCGCGACCAGCGGCGCGACGAGCGCGAGGAAGCCGGTCGGATAGCAGCCGGGGTTGGACACGCGCGTCGCCGCGGCGATCCGCGCCGCCTGTCCCGGCAGCTCGGCGAACCCATAGGTCCAGCCCGGCGCGACGCGGTGTGCGCTCGACGCGTCGATCACCCGCGTGCGGTCATTGTCGATCAGCGCGACCGCTTCGCGTGCGGCATCGTCAGGCAGGCAGAGGATGACGAAATCGGCATCGTTGAGCGCCGCGCGCCGCGCCGCGGGATCCTTGCGGTTCGCCTCGTCTAGCAACGCGATCTGGATGTCGGACCGCCCGGCGAGCCGGTCGCGGATCTCGAGCCCGGTGGTGCCTGCCGCACCGTCGATGAACACCGTCGCGGTCATGCCGCCACCGCCTTGCTGTCCGGCAGGTCGAGCGCGTCGATCTCGACATAGCCGACCAGGCCGTGCGGCTGCGCGACCCCCCAGGCGGACGATCCCGCAATCTCGAGCACTTCGATCGTGTCGCCGACCGCCAGCGCGGTGACCGGCTCGCTCGCCGTGTCGCGGCCCGCGCGTAGCGTCGCGGTGCGCGCGACCAGCCGGATCATCGGCACCGCATAATGCGGCGCAAAGACATGCTCGGCGAGGCGGATGTCGGCAATGTCGCGGCGGACCGCGTGCGTGCGCAGGTCGAGATCGACCGAACGCCCGGTCAGCGCGAAACTCTGGCGACGCGAGTCGGCAGAATCACGCGGCTGAATGACGCCGTCAGGCTGTCGCGGCGCGGGGCGCGGCGTCGTTATCGCCGATGAACTGCCCGAATTCTTCAAGAAAATCTGCCCCTTCACTCGTCCGCGCGACGAAGATGTTGCGCTTGTCGCTATCGTCGCGTTGCCGGCGCAGATAGCCGAGGGCACCCAATCTGTTCAAGGCGCGCGTGACGACCGGCTTCGATACGTTCAGTGCACGCGCCAGACCGCGCACCGTATGCGGGCCGGGTTTGAGATAGACGAGCAGCAAAAGCGCCATCTGGCGATTGGTCAGATCCGGTTCACCCGAACGGACATAATCGACCAGAGCCGTCATCCACGTCGATAGAGTATTGACTGCCATTGATGCCACAGCGTTGATCCGCCATCTGAATTTCAGGGTCTACGTCCCGTTAAGGAACGTCATTACGCTGTCACAACGCCCGCCCGCACGGCTTGTTTCCGTGTGTTTCGGTGTCGCGTGCGATATCCGGAGCCCGGGATGCGGTTGATCGTTGCCGCCGGCTCGCCTATGTGCGCGGCTTCGTAAAAGTTCCGGGGTTTTCCGCGCAATGTTCGCCTTCCTGCTTGTCATCCACGCGATCATCGCGGCCGCCCTCGTCACCGTGATCCTCATGCAGCGGTCGGAAGGCGGCGGTCTGGGCATGGGCGGCAGTCCCTCGGGGCTGATGTCGGCCCGCGGCGCCGCCGATTTCCTGACGCGCGCAACCGGCGTGCTTGGGACGATGTTCGTGCTGTTCTCGATCCTGCTCGCGATCCTCGCGGCGAATCACCGCAGCACCGACATCGACACGTCGCTCGCCCGCACGCCCGCCGCCGCCGCCACCGCGGTTCCGACCGCGGAGCCCAAGGGCGATGCGGCACCCTTCGCCGGTGGTGCAGAGAATGCCGGCGCCGCCGCACCGGCGCCTGCCGACAATGGCGCGGTCCCGCTCGCCCGCTAAACACTCCATTCGCCGACAAAAGCGCCCTGCGTGATCCGCGGGCGCTTGTCGTTCGTCCCCAACACACGCTACGAGACTCTTCCCATGGCTCGGTACATTTTCATCACCGGGGGCGTGGTATCGTCGCTCGGTAAAGGTCTCATGGCGGCATCGCTTGCCGCCCTCCTCCAGGCACGCGGCTACAGCGTCAGGATCCGGAAGTTCGATCCGTATCTGAACGTCGATCCCGGCACGATGTCGCCCTATCAGCACGGCGAGGTCTATGTGACCGACGACGGCGCCGAGACCGATCTCGACCTCGGTCACTATGAACGCTTCACCGGCGTGCCCTCGCGCCAGTCGGACAACGTCACCTCCGGCCGCATCTATCAGCAGATCATCGCCCGCGAACGCCGCGGCGACTATCTCGGCGCGACGGTGCAGGTCATCCCGCACGTCACCGACGCGATCAAGGCGTTCGCGCGCGCCGAGACCGACGATGTCGACTTCGTGCTCTGCGAGATCGGCGGCACCGTCGGCGACATCGAATCGCTCCCCTTCATCGAGGCGATTCGCCAGCTGAAGAACGAGGAAGGGCGCGGCAAGGCGATCAGCATCCACGTCACGCTCGTCCCCTATATCGCCGCCGCGGGCGAGCTGAAGACCAAGCCGACCCAGCATTCGGTCCGCGAACTGGCCGCCCTCGGCGTCCAGCCCGACGTGCTCGTCTGCCGCTGCGAACACCCGCTGCCGCCGTCGGAGCGTGCGAAGATCGCGCTGTTCTGCAACGTCCCCGCCAGCGCGGTCATCCCCGCGCTCGACGCGAAGAGCATCTATGCGGTGCCGCTCCAGTATCACGGCGAGGGCCTCGATATCGAAGTGCTGCGCGCGTTCGGGATCGAACCCGCCGCTGCGCCCGACCTGTCGCGCTGGACCGAGATCATGGACCGGCTGACCAATCCGCAGGGCGAGGTCACGATCGGCGTGGTCGGCAAATATGTCGGGCTGCAGGATGCGTACAAGTCGCTCAACGAGGCGCTCGTCCACGGCGGCATCGCCAACCGCGTCAAGGTCAACGTCCGCTGGATCGACGCCGAGCTGTTCGAGAATGCCGAGAGCGACATCGCCGGCCAGCTCGAGCCCTGCGACGCGATCCTCGTCCCCGGTGCGTTCGGCGAACGCGGCGCGGAGGGCAAGATCGCCTCGGTCAAGTTCGCGCGCGAACGCAAGATCCCCTATTTCGGGATCTGCTTCGGGATGCAGATGGCCTGCGTCGAGGGCGCGCGCGGTCTCGGCGGCGTGCCCGACGCCTCGTCGACCGAATTCGGCCCGACCGACAAGCCGGTGGTCGGCATGATCACCGAATGGATGGGCCGCGAGGGTCTCGAGACGCGCGCGGCCGAGGGCGATCTCGGCGGCACGATGCGGCTCGGCGCCTATGACGCCAAGCTCGACGGCAACAGCGTCGTCGCGGCGATCTATGGCGGCACCGACATCTCGGAACGCCATCGTCACCGCTATGAGGTGAACACGGGCTACAAGGACGTGCTCGAACAGGGCGGTCTGGTCTTCTCGGGCATGTCGCCCGACGGCACGCTGCCCGAGATCGTCGAGCGTCCCGACCATCCCTGGTTCGTCGGCGTCCAGTTCCACCCCGAACTCAAAAGCAAACCCTTCGACCCGCACCCCCTGTTCGCCAGCTTCATCGAAGCCGCGGTCAAACAGAGCCGCCTCGTCTGACCCGACCGGGCGCCCTCACGGGCGCCCGCCAAAGAGAAATATCGATCACGCGAAGGCGCAAAGGCGCAAAGGGACCCAAACTCTTAGCGCCTTCGCGCCTTCGCGCCTTCGCGCGAACAAAACTCGCTGCGCCCGATCCGAACAGAAGAATGTGTTCACGCGGAGACGCGGAGACGCGGAGTGCATTTTTGGCCTATCGCAGTCGGCCTCACTCCGGTTCGCGCAGGAATTCATGAGGGCCGCAACGCGGCCAAGAAAATCTCCGCGCCTCCGCGCCTCCGCGCCTCCGCGCCTCCGCGCGAACAAATTCTTCCAACTCCGAACCCCAGACACAAAAAAGGCGCCCGGACCCCAAGGATCCGGACGCCCCACAGCGCTGACCAGAAATCAGGCAGCCTGATCGACAGCAACCGTATCGACCGCAGCCAGCGGCGCGCCGGTCTTGATCGCGATGCTCTTCGGCTTCATCGCCTCGGGCACCTCGCGGACCAGGTCGATCACCAGCAGCCCGTCGTTCAGCCGCGCATCCTCCACCAGCACGAAGTCCGCCAGCTCGAACCGCCGCTCGAACGAGCGGTTGGCGATGCCGACATGGAGCAGCTGGCCCTCGGGCGCGCGCTCCTCCTTCTTGCCCGCGACCAGCAGCAGGTTCTGCTGCGCGGTGATCGCGATCTCGTCGCGCGAGAAGCCGGCGATCGCCAGCGTGATGCGGTAACGGTCCTGCGCGATCCGCTCGAGGTTGAACGGCGGGTAATTGTCGGACGTCGTGGCGCGCGCGTTCGTCTCGATCATGTCGAACAGCCGGTCGAACCCGACGGTCGAGCGGCGATAGGGGGTAAGGTCGAGTCGCATGGTCAAATCCTCGTCTTGAGCAATCCAACATCAGCCCTGGCCCGCTTGTGCGCGGCCCGGGCACACGGCCCATCAGGCGCCGTGCGGCAGTGATCTGGTCACCCCGCAAAAACCTTCAAGATCGCCCCGCCAAGATTTTTTCCAGGCCCCCGATAGCGCAGCTTTGCGCCCGCAAAGCCGTTCCCGATTGAAATCCCACCAAATCAATGGACTTTTAGCGCCAAGGTTCAAGGGAGACGATTATGGCCCATATTTTCGCGATGCTGGTCGCCGCACAGGCGGCCGCATCACCGCTGCCCACACCCGCCGATCAGGCCGCACCCGCGCCGCAGGACGCACAGCGCGACACCGGCCGGCTCGGCGCGGCACAGCAGGGCGGGGGAGACATCGTCGTCACCGCACGCCGCCGCGCGGAGACGATCCAGAGCGTGCCGATCGCGATGTCGGTGATCGGCGGCCAGGCGATCGCCGACACCGGCGCGTACAACGTCAACCGCATCACGCAGCTTCAGCCGACGCTGCAATTCTACTCGACCAACCCGCGCAACTCCGCCGCCAACATCCGCGGGCTCGGCGCGCCGTTCGGCCTTACCAATGACGGCATCGAACAGGGGGTCGGCATCTATGTCGACCAGGTCTATTACAGCCGCATCGCGTCGGCGACGTTCGACTTCACCGACACCGAACGGATCGAGATCCTGCGCGGGCCGCAGGGCACGCTCTACGGCAAGAACACCACCGCGGGCGCGATCAACATCTACACGCGCAAGCCCAGCTTCACCCCCGAGGCGCGGATCGAGCTCACCACCGGCAATCTCCGCTTCGTCCAGGCCAAGGCGTCGGTATCGGGCCCGCTCGTCGACGACCGGCTCGCGATCCGCCTGTCCTCGTCGATCACCCGGCGCGACGGCACGATCCGCAATCTCCGCACCGGCAAGGACGTCAACGCGCAGGACAATCAGAGCCTGCGCGGCCAGCTCTTCTGGCACGCGACCGGCAATCTCGATCTCACGCTGTCGGGCGACTATAATCACCAGAACCCCGATTGTTGCGCGCAGATCTTCGCACGCGTCGGCACCACGCAGCGGCCCGTGTCGCGGCAATATGACGCGCTCGCCGCCGCGCTCAACTACACCCCGCCGTCGCGCGACGCGTTCGACCGCGTAACCGATCTCGACACCCCGCTGCGCGCGCGGCAGGAGCTGGGCGGCGCCGCGCTGCTCGCCGAATGGGATCTCGGACCCGTGTCGCTGACCTCGGTCTCCGCATGGCGCATCTGGGACTGGAAGCCGTCGAACGACCGCGACTTCATCGGCCTGCCGATCACCTCGGTCTCCGCCAATCCCTCGCAGCAGGAACAGGTCAGCCAGGAGGTCCGCCTCTCGTCCAACGGCCGCAACACCGTCGATTACGTCGCCGGGCTGTTCTACTTCCACCAGACGATCGACACGCAGGGGTTGCAGGTCCAGGGGGGGGCCGCGAGCCGCTATCTGCTCAACCCGACCAGCGCGAACGCATCCAACCCCGCGGTACTCGACGGCCTGACCGCGACCAACACGATCGGCTTCAAGAACACGTCCGCGGCCGGATTCGGCAAGGTGACTTGGCACATCGCCGACAAGCTGTCCTTTGCCCCCGGCCTGCGCGTCAATTACGACAGGAAGACCGGCTCCTACGTCTCGGTCGTGACGACAGGGACGGGGGCGGGGGCAGGGGCGGTGCTCAACTGTTCGACCACCGCGCAGGCCGCCAGTTCGGTCACGCGCGACCGCTGCAGCACGCTCGCGCCCCAGGTCTACACCCCCGCCTTCGACGACTGGAACGTGTCGGGCGACGCGACACTCGCCTATGACGTCGCGCCCGACATCCACGCCTATGCGACCTATGCGCGCAGCTACAAATCGGGCGGCATCAACCTGTCGGGGCTCCCGCTCGACGGCGCGAACAACCCGATCCTCGCCTCGGCGACGGTCAAGCCCGAGACGGTCAACCATTACGAACTCGGCCTCAAGACCCAGTTCCTCGACCGCCGCGTGACGCTCAACCTCGCTGGCTTCTGGACCGAGATCAACGATTACCAGGCGACCGTCACCAACGGCCAGCTCGGCGTCCTGCGCGGCTATCTGGCGAATGCGGGCAAGGTGCGGACGCGCGGGTTCGAATTCGACTCGGCGTTCCGCCCGACCTCGCGCTTCAACCTCTACGTCAACGGCGCCTATACCGACGCCAAATATGTCCGCTTCGTCGATGCGCCATGCCCGCCGGAACTGTCGGGCGGCACCACCGCGACCGCTGGCCAGAGCCCAAGCCCGGCAGGGACCCCGGGCGGGATCAGCCCCGCAAACTGCGACATTTCGGGCCAGCGTCTGCCCGGCATCTCCAAATGGGCCTTTTCCTACGGCGCTGAATACGACCTGCCCGCGCGGATCGGCGGTCTCGATGGCCAGGTCTATCTGGGCTATGACGGCAGCTACCGCTCGACCTTCTCGTCCAACCCGTCCGCCTCGGCCTATACCGACATCAAGGGCTATGCGCTCGGCAATGTCCGGCTGGGGTTCCGCGGCGAGGACCGGCTGAACGTCTTCGGCTGGGTCCGCAACGTCTTCGCCAAGGATTATTACGAATTGCTCGCGCTGCAATCGGGCAGCACGGGGCTTGTCGTCGGCCAGCCGGGCGATCCGCGCACCTACGGCGTCACGATCTCGCGCTCGTTCTGATACGGTTCACAAACGCTGCTCTACTCTATCTGCTATAAAGAGAGATCCGGGCGAAGGGTGAGAATTGGAAGCTCCCACTCTTCGTCCGGTGCCTGTTGCACTTCGGGGGTTCCGGGAACGGCGAATAGTGTATTCGTTGTAAGGAAAATGGCCCGGACAAGCAAACGCCCGGACCGTTTCCGATCCGGGCGCCTGCGTGACGATCGCTCGTCAGCCCCCATTTTGTCGCTTCCGCTCTGCACCTTCGGTGCGGCGTCAAAGCATTCCCCGAACCACGGCCGTTGCCTGTGTCTCAGCGAGGTTTTTGCTAAGTAATTGCGTGGTGTTTGTCACCCTGTTTGCGGGGCGCGCCACACGATTGGCAGGGGGCTGTGTCGAATCCGCAACAGACCAATCCAGACGCGGCCATGGTTGCCTCGCGCGGGGCCGCGTCCTAGAGCCGATGGACATCTCTTCTAACGATCGAACCCCCGCACCCATGATCCTGTCACGCTATGAACGGATGATCGCCCGGCGCTATCTGCTGCCGGGCAAGGGCGAGGCGTTCATCTTCCTCGTCGCCTCGATCAGCCTGGTCGCCGTCATGCTCGGCGTCGCCGCGCTCGTCATCGTGATGAGCGTGATGAACGGCTTCCGCGCCGAGCTGTTCGACAAGATCGTCGGGCTCAACGGCCATGCGGTGGTCCAGCCGCTCGGCGGCCGGATGCCCGACTGGCGCGAGATCGTCGCACAGGCGCGAGCGACTCCGGGCGTCACCAGCGCGGTACCGCTGATCGAACAGCCGCTCGCCGCCACCTATAACGGCCGCGCGGAGGCGGTGCTGGTCCGCGGCATGCGCGTCGACGACATCCGCCGCAACTCGACGATCCAGGACAAGGTGCTGATGGGGTCGCTCCAGTCGATCACGCAAGGGTCCGGCCGGATCGCGATCGGCTCGCGGCTCGCCGAGTCGCTCGGTGCGCAGGTCGGCTCGGACATCTCGCTGTTCAGCCCGCAGGGCCAGACCACGCCGTTCGGCACCGTCCCCCGCATCGTCAGCTACAAGGTCGGCGCGATCTTCGAGATCGGCGTCTATGACTACGACAAGGCGTATATCATCATGCCGATCGAGGATGCGCAGACGCTCCTCCTGATGGGCGACGCCGCGGGCATGGTCGAGCTGAAGACCGTCGATGCGGACAAGGTCGGCGAGATCCTGCGGCCGCTCGCCGAGAAGATCGGCGGCCGCGCGGTCATCCAGGACTGGCGGACGATGAACGCGCAGCTGTTCGAGGCCTTGGCGGTCGAGCGCGTCGCGATGTTCACCGTGCTGTCGATCATCATCCTCGTCGCGGTGTTCAACATCCTGTCGTCGCTGATCATGCTGGTCCGCGCCAAGACTCGCGACATCGCGATCCTCCGGACGATGGGCGCGACGCGCGGCGGGCTGATGCGGATCTTCATCGTCGTCGGCACGACGATCGGCGCGCTCGGCACGCTCGCCGGGCTCGGGCTCGGCTTCGTCTTCCTGTTCTACCGCCAGGGCGTCGTGAACTTCGTCCAGCTTGTGACGGGGCAGAATCTCTGGGATCCCTCGATCCGCTATCTGACCGAACTCCCGTCGAAGACCGATCCGGTCGAGATCATCGTGATCGCGCTGATGGCGCTGATCTTCAGCTTCCTCGCGACGCTCTATCCGGCCTGGAAGGCGGCGAGTACCGACCCCGTGCAGGTGCTGCGTTATGAATAATGGCCTTCCGATCGAGCGGCGCAGCGCGCAGGCGTACGACTATGTCCTGCAGACCAGCGGCCTGACCAAAAGCTTCACGCAAGGGGGCGCGACAATCGACGTGCTGCGCGGCATCGACCTCGGAATCGCACCGGGCGAGATCGTCGCGTTGCTCGGCCCCTCGGGTTCGGGCAAGTCGACGCTGCTCCAGGCGGTCGGGCTGCTCGAAGGCGGCTTCCAGGGATCGATCAAGATCGCCGGCACCGAGGCGTCGAAGCTCAACGCGCATGAGCGCACCGTGGTACGCCGCGACAGCCTCGGCTTCGTCTATCAGTTCCATCACCTCCTCCCCGATTTCAACGCGACCGAGAATGTCGTCCTGCCACAGCTCGTCCACGGCGCGACGCGCGCGCAGGCGGATGCGCGCGCGGCCGAACTCCTGACCCAGCTCGGGCTCGGCCACCGCCTCACGCACCGCCCCAGCCAGCTCTCGGGCGGCGAGCAGCAGCGTGTCGCGGTCGCCCGCGCGCTCGCCAACAAGCCCGCGCTCGTGCTGGCGGACGAGCCGACCGGCAATCTCGACGAGCATACCGCGGACATCGTCTTTGCCGAATTCGTCCGGCTGGTCCGCGAACAGGGCACAGCGGCGCTGGTCGCGACCCACAACGAACGGCTCGCCGCGCGGATGGACCGCGTGTTCCGGCTGCACGAGGGCCGGCTGGCTTGAGCGGTCTGGCATGAGCTGGGACGCGACACCGACGCTCGTCGGGCGTCACGTCACGCTCCGCCCGCTGGTCGCGGCGGACAAAGACGCGCTCGTTGCCGCCGCGTCGGCGGACGGCCTGTGGGACCTGTTCTACGCCAATGTCGCGCTGATGAAGGCGCCCGATCGCTGGCTCGCGGCGGCGTTCGAGCAGCAGGATTTTGGCCGCGCGCGGGTCTTCGCGGTGGTGGTGGACGGTATCGTCCGCGGCAGCACCCGCTTCATGCGGATGAGCGCGGCCAACAAGCGGCTCGAGATCGGCGGCACCTTCTACGCCACCGCGGTCCAGCGCACCGGCGTCAATACCGAGGCCAAGCGGATGCTGCTGACCCACGCCTTCGACACGCTCGGCTGCGAATGCGTCCAGATCCGCACCGACAGCCTCAACAAGCGCTCACAGGCCGCGATCGAGCGGCTCGGCGCGAAACGCGACGGCGTGTTGCGCGGGCATCAGGTGATGGCCGACGGCCGCTTGCGCGACACCATCGTCTACAGCATTTTGGCGCACGAATGGCCGGGCGTCCGTCAGAACCTGACCTATCTGCTCGCCCGACACGAGGACCGCGCATGACCATCACCGACTTCACCGTGAAGGCCGCCAACGGCACCCCCGCGTCGCTCGCGGCCTATGCCGGCAAGGTGCTGCTGATCGTCAACACCGCGTCCAAATGCGGCTTCACCCCGCAATATGAAGGGCTCGAGGCGCTCCACCGCGACTATGCCGATCGCGGGTTCGAGGTTCTCGCCTTCCCCTGCAACCAGTTCGGCGCACAGGAACCCGGCGACGCGGCGGAGATCGCGAACTTCTGCACGCTCACCTACGACGTGACCTTCCCCGTCTTTGCGAAAGTCGACGTCAACGGCGGCGAGGCGGACCCGCTGTTCGACCGCCTGAAATCGGACGCCCCCGGCGTCCTCGGCTCGAAGGCGATCAAATGGAACTTCACCAAGTTCCTGATCGACCGCGCGGGGAAAGTGGTCGACCGCTACGCCCCCACCACCAAACCCGCCGACATCCGCACCGACATCGAAAAACTGCTCTAACACTTCGGCTCGCGCCACCACCCCGGCGAAGGCCGGGGCCCAGTTGGAAAGGTCGCAGTAACGAAGCGCAGACCTCGGTCAGCAACGTCCCCCAACTGGACCCCGGCCTCCGCCGGGGTGGTAATTGTGGGCGACACCCGCACCACAAGACTGGTCCCCCGCAAGGGCAGGACTCCAGCCCGGGCGCCCACCTCCTTTCCACCACCCCGGCGAAGGCCGGGGCCCAGTTGGAAAGGCCACAGTAACGAAGCGCAGACCTCAGTCAGCAACGTCCCCCAACTGGACCCCGGCCTCCGCCGGGGAGGTGCTTGTGGGGAGCACCCTCGCGAAAAGACTGTTCCCCCGCAAAGGCAGGGACCCAGCCCGGACTCCCACCTCCTTTCCTACCACCCCGGCGAAGGCCGGGGCCCAGTTGGAAAGGCCACAGTAACGAAGCGCAGACCCCAGTGAGCAACGTCCCCCCACTGGGCCCCGGCCTCCGCCGGGGTGGTAACTGTAGGCAGCACCCGGAACACAAGACTGTTCCCCCGCGAAGGCGGGGGCCCAGACTGGCCTCCCGCCTTCGCGGGAGAACAGCCTCGAACCAAAAACCCACACGCACAGACTCAACTCATCGCGTCCCACCCCGCACCCCCCGCCATCGCGTCTGGTCGAATCACGCCGCAACGCCTACCTCTCACCCATGCATTCCGGTTACGTCCCGCTCCGCGTCTTTTCCTGCTACACCATGCTCGACGGCGCGATCGATCCCAAGGCGATCGCCAAGCAGGCGCGTGCGCTCGGCTTCCCCGCCGCCGCGCTGACCGACCGCAACGGCCTCTACGCCGCGATGGCCTATTCGGACGCCGCCAAGAAGGACGGCGTCCAGCCCGTGATCGGCGTGATGCTGGGCGTCAGCCGCCCCGACATGCCCGACGGCATCGCCACCCCGTTCGACTGGATCGCGCTCTATGCGCAGAACGCCAAGGGCTATGACAATCTCTGCGCACTCGTCTCGATGGCGCATCTCGACCGCCCGATCGAGATGCCAGCCCATGTCGATTTCGCAGCGCTCGAGCGCCATGCCGACGGGCTGATCGCGCTGACCGCAGGCGGCGAGGGCGGTCTTGCCCGGCTGTTCGCCGAAGGCCAGCCCGACCGCGCCCGCGCCTATCTCGATCGCCTCCAGCACCTGTTCGGCGACCGTCTCTACATCGAACTGTCACGCCGCGGCGACGCGACCGAGATCGCCGCCGAGGACGCGTTGATCGACATCGCCTACGAACGCAACCTGCCGCTCGTCGCGACCAACCCGTGCTGCTTCACCGAAAGCGCGTTCGGCGACGCGCACGACGCCATGCTCTGCATCGCGCATTCGACCTATGTCGAGACCGAGGACCGCATCCGCAGCTGCCCCGAAGCGTGGATGAAGCCCGCGCCGGTGATGCACGAGATGTTCGCCGACCTGCCCGAGGCGATCGCCAACACGCTGGTCGTAGCCCAGCGCTGCGCGGTGATGGCGCCTTACCGCAAGCCGATCCTCCCCAGCCTCGCCGGCGATATCGAGGGCGAGGCGAAGCTGCTCCGCGACGATGCCGAGGCCGGGCTCGAAAAGCGTCTCGCGCGCATCACCGAACTCCACGGAGAGGCCGAGGACGGCTGGCGCGACGTCTATCGCGCGCGTCTCGCCTTCGAGGTCGACGTGATCGTCCAGATGGGCTTTCCCGGCTATTTCCTGATCGTCGCCGACTTCATCAAATGGGCGAAGGATCACGACATTCCGGTCGGTCCGGGCCGTGGCTCGGGCGCAGGCTCGGTCGTCGCCTGGGCGCTGACGATCACCGATCTCGATCCGATCAAGCTGGGGCTCCTGTTCGAGCGCTTCCTGAACCCGGAACGCGTGTCGATGCCCGATTTCGACATCGACTTCTGCGAAACCCGCCGCGGCGAGGTGATCCGCTACGTCCAGGAGAAATATGGCCGCGATCAGGTCGCGCAGATCATCACCTTCGGTAAGCTGAAGGCGCGCGCGGTGCTGAAGGACACCGGCCGCGTGCTCCAGATGAGCTATGGCCAGATCGACCGGCTGGCAAAGCTCGTCCCCAACCACCCGACCGATCCCTGGACGCTCGAGCGCGCGCTGAACGGCGTCGGCGAACTCGCCAAGGAATATGCCAACGACAATGGCGTGCGAAAGCTGCTCGATCTGGCGATGAAGCTCGAGGGGTTGCCGCGCCACTCGTCGACGCATGCCGCCGGCGTGGTGATCGGCGACCGCCCGCTCGCGCAGCTCGTCCCGCTCTACCGCGATCCGCGCTCGGACATGCCCGTCACGCAGTTCGACATGAAATATGTCGAGGGCGCGGGCCTCGTGAAGTTCGACTTTCTTGGCCTCAAGACGCTCTCGGTGCTCCAGAAGGGCGTGCAATTGCTCGCCAAGCGCGGGATCAAGGTCGATCTCGACGCGCTCGAATGGGATGACGCCGGCGTCTACGCGCTGCTTCAGAAGGGCGACACGGTCGGCGTGTTCCAGCTCGAATCGGAGGGCATGCGCCGCACGCTGTCCGCGGTCCGCCCGTCCAATTTCGGCGACATCATCGCGCTCGTCTCGCTCTACCGACCGGGCCCGATGGACAATATCCCGTCCTTCGGCCGCCGCAAGAACGGCACCGAGACGATCGAATATCCGCACCCCGCGCTCGAATCGATCCTGTCGGAGACCTACGGGATCTTCGTCTACCAGGAACAGGTCATGCAGGCCGCGCAGATCCTGGCCGGCTTCTCGCTCGGCGGCGCCGATCTGCTGCGCCGCGCGATGGGCAAGAAGATCAAGGCCGAGATGGACGCGCAGCGCGCGATCTTCGTCGAGGGCTGCGCCAAGGTGAACGCCATCCCGAAGGCCAAGGCCAATGAGCTGTTCGACTTGATCGACAAGTTCGCCGGCTATGGCTTCAACAAGAGCCACGCCGCCGCCTATGCGCTACTCGCCTACCAGACCGCGTGGCTGAAGGCGCATCACCCGCACGAATTCTTCGCTGCGTCGATGTGCTACGACCTGCACCAGACCGACAAGCTCGCGATCTTCACCGACGACATGCGCCGTCTCGGCATCGCCACGCTGCCGCCCTGCATCAATGCGAGCCAGGCCGAGTTCGACGTCGAGGTGCTGCCCGACACCGAGGAAGAAGACTGTTCACCCGCGAAGGCGGGTGCCCAGACTGGGTCCCCGCCTTCGCGGGGAAACAATCTGGCGGTCCGCTATGCGCTCGGCGCGCTGAAGAGCGTGGGCGAAGGCGCGATGGAGAAGCTCATCGTCGAGCGCGTCCAGAACGGCCCGTTCGCCGGGCTCGACGATCTCGCCAAGCGCGTCGACCCGCGCCTGCTCAACAAGCGCCAGCTCGAGACGCTCGCCGCCGCGGGCGCGTTCGACGGGTTCGAGCCCAACCGCGCCGGGATCCACGCCACCGCCGAGACGATCCTCGCGATCGCCGCGCGCACCCACGCCGCCAAGACCAGCGGGCAGGGCGGTCTGTTCGGCGATGCGGAACCCGCGGGCGACGCGATCAAGCTGCCGCCGTCGGTCCGCTGGACGCTCAGCCAGCGGATGGATCAGGAGAAGGAGGCGTTCGGCTTCTACTTCTCCGCGCACCCGGTCGACCGCCACCGCCACATCGCCAACAGCCACGGCGCGCGCGCCTATACCGCCTTGTCGGAGCTCAACATTCCCGACGACGGCAGCCGCGCCGGCGCGACGATGGCGGTGCTGGTCGAGGATGCGCGCTATCGCACCTCCGCCCGCGGCAAGCGATTCATGATGGCGCAATGCTCGGACGCCAGCGGCCAGTTCATGGCGACCTGTTTCGACGATCAGGTCTCGAAGGATCTTGAGGACGCCGCCAAGGCGGGCGGCTGCGGCCTCATCACCGTCGAGCTCGACCGCAAGCCCGGCGAGGACACGCCGCGCGTCAGCATCAAGCGGATCCAGCCGTTCGAGGGGCTCGCCAACATCGCGCGCTTCCAGGTCGTCGTGACCATCTCGGACATGGCCGCCTTCGCCGGGCTCGCGTCCTTGCTCGCCGATCACCGCGGCGCGCGCGGCGAGGTGCGCGTCCGCGCGATGCTTCCCGACGGCGAGGTCAGCATCCTGCTCGGCCGCGATTTCCTGCTCGACGGCGAGCTTGCAGAGCACATCGAGTCGTTGCACGGTGTGACAAAGGTGGAGCTCAAGACCTCGGAAACGCGGCTGGCTCTCGTCGGATAATTGCTTGGGAGAGCGAGAATGCTGGGTGGAATGCAGGACTTCGAGCTTCGCGTCCCCCGGCTGATCGACCATGCCGCACGCGAACATGGCCGCCGCGAGATCGTCAGCTATTGGGCGGACGGCCGCGAGACCCGCACCGACTGGTCCGGGATCGCACGTGACGCGAAGAAACTCGCGCAAGCACTTGAGAACCTTGGCGTCCGTCCGGGTGACCGCGTCGCGACCCTCGCCATGAACCACGCACACCACCTGATCGCCTGGTATGGCACGATCGGGATGGGCGGGGTGATCCACACGATCAACCCGCGGCTATTTGACGAACAGCTCGTCTATATCGCCAACCACGCCGAAGACCGCGTGATGCTCTACGACAAGGCCTTCCAGCCGATCGTCGACCGGCTGCGCGGCCAATGGTCGAGCATCCGCCACTATGTCTGTTTCGACGATCTCGGCCCCGACGGCTTTAGCGCGCTGCTCGACGAGCAGGATGGCGACTATGCCTGGGTCGAGGGGCCGGAGCGCGATCCGTGCATGCTCTGCTATACCAGCGGCACCACCGGCAATCCCAAGGGCGTGCTCTACACGCACCGCTCGACGCTGATCCACGCGATGGCGGAGGTCGCGCCCTGGGTGTTTGATCTATCCCCCAGCGCGGTCGTGCTGCCGGTCGTGCCGATGTTCCACGCCGCCGCCTGGGGGCTGCCCTTCGCCTGCGCGCTGTCGGGGGCGAAGGTCGTCTATTCGGCGATCAACGATCCGGGCGTGCTGTGCCGGCTGATGAACCAGGAGCACGTCACGCATTCCGCGGGCGTGCCGACCGTCTGGCTCGCGCTGTTCGGGCATATCGACGCGACTGGCGAGGCGCCCGAGCATCTGAAACTCGTCACGATCGGCGGCGCGGCCGCCCCGCGCGCGATGATCGACCGGATCATGACCATGGGCGCGTCGGTCAAGCATCTCTGGGGCATGACCGAGACCTCGCCGATCGGCACCGCGGGCTTCGCGCCGCCGCACTGGGACATGATGACGCATGACGAGAAGCTCGATCTCGTCACCAAACAGGGCAGCGTCCCCTTCGGCATCGAACTGCGCATCGTCGACGATCAGGGGCAGGTGCTCCCGCGCGACGGCTCGATCGCCGGCTCGCTCCAGGTCCGCGGCCCCTGGGTGGTGCAGCGCTATTTCGGCGCGGACAGCGACGCGGTCGATGCGGAGGGCTGGTTCGACACCGGCGACGTCGCGATGCTCCACACCGACGGCACGATGCAGATCACCGACCGGTCGAAGGACGTCATCAAGTCGGGCGGCGAATGGATCAGTTCGGTCGATCTCGAAAACGCCGCGATCGGCTGCCCCGGCGTCGCGGAGGCTGCGGCGATCGGCATCCACCACCCCAAATGGGACGAGCGGCCGCTGCTGATCGTCGTCCGCAAGCCCGGCAGCACCGTCACCGACACCGCGATCCGCGATCACCTGGCCCGGCACGTCGCCAAATGGTGGCTCCCCGACGCGATCGTCTTCGTCGACGAACTGCCCCACACCGCGACGGGCAAACTCCTGAAGACCGCACTGCGCGAACGGTTCAGGGACTTCACCCTCACCGACGCCTGACGCCCCCTTAAACCTTCCGCGGCGTCCGCTTGGCCTTGCGGACCCGCGGCTCGACCAGCATGTCCGCCGCCGCCTTGATCTCCTGGCGCAGTTCGTCGCGCTTCTCGTGGATCGACGCGATCACCGGCCCCATCGCGACGCCCAGGTCGACCAGCACCGCCTCCGCCAGCTGCAGCGAGCTCTCCAGCGTCTCCGGCACAGCATCGGTCACGCCTGCGCGGTACAGCTCGGCGGCATGCGCGGTGTCGCGCGCGCGCGCGACGATCGGCAAATTGGGCGCCAGCAGCCGCACCCGCCGCGCCAGCCGCACCGTCAGCACCGGGTCGTCCATCGTCAGGATCAGCGCCTTGGCGGTATCCAGTTTCAGCCGGTCGACCAGCTCGGGCCGCGCGACGTCGCCGAACAGCACCGGATGCCCCTGCGCCCGCGCGGCCTCGACCGAATCGATATCCGCCTCGACCGCGACATAGCGCTGACCGTGCACCGCGAGCATGTCCGCGACCATCCGTCCGACCCGGCCGAAGCCGATCACGACCGTCCCCGGACCCTCCTCGTCGATCTCGATATCGCCCGTATCCGCGGTCGACCGGCTCTCGAGCTGACGCGACACGGTGCGCCCGAGCTTGGCGAGCAGCGGCGTGATCGTCAGACCGATCGCGGTCACCGTCTGCCAGAAGCTCGCGGTCGACGGCAGGATCAGCTGCGCCTGCGCCGCGGTCGCCAGCACGATCAGCGTCGTCTCGGACGGGCTGCCCATCAGCAGCCCGGTCTCCGCCGCCACCCCGCGCCGCGAATTGGCGACGCGCAGGAACAGGAACGTCACGACCGCCTTGGTCGCCACCACCCCCGTCACCGCGAGCAGCAGCGACGGCCAGTTCTGCGCGATCAGCCGCAGGTCCAGGCTCATCCCCACCGTGATCAGGAACACGCCCAGCGCCAGCCCCTTGAACGGCGCGGTGATCACCTCGACCTCGCTGTGATATTCGGTTTCCGCGATCAGCAGCCCGGCGAGCAGCGCGCCGACGATCGGCGACAGCCCCGCCGCGGTCGTCGCCACGCTCGCCACGATCACCACCAGCAGCGACGCCGCCAGGAACAGTTCGGGGCTCTTGGTCCGCGCTGCCTGCCCGAACAGCCGCGGCAGGATCAGCCGCCCGCCGACATACATCGCCACCACCGTGGCAGCGCCGCGCAGCGCCACGCCTGCCAGGTTGCTCCACCCGTCCGCGGTCGCGGTCGGGGCGAGCGCCCCCAGCACGAAGATCAGCGGCACCAGCGCCAGATCCTCGAACAACAGCATCGCAAACGCCCCGCGCCCGACTGCGCCGGTCGTCCCGACCAGCGGCAGCACCAGCGCGGTCGACGACAGTGCCAGCGCAAAGCCCAGGCCGATCGCGCCTGCCCAGCCTTGCCCGATGAAATGCAGCGCGACCGCGATGATCATCGCCGACCCGATCAGCTCGGCAGCCCCGGTCCCGAACACCAGCCGCTTCATCGACCAGAGCCGTCGGAATGACAGCTCGAGCCCGATCGAGAACAGCAGCAGGATGATCCCGAACTCGGCGAACGGCTCGATCGCCTCGGGGTTGGAGATCGTCAGGTAATAGAGCCAAGGCACCGCCCCGGTGAGCGAACCCAGCCCCGCCGGCCCGACCAGCAGCCCGACCAGGATGAACCCGATCACCGGACTGACCCTGAACCGCGCAAACGCCGGGATCACCAGCCCCGCCGCCCCGAGAATGACGAGTGTGTCGCTGAAACCCTGATTGTCGAGCCGTAATGCCATCCCCCGACCTTAGGCGACGCCTCCCCGATTCGTCAGGGAATAATACCGCCCCACCGCCCGCGCGGTTCGTGCTCCTGAGTGCGGCGGGCGCGGGGGGCGGGGCGAGCCGGGCTGGGTTAGGTCGAGGCGGGCCCAGCCGAGCAATGCCAGGTATGGAACATCCACACCACCACCACTCGTCATCCTGACGAAAGTCAGGATCCAGAGCCAAGCAGCGCGCCGCCCGTAACCCTGGGTCCTGACGTTCATCAGGATGACGGCGGCGGCGGGGCCCAGGGCGGGACGCGGGGCGGGGCGGGGCGGGGCGGGGTGGGGGCGCGGCGCCGAGCAGGCAGCGATTGACCAGCGCAAACCGAAGCTGCGCAAAGCCAAGCCCCGCTACTCGGCAACCACCCACGCCTCATCCCCCAACCCGTCATCCTGACGAAAGTCAGGATCCAGAGCCAAGCAGCGCGCCGCCCGTAACCCTAGGTCCTGACGTTCGTCAGAATGACGGCGGAGAGGGCCAGGACCGGAAAGCTAAAGCAGGGGAGTCGGAGAGCCGGGAGGGCCCTGGACGCCGGGCCGGCCGAGCCTCGCAGAGCCGCGAGCGCGCGGCGTCACGGAAGGCTGACACCCCAACCCGCACCCAAAAAAAAGGCCCCTCCCGTTTCCGGGAGGGGCCGTCCGTCACGCCCAGTTGGCCATTTCGGCTTCGAGGTTCGAGCGGACCTGCTCGAAGAACTGCTCGGTCGTCATCCAGGGCTGGTCCGGCCCGATCAGGATCGCGAGATCCTTGGTCATGTGGCCGTTCTCGACCGTCTGGACGCAGACACGCTCGAGCGTCTCGGCGAACTTCGTCACGTCCGGCGTGTCGTCGAACTTGCCGCGATACTTGAGACCACCGGTCCAGGCGAAGATCGACGCGATCGGGTTGGTCGAGGTCGCCTTGCCCTGCTCGTGCATGCGGAAGTGACGCGTGACCGTGCCGTGCGCGGCTTCGGCCTCGACGGTCTTGCCGTCCGGGGTCAGCAGGATCGAGGTCATCAGGCCCAGCGAGCCGAAGCCCTGCGCGACCTGGTCCGACTGGACGTCGCCGTCATAGTTCTTGCACGCCCACACGAACTCGCCGTTCCACTTCAGCGCCGATGCGACCATGTCGTCGATCAGGCGATGCTCGTAGACGATGCCCGCTTCCTTGAACTTGTCCTTGAATTCGCTCTCGAAAACCTCGGCGAAGAGGTCCTTGAAGCGGCCGTCATAGGCCTTCAGGATCGTGTTCTTGGTCGACAGGTACACCGGCCATTTCAGGTTCAGCCCGTAATGCATCGAGGCGCGTGCGAAATCGCGGATCGAGTCGTCGAGATTGTACATCGCCATCGCGACGCCCGCCGACGGGAACTGGAACACTTCGCGGTCGATCGTCGCGCCGTCATCGCCTTCGAACACCAGGCGCAGCTTGCCGGGGCCGGGGACGAGGAAATCGGTCGCGCGATACTGGTCGCCGAACGCATGGCGGCCGACGACGATCGGGTGGGTCCAGCCCGGGATCAGGCGGGGGACGTTCTTGATCACGATCGGCTCGCGGAAGATCGTCCCGCCCAGGATGTTGCGGATCGTGCCGTTCGGCGACTTCCACATCTTCTTCAGGCCGAATTCGGTCACGCGCTGCTCGTCGGGCGTGATCGTCGCGCACTTGACCGCGACGCCGTGCTTCTGCGTGGCGAGCGCGCTGTCGATCGTCACCTGGTCGTCGGTCGCGTCGCGATGCTCGACGCCGAGATCGTAATAATCGAGCTGGATGTCGAGATACGGCTTGATTAGGCGCTCGCGGATCCATTCCCAGATGATCCGGGTCATCTCGTCGCCGTCGATCTCCACGATCGGATTCTTAACCTTGATCTTCGCCATATATCGTCCTTCGGGGGAGGGGGTTGGGGGAGCGTCTAGGGGAGCCGGCCCCGCCGATCAACCGTCGGGCGCGCCCCGATCGACTGCCGAATGTCGCGCGAAGCAACCTTGAGCAACCTCGCGCAACCCCCGGTGCTGTCGGGAAAAGGCTGTTCATCGTTGTATCGCGCGTCCGGCACGGATAGACCCGCACGCTATGGCATCGCTCGACAAGCCGCCCGTCACGACCTCCACGGTCAAATGGCGATTTCCCGCAGTCCATCCGGAAGGCTATAAATACGTCGCCATCGCGACCGGCATCACATTGTTGCTGACGATGCTCAGCCATGTGCTGTTCTGGCCGATGGTCGGCGTCGTGATCTGGGTCGCGACCTTCTTCCGCGACCCCGTCCGCACCACGCCGCAGGGCGAGGGGCTGATCGTCGCCCCCGCCGACGGGCTGATCACGATGATCCAGCGCGTCCCCATCCCGCGCGAACTCGCCGGCGAGAATGGTCTCGGCGACGCACCGCTGGTGCGCGTGTCGATCTTCATGTCGGTGTTCGACGTGCACATCAACCGCACGCCGATCGCGGGCACGATCCGCCAGGTCGTCTATATCTCGGGCAAGTTCCTTAACGCCGATCTCGACAAGGCGTCCGAGGAGAATGAGCGCCAGCATTTCGTGGTCGAGGATCGCAACGGTATGCGGATCGGCTTCACCCAGATCGCCGGGCTCGTCGCGCGGCGCATCCTGGGCTTCGTCAAGGCGGGCGACATGGTCGCGGTCGGCCAGCGGATCGGGCTCATCCGATTCGGCAGCCGCGTCGACGTCTATCTTCCCGATCATGTCGTCCCCCAGGTCTGTCTCGGCCAGCGCAGCATCGCCGGCGAAACCGTGCTCGGCCGGGTCGGCGGCGTGCCCGTCGGCGGCATTGCCCAGTGATCGATGGTCCTGCGATCGATGGTCCTGCGATCGATGGTCCTTCGAATGATCGACCAGAGCATGATGGTCCTTTGAATGATGGTCCGGTGAACGATCGGGACGGGACGTCTTACGGGTCCGCCAACCGTGCGGACGAGTCGCAGGCGGCGGGCCGCGCGATGCGGGCGCGCCGGCCGCGTCGCGGTCTGCCGCTCCGCGCGGTCGCACCCAATGCGGTCACCGCGCTCGCCCTCTGCTCGGGTCTCAGCGGCGTCCGGTTCGCGATCGGCGGCCAATGGGAAAGCGCGGTCGCGATGATCATGGTCGCCGGCGTGCTCGACGGGCTCGACGGCCGGATCGCACGCATGCTCCACGGCGAGAGCCGGTTCGGCGCGGAACTCGATTCGCTGTCCGATGCGATCTCCTTCGGGGTCGCGCCTGCACTGATCGTCTATCTTTGGTCGCTCGCTGCGCTGCCGCGGATGGGCTGGATCTGCGCGCTGATCTTCGCCGTGTTCTGCGCGCTCCGCCTCGCACGCTTCAACGCCAAGATCGACGAGAGCCATCAGCCGCACAAATCCGCGGGCTTCCTGACCGGTGTGCCCGCGCCCGCCGGCGCAGGGCTCGCGCTGATGCCGATGTTCTTCTGGTTCTGGACCGACGAACCGTTCTTCGCCTCGCCCTATATCGTCGCACCCTGGATCGCATTCGTCGCGCTGCTGATGGTGTCGAGCATCGCGACCTGGTCGTGGAGTTCGCTCAAGCTGCGTCGCAACGTCCGGTTCGAGGCGATCGCGCTCGTCGTCCTGCTCGGTGCCGCGCTCGTCAGCGCTCCCTGGCACACGCTCAGCGTCATCTGCCTTCTCTATATCGTCTCGATGCCGTTCAGCATCGCCAGCTATGCCAAGGTCCGCCGCCAGCGCGCCGGCGTCCGTAGCGGCGAGACGTCCGCCAAGCCGGGTCTTTGATCCGGCCGATCAAGCCCCGGGACTGCTGACCCGGGGCGTTCGATCCCCAGGCGGACCCCGTGTAATCCGCTAGCCGGCCACGCCCGTGGATCAGCAAGGCGCCTGTCGATCAGGCGCCCAGGTCAAACCGCCAAAGTTCAGGCGGCAGCATTCCAGCGCTGCGACGGCTGCGGCATGCCGGTCGAAGACCAGCGGCGGACCGCGATCCGGCGCTCGGCGCGCGCGAGCGTCTGCAGCGGGGCGAAGGCCGGCTCGACATTGCCCGATGCCAGGCTGACGATGCGCGACCATTGCGGTGCGATCGACGTCAGGATCACCGCGGTCGCGACTGCGAACGACCCCGAGAACACCATGAAGCTCACTATCATCATCCCGCTCATCTTCCCGCTCGCCTTCCCTGCAAATGCGAACATTGTGTTAAGGTTCGCAACACCCGGTCGAAAACATCGTTCCGTTCGTCGCATTTGGATCACCGCCGTTCCGGGGTGATTCTGCGCCGAGTCGAAGCTCTGTTCTGTTCTGACCCCGTTATGTTCTTATTGCGTTCTTTTGTCAAGTCGGCGGTAAGCCGTTGCATTTGGCGCGATCCCCGGCTAAGGGCCGCGCCTCTAACCCCGCATGGGAGGCATCATAGCCCGGTGCGTTTCGGTCATTCGGCCGGCACGTCATCCGCTTCCCAGAGGCACAACCGGAAGGACATATCCTATGGCGGCACCAGTCGTCTCGATGCAGCAGCTCATTGAAACGGGCGCACATTTTGGTCACCAGACGCATCGCTGGAACCCCAAGATGAAGCCTTACATCTTCGGTGACCGCAACGGCGTCCACATCCTCGACCTCTCGCAGACCGTGCCGCTCTTCGCGCGCGCGCTCGAATTCGTCTCGTCGGCCGTCGCCGGCGGTGGCAAGGTCCTGTTCGTGGGCACCAAGCGCCAGGCGCAGGAGCCCGTCGCCGACGCCGCACGTCGCGCAGGCCAGCACTTCGTCAACCATCGCTGGCTGGGCGGCATGCTCACCAACTGGAAGACCATCTCGGGTTCGATCAAGCGTCTGAAGACGCTCGAGGAAATGCTGTCGGGTGACACTGTCGGCCTGACCAAGAAGGAAGTGCTCCAGCTCACCCGCGAGAAGGACAAGCTCGAGCTTTCGCTCGGCGGCATCCGCGACATGGGCGGCATTCCCGACGTGATGTTCGTGATCGACGCGAACAAGGAAGAGCTGGCGATCAAGGAAGCCAACACGCTGGGTATTCCCGTCGTCGCGATCCTCGATTCGAACGTCTCGCCGGACGGCATCGCCTTCCCGGTGCCCGCGAACGACGACGCCGCCCGCGCCATCCGCCTCTACTGCGAAGCCATTGCAATTGCAGCGACTCGTGGAGGCCAGGAGCAGCAGCGCCGGACCGGTGCCGACATCGGTGCGATGGTCGAGCCGCCGAAGGAAGAGGCGATCGCCGAGCCGACCGTCGAGCCGACCGCCGACACGACGCAGGTTGCGGCGAATGCCGAGACCGCCGCAGAGTTCGCGGCCGAGGGTGAGCGCCAGATCGACGCATAAGCGTCGTCGCCGAACCGTCATGCGGGCGGGGTAGGGCATCTGGCCTTACCTCGCCCGCAACTACATTCAGACTAAAGAGGATTTACGGACATGGCTGATATCACGGCAGCAATGGTCAAGGATCTGCGCGAAAAGAGCGGCGCGGGCATGATGGACTGCAAGAAGGCGCTCAGCGAGAACGCCGGCGACATGGAGCAGGCGATGGACTGGCTGCGGACCAAGGGTCTCGCCGCCGCCGCCAAGAAGTCCAGCCGCACCGCGGCCGAGGGTCTGGTCGGCGTCGCCGTTTCGGGCACCAAGGGTGCTGCGGTCGAGGTCAACTCGGAAACCGACTTCGTCGCAAAGAACGATCAGTTCCAGTCGTTTGTCCGTGACGTGACGCAGATCGCGCTCGCCACCGGCGGCGACATCGACTCGCTCAAGACGCAGGCGATGCCATCGGGCAAGACCGTTGAAGAAGTCCTGACGAACAACGTCGCGACGATCGGCGAGAACCAGTCGCTGCGCCGTTCGCGCACGCTCGAAGTCAGCAAGGGTGCGGTCGTTCCGTACATCCACAATGCGGCATCGCCGGGCCTCGGCAAGATCGGCGTGCTCGTCGCGCTCGAGTCGGAGGCGTCTGACGAAGTGCTCCAGACGCTCGGCAAGCAGCTCGCGATGCACATCGCAGCGGCGTTCCCGAAGGCGCTGAACGAGGCTGATCTCGACGAAGCCGAGATCGAGCGTGAGCGCGCGATCGCGACCGAGAAGGCCGCCGAATCGGGCAAGCCTGCCGATATCATTGCAAAGATGGTCGAAGGCGGCATCGCCAAGTACCGCAAGGAGCATGCTCTGGTCAGCCAGCTGTTCGTGATGGACGGCAAGACCAAGATCTCCGACGTCGTCGCCAAGGCCGGCAAGGACGCGGGCGCCGAGATCAAGCTGGTGGACTATGTCCGCTTCCAGCTTGGCGAAGGCATCGAGAAGGAACAGTCCGACTTCGCCGCCGAAGTCGCTGCCGCCTCGGGCGTTCCGCAGGCGTAACCCCACTCTCCCCCGCCCCTCCGGGGAGAGGGAGCCCGCGGTCGCCTGGCCGCGGGAAGGGTGAGTGGCGTGGCGAGGTCTAGACCCTCGCCCGTCCCCCGCCGGGCAACCGTCTCCCCGAGGGGAGAAGGATCACGGAGTAGCCGTGCGCTACTCCGTCATCCCCGCGCAGGCGGGGATCCAGACCCTAGGCGGTCGGTGTCGCTCGCGACGCCAGCCCCTCAATATCCGCGAAAATGACGGCATTTCCCCTCGCGCGCCCTCCTGCGGTCGACGATTTTCCGTCTCCTGACCGCTCAGAGTCCACACAGGCACGTCGCAGCGCTTCACATCCCCGGCCTCGCCGCCTAAGGTCCGCGCCGCCCCGCCAATCACAATTCGAGATTTATGACGCCTCCGCGCTTCAAACGCATTTTGCTCAAACTGTCGGGCGAAGTCCTGATGGGACCCGCCGGTCTTTCGATCGATCCCACCGTCACCGCACGTGTCGCCGGCGAGATCGCCGACGTCCGCGCCAAGGGCTATGAGATCTGCATCGTCGTCGGGGGTGGCAACATCTTCCGTGGCCTCGCCGCTGCCGCCAAGGGCTTCGAGCGCGCGACTGCCGATTATATGGGCATGCTCGCGACCGTGATGAACGCGCTCGCGGTACAGAACGCGCTCGAGCAGATCGGCATCGACACGCGAGTCCAGTCGGCGATCCCGATGGCGAGCGTCTGCGAACCCTTCATCCGGCGTCGCGCCGAACGGCACCTCGAAAAGGGCCGCGTCGTGATCTTCGCCGCCGGTGTCGGCAGCCCCTATTTCACCACCGATTCGGGCGCCGCGCTGCGTGCTGCCGAGATGAAGTGCGACGCGCTGTTCAAGGGCACGTCGGTCGACGGCGTCTACAGCGCCGATCCGAAAAAGGACCCGGACGCAACGCGCTACGAGACGATCTCGTACAGCACGGTGCTGTCCGAGGACCTCAAGGTCATGGACGCGAGCGCGATCGCTCTGTGCCGCGACAATGATATCCCAATCGTCGTCTTCAACATCCGCGAACCCGGCAATCTTGCCGCGGTGCTGGCGGGTGATGGCGTGTCGACGATCGTCCAGAACGAGCAGGAGAGTTAAGATGGCAGCGTATGACAAGAGCGACCTGGAACGCCGCATGGCGGGTGCCGTCGAAGCGCTGAAGCATGATCTGGCGGGCCTTCGCACGGGCCGCGCGTCGACCGCGCTGCTCGATCCGGTGATGGTCACGGTCTACGGCTCGTCGATGCCGCTCAACCAGGTCGCGACCGTGTCGGCACCCGAGCCGCGGATGCTGTCGGTGCAGGTCTGGGACAAGTCGAATGTCGGCCCGACCGACAAGGCGATCCGTTCCGCTGGGCTGGGTCTCAACCCGATCGTCGACGGTCAGACGCTGCGTCTGCCGATTCCCGATCTGACCGAGGAGCGTCGCAAAGAACTCGCCAAGCTCGCCGGCCAATATGCTGAAAAGGCCCGCATTGCAGTCCGTAACGTCCGCCGCGACGGGATGGATTCGCTGAAGGTCGATGAGAAGAAGGGCGTGTTCGGCGAGGACGAGCGCAAGCGTCACGAAGTCGAGGTGCAGAAGCTCACCGACAGCACGATCGCCGATCTCGATGCGACCGCGGGCGCCAAGGAAAAGGAAATCCTGGGCAAGTGAGGCCGCTTGGCGCTGCTTCGGCCGGAGCCTCCCAGGCTGCGTCGCTAGTCGCCGTTCCTGGGGGCGGCGCGGTGCCGCGCCATGTCGCGATCATCATGGACGGCAATGGGCGGTGGGCGAAGAAGCGCTTCCTCCCCCGCTTTGCCGGCCACAAGGCGGGCGTCGATGCGGTGCGAAACGTCACCCGCGCGGCGCGCGCGATGGGGATCGAGGCGCTCACGCTCTATGCGTTCTCGTCGGAAAACTGGCGCCGTCCTGCGGAAGAGGTCAGCGATCTCATGGGGTTGCTGCGGCATTTCATCCGCAGCGATCTCGACGAGCTGACCCGCGAGAATGTCCGTCTGCGCGTCATCGGCGACTACCACGCCTTCTCGCCCGATCTGGTCGCGATGGTCGATGATGCGATCGCGCGGACCGCGGCCAATACCGGTCCGCTGCTCGCGATCGCACTCAACTACGGCGCCCATGCCGAACTCGTGCTCGCCGCCCGCCGCCTGGCCGAACGCGCGCGCGACGGGGTGCTCGATCCGGCGAGCATCGACGCGGCAATGGTCGAGGGCGAACTCGACACGCGCGATCTTCCCCCGCTCGACCTGATGATCCGCACCTCGGGTGAACAACGCCTGTCGAATTTCCTGTTGTGGCAGGCGGCCTATGCCGAACTGCTGTTCGTCGACACGCTCTGGCCCGATTTCGACGGCGACGCGCTCGCCGAGGCCGTCGCGGCCTTTGGCGTGCGGCAACGCCGCTACGGTGGGCTGTGACGCTTACCGATCCCGAACGGGCCCCCGATCAGGCGCTTCGCACACCGTCCAACCTCAAGCTCCGGATGATCGCGAGCGTCGGCATGATCGTCGTCGCGAGCATCGCGCTGACGCTGGGCGGGATCGCCTTCTGGCTGCTGGGCGTGGTGGCCGCGCTGTTCATGATGGCCGAATGGGCGATGCTGCAGGGCGCCGACGCGAAAACCAGGCGCATGACGCAGTTCGCGCTGTCCGTGCCGCTCGCGCTGATGGCGCCGGCCTCGCTGATCCTCGTCGTGCACGACTTCTTCACGCTGGGCCTGCTCGCGGGGGCGGCGTTCTTCGTCGTCATCACCACGCGTAAGCCTCCGCTGGCGCTCGGAATTATCTATTGCGGGCTGCCCGTGCTCGCGCTGATGATCATCCGGCGTCAGGAGGACGGCGTGCTCCTGACGCTTTGGGCGCTGTCGCTGGTATGGGCGTGCGATATCGGCGCGTTCTTCACCGGACGCTCACTCGGCGGACCCAAGCTTGCACCCGTGATCAGCCCGAACAAGACCTGGTCGGGCCTGATTGGCGGCGTGGTGCTCGCGGGCATCGTCGCGGCGATCCTTCACGTCGAATATGAGCTGCCGTTCCACCTTGCGCTCGCCACGCCGTTTCTCGCGGCGCTGGCGCAGATGGGGGACCTGTACGAAAGCTGGTTGAAGCGCGTCGCAGGCGTCAAGGACAGCGGCAATACGCTGCCCGGTCATGGCGGCGTGATGGACCGTCTCGACGGGCTTGTCCCGGTCGCCCCGGTCGCGGCGTTACTCATCATGTTGCCGAGCTTATACTCATGAAAAGCGTCACGATTCTCGGTGCGACCGGGTCGGTCGGTACGTCGACGCTCGATCTCGTGGAACGCGAGCCCGATCGTTTTCGCGTCGTCGCGCTGACCGCAAATTGTGACGTCGCGCGGCTCGCCGCGGCCGCGATCCGGACCCGCGCCGAATTCGCAGTGGTTGCCGACGAGCAGTGCCTGCCAGATCTGCAGGCGGCGCTGGCGGGAACGGGTGTCCGCGCCGGTGGCGGTGCGGACGGGATCGCCGAGGCCGCCGCATCGGGCGCCGACTGGACGATGGGGGCGATCGTCGGCTGTGCGGGCCTCAAGCCCGTCCTGTCGGCCATCGAGCAGGGCGGGACGGTCGTCATCGCGAACAAGGAGCCGCTGGTCTCCGCGGGCGACGTCATCTTGCGCGCAGCTGCGCGGTCCGGGGCGACCCTGCTCCCGGCAGATTCCGAGCATAACGCAATTTTCCAATGCTTTGATGCCGCGCGGCCCGAAGGCATAAGGCGGATTATCCTGACGTGCAGCGGCGGGCCTTTCCGCGACTGGACGACCGATCAGATGCGCGGCGTGACGCTCGAACAGGCGGTCAAGCATCCTAACTGGTCGATGGGCGCCAAGATATCGGTCGACTCGGCGACGATGATGAACAAGGGGCTCGAACTGATCGAGGCGGCCCGGCTGTTCCCGATCGCGCCCGACCGGATCGAGATCGTCATCCATGCACAGTCGGTGATCCACAGCCTGGTCGACTATGTCGATGGCTCGGTTCTGGCACAGCTCGGCCCGCCCGACATGCGCACGCCGATCGCACATACCCTGGCCTGGCCCAACCGGATGGCGACACCGATGGCGCCGCTCGATCTCGTCGGCATCGGCCGACTCGATTTCGCGGCGCCCGATCCGGTGCGGTTTCCCGCATTGCGGCTGGCACGCGAAGCACTGGACGCGGGCGGGGCGCGCCCGGCGATCCTCAACGCGGCGAACGAGGTGGCGGTCGACGCCTTTCTCAGCCGCCGGATCCGCTTCCTCGAAATTGCCGCAATCGTGGAGGATACGCTGATACGCTACGATCCGGCCGCACCGGATAGCGTCGATGCCGTTCTGGCCATCGACGCCGAGGCGCGGCGCCTTGCGAGCGAGCGTGTGAAGGATTGCGTGGTTTGATCGAAACGCCCGGTATCCTGCTGACGATCCTGTCCTTTATGCTCGTCATCGGACCGCTCGTGTTCGTTCACGAGATGGGCCATTATCTTGCTGGACGGATATTCGGGATCAAGGCCGACGCCTTTGCGATCGGGTTCGGACGCGAGATCGCCGGCTTTACCGATCGTCGTGGCACCCGCTGGAAATTCGGCTGGCTGCCGCTTGGTGGTTATGTGAAATTCGCCGGGGACATGACCCCCGCAAGCCAGCCCTCCGCCGAGTGGCTCGCCTTGCCTGCCGACGAACGTCAGCGGACATTCCAGTCGAAACCGGTTTGGCAGCGCGCAATCGTCGTTGCCGCAGGTCCGGTGGTCAATTTCGTCGTCGCAATCGTCATCCTCGCGGGATTCGCGCTCGCTTATGGCGACGTCCGGATGCCGCCGGTGATCGGGGCGACCGTTCCGGGCAGCGCGGCGGCATTCGCTGGTCTGCAACAGGGTGACCGGGTCACCGCGCTGGGCGGGCGTTCGGTCGAAACCTTCGACGACATGGCACGCTACGCCCGGATCCGTGCGGGAGAGCGCACCAGCATTGATGTACTGCGTGATGGACGACTGGTGTCGCGCGATGTCGTGATCGGTACCGAGCTACAGCGCGACCGGTTCGGGAATGAATATCGGATCGGCCGGCTCGGGATCGCCGGTGGCAAACCCGTCGTCGTTCGCGTCGGCTTGCTCGAAGCACCGGCCGTCGCGGTGAAGCGGACCGGCGAGATCGTCTCGATGATGGTCGAGACGCTGGGCCAGGTGATTTCGGGCCGTCGCTCCGTCAAGGAGCTAGGCGGACCGCTCAGTATCGCCAAGGTCTCGGGCGAGCAGATGTCGCTCGGCCTCGATGCCTATGTCTTTCTGATTGCGCTGGTGTCCATCAATCTGGGGTTCATCAACCTGCTGCCAGTGCCGATGCTTGATGGCGGACATTTGCTATTTTATGCGATAGAGGCAGTCCGACGAAAGCCCGTCGGTCCCGACGTTCAGGAATGGGCGTATCGCGGCGGGCTTGCGGCGATCCTCGCACTGATGCTTCTCGTGACCTTCAACGATCTCGGCAATTTCGGGTTGTGGAAGAATCTGGCCGGCTTGATCGGCTGACGCGGTTAGGGCAGGGCGGGCGCGCCCTTGCGTATGCAAGTTTCTTGGGGTGGGTTTGGTGACAGCAATCAACGGTTACACTTTGGCGCGTAACGGCGCCCTGCTCCTGGCAGGTACGATGCTGTCCGGCGTGCCGGTCTGGGCACAGGTCGCGCCTGCGGGCGCCGCGCCCGCGGCTCAGGCACGATCCGGCCCGCCGCGTGCACAGGCGGCTGCCCCTGCATCTGTTCCTACAACGCCCGTAGCGGCGCCTGTATCCCAGACTCTGATCAAGACTTTGCGTGTCGAAGGCTCGCAGCGCATCGAGCCCGAGACCGTGTTGAGCTACACCAAGCTCCGCGTCGGCATTCCGTACACGGCGGAAACGCTCGACCAGGCGCTCAAGGACCTGCAGGCGAGCGACCTGTTTGCGGATTATTCGATCGCCGGGGTCGAGGACGGCAATATCGTCCTGCGCATCCGCGAGAATCCGATCATCAACCGCGTGATTCTCGAGGGCAACAAGGCGCTCAAGGCGGACAAGATCACCAAGGAGATCAAGCTCGCGCCGCGCCAGATCTTCACGCGCACCGCCGTCCGTCAGGACATCGCGCGGATCATCGAGTTGTATCGCCGCCAGGGCCGCTTCGCCGCGGTGGTCGATCCCAAGATGGTCAATCTCGACCAGAACCGCGTCGATGTCGTGTTCGAGATCAGCGAAGGGCCGAAGTCCAAGGTCCGCCAGATCAACATCCTCGGCAACGAGGTGTTCTCGGACGACAAGATCCGCGGCCAGATGGCGACCAAGCAGGCGCGGCTGTTCCGCCTTCTGTCCTCGGCGACCAGCTATGACCAGGATCGCCTGAGCTACGACCAGCAGAAGCTGCGCCAGTTCTACCTGACTGAGGGCTATGCCGATTTCCGCGTAACGTCCGCGGTCGCCGAGCTGACGCCGGACAAGAAGGACTTCATCATCACGTACGTGGTGGAGGAGGGCAAGCGCTACAAATTCGGTGACGTCACCGTCGACAGCCAGATCCGCGACTTCGACAACAAGAAGCTCGCCTCGACGCTGCCGCTCAAGAAGGGCGAGTGGTATAACGCGAAGCTCGTCGAGGATTCGGTCGACAATTTGAGCCAGACCGCGGGCCTCTTCGGCTATGCGTTCACCGAGGTGAACCCGGAGTTCCAGAAGGACGTCGATACCCTGACCATGGGTATCAACTTCAACATCGCCGAAGCCAAGCGCACCTATGTCGAGCGGGTCGAGATCAACGGCAATTCGCAGACGCAGGACAAGGTCGTGCGTCGCGAGATCCGTCTTGCCGAGGGCGACGCGTTCAACAGCTTTCAGGTGAAGCGCTCGCAGGATCGCATCAACTCGCTCGGCTATTTCCAGGACAAGATGGAAATCAAGCAGACGCCAGGCTCCGCGCCTGACCGCGTCATCCTTGAAACCAATCTGGAAGAGCGCTCGACGGGCGAATTGCAGCTGTCGGCGGGCTATTCGAGCCTCGAGCGGTTCATCATCCAGGCGAACATCACGCAGCGCAATTTCCGCGGCAAGGGCCAGGAACTGCGCGCCGGCGTGAACTATTCGAGCTATTCCAAGTCGATCGAGCTTGGCTTCACCGAGCCCTATCTATTCGACAAGAACATCGCGCTCGGTGGCGACATATTCCGGCGTGATTACAATTCGTTCAACTATGTCGGGAACGACCGCCAAACGACCTATTCACAGGTCTCGACGGGCTTCCAGATCCGTGCCGGTGTGCCGCTGACCGAATTCTGGTCGCTGTCGGGCCGCTACGGCCTGTCCTATGACGAGGTCGGCCTCGACCAGGCGTCCTATTTCACCAACGGCGTCTGCGATCCGCTCAAGGCCGGGCGCTATCTTTGCGAAGCGCTCGGCAATCGCTGGACGTCGTCGATCGGCTATTCGCTGATCTACGATACGCTGAACAGCCGTTTGCGTCCGACCGCCGGGCAGCGCTTCTCGTTCAGCCAGGACTTTGCCGGTCTGGGCGGCGACGTGAAGTATATCCGTACGCGCGCCGAAGGATCGAAGTTCTGGAACCTCGGCAGCGGCTTTATCGGCTCGATCATCGCCGAGGGCGGCTATATCCACTCGCTCGAGAAGAGCCGTGGCGAGGGTGTCGACCGCGTCCGCATCACCGACCGCTTCTATCTCGGCGAACCGCAGTTCCGTGGTTTCGACATTCGCGGCGTCGGTCCGCGGGTCCTGCGCCAGCAATATGTCACTGCGGCCGATGGTACGCAGACGGTAGTGACCGATCGCAACCAGATCGTCGACGACGCGCTTGGCGGCCGGGCTTATTATCTGGCTCGTGCCGAAATCGAGATTCCGCTGGGCTCTGGCGCGCGCGAACTGGGGCTTCGCCCGACCATCTACGCGCAGATCGGCAGCCTGTTCGGCATCACCAAGCCATTGCCGACCGCCGTCTTCCCAACGTCGGTCGACGCGGCCGGCAATGTCACCGTGTTGCCGATCAATACGCCGTTGTTCGATAGCGCTGGCCGCCAGCTCTATTTCAACACCTACACGCCGACCGGTGCCACCGAAACGGCGCAGCGGGCGACGACGTGTCAGGCTGGCTATTCCGATACGCTCGGCGGGGCCTGCTCGGGCGCCGAAGCCAATGTCATCGCGACCAGCGCGATCGCGCCGTTCAAGGAGACGTTCCTTGGCAACTCGCCGCGGCCCCGTCTGTCGGTGGGTATCGGCGTGAACTGGAATTCGCCGTTCGGCCCGCTGCGTATCGATCTCGCCAAGGCGATCCTGACGCAGCCGGGTGATGACCCCAAGCTTATTACTTTCAACGTAGGGACACAGTTCTGATGACGACGTTCAAGACGCTTCTTCTCGCCGCAGCCGTGCTCGCACCGGCGGCGATCGTCGCACCGGCGCAGGCCCAGGTTTCGGGTATCGCGGTCGCCGACCCGCAGGGCGCGATCGCAGGCTCCAAGGCCTGGACCACCGCGCGTGGCCAGATCGAGACGACCTACAAGGCACAGCTCGACCAGGCCGAGACCCGCCGCCAGGCGATCGCCCGCGAACTCCAGCCGCTCGTGACCGCCTTCCAGACCGCACAGCGCGCGCCGACCCCGAATGCGGCGTCGCTCCAGAGCCAGGCTCAGGCGATCCAGGCACGCGAGACCGCGGCAAACCAGGAACTGGCTCGTCTGACCCAGCCGGCACAGCGCGCCCAGCAATATGTCATCGAACAGATCCAGGCGAAGCTCGGCGATGCGGTCAGCAATGCTGTCCGCGCCAAGAACGTGACCCTGCTGCTTCGTCCGGATGCCGCATTGTTCGCACAGCCGGCTGCCGATATCACGGCGTCGATCACGGCCGAGCTCGACCGTCTCGTCCCGACCGTCGGCATCACGCCGCCCGCCGGCTGGCAGCCGAACCAGCAGGGCCAGCAGGGTGGGGCAGCCGCACCTGCCGCAGCGGCACCCGCCCGCGCGACGCCTGCGCGCACGACGCCGCAGGGCCGCTGAGAACATCGTCGGTGAGCACGGATAACGTGAACGTCGACGCGGCTGACGCTGCGCCCGGTCGATCGAGCGGACCGCTCGATATCGGCCGGGTGATGGCAGCATTGCCCCACCGCTATCCGATGTTGCTGGTTGATCGTGTCGTGGATCTCGTCCCCGACACATCGATCAGCGCGATCAAGGCGGTGTCGATGAACGAGCAGTTTTTTCAGGGGCATTTCCCTGGCAGGCCGATCATGCCCGGCGTGCTGATCGTCGAGGCAATGGCGCAAGCCGCCGGCATCTTGGCGGTCGAATCGCTCGGTCTCGCAGGTTCGGGAAAGCTCGTCTATTTCATGGCGATCGACGGTGCGAAGTTCCGCAAGCCGGTCGAGCCCGGGGTTCTGCTTCAGCTCGACGTGACGTTCGTGCAGAAGCGCGCAAGCGTCTGCAAATTCGCAGGGCGCGCCCTGGTTGACGGTCAGCTGGTCGCAGAAGCGAATTTCACCGCGATGATCGCCGATTCGCCTAAGGCGTAATTGCCGAAATGGGGGGGCTCGCTTGCATCACGGCGCCGCTGTGTGTACGGGCCCGCCGTGCTTTAGGCTGGTCGGAACCAGCCGTTTATACCGGAGACATACGATGAAGGCCGATACGCATCCCGACTATCACATGATCACGATCCAGATGACCGATGGTACCAAGTACCAGACCCGGTCGACCTGGGGTAAGGAAGGCGATGTGATGACGCTCGAAATCGATCCGCTCGCGCATCCGGCGTGGACCGGCGGTCGCGGCACCATGCTCGACACCGGTGGCCAGGTCGCCCGCTTCAACAAGCGCTTCGGTGGCGGTCTCACGCTTCGCAAGTAATTCCCGTCCGACCGATGTCGGATGAGCGGAAGATAGAGCCGGCGTACGCAATCAGCGTGCGCCGGCTTTTTCGTTTGGCGTTTCAATAGGGCGAAGCGGTTTATAGCGCGGTATCTGGACGCGGAGTTGCACGATCCGGCTCATCAAGACTGGCAGGAAGCGGGGGTAGGGCGTTCCACAAGCCTTGCAGCGGTTGCGCAGCGAAAAATTGCCATAAAAGTGAAATTTGCGTTTGACGGGATTAGGGATGGGCCCTAGAGGGGTGTCACCGCAG